>JBBRQQ010000027.1:0-35039 GCA_038226155.1 Burkholderiales bacterium
CTCGGCCACCTTGCCTTTCACCCAGTCGTTCATATACAAATCAGCTGGGCGGCGGCCACCCCAATACAGCACGGCAGGTCGCGTGATGCCCTTGAACTGCATGTGCTCGATAATGGCCTTGATCGGTGCAAAGCCCGTGCCCGATGCCAGTAGCACCATCGGTTTGATACTGTCTTCGCGCAGGTAAAAGCTGCCAAACGGGCCTTCAACCCGCAAGATTTCTTTTTCTTTCATTGGGCCAAATACATGGTCAGTGAACTTGCCGCCTGGCATTTGGCGAATGTGAAGCTCCACCTGCGGCGTATCAAGCTGCGTGTGCGGTGCGTTTGCCATGGAATAGGCCCTGCGGTCACCGTCACGCAGCATAAATTCAACGTACTGACCAGCGTGGTATTTAAAAACATCGGCAGCCGGCAGCTGCAGGCGCACTACCATCACGTCATGTGATGCTTTGGCAAGGCTGGCAACGCGGGTTGGCATTTTCTTGATGGGGAAGGCGCTTTCGTCGGTGACCTGACGCGACTCGATCACGATGTCTGAATGCGCCGTGGCGCAGCAGGTCAGGATGAACCCGGCCTCGGCTTCTTCAAGCGACAAGGCCTTGAGCTGGTGCGGCCCCTGCGTGATGCTGCCTTCGAGCTTTTTGCACTTGCATGAACCGCAGGCACCGTCCTTGCAGCCGTAGGGCAGGCCTATGCCCTGGCGTATTGCGGCGGCCAGAAGTGCTTCATCGGTCTCAGCTGTAAATGATCGTCCGCTGGGCTGTACGGTGACGTTAAAACTCATATTCGTTATCCTTGGCAACCAGCTATTGTTGGCTGTGTTTGTTTTTTTGACTCAATCCCCAATTTTGCCCTCAAATCTAAATCCACTTGGCGCGCGGCCCGCGCGGTTTCGCAGGCAGCGTGTATTGATCGTCGGTTGCGGCGATGTCGGTCTGCGCGTGGCGCGGCAGCTGCCGCCCACGCTGGCGGTGATGGCGCTCACATCATCGCCCGCCAGATTGCCTGAATTGCGTGCGCTAGGCATCACTCCGTTGCGCGGTAACCTTGATGACATGAAGACCTTGCGGCGGCTTGCCGGGCTGGCGACCCGCATTGTGCATCTGGCACCGCCACCGAACGACAAACCCAATATCCGTGAAGCCCGTGATGACCCTCGCACGCGCGCCTTGCTGCGCTCCCTGCGCCTGCGCAGCCTGCCGCAAGCGGTGGTATTTGGCTCGACCAGTGGGGTTTATGGCGACTGCAAGGGCGCGAAGATTGATGAGACAAGAGCCGTCAACCCGCATACGGCACGCGCGTGGCGGCGGGTGGATGCGGAGGATGCGCTGCGCCTGTTTGGGCGGGCGACAGCAGTGCGGGCCCACACCCTGCGCATTCCGGGCATCTATGCACCTGACCGCGAAGGTGGCACGCCGCGCGGGCGGCTGCTCAAGGGTACGGCGGTTTTAAATGCGGTGGACGACGTGTACACCAACCACATCCATGCCGACGACCTGGCGCGCGCCTGCGTCAAAGCCCTGTGGCGCGGCAAGCCGCAGCGCGTGACCAACGTATGCGACGACACCCGCTTGAAGATGGGCGACTACTTCGACCTGGCCGCTGACCTGTACGGCCTCCCGCGCCCGCCGCGCATGGCGCGCGATGCAGCACAGGGCGAACTCCCGCTGATGCTACTGAGCTTTATGAGTGAGTCACGCCAGCTCGACAACACCCGCCTGAAAAAAGAGCTTCGCGTAGCGTTGCAATACCCAACCGTGGTGCAAGGTTTGATCGGGTAGCAGTTCGCAGTGCTATTAATTCAGTAGCTGCTTACGCCCGTATTGATTGGGCTGTGGCTATTTTTAGGTCCTAAAAATGGCTTTTTTTCGCATCCTTGTGCCATTTTTGAGCAAAACACAGGCCGATTGACAGCAACAAGAGCCGACTGCGCTGAATGCGCGTAAACGCCAGTTCGCCAACTCGTTTTCGGGGGCGGGAAGCACTGGAGATGTGGGAACATACTTGCGTGACAAGGCCCTTGTTTTTTGCTCCCTTCTTCGCGCCAGACCACGCTCGCCCAGACGTTGGCCTCTGCGTCGTGTTGTTGCATGTCGGGCTTTTGTGGGTAGCCAATATCTATTGGCCTTTGCAAATGGCTGTTCAGGACGCACGGGAAGTAGCGGTGCAGATTTTTCGCAGTGACACGCGACCAGATGCCAAGGCTGCAGCCGGACGATCTGCCACCAACAGCAGCGCCCAGCCTGATACCGCCTTGGCGCGTAACCCCCGCAGCATTACCACCCAGCGCTTGGGCCGGGCAGAGACGCAACTGGATCTGCCGCGCCCCCCGGTAACTGCGCAGCTAGCTGCGCCACTGGCCGTGCAGCAAAGTACGCCGCTGGCAGGTAGGCTGCAAGTGGTCATTCAAAAAAAATCGCTCACGCCTGACGTGGTTGTTACGCCGACTGTTCCAGCTGTGGCCACAGTAACTGTTGCGCCGTTAGCGCCGTCCCAGGCTATGGCTCCAGCCACAGTGCCGGTTACCGCCACCGCACTTGCGCCGCCGACCAGCGCGCCTGCAGTGGCCGAGCGCGCGCCGCCGCTGCAGACGGCACAGCCAACTACTTCAACAGCGCCCACGCCTCAAGCACCACCGTCGTCTCGCGTACCGCCGACGGTGCCAGACGCGGTGGTTACATTACCTGCTGCTAGTACTCCTGCACTACCGTCTGCTTTAGCGACCCCGCCTAACCTTGCTGTGCCGACTTTAGCGAATGCCATGCCAACGGCAGGTACGGCCACCGTTGCATCACCCAGCGCAGCCACTAGCGCCAACGTAAACCCCGACTCCAATGGAAGCGCTAATGCCACGGGTGCAGCTGCAGGTGCTACCCCGGGTCTGCAAGGTGCTCAAGGGGTTCAGGGCGATCAGGGCGTTCAAGGTACGCGCGGTGGCCCAAGTGGCCAGCCCAGCAACCTCAACTTAGGGGTGCCGCGCTTGCCGTATCGCCCTCCGCTGGCGCTGCCCAGGCGCAGCCTTGCAGAGCAGGCCAATGAGCAGCTTCGCCGTAAGCCGCGTGACCCGTTTGCGGATGCGGTAGAAGGCGCTGGCAACATCGACTGTTTGAGAGAAGCCCCCGAAGGATCGGCGCAGGGCTTGCTGGCCATTGGCCCGCTGCTCAAACGCGCGATAGAGGAGAAATGCAAAAAATGATCTACCCAACCGCACGAAACCACACAACCGAAAGCAAACCATGAACTATTTACGCTATCACCGCGTCGGGCTCTCGCTTGCAAAATACCTGCTGGCCGCATCGGTATGCGCGTGCGTGCTGAGCCCTGCTGCGGCGCAAAGCCAGCTCAGCACCACGCTTGATGCGCGGCCCACCGCAGCCGCCAGTGGGCCATCCAGCCAAATGCCGGTTGCCGCACCACTTGTCCCAGGCAATAAAGCCAACAGCAGCGCCAACCCCTACGGCCTCGCGGCTATTTGGCGGCAAGGCGATTGGGTAGCCAAGGGCTGCCTGCTGCTGTTGGCCATCATGTCGATGCTGAGCTGGTATGCGCTGCTCGCTAAAACACTCGCGTTGCGCCGACTTAAACAACAAGCAACGGCGGGCCACGCGATGTTCGCGGATGTGCGGCACTTTGCGTCGGAGGTCGGCAAGCTTAGCTTTGGTAATCCGGTGCGTTTTGTGTCTGATGCGGGTACGGCAGCGGTGCATCAATACGCGGCACTCAAGCCAAGGGTCGATTACGACACCTGGGTTGTACGCGCGATTGAGCAGGCTTTGTCTGGTGTACAGGTGCGTATGCAAAGCGGAATGGCCGTACTGGCAACCATTGGCTCTACCGCGCCGTTTGTAGGCTTGTTTGGAACCGTCTGGGCCATCTACACCGCGCTGGTCAAAATTGGCGCGTCGGGGCAGGCGTCGATTGACCGCGTGGCCGGCCCGGTGGGTGAGGCGCTGATCATGACGGCGATTGGACTGGCCGTTGCTGTGCCCGCCGTGTTTGGCTACAACTGGTTGCTGCGGCAAAACAAGCTGGCGTTTGAGTCACTGCGCAGTTTTGGCGCGCAATTGCATGGCTTGCTTTTAGCGACGACCGACGTGACGGCGCCCTTGGCCGCTTTTGCTTCAAACCCCACAAGCCCTATAGATCCGGTTGCCACGCCAAAAGAGGATGCATTAAGGCCATGAATCTTTACGCCGCTGACGATGACCAAGCCGAAGACGGCTGGCTTTCCGACATCAACACCACTCCGCTGGTTGATGTGATGCTGGTACTCCTCATTATTTTCTTGCTGACGATTCCGGTGGTCAGTGCTACGGTTAATCTGAATTTGCCGGTTGAGTCAGCCCAGTGGCGCGACACCAGCGGAGACTACGTCGTCATCAGCGTAGACCGGGTCGGCAACCTGTACTTCAACGAAACCTTTGCGCCTGACATTCAGGCACTGTCAGGGCTGATAGGCGAAATCGCAAGCCGCAGCCCGCAGCCTGACTTGCACATCAGGGCCGATGCAAATGCGCCTTACGCCTACGTGGGCCAAGTGATCGATACCGCGCAGGGCTACGGTTTTTCAAAGGTGAGTCTGATCACCGAGCCGACACAAGCCGCATCAAATTAGGACGACAACATGAAGCTTTACAGCCAACACTTATTGTCACGGTTTCAGCAGACTGACGCAGATGCCAGCCCTATGGCGGAGATGAACACCACGCCACTCATTGACGTATTACTGGTGCTGATCGTCATGCTCATCATCACCATCCCTGTGCCGCTGCATTCCGTGAGCCTTGACATGCCCTCGCAAACCAGCAGCGCGGTGCCAGAAATTGTTAACGTGCAAATGGACGCAGCGGGTTTTGTGCAGTGGAATGATGAGCGCATCACCGCCATGGTTACCTTGAAGGAGCGTATTGCCTCTGTTGCAAGTAGCCCGGTACAAGCCGAAATACATTTACGACCTGCTTTTGATACGCCTTACGCGTTCGTAGCGGCCTTTCTGGCCATGACGCAAAAGGCCGGGCTGCAAAAAGTGGGTGTGGTCAACTAAGGCCAGCCGGTTTTTAATTACCTGAAAGACACATCATGCAATTCCCTCCATGGGTTATGGACCGGGTTATAGCCCGCCAAGGCAGCTTGCATCCGTACAAAAAATTCAAGACTAATCGGCTCGCCTTCGTGGTCATTGACATGCAAAATTATTTTTTGCTGCCAGAATTTCCAGCTGCGGTACCCGCTGCCCCCGCCACCATTCCGGCTATCAATACCTTGTGCAATGCCGTACGAGCAAGGGGTGGTTTGGTAGTGTGGATTCAAACCACATCGGTCAACGCCGCGAAGCACCTGGCGCTGCACCACAACGAAACCTTGACGCCCGAGCGTAAAAAGCGCCGGCTCGAGAATTTAGATCCGGATTCGGTCGGTTACCAGCTGCATGCGCAACTCGACGTCCAGCCCGGTGATGCGCACATTGAAAAAATTTGCTTTAGCGCGATGGTGCAGGGCTCGTCTGCCCTGCATGAGGTGCTCGATGAGTTTGGTATTGAAACGCTGCTGATTGGCGGTACAGCCACCAATGTGTGCTGCGACTCAACCGGCCGAGACGCCATGATGCAAAACTACCGCGTGGTCATGGTCGACGACGCTCTGTCAGCCTTCACGCCAGACGAGCACCATTGGGCACTGAACAACTGGATGCTGTTTTTTGGTGACGTGCTGTCGGTTGAAGATGTGTTGCCGCGCCTGGCTTGAGGTGCTGCGATCAGCTCGATAGGCTGGGGTTTCAGCCTGCCAGCGCTTGGCTCTGATCATTAATGTGTGGTGCCCGGGGCCGGAATCGAACCGGCACGCCTTGCGGCGCGGGATTTTGAGTCCCGTGCGTCTACCAATTCCACCACCCGGGCGATCAGAAGCGAAGCCTTAAATTATGGCACAGTGTGTACTATGAAATATCCAACCATCGAAGACGCGATTGGCAAGACACCGCTGGTTGCGTTGCAGCGCATAGGGGCAAGCGACAACGCGGCGCGCGGTAATGTGATTCTTGGCAAGCTTGAAGGTAACAATCCGGCAGGCTCGGTGAAAGACAGGCCAGCGCTGGCGATGATTAAACGCGCCGAGGAGCGCGGCGAGATAAAGCCGGGCGATACGCTGATTGAAGCGACTTCAGGCAATACCGGTATCGCGCTGGCGATGGCCGCCGCCATCAAGGGCTACCGCATGGTGCTCATCATGCCGGAGGACCTGAGCATTGAACGGGCACAAACCATGAAGGCCTTTGGTGCCGAATTGTTGCTCACGCCTAAAAGCGGTGGTATGGAGCACGCCCGTGACCTTGCTACCCGAATGCAAATCGAAGGCAAGGGAACAGTGCTTGATCAGTTTGCCAACCAGGACAATCCGCTCATTCATTACGAGACCACAGGCCCGGAGATTTGGGCTGACACCAAAGGCAAGGTCACGCACTTTGTCAGCGCCATGGGTACCACGGGCACCATTACCGGTGTGTCGCGTTATCTGAAAGAGCAAAACCCGGCCGTCAAAATCATTGGCGCACAGCCAAGCGAAGGCTCGCGCATTCCCGGTATACGCAAGTGGCCCGCCGCCTACATGCCGAAAATTTACGATGCCAGCGCGGTCGATGAGTTGGTACTTGTGAGTCAGGCGGACGCTGAAGACATGTGCCGCCGCATGGCGCGCGAGGAGGGTATTTTTGCGGGCATCTCTGCAGCAGGTGCCTGCTGGGTGGCGCAGCAGATTGCCAAATCAGCGAAGGACGCGGTGATTGTTTTCATAGTCTGCGACCGAGGCGATCGGTACTTGTCTACCGGAGTGTTTCCCGCATGACTGCCGAATTCAGGTACTGCCCCCATTGCGCCAACCCCCTGCAGATGATCACGCAACTGGAAGACGGTGGCGATAAGGCCCGTTTGCGTTGCCCAGCATGCGGCTACACCCACTGGAACAATCCCACGCCCGTTTTGGCGGCGGTGATTGAATATGAAGGCCAGATCTTGCTTGCGCGTAATGCGGCCTGGTCACACAAGATGTACGCGCTGATTACCGGTTTTATGGAGGCGGGTGAAACTCCGTACGGCGGCATAGAGCGTGAGATAAAAGAAGAAACCAGCCTGGATGTCGGGTCCCTGGACCTCATTGGCGTTTATGACTTCCAACGGATGAACCAGATCATCATTGCGTACCATGCGGTGTGTACGGGCGAAGTGAATTTGTCACCCGAACTGGTTGACTACAAGTTGTACGACTTTGACAAGCTCAAGTGCTGGCCTGCAGGAACCGGTTATGCGCTGGCCGACTGGCTCAAGTCGCGCGGTTATGCGCCCGAGTTTGTAGAGTGGGCAAAGCGCGATTAACGGTTTGTAAGGCTTTTTGCGGAATTGCTTAAAATACAGGTAACGCAAGCACATCAAGGACAACAATGCATATCGACAAAGAACTCGACACCCGCGGCCTGAACTGTCCGTTGCCCATCCTGAAAGCAAAAAAAGCATTGGCAGACATGCAAACCGGCCAGTTGCTGCGCGTGGTGTCTACCGACTCTGGTTCAACCCGCGACTTTCAGGCTTTTGCCAAGCAGACAGGCAATGACTTGGTGGAACAGGAAACCGCTGGCGCGGACTTTATTCACGTCCTCAAACGGCGCTAAACGCTGTCAAGCAGCGCTCAGAGCCCGTTGCTGATGTTCTATTGACAGGACATTAACGCCAGTTTGCGCGCACTCATGTGTCATTGATGTGACCTTTATGTAACTCAACTCAGTCCAGCTTGAGATTTTTGAGGTAGCTGCGAAAGTTTTCACCCACTTCGGGGTGCTGCAGGGCCAACTCAACCGTAGCCTCCAAAAATCCAGCCTTGCTGCCACAGTCGTAGCGCTTGCCTTGGTATTTGAAGGCATACACAGACTCTTCCTGCATAAGGCTTGCAATGCCATCCGTCAATTGAATTTCACCGCCTACGCCCGTCGACTGGCTGCGAATATGCCTGAAAACGGCAGGCGTGAGAATGTAGCGGCCTGCAACGCCCATGCGCGAAGGCGCCACTTCGGGAGCGGGTTTTTCGACCATGGCGCTGACTTTTATCAGTCTGCCGCCAGAGCCGTCGTTAACGTTTTCACCTGCCACAATGCCATAGCGGCGGGTGTGTTCCGAAGGGACTTCCTGCACCGCCAGCACCGATTGCTGCAGCGTTTCAAACTGCGCAGCCATCTGGGCCAATATTGATTTTGCGCCCGCTGGCCCGACCATCAGGTCGTCTGCCAGCAGCACCGCGAATGGTTCATCGCCGACCAGGTGCTCGGCGCATAAAACCGCATGGCCAAGGCCAAGCGAGCGCGGCTGGCGGACATAAGAAAAATCCATATCTTCCGGCTGCATGGACTTGACGATGGCCAGTAAATCAAACTTTTTAGCAACTTCCAGCTCGTTTTCAAGTTCATAAGCGGTGTCGAAGTGATCTTCAATGGCCCGTTTATTGCGTCCTGTTACAAAAATCATGTGACGAATGCCAGCTGCGTAGGCTTCTTCGACAGCGTACTGGATCAGCGGCTTGTCAACGACGGGTAGCATCTCTTTGGGCTGTGCTTTCGTCGCGGGCAAAAAGCGGGTACCCAGACCCGCAACAGGGAAAACGGCTTTATTTAGCGTCGAATATTTTTGCATTGGCTTTACGTTGAGGTAACAGGGAAACAGCAGGTATCGATAGCAGCGTGAATAGCAGGTAAAAAATAAACTATGCCATTGCCGTGTCGTCCATTGCGTCAGACGGGTGCGCAAGGCGGCGAGATAAAAAGCTTACAGTCAAACCGTTTTCTGGCTCAAGCGTTGCCAGCAGACGGCAGAAAAGGACAACAGATTGGACATCTTACTTCTAGACGCTTTGGTTCCCGAAGCCGTGGCGTGGCTTGAAGCACGGCATCGCGTTGAATATCGTCCCGGTCATGCTGAAGAGATGCTCTCAATGCGTCAGGTCGATGGCAACATCAAGGGCGTAGTGTTCCCCAGGCAAACCGTGGTGACCCGCGACTTTCTTGATTTTTTGCCCAAGCTCAAGGCAGTGGCCCGCCTGCATGTTGGCACCGACAACACCGACCTTGAAGCCTGCAAGGCAAGAGGCATCAAGGTCATCCACGCCAGCAGTGCCAACGTGCGCTCCAATGCCGAGTATTTGCTCAGTTGCCTGCTGCTGATGTATCGCCGTGGCGTGGTGTCTGCGCTCATGGGCCGCAGGCATCCTTCTTCGCAGATGGGGCGCGAGCTGCATTGCAGCACGGTGGGCATTTTGGGCCTGGCACCAACAGCCCATACGC
This sequence comes from Burkholderiales bacterium, assembly GCA_038226155.1. Lineage (GTDB taxonomy): Bacteria > Pseudomonadota > Gammaproteobacteria > Burkholderiales > Burkholderiaceae_C > Polaromonas. The sequence continues at coordinate 9,322 of JBBRQQ010000027.1, forward strand.
TTGCCGGCATGCTCACAGGCTTGGGTGTGCGGCTGCTTGGCTACGATCCAGCCGTACACCACACAGCGCCTGTCTGGGAGCGCCTGGGCATTAAGCCGGTCACTCTGCCCGAGCTGATGAGCCAGTCAGACGCAGTGTCAGTGCAAATGCTCTACGCCAGCCGCTTCAAGGGCTTTGTCAACGAGAAAATACTCGTCAACTGCAAGCCCAATCAGTTGTGGGCCGGTATTAGCCGCAGTGAGCTGTTTGATGAGCCCGCACTGGCTGCTGCGCTGTGGGATGGCCGCATTGAAGCCTGCATTCTCGATGGCGCAAGCCCTGGTTTTGCGGGTGAAAAGTCGCCGCTTCGAGGTGTCCGCAACCTGTACGTCACGCCTCGCCTGGGTTCGCATACGCGCGAGGCACGGCTGCGTTCCAGCTGGTATGTGGCTCACCGCATGCACGAGGCGATCAGTCCTACTGCTTCGGGTTCTGCGTCTGGTTTTGACCAATTCCCCAGCGTGCCGATGCAACTCGATCTGCCGTAGCCATCAGTTTGACCGGACTGGACTGATAGGCTCGATGCCTTCGCGAGACGGAGCGGGACACCCTATTTCAGGCGCGCCAACTGCTCCCTGAGCTTTTCCAGTGTGGCAGTGAAATCCTGCAAGCGCTTTTGCTCTTGCGCCAGTACCCCAGGCGGCACCTTGCTCACAAAAGCCTCATTCGCCAGTTTTGCTTTGACCTTGACCAACTCGCCTTCCAGCCGCGTAGCTTCCTTGCCGAGGCGCACCTTTTCAGCCGCCACGTCGACTTCCATGTAGAGGCAAAAACTCGAACCCCCGACAAGGGACACGGGCATACCTTCGGTCGCATCCTGCCATGCCTGTTTGGATGCAAAAACCTTGACTTCACTTAGCTTGCCGAGCGCCTTGAGTGCGTCTGCATTCTCAAAGGTGAAACCGGACTCATCCCACGCATACAGTGGCATCCGCGTGGCGGGTGACACTTTCAGCTCGCCGCGCAAATTACGGCACGCATCGACCAGTGTTTTGAGTCTGGCCACATGGGCTTCGGCTTTTTCGTCAATCTTCTCGGGCTGGCTTTTCGGGTAGGCCGCCTGGCCGATGTAAGTTGTCTTTTTAATGCCTGCAACGGGGGCAACCTTTTGCCACAGCTCTTCAGTGATAAACGGAATCACCGGATGCGCCAGGCGCAAGATACCTTCGAGCGTGCGAATCAGCGTACGCCGCGTGGCGCGCTTTTGCGAGTCGTTGCCGGTCTGGATTTGCACCTTCGCTATTTCAAGGTACCAGTCACAAAACTCGTCCCATACAAACTGGTAAATGCTGCCGGCGACATTGTCGAGTCGGTAGTCAGAAAATCCTTTGGCTACATCGGCTTCCACGCGTTGCATGGTCGATGCAATCCAGCGGTCGGCTTGCGAAAAGCTCATGTAGTTGTGGAACTCCCCACCGGGCTTGCACTGCTCCTTGGTGTGTTGTTCCAGGCCACAGTCCTGACCCTCGCAGTTCATCAGCACAAAGCGCGTCGCGTTCCAGAGCTTGTTGCAAAAGTTGCGATAGCCTTCGCAGCGCTTGCTGTCAAAGTTGATGCTGCGGCCCAGGCTGGCGAGTGACGCAAACGTAAAGCGCAGGGCATCAGCGCCGTAGCCGGGTATGCCAGCGGGGAATTCTTTTTCAGTCGCCTTGCGTACCTGTGGCGCGGTCTCGGGTTTGCGCAGGCCTTGCGAGCGTTTGTCGAGTAGCGGTGCCAGCTCAATGCCATCAATCAAATCTACCGGGTCGAGCACATTGCCTTCAGACTTGCTCATTTTCCTACCCTGGGCATCCTTGACCAAACCGTGAATGTAGACGTGTTTGAAAGGTACCAATCCGCCAGGATTTTCAGGTGAAACGGTGAAATGCGTGGTCATCATGATCATGCGGGCGACCCAGAAGAAGATGATGTCGTAGCCTGTGACCAGCACGCTCGATGGCAAAAACAAGTCGAGTTCTTTTGTTTTTTCCGGCCAGCCGAGGGATGAGAAAGGCACCAGCGCTGACGAATACCAGGTGTCTAAAACATCTTCATCACGTGTCAGTTTTTTACCCGGTGAAAACTTGTCAGATTGGGCTTGCGCAGCGGCTTCGTTTTCAGCCACATAGACCTTGCCGTCTTCGTCGTACCACGCCGGAATCTGGTGGCCCCACCATAGCTGGCGGCTGATACACCAGTCCTGAATATTGTTCATCCACTGGTTGTAGGTGTTGACCCATTGCTCGGGCACAAACTTCACCTCACCATTGGCAACTGCATCGCGCGCTTTTTGTGAGATGGATTTGCCCACGACACCTGTGTCGTTTTGAATTTTTTGGTCTTTATCGCTGACTTTACTGAGCGCGACAAACCATTGATCCGTCAGCATCGGTTCAACCACAGCACCAGTGCGTGCGCATATTGGCACCATGTTTTTATGCGGCACGGCTTTTTCCAAAAAACCCTGGTCTTCAAGGTCTTTTAACACCGCCTTGCGGCAGTCGTAGCGGTCAAGGCCCTGGTATTGCGGAGGGCCGTTTTCGTTGATCTTTGCGTCGAGTGTGAAGATGGTGATGAGCGGCAGGTTGTGGCGCTGCGCAACCTGGTAATCGTTAAAGTCATGCGCACCCGTGATCTTCACGCAGCCGCTGCCGAAAGCCGGGTCAACATAGTCGTCTGCGATGACCGGAATCGCACGGTCGCACAGCGGCAGGTCAACCATTTTGCCGATCAGGTGTTTGTAACGTTCGTCGTCGGGGTGTACCGCTAAAGCTCCGTCGGCCAGCATGGTCTCGGGCCGTGTCGTGGCAATGTGCATGCCGCGCAATGGTGAGCCATCGCTAGCGGTTTGCGGCCCATCGCTAAACGGGTACTCGATATGCCACATGAAGCTGTTGCGCTCTTCATTCTCAACTTCAAGGTCGCTCACGGCGGACTTCAAAATCGGATCCCAGTTCACGAGCCGTTTACCGCGGTATATCAGTCCCTGTTCATACAACTGTACGAAGGTCGAGGTAACGACTGTGGACATCTTCGGGTCCATGGTGAAGTATTCGTACTTCCACGCCACCGAGTCACCCATGCGGCGCATCTGGCGCGTGATGGTGGTACCCGACTCTTCCTTCCACTCCCACACCTTGGCTACAAAGTTTTTGCGCCCGAGGTCGTGCCGCGTTTTGCCTTCACCCTGTAACTTGCGCTCGACCACAATTTGCGTGGCGATGCCCGCATGATCAGTGCCCGGCAGCCACAACGTGTTGTCGCCCTTCATGCGGTGGTACCGGGTGAGTGAGTCCATGATGGTCTGGTTAAACGCATGGCCCATGTGCAGCGTGCCCGTTACGTTGGGTGGCGGCAGCTGAATGGAAAACGAATCTTTGGCAGCGTCCAGCGTCGGCTCGTACATGCCGCTTTGCTCCCATAACGGTCCCCACTGGCTTTCAATCGCGGCTGGCTCAAACGACTTGGCCAGCGCATCAAGGCCCGGTGTGGTTGGATGGGCGGCGGCAGAGGGGGTGTTGGCTGGTGTCATGGGGCAATGAAAAACGGCATCAGATGGATGCCGCGTGAAGATCGGTGAAGGGTGAAGAATGAAGAGCGACGGGGGTTGAGACTGAAGGAGGCGTTGCAGTGATTTTATTCGACTGGACACGAGGTGCCAGCCCTGAAGCTTTGCCCTGCCGTCGCGCGGGAAAGAAGCTCCAGCAGCCATAGTGTTGCTATGAATTAAATAGCTGGTAACGCCCGTTTTTATTGGGCTACAGCCACTTTTATGCCTCAAAAACGCCTCAAAATGCCGCGAAATCAGGTGTTGAAGGCTTTTCGCGCGCCAACGTGCAATTCACCGGGTTGAGCCCGATAAGTGGTTGTTACGGTTGCTTCTGGCGCTGATACGCGACGTTCGCCTCTACGGCTCGGCTGGTATCCGGTACACCTTTGATGGCGTCCTTTGCAGCCTTTTTTGCATGCGCATCCACCTTGACTTCACCTTGTTGTACCGATTCGTCGCGTTCGTGCGGAAGCTTGAGTTCTTGTGGGTCGGAAGGCGGCGGGGTTTTTCCCAGAGTGACTTTTGTAGCAGCGGTCATATTAGTCTCCAAGTCCAGTTAAAACGGTTTTCTTGAAAAGGGATCAGTTGGGCGAATTGCCAGAGCTCGTTTTTACCATCTCGCGAGTCGCCCATGCAGCGGGTCAGGCGCTGTAGGGCTCTGCTGTAAGACGAGGGCGTGCGCTCAGGCTGCTCTTGACAATCCCGCGGCGCATACGTCCGTCGCCTGCGGCCTCAGGATCGGCGATCAGCAGGCCTCTAAATTCCGGACGGTTTCTTGAGAGTCTGCATTCGATCCAGCGGCTTCAGAACAACCGTTTTAACTTCGTCGCCGCGCAGCACCGTCAAGCTGATGGGTGTGTCGGGTGCGCTGCGTGCCCAGAGCTTTTTATAAAAGCCCTCCAGTGTTTTTACTTCGGTGCCATCTACAGCCAACACCACTTCGCCAGCTTGCAGCCCGGCTAGGTTGGCGGGGCTGTCGGCGTTGACGCGAACGATTTGCACGCGGCCACCGCTGTCGCTTGATGTAAGGCCCAGCCACGGCCTGCGGCTTTGGCGGCTGCTGCCTGACTGTTGCATCTCGGCCAGTATGGGCTTGAGCAAATCCACCGGTACAAACATGTTGCCGGGCTGGCGTTTATTCTCGCCGGTCGCATCCATCACCAGCAACGAGCCTATGCCCAGCAATTCACCTTTTTGGTTGAAAAGGGGCGCGCCGCTGTGGTTACCGCGACCCGAGCTGACGGGCGGGCTGGTGAAAAGCGCGGTGTCGATGTGGTACTCCCACGTGCCAGAAAAAGCGCGGGTGCTGACCAGCTGTGTCATGCTGACACCGCCGTCTTCACCACCTGCTGTGGCTCCGGTCGCGGCCATCAGGGGTTCACCCGCTTTCAGGTCTTTCACGCTACCGAATGTGACGGGTTTCACACCGCGCATCGGTAGCAAAGGGCGCACCAAGCCAAAGCCAGTGGCCACGTCATATCCGACCGCGACGGCTGGCACTATCTTGTTGTCTTGCGTGTCGATTTCAATTTGCTGCGCTTCCAGCATCAGATAGCCAATCGTGAGCACCAGGCCATCAGGCCCGATCACCACGCCGGAGCCTCTGCGCCTCAGGCCGAGGGTCTCCGCAGATCGCGCGCCTTCAACCGCCGTCACTCGAATGCCGACTACCGCCGCATTGGCCTGGCTCATCGCGTCCATGATGGACTGCGTGCTGGACGGCGATGGAGTGGCGGCACTTGCGGGTGCAAAACCGCTGGTTCCGAATGCTAGCGACAGCGCCAGCGCAATGGGGGAGACGTGAATTTTGAAATTGAAACCGCGGTTTGAAGCACGCATGATGAACTCCAGAAAGTGCGCAAAAAGTTTTAATCTGCGACGCAAGAAGCGTGAGATGACGCATCCGTAGAATGCGCCTGATTCAAATTCTGTGCAAGTGGTCAGGCTTTCGGTGGGGTCACGCCATCGGCTGCGGCTGTAATACACTCCCTCAGCACATCGTTATCACTAAGCTGGTTGGCCATCAGCAGAATAAGCCGGGCGTTCAGCAGCTCGGACTGCTCCCGGCTCAGGCCCTGATGGGCATCCAGCAGGCTCTCGTAAAACGCATCTGCGTCCTGAAAATTCAATCCGGTTTTCATGCGGGCTTTTCCATGGTTCCGGTGGCTGCCATGGTGACCGCCAGCGCATTGACCAGCCCGGCGTTGATCTGCCCGCCAGTTGCGGCGATGTAACTGTCTGGTCTGATCAGCGCCCAGGCCTGACGTTGTGCGCCTTCTGCGCCTTCTGCACCTTCTGCTCGGCAGGTTCTGCGCAGAGCGCCGTGTATGTCGAACACATGCTCGCGGGCCAGGACGCTGATGGCGTCGAGGGCTCGGCCCGAAGCGCCTCCAGGTACAACCTGCACGCAGCGGATGTCAGCCTGCAACGAAAGCGCCCTCAAGCGCCGGGCTTCAAGCGGCGTCACAGCGGCAAACACGAGCAGCAGCAAACGCCCATTGGCCCATTTCAGCAGGTCTGACAACTCGCCCGGGGTGGCATCAGCCCAGGCAAAGGCCACGTTTTGCGCTGCGTACCCGCCCGAGGCGTGACATGCGGCAGAGCGCGTATAAGTGCTCGGTGCAGACATCCGTCCGGTGTTGACCAATTGCCGTGCAAACTCGTGCTGGCGCGCCAGGCCAAGTGCAGCGCTGCGAAACAACTGCTCGGCGCCGTCAGCCGGGCGCAAAAAGCGGGCGGTACGGTTGGTCACCAGCACATTTTGCATGGCCGCCTCATGTCGCTCGTGGTGATAGCTGTGCAGTAGATCTGGTGTAGCGCGGCCCCGCACAACGGCGGCCAGCTTCCAGGCCAGGTTGTCGGCATCCTGCACACCCGAGTTGCCGCCGCGCGCGCCAAACGGGCTCATCACATGGGCGGCATCACCCGCAAAAAAAACGCAGCCATGGCGCAGACTGTCCAGGCATTCACTGCGATAGGCGTAGGGGCCAACCCATACAATTTCATAGTCGCTCTCGTGCAGTTTTGGGCCAAACTGGGCTTTCAGGCGTGCTCGCACCACGTCCTTGCGGCTGACCTCCTGCGGGTCGGAATCGGGCAGCATCTGGTAGTCAATGCGCCAAACACCGTCGGCCATCAAGTGCTGCCAGACGGCGCGGCCTTCATTGAACGGGGCCTCAATCCAGGTGTGGCGTTCCACGGGCGGTGGGTTTTTAAAACGCACGTCGGCAATGCACCAGCGGTCATCGCCTGTTTTTGCACTCACCGCAGCCTTGCACCAGGCGCGAAACGGGCTGCGCGAGCCAGTGCAGTCAATCACGTGACTGGCCTGCAGGCAGTAGTTGCCGACAGGCGTGTTGATTGTCAGGGTAGCGATACCGTCCTGTTGCGCAAACGCGGTGATGCGGTGCTTCCAGCGCAGGTCAATCGGCCGGCCGGCAGCGTCTTGATGGCTACTCTGGCCGTGGATGCGGTCAACCAGAAAGCCCTCAATGTAAAACTGCTGGATGTTGATAAACGGTGGCTGCCGACTCAGGTTGTGAGTGGTTTGCTGGCGCAGGTCAAACGAGTAGACTTCGTCGTTGCCCGCAAAAGTGCGGCCCACGCTCCACTGCACGCCTTTGCTGGCGATGCGTTCATAAATGCCGAAACGCTTGAAAATTTCCAGGGTTTTTTGCGCATAGCAAATGCCGCGGGACGATGCGCCTTTGACGCCCACCGTGTTGTCCTCGTCGAGTAACAACACCTCGACACCGTACTGGGCCAGAGCGCAGGCCAGGCTCAAGCCGGTCAGGCCGGCCCCCACGATGACAATGGGGTGGTGCTTGAGCTCGCCGCTGGCAATTTCAGGCGGCGCTACAAACGGGTATTCAGGTAGCGTGTAGCCCGAGCAAGCAGAAAATTCATAGTCCTGGTTCATCGTTCAAAAGACTTGCCTAGGCTGAAAGTGTGCCCGCAGCTTTGTCCTTGCGTCGCTGCTGTTTGCGCGCCGTCCATTCGGCCAGCCGTGCGTGGGCTGTCTGGCTTTCTTTTTTCATCTCGTTGGCATCTGCCAGTTGCGCGGTCAGCTCCAGGCGCACGCCGTTGGGGTCAAAAAAGTAAATGCTTTTAAAAACGTGATGATCGGTGACGCCCAGCACTTCAATGCCTTCGGCTTGCAGGCGTGTCTTCATGGCTTCGAGGTCGGCGACCGTGTTAACCCGGAAGGAGATATGGTTGACCCACAGCGGCGTGTTGGGTGAGGGAAGGGCCGCCTCGTCATCGCCCAGGTCAAAAAATGCGATGAAAGAACCGTCCCTCAGACGAAAGAAAAAGTGTGTGTAGGGGCAGTACTCGCCAGTGCTCGGGACATGGTCGCTCTGGATGATGTGGTACAGCGGCAGGCCCAGAATATCTTCGTAAAAATGTCGGGTTTCCTCGGCATCTTTGGCTCGATAGGCGTAGTGGTGCAACTGCTGTATCGGCGCGGCGGGCGGCAAATGGGCTGATTTGAGGAGCGGGTTCATGGATGCCTCCTGGTGAGCACTAGCTGGGTGGGTAGAAGATTTAACTATTCGTAATTAATTTACTATATCGTAATCAATGCCGCGTGCCAAGTTACTCTTGAAGGCCATTGCCGACCATAAGGACGGCGGAGTGCCAGGCGGAAAGCCAAACCCAGTAAAGTCAGGGCTTCGGTTTATTTCAACAATTCAAAGCCATGCTGTTTTTACTGTCACCTGCCAAGTCGCTCGACTACGACACCCCGCCGCATATCAATGCGCACACCAAGCCTCTTTTCACGCAGCAATCGGCCCAGTTGATTGACATTCTGAAAACCAAAACACCGCAGCAGATCAGTACGCTGATGAAGCTGTCTGACGCGTTGTCGGGTTTGAATGTGGCACGCTACCAGACATGGTCAGAAAAGTTCACCGCCAAAAATTCAAAACAGGCGGTGCTGGCGTTTAACGGCGATGTGTACGAGGGCTTGAATGCAAAAGCCCTCAGCGCTGCGCAGCTCGAGTGGGCGCAGGCGCATGTCTGCATTCTGAGCGGGCTGTACGGTGTATTGCGCCCGCTGGACTGGATGCAGCCTTATCGGCTTGAGATGGGTACGGCGCTCAAGACTGCTGAAGGAGGCAATCTGTACCAGTTCTGGGGTTCGCAAATCGCAAGCTACCTGAACACCCGCGCTGCGCTGGATACCTCGCCCGTCATCATCAATCTGGCCAGCGAGGAGTATTTCAAAGCGGTGGATCAGGGGGCGCTGAAGGCGCGCGTTGTGAACTGCGTGTTTGAAGACTTTAAGGGAGGCAAGTACAAAATCATCAGTTTTCACGCCAAGCGCGCGCGCGGGCTGATGGTGCGCTACGCCATTGAGAAAAAAGTCGCTACAGTCAAAAAGCTTGAAGGCTTTGAGGCCGAGGGTTACCGGTTTGAGGCGGCTACATCAAAGCCCGACAGGCTGGTTTTCCGGCGCAAGCTTTCAGCTTGATTTTTACGTGATTTTGGTTTGATTTTGCTTGCAGCCTGCGCCACATCCACAGCCGTTCCGATGCCATCGCCGGGTGAGGCGGGCAGCACGCTGGACGGAGGTGACAAGTGGGTTGAAGTTTTGCACCGCCAGCATGACCCAGAGCTGGTCGTGTTTAGCAATTTCTTGAATGCTGCCGAGTGCGACGCTCTGATCGAGCTGTCGCGGCCACGGCTGTCGCGCTCACTGACGGTTGACACGAAAACTGGCGGCGAAGAAATCAACGACAGTCGTACCAGCCAAGGCATGTTTTTTGAGCGCCTTGAGAGTGTCCTGGTACAAAAAATTGAAATGCGTATTTCCAAGCTGCTGCGCTGGCCTGCGCGCAATGGCGAAGGCTTGCAAGTTCTGCGCTACGACCTCGGTGGTGAATATCTCCCGCATTACGATTACTTTGACCCTGCCGAGGCGGGCACGACCGCACTGCTAAAGCGCGGTGGCCAGCGAGTGGCGACCTTCATCATGTACCTCAATGATGTGGCAGAAGGCGGCACCACCATCTTCCCCGACCTGCAAGTGCGCGTGTGGCCCGAGCGCGGCCACGCCGTGTTTTTCAGCTATACCGAGCCACATCCTTCAACCCGCACGCTGCACGGTGGCATGCCGGTACTGGCGGGTGAGAAGTGGATTGCCACCAAGTGGCTCCGGGAGCGTGAATTTTCGTGATTTCTACCAATAAAATAACCTTTAAGCCCAATAAACGCGGGCGTGACCAGCTATGAAAATAAGAGCAAACAGGATTGACGTCGAAGTGCTTGACAGTGCACCGGGCGATGCATCGCGTCCGGTAGTGCTGCTCATCATGGGTCTCGGCATGCAGCTCATAGCCTGGCCATCGGCCATGGTGCAGGCTCTGGTGGATGCGGGCTTTCGTGTCGTGAGATTTGACAACCGCGATGCCGGTTTGAGCCAGCATTTTGATGCGTTAGGCATGCCCAATCTGCTGTGGCAAGGGATCAAGTACAAGCTGGGCCTTCGCATCAAGCCGCCTTACAGCTTGACTGAAATGGCGACTGACAGCGTCGGTGTGCTTGATGCGCTGCAGATTGAAAGAGCCCACATCGTTGGCGTGAGCATGGGTGGAATGATTGCCCAGCGCGTGGCCCTGCTCGCACCCCAGCGAACACTTAGTTTGACCAGCATCATGAGTTCCAGCGGTGCGCGCGGTTTGCCCGCTGCAAGCGCAGAAGTCACCAAAGCGCTTCTCGGCCGCCCAGCCAATAAAAGCCGGCAGGCGGCCATCGATCATTCCGTGAAGCTGTTCAAGGTCATTGGCAGCCATGGCAGTGCGCCCGGTTTTGAAATGCTTGACGCAGACCTGCGCCAGCGCGTGACGGAGGCCACAGAGCGCAGCTATCATCCGCAGGGCATTGCCCGGCAAATGGTGGGCATCATGGCCGATGCGGGGCGTGCAAAAGCGCTATCCGGCATCAACGCGCCAACACTGGTGTTACACGGCAAAGCCGACCCGCTGGTACCGTTTGCCTGCGGCGAAGACACGGCCCGCCGTATTCGAGGTGCCACGCTGGTGGGTGTTGAAGAAATGGGCCACGACTTGCCGCCGGGTGTGGTGGCACGTTTGCTTGAGCTGATGATTCCGCACATCAATAAAGCCGGGGCTGGCACCGCATGAACACGCCCGCGCAATCACAGTTAGGCAAGCCATCGCCCTATGTCGATCAATACGACTCATCGCTTTTGTTCCCGATTCCGCGCGCGGACAAACGCGCAGAGATTGGCATTACACATACGCCACCTTTTTTTGGTGCCGACATGTGGACGGTGTTTGAACTCAGCTGGCTGAACCTGCGCGGCAAACCGCAAGTGGCGCTGGCGCACATTACGGTGCCGTGCGAGTCGCCCAACATTGTCGAAAGCAAATCCTTCAAGCTTTACCTGAACAGTTTTAACAACACACGTTTCGCCGATGCGCGTGATGTGCGCGAGCGTATACGCGCCGACATCAACGCCGCCGTGGGCACCAGCGTGGGCGTGAAAACGCTGGGCCCAGAGCTGTTTGATCGTGAGCCAGTGCACGAAATGAATGGCCTCAATCTCGACCGTCTTGACGTGGAGTGTATTCACTTCACCCCCGCGCCCGAGTTGCTGTTTGCCGAGTTTGACGAAGCGCCGGTTGAAGAAACCCTCACCAGCAACCTTCTTAAAAGCAACTGTTTGGTGACCGGCCAGCCCGACTGGGGCAGTGTGCAGATCAGCTACTCAGGTCCGCAAATCAATCAGGAGGGACTGCTGCAATACCTGGTGAGCTTTCGCAATCACAATGAGTTTCACGAGCAATGCGTCGAGCGCATCTTCATGGACATATGGACGCGCTGCAAGCCGCACAAGTTGTCGGTCTATGCGCGCTACACCAGGCGCGGCGGGCTGGACATCAACCCGTTTCGCACGAGTCACCCACAGGGCCTGCCGCCCAATGTGCGGACGGCGCGGCAGTAGGAAGGTGGCGCCGCATAGGATTACCCGGCCAGATCCAGCCAGTCACAGCGCAGGTACCCGGATCGGTGGGCGCAGGCACGCAACTGTACGTAGACCCGCGGCGCAAATGTCCCCAGAATGCACAGCGGATAGACCGACGGCGCACCGAAGGCGTACGCGGGCAGCCAGCCGATCAGGGCCATCAGCCACAGGATCAAAACGGCTTCCCACACTTGGGACTCAATCGGGTGCTGTATGCGGTGAGTCACCTGCCAATTTTTCACACGCTGCAATTGCGCCAGCGAAAGCCTGTGGCGCAGATAGTAGAAACGCTGGTGATGCGGGTCACGATGGGAAGAGTCGGACATAAAGTTTCTGATCAGAGACTTCATTAGCCACCATATCACCCCACGCTGCGCTGTTTGAACCCAACCAGTTCAAGTCGATAACCAAATGCACCGTTTACGGCTACTGACCCTCTGCCCAACGCTATCATTTCGAATGCTATCGGGCGAGCGCATTTATCAGGATCGATCTGATATGTTACCGACGCCCTTCCACCGCCCGAAATAAATCCTTTTCCCACTACGAAAAAGGCGTTGAAAGACCCCATGGAAAGTGCCAGGGTTTTTCTCTCCATCACCTGAAAATCAAGCTGCATCTCACTGGTGTTGCCATCGTTCTTGACCCAGCCAAATTTAGTTTTCCATTTTTGCCCTACGACATATTCAGCCGGGTAAAACTGCGCCGGAGAAAGAAATCGCGGTACAGGTGTTTTAATTTCGTTACCCGTTAGATCGATGACTTTCGCGCCGTCATCAAAGGTTGTTGAAAACTCGCTAATTGCAGTTACAACCTCAGTAAACGTACGTTGCACTGCGCCAGATATAGGCTCTTTTTCTGAATAGGTGAAGCTATCGCCAATGGCATATTTGCCTGTACCGTTCGCACTGCCTTTTGAAAAAGGGTTTGCAGCGGAGTTAATCGTCTTTACCTTCTTTTCTCCGCTCACTTCAAGCAATTTGTCCAGTCTGCCTTGCGCCAATTCGGAATACAGGCCGCTCGGGTTGCGCTTGATATAGGCCTCAGTGAGTTTTGAGTCCAGGGACGCTGCGGCAGCGTCCCACAATTTTCTTTCTTCCGCCAACTTGGCCTCGCGGTCTTCTCTACTTTCTCTTTCTCTGTTGCCTTGCGGCACGAAGTAAAAATCATCTTCAAGGGACGTGCTTTCCCAGGGCACTTGCTGGCCTTTTGACTCAAGCCGTACGTTCAGGCGCACACGTTTGAAAACATCTTCAATTTTGGCGTCAGGCTTTCGCATTTCCCTGAGAAAATTTTCAGTGAACAGTCCGTTGCTGCCGCTGCCATCGCTGGCCGTATTACCCGGCGACGTCGCATAGGCCAAAAAAGAGCCTGGTGGCGCGTCGAACTGACTGAGCCCTTTTTGCTGCGCCAGCACGCGGGTACCAAACGGATTATCCCGACACGCATCCAACACGATGATATTCATGGGGTTAGATGCTTTGGTTAAGCCGCTGAGTAGAGCGTTAAGCTCAAAGGCTTTGTTGGGAATGTCGTCCAGCTGCGCAATGTTCGCATCGACTGGAATAAGAAAGTTCCGCCAGGCTAGCTGCACACCGTGACCAGCGTAGTAAAAAAACCCCACCGCCTTGTCTTTCGCAAGTTGCTCGGCATAGGCACTAACGGCTTGTGACATTTCTTTGAGGCCTGTATCAACCAGCAACTTCAAGTTAAATCCCAGCCCTGATATGGATTCGGCGATGGCTTTGGCATCGTTAGACGGATTTTTGAGTGGGTTGTCGCGGTAGGCACTGTTCCCAATAACCAGTCCAATGCGAGGTGTGCCACCAACCGCCGCGTTGTTTATGGCGGCAAGCACCCCGGGTGTCAGCAGCGATGCGCCTGCAAGCAAGCTAACCGATTGGATGACTCGACGTCGGCTGGCGTTCATATGTTTCACGTTCATTTAAATGCGCTCCAGATACCGCTGATTGGACTCTTTGCATTTTAAAGGAGCGTCAGAATTGAACGGCGTATAACTAGCTGATATCTTTTATGTGCCTGTCGTGGCTGTACGCTCAGGATGCCTATTTCGCTGCTGGTTTGTAATCAGTCACGGCCTTTGCCAGGTCGTTGGTCTCTTCGCAATTGGCGCAAATGGCTTTGAGCCTGGCGAGTTGCGCATCGGCTTTGTCTTTCTGATTGGTTTTCAGATATGCAATGCCCGAGTATTCGAGCGCGCCTTTGTGCTTGGGGTCAAGTGCCAGGGCCTTGTCATAGGCGGTAAAGGCTTCGGGGTATTTGCCCAGCCAGCGATTTGAATAGCCGAGATAGTTATAGGCATCGGCGTTCTTCGGGTTTTGAGCGACGACCTTGCTGAAGCTACTCACAGCTTGCGCCCAGTTTTTACTGTCGATGGCTTTTTTGCCGGCAGCGAAGTCGTCAACTTTTGCATTTTCAACAGGCGTAGTCTGGATGTCGGCGGCTAGCGCAGCACTTGCGAGCAGCAGACCCAGCAGCGGCAAGGCGATGAGGTTACGAATTGAAAATACGGACATATCGGACCCCTTGAGATGGCTTCTGACAGGTCGCATGATCAGACCCGGCGGCGGCGCGGCACTACCGTGAGCTGCACTGTCGCCTTTGCAGGCGCTGCGCTCACAATGGTGTTTTGTACTGGCACATCCAATAACTGGTCGGCCTGCCAGGTTTTGATCTGCGCTGCACCGTCTGGCAAATCTTCAAAGGTTGCAATGCCGTCAGCGCCTGTTTTCATGGCCCATGGCGATTCGCTGGCATAGATGTAGCCGCGCATGGAACCGTGGATGAAGCAGCCGAGCAAGGTCGCTCCCAGCACGCCTGCCTTGTCAAGTGTGACATCGGCTGACTTGCCCGGTTTGCCCTCGGGCTTGCCTTCCAGCCGCAACTCAAACCCCGCATTGGTGGTATTGAACTGGCCCATGCCCGCAGGCGAGGAGCGCACATGGTGATCCCACGGGTCATTGTTGACGAAGCGCACCTTGGCACCCACCGGCAAAACGGACACCGCGGGGATGAACTGCATTTTTTCCTGGGTGATAGTGGCCTCAGCGGGCAGGGCCGTTTTGGGCCGTACGGTTTTGTTGACCGGAATGATGACCACCACCGCATCAGGCACGGGCTTGCCTTCTTTGTCCACAACGGACACCGCGAGGTTGCCAGCAGAAGCCCAAGCACATGCGGTGGCGAGGGCGGTTAAAAGCATGGTTTTTTTCATGGTGTCGTGACGCTTCGGTGGTGAGATCATTAATGATAATTAACTAACCCTACTTTGGCGTGATGATGTCGCGGTTCATCGGGGCCAGCAGTGCGAGCATTTCATTTTGTTTGCGGAAAGGGACACCTTTGGCATCCATGCTCTGCTGTAGCAATTCGACCAGGGCATGAAAGTCAGACTTCTTGATATCCAGGTTGGCATGCGAGCTCTTCATGTCCGCGCCTTTGTAGACGCACGGGCCACCGCCAAGTGCGCACAACTGCTCGACCAGTTGCTCCTTGATACGCTGCTGGTTGGCGGGCTTGAAGTGCGGGCCAGTGCGCGGGTCGTCGACCAGGCGAACCATAAAGTCGTCCATGATCGCAACCAGGCCAGCCTTCTCGCCGAAAGCTTTGTATAGCTGGTCGTCTTTTCCGGGCATCTGCTGGGCAAATGAGCCACCTGCCATCAAAAGCGTGGAGGCCGCGATGGCCAGGGAAATGAGTGATTTTTTCATATCGATTCCTGAAATAGTTGAAAGGTCTGTATGGGTGGTTGATTTGGCGAGCTGCTTTTAGAAAGCCAACTGGGCAGACAGGTAGTAGCCGGTCTGCTTGCGGCTGTTGGTCAGCGCAGGCACGATCACCCCAAGGTCCACGTAGGCCAGCGTCAAAGAGAAATTCTTGCTGGGCGTCCAGGCGATGAAGAGGTCTTTCCAGTCGTTGGCGCGCAAGCCTTCGCCCAGCGGTGTGGACGTCTGCTTGTTGCGCATGAACCGGTACTCAGCACCCACGGCCAAGTCCCTGCGGAGCAAATAGGCAATCGAGAACTCAGGCAGCAGGCTGTAGTTGTTGTTGTTGACGGAGCCAAAGCCCAGCAAACCGTTCTGGTTGGCCTTGGTGGCGCGCAGCGTTCCATTGAGTAGCAGACTCTGACCGAGGAACAGCTTTGTGGCGCTCACATAAAAGTCTGTGCCGCTCTTTTTGGAGCCGAGCGATTCCAGAACATTAACAAAGTTAGACGTCGCGCCGCTTGACGAAAGCGTCTTGTATTGCACGCCCACGGCCACTTGCGGCATCAGGTTGTCGCTGTCCAGAATCGCATCACCCAGCACTCGCACCTTGGCGCCCAGAATGGTTTGCTTCAGGTGCAGGCCGGGAAAGCCCAGCGGAGTGATTTTGTCGCGGGTGTTGAAGTCCTGCTGTGCCAGCGACAACTCATAGCGGTCCTGGAAGGCAACGGCCGCGCCGTAGATGTTAAGGCCGTAGTCCTTGGTGCTAGCGGTACTGGCGAAAGCCGAAAAACCGGTTTCGCCATCGGTAGCGTTGGTACCAATCACGGCCCACGGGGTCAAGCCGCCGCCAGCCGCACCTTCAACGCTGCTGACGCCACCGGTCAACAGCAATTTACCGGTTTCGGCCTGCGCACCTGCGCAAAACAAGGCAGCACTGGCTGCGAGGAGAGCAGTTGAAAACTTATTATTCATTGGAGTTTCTTAAGTGGATGTAAGACGTAGGCCGAGAAAAATGTAATTAAATGTGTACTTTGGATGATACGAATGTTGGATTAATCTGGATTCAACTATTTGGAATGGCGTTGCAACTGTGTTGTAAACGTGTTCGCCGGGAGATTTTTTAACGATTTTGAATCCATGGGCAAGACCGTTTACGTAACAACCCAAGGCGCACGATGGCACCCAAACCCATGCTTTTGAGCCGTATCCGTGAAATTCGTCACCGGGTGCTTGATTAAAAAAATTCGCGGAGGTGACCTTATGATCCCGTACAACCAGAACAAATTTGCCTTACATATATCAACGGCAGGCCGAGCCTGGCGCACCAACGTTCTCATGGGCATGGTGTTTTTTACAGGCCTTCAATTCAGCGCTGCTCAAGCTATTGCCCAGGCACCTGCGGCAGTCAATGGACCGGTCCAGGGGCGTGAATGGGTGAGCCCCGCAGCAGGTGATGTGCAGCGTGGAGCGGCCTTGTACCAGGCGCGTTGTACTGCCTGCCACAACGTTGACAGCAACAAGATTGGCCCCGCGCATAGAGGCGTGATGGGGCGGCGTGTGGGCAGTCTGCCGGGCTACAAATATTCGGATGAACTGGGCCGGTCACGCCTGCGTTGGACTCCACAAACACTCAATGCCTGGCTGGAAGACCCGGAAGATCTGGTGCCGGGCCAGCGCATGGGCTTCCAGGTTGAAAATGCGCAGGAGCGCGCTGACCTGATTAGCTATCTGGCGACACTGAAGTAGCCTAGAAAAGTTGACCATTTGCTATCAGTTTGCTAGCTGCTCGCGCCCGTATCGATTGGGCTGCAGCTATTTTTGAGGTTTTTTCCAGGCCTTTTTTGGTAGTTTCAGGGCTATTTTTTGCGTTTTCAGCCAAATCACCCAGCTTGATGAGATTGCTGGCCCGTACACCCAGCAAACGCAGGCGTTGCTCCAGCGGCACTCGCTTCAAACACAGGCCTGCAATGCGCCGAATGGTTTTGCTGTCAACGGTGGCGGTCTCCATTGTCTGGTCGCGGGTTGCTATTTTGAAATCGTCATAGCGCAGCTTGATGCCTATGGTTTTGCAGGCATAGCCTTTGCGCTGCAGGTCTTCTCCCAACTTGTCGCACAGCGACGTAAAGATGGCACCCAGTTCGGCTTTGTCGCGTACCGAATGCAGGTCTTTGGCAAAGGTGGTTTCGCGGCTCATGCTGACCGGTTCGCTTGTCGTTTCTACCGGCCTGTCGTCGCGGCCCCAGGCGGCGTCAATCATCCAGGCGCCAGTAGCTTTGCCGAAATTCTGCACCAGGAAGGCGGGTTCTTGAGCCGCCAGCTCGCCGATAGTGTGGATGTTTAACCGCGCCAGTTTCTCGCCAGCCTTGGGGCCTATGCCGTTGATCTTGCGCACATTGAGGGGCCAGATTTTGCCCTGCACGTCAGCCTCATGGACGATGGAAATGCCGTTGGGCTTGTTGAACTCGCTGGCCATCTTGGCGATGAGTTTGTTGGGCGCCACGCCGATGGAGCAAGTCAGGCCGGTCGCTTCAAATACCGCTTTCTGTATCAGCCGGGCCAGCACGCGGCCACCTTCACGCTGGCCGCCGGGCACATCGGTGAAGTCGATATAGACCTCGTCCACGCCGCGGTCCTGAATCACGGGTGCGATCTCGGCAATCGTGCTTTTGAAAAGGCGTGAGAAGCGCCTTACCTCGTCAAAATCCACCGGCAGCACAATCGCCTGCGGACACAATTTGGCAGCCTTCATCATGCCCATGGCCGAGCCCACGCCGAACTGCCGCGCCGCATAGCTTGCCGTGGTAATAACGCCCCGGCCGACGTAGTCCTTGAGCAGGGGGAATTCCGCTACAGGAATAAAGCGCGGTTGTCTATCCGGCACGGCTTCGAGCGCTTCGTCCACCTTCCGGCGGCCACCGCCTATGACCACGGCGAGGCCCTTGAGCTGCGGGTAGCGCAGCAACTCGACAGACGCAAAAAATGCGTCCATGTCGAGGTGTGCAATGCGTCTGAGCATACTTTTGGCGTAGTTTCGCGCGCCGTATCGGCTGCGTACGTAATAGTTTTTATTGTATTGAGTCGTAGCACGTTGGTACGCCGCACGGCTTGCTGGAATCAAGTGCGTGCGTAAACGCTTACAGGCGTGTCGGCCATGCGCCGACAGATTGCATTACCTTGTTCATCGAAAGTAGAGGTTTTACCAGACAGGAAAACCATTCCATGAACCATATAACCACTGCCGATAAAACCAAACTTTATGTCAAGGAATGGGGCGCTGGCCGCCCTGTGATTTTGCTCTCGGGCTGGCCGCTGTCATCCGACAGTTGGGACGATCAGGCCATGGCTATTGCCGAGGCCGGATATCGCACGATTGCATATGACCGGCGCGGTTTTGGCCGTTCATCGCAGCCCTGGTCGGGCTATGACTACGACACGCTGGCCGACGATCTTGCCGCCGTCATGGATCAAACAGGCGCGCAGGACGCCGTAGTGGCTGGCTTCTCGATGGGTGGCGGCGAAGTGGCGCGCTATATGTCGCGTCATGGCGGAAAGGGTGTTTCAAAAGCTATTTTGATCGCATCTGTCGTTCCCTACATGCTCAAAACCGGCGACAACCCCGAGGGTACCGACAAGTCGGTTTTTGACGAGATGACCAAAGGCATGAAGCAAGACCGGGCTAAGTTTTTCGCGGGTTTTTTCAAGGACTTCTATGGCATCGGCCTGCTGTCGCATGACACCAGCGGCGAAGTGCTCGAATGGGCACGCAGCGTGGCCATGCAGGCCAGCCTGAAGGCCACACTTGAATGCGCCAAATCATTTGCGACGACCGACTTCAGGCCGGATATGGCAGCCTTCAAGGTGCCGACGCTCATCATTCATGGTACTGACGACAAGACAGTGCCGATTGACGCTTCAGGCCGAGCAGCCGCTATTGGCATTGCCAACGCAACGCTGATTGAATACGATGGCGCAGCGCATGGCATCCAGGCCACGCACAAAAATCAATTGACCAAGGACATGCTGGACTTCATCAAGCGATGAGTTCATTGCCTGGGTCGCCACCGCCGACCCAGCCTAAAAAGTGCCCGGCAACAAGATATCCTTGTCCACGGTTTTGATGTCTGTGCGACCACAAAACGCCATGGTGATGTCGAGTTCTTTGTGGATGATTTGCAGCGCCTTGGTCACACCTTCTTCCCCCATAGCGCCTAGGCCGTAAACCATGGCGCGACCAATCATCGTGCCTCGGGCACCCAGCGCCCAGGCCTTGAGTACGTCTTGCCCGGAGCGGATGCCGCCGTCCATCCACACCTCAATTTGCGAGCCGACGGCTGCCACAATGTCTGGCAAGGCCTTGATACTGCTCTGCGCCCCATCGAGCTGTCGGCCGCCATGGTTACTCACCACAATCGCATCTGCACCGCTAGCCACGGCGAGCCGAGCGTCTTCCACATCCTGAATCCCTTTCAGGATCAGCTTGCCGCCCCATTGGGCTTTGACCCACGCCACGTCAGCCCAAGACAGACTGGGGTCAAACTGTTCGTTCGTCCAGGAAGCGAGCGATTTCATGTCGCTGACTCCCTTGACGTGACCTACGAGATTGCGAAACGTGTGGCGCCGGGTGCCCATCATGCCCAGGCACCAGCGCGGCTTGCTGGCCATGTTAAAGAGATTGCCAAGCGATGGAATGACCGAGGCCCGCAGATGGTTCTTCAGGTCTTTGTGGCGCTGACCAATCACCTGTAAATCGAGCGTGAGCACCAATGCGCTGCAACCTGCGGCGCGGGTGCGCTCTATCATCGCGGCCATAGCCGTTCGGTCACGCATCATGTAGAGTTGAAACCAGAATGGCGCGGTGGTGTGCGCAGCAACGTCTTCAATAGAGCAGATGCTCATGGTGGATAGCGTGAAGGGAATGCCAAACTTTTCAGCTGCCCGGGCTGCCTTGATCTCACCATCTGCACTTTGCATACCTGTAAGGCCCACGGGCGCGATGCACACCGGCATCTTCACGTCCACCCCCACCATTTTGGTGGCAGTGCTGCGGTTTTCCATATTGACGGCAACCCGCTGGCGCAGTTTGATAGACTGAAAATCGGCCTCGTTCGAGCGGTAAGTACCTTCTGTCCAGCTGCCTGAATCGGCGTAGTCGTAGAACATGCGCGGCACGCGTTTTTTGGCGAGTACGCGCAGATCTTCGATGTTGGTGATAACGGTCATTGCTTGTCTCCTGTGCCCATCATGCTAACCAACTTGTACGCGGCCAAGTTTGAAAATATTTTTACAATCCACAGGCGGTTTGAAATTTGGTCATCCCGCTAAATTTCTTTGCGTTGCCAATACCGGAATCTTGAACAGTTTTTGTACCAAGGCACGCATCCACTGGTGCGACGGGTCACCATCCGTGCTGCTGTGCCATACCAGTCGCACTTCATAGGCTGGCGCTCCAGGAATGCCCCACACCCTGAAGTCGTAGCGCTCACGCAAATACCGGGCATACATTTCCGGCACGATGGACAGCAAATCAGAAGTCAACGCCAGTTCAGGCAGTGCGGCAAAGTGGCGTGCCCTGACGACGATACGGTCTTCCAGTTTCATGCGCACCAGCATTTGCTCAACGCTGCCGTGAAAAGTGGCAGTAGGCGAGGCCACCACAAACGAAGCTTCCGCGAGTTGCTGCGTGGTCAATGTACGGCTACTGCGACCAGATGCGGGCCGCCATTTTGGTGCCGCAACCGCTACGTAGTGCTCACGAAACAGCAAATCCGCGCGTATACCTCTGTGATGGGGCTGCAAAATGCCCACCGCAATGTCTATCTCGCGTGCTTCCAGCGCTGCCGCCACATCATCGGCAGCAACCGAAATATTCGATATTTTGGCGCCTGGTGCCTGCTTGCGCAACTCGCCAGCCAGTTGTGGCAAAAACAGCATTTCGCCCAGGTCTGAAAGTGATAGTTGCCAGTGCATAGCGCTCGCAGCGGGTACAAACTCTTCGTGGCCAGTGACCAGTGTTTCCAGCGCCAGCAACTGCGCGTTGACTGATGGGGCAAGTTGTTCGCACAACCGCGTGGGCTTGAGACCCGATGGTGCACGCACAAAAAGCTCATCCTCAAAAAAATCGCGCAAGCGCGACAGTGCATTGCTGGTGGCTGGCTGCGAAAGTGCCAGCGCCTTGCCTGCTTTGGTGACAGAGCCCGTGCGGTGTATAGCCGACAACACACGTAATAAATTAAGGTCGAGCTGGCGAAAGTTCATAAGGGATTTTGGCTCTGGGGATTATTTCTGATTATTCACCAAATCAATGTGCCTAATCCAATCAATCTATTTGCCGGATGCGGCCGTGCTGGGTAAATTGCAATCATTCGCAAAAAAAATTATTTATTAACAGCTAAAAAAAATGAGCAAACCACAGGAAACATCAGTTTATGGCTGAAAGATCGTTCACGGCAGAGGTCGAAAAGCTCAAGTTGGGTGCTGGCGAAGAGTTTCGCGGCGAAGGTATTCTGGCGGTTACCAAGGCCTTGCTGCAATCGGGCGTGTCGTATGTGGCGGGATACCAGGGCGCACCAATTTCGCACCTGATGGATGTACTGACCGATGCAAACGACATCCTGCAAGAGCTGGGTGTGCATTTTGAGCACAGCGCCTCGGAAGCTACCGCTGCCGCTACCTTGGCTGCGTCCGTGAATTACCCGTTGCGCGGGGCTGTTACTTTCAAGGCCACCGTGGGCACCAATGTGGCATCTGATGCATTGGCCAATCTGGCATCAGGCGGCGTGATGGGCGGGGCCATGCTGATCGTTGGTGAAGACTATGGCGAGGGTTCCAGCATCATGCAAGAGCGTTCCCATGCGTTCGCCATGAAGTCGCAGGTCTGGCTGATTGACCCGCGCCCCAACCTGGAGTGCATTGTTCGCGCCGTTGAAATGGGTTTCGAGTTGTCTGAAGCAAGCCATACCCCGGTCATGCTGGAGCTGCGCATACGCGCCTGTCATGTGCATGGGCGCTTTACCACCAAGGCCAACAAGCGGCCAGCCTTTACATTGAAGGATGCGATCGAAAACCCGGTACGCGATGTCAATCGCATCGTGTTGCCGCCTGCAAGCTACGCGCAGGAAAACGAGAAAATAACCGAGCGTTGGCCGGCCGCCGTCAAGTTTATTCAAGACCATCAGGTCAACGAGTTTTTTGCTGATGATGGCATTGATAAAAAAGATTTTGGCATCGTCATGCAGGGCGGGCTTTACAACAGCGTGCTGCGGTCGCTGGAACTTTTGGGCTTGGCTGATGCGTTCGGCCAATCGCAAATTCCGCTATATGTGCTCAATATCACTTATCCGCTGATTGACGACGAGTTCAAACGTTTTTGCACCGGCAAGCGCGGCATTTTGTTGGTGGAAGAGGGCCAGCCCGACTTCATTGAACAAAACGTCAACACCATATTGCGCCGCGCTGATTTGCAAACCCGTGTGCACGGCAAAGACATGCTGCCGATGGCAGGTGAATACACGGGCGGTGTCGTTCTAAAAGGCGTGGCGCGATTTATTGAACGCTATGCACCCGAGCTTCTGGTGGGGCGAGAACTACCCGCAGGAGCACGTCCGGCATCTATCGGGCTTGCGACGATTGAAGGCAACCCCAAAGCCTTTGCGATAGCAGCGGCATCCAACGAAGTCCAGGCTCGCCCGCCTTCGTTTTGCACCGGCTGCCCGGAGCGGCCCATCTTCACCGCCATGAAGTTGTTAGAGCGCGAACTGGGCAAGCACCATGTGAGCTGCGATATCGGCTGCCATCTTTTTTCAATCTTGCCGCCGTTCAACATCGGTGCAACCACGATGGGCTACGGCCTGGGTTGGGCTGGTGCATCGGCATTCAACACAACCGAAACATCCAGGCGCACGATTGCCATGATGGGCGATGGCGGCTTTTGGCACAACGGCCTGACCAGCGGCGTCGGCAATGCAGTGTTTAACCAGACCGACAACGTGCTACTGGTGATTGATAACGGCTATTCGGCTGCAACGGGCGGCCAGGATGTGCTGTCTTCCAAGGCGGCCAACGCTCTGCGCAGTACCAACAACCCGATCGAAAAAGCGGTGCGCGGTGTAGGTGTGAACTGGGCCAAAACTGTAACCAATACCTACAGCCTGACGCAGATGAAAGACGCATTGCGCGAGGCCTTGACAACCAAAGATAGAGGTCCCAAGGTCATTGTGGCGCAAAGCGAATGTCAGCTTAACCGACAACGCCGCATCAAACCACAAATCAAAAAACGTATTGAAAGTGGTGAGCGCGTGGTGCGCGAGCGTTTTGGCATTGATCCCGACACCTGTACCGGTGATCACTCATGCATACGGCTTTCGGGTTGCCCGTCGCTCACTATCAAGCCCAACCCAGACCCGCTCAGGCGTGACCCGATTGCAACGGTGATTGATAGCTGCGTCGGTTGTGGTTTGTGTGGTGAGGTCGCCCATGCGGCAGTGCTGTGTCCGTCGTTTTACCGGGCTGAAATCATTAATAACCCAACCGCTTGGGACCGATTCAAGCTGCGGCTGCGTACCTTGGTGATTGGCTGGCTGCAAAGCCGCATTGAACGTCGGCTTGAAGGAATTGCAGCATGAGCGACTCCTTAAAAAGTCAGCACGCCATCACCATTGCGATCATGGCGATGGGCGGCGAAGGCGGCGGTGTGCTGGCTGACTGGCTGGTCGACCTGGCCGAGCAGAATGGTTTTTTCGCACAAACAACTTCTGTGCCCGGTGTAGCCCAACGGACAGGCGCAACCGTGTATTACCTGGAGATGTTTCCAGAGGCGGTGGTGCCCAGTGGTCAACAGCCGGTACTGGCGTTAGGGCCAGTGCCAGGGGAAGTAGACGTGGTCATTGCCTCTGAGCTGATGGAGGCAGGGCGGGCTTTGCAACGCGGCTTGGTAACCGCGCAACGCACCACTTTTGTAGCCTCAACCCATCGCGTGTATTCCATGACCGAGCGCACGGCGATGGGCGATGGGCGAGTCGACTCTGACAAGTTGTTGGCTGGCGGTAAAGCGGCAGCGATGAATTTTATTAGCGCTGATTTTGCAAAGCTGGCTGAAGAAACAGGCAGCCTGATTGCGCCTGCACTGTACGGCGCGTTAGCGGCAACCCAGCGCTTGCCCTTCAGCCGCGAACAATTTGAAGCCGCGATTGTGCGCGGAGGGGTAGGGGTTAAATCGAGTCTGAAAGCATTTTCAGCGGGCTTTGATGCGGCGCAGCAGTCCCTTGCGCCGCAGATTGCAGCGGGGCTTGATCAAAAGCCTGCAGTTCCAGTATCGCCTGCGGTCGGCCATAAGCTGACAGCGCTTGCTGCGCGCGTACAAAAGGAATTTCCATCTGCGTGTCATGCCACATTGCTGGCTGGCATCACACGCATGGCGGACTATCAGGATGTGGATTACTCCGCTACTTACCTCGACCGCCTCGCTCCACTGCTGGACGGCACGATGGCAAACGCAACACTTGCGACAGAGCTGGTGGACGAAACTGCGCGGCATCTGGCGCTGTGGATGTCCTACGAAGACACGGTTCGTGTGGCAGATCTTAAAACCCGCCGCTCGCGCTTTCAGCGCGTGGGCGAAGAGGTCCGGGTTAACCAAACCCAGCAGCTGGACATCAATGAGTTTTTACACCCACGCGTCGAAGAAATTGCTGATACCCTGCCCGCCCCGATTGGTCGCTGGCTGCTGGCAACGCGCTGGGCTCGCGCCTGCGTTGAGCCCTTCACGCGCAAGGGTCGTATCGTGCAGACCTCGTCGATCCGCGGCTACCTGTTGCTGTACGCGATTGCTTCGCTGAGGGGGATGCGCCGCAGCTCACTGCGTTTTCAGGTCGAGCAGCAAAGGATTGACACGTGGCTTGCAACCATTGCGCGACTGGCACCGGGCCATCCCGCGCTGGCACTTGAGGTGGCCCGTGCGCAGCGCCTGGTTAAAGGCTATGGCGACACACATGCACGTGGCTGGAGCAGCTTTCAACGAGTGATGGCCAAGCTGCCGCAATTGCAAAGCATGCCGCAAGGCGCGGCGCAGCTCCAGGCGCTGGGCAATGCAGCATTGGCGGACGACAGTGGCAAAGCGCTGGAACACATGTTGTCAGCTACCGTCTGAAAGACTGCTGTCGAGGGCCATTGGGGTGCAGATCACGCAGCATCGCCCGCGCCGGGTTTCTTTCTGTTTGACTGTGGTGTTTATTGCAAATATGGGTTTCAGTTCAATAGTGCTCGGCTGGCCTTGAACAATGTGCTGGCCGGATCGGCCCATTCAATCACCGCATCGAAATGATGCCGTCCTGGTAGTACCATCAACTCGGCATTGTTGCCATGGGTCCGCCAGTAATGACTGAGCTCCCGGCTCTGCAGCCGGTAGTCATTGGTTTCCCGCTCTCCAACGGCC
>JBBRQQ010000028.1:0-34920 GCA_038226155.1 Burkholderiales bacterium
AAGCGCCAACCCGACAAAGTAGAGCGACGAAAGTGCTCGTCCAGCTCACCCTCAAATCCATGCACCACATGCTGCACGTTTGAAAAGCCCGCCGCTTCCAGCGCCTGGCCAGCATCCTGCGTGCGCTTGCCCGATCGGCAGATTAACAGTACCGGCTGGTCCTTGCCAGTTGTCTCGCGCTCGACGGCATCGGCAAATTTTCCGGCATCGGGCTGCAGGTCGGGGTATTCGTACCACGGCACATTGACCACGCCGGGCGGCCGCCCGACGTAAAGCGACTCGATTTCCATGCGCACGTCGAGAAACAGCGCATCAGGGTGGGACTCAAGCCACGCAAGGGCTTCTTTGGGTTGGAGGTTTTTCATGGTGGCAAGGTAAGCCCTTATTGTCATTGAAAGTATTGGTTAAATAGCCGCCGCCTTAAAATGGGGTGATGAAACCGATCACTTACACCCGTGGCCAGGCCTTACCTGGGATTCTAGAAAAACGTATCGCGATTCTTGACGGCGCGATGGGTACGATGATTCAGCGCTTCAAACTCAGTGAAGCGCAATACCGGGGTGAAAGGTTTAAAGACTTTCACAAAGACATCAAGGGCAATAACGAGCTGCTGAGTTTGACGCGGCCAGACGTGATCCAGGATATCCATGAAGGCTACCTCGCCGCCGGTGCCGACATGGTTGAGACCAATACGTTCGGTGCCACCACCGTCGCCCAGGCAGACTATGACATGGCCGATCTCGCCATCGAGATGAATCTCGAATCGGCCCGCATCGCCCGCGCCGCCTGCGACAAATTTTCAACGCCTGACAAGCCACGTTTTGTGGTTGGCGCCCTGGGCCCTACACCTAAAACCGCCAGCATCAGCCCCGATGTGAACGACCCCGGCGCCCGCAACACCAGCTTTGAAGAGCTGCGCAAGGCCTACTACGAGCAGACTGAGGCGCTGGTCAAAGGCGGCAGCGACGTGCTGCTGGTCGAGACGATTTTCGACACCCTCAACGCCAAGGCCGCGCTGTTCGCGATTGACGAGTACTTTGACAATTCAGGCGAGCGCCTGCCGCTCATCATCAGTGGCACCGTAACCGATGCATCAGGCCGCATCCTGAGCGGTCAGACCGTCACTGCTTTCTGGCACAGCATCCGCCACGCCCAGCCACTCGCCGTAGGCCTGAACTGCGCACTCGGTGCGGCGCTGATGCGCCCCTACATCCAGGAGCTGGCGCGTGTGGCTGGCGACACTTTCATCAGCTGCTACCCGAATGCCGGCTTGCCCAACCCGATGAGCGACACCGGTTTTGACGAAACGCCTGACGTGACCTCGCGCCTGCTGCACGAGTTTGCCGCCGAGGGGCTGGTGAATATTGTGGGCGGCTGCTGCGGCACCACGCCCGATCACATTGCTGCGATCGCGAGTGCGGTTGCGCCGATCGCGCGGCGGCAGTTGTCGTCGGGCGTTTTCTACAAAGAAGCTGCTTGACGCGCATGGTTCGAGCTGCCGGGCTAGCGCATTTGGCGATAGGCGCTACCGTCCTTTTTACTGCTTGCGGCCAAAGCCCGCCGTCTTGGGACAATTTACTTTCAGGCAAGGTCGTGGGCCAATACCCGACCTATACAGTGACCGTGCCGGTAGCCGGGCAGCTTCGCGTCGAGCGGCCAGGCCTGCCTGCCAAAACCATAGAGGTCAACCCGATTGCGCAGCACTGCCTGCGCGGCCCGAAAGACTGCAACTACGCGGTTGAACAAATGTTGCTGGAGCTGCGCGACCCGTGAATCGCGTAAATTCCTCGAGTTTGGTCTTTACAAGTCGGGGCCGCGGAACTGGCTCTGTCACGCCGCAGGCGCAGCGGCCCCCTCGGGGGGCAGACGGTTTTTGGGGTCAGAGCCCCAATTAACCGAGCCTTTGGCTCACCCTTCGGGTGCGGTGTTTACACCGCAGTTAAATGGGTGTCTGACCCCAAAAACCGGTGGGGGCTATGTTGGCATCAGGTGATCAATTTCCTGCTGCATCGCCTGAACCAATTGGCTGTACATCTTGAGTTTTTCAGCGGTATCACGCAGCCGTTCGGCTATCCGCAGCGAAACGGCGAACATCAGCTTGGCCGCCGTTTTCGGGTCATCGGTGCCCATTTTTTCGAGCGCCTCGCGCGACAGGATGGCGCAGCGCACGTCGGTGCTGGCGGTGCACGATGCCAGCCGGGCCTGGCCGTCGACCAGCCCCATTTCACCGATCAGACTGCCGGGGCCAAGCACGGTGACCGTCACGGGCCTGTCGCGGCTAACCACGATGTTTTCTACGGTAACGTCGCCTTCCAGCAACAGCACCATATAGCCGGTATCGCTTTTGTCGCCTTCCCTGATAAAGGTAGTGCCAACGGGAATCTTGCGCGGGATCATGTAGCTTACAACCGTCAGTGCTTCTTCAGGCGTGAGTTGCATCAGCGCGGTGGGTGCAATCAGCAGTTTGGCTGCGAGCTCTGCCGTGCTGGAGCCCTCGACCGCACGCATGCGGTCTTTGGGGCGCATGTGTTCGGGCGCAGTGATGGGCGTATTCTTGTTTGTACCAAACAGCTTGTCGAACATGTCTCTTTCAAGAAGTATTTGCGGCAGTAAGGCTGCGTTTTGACGCGGCCTTTTAAGTCCGCATAAAATGATGGTAACTCAAGGAGCGTTGCAGCGAAACCATCGTTTCGCCAGGCTTGGGTAAAGGGCGGCATTTACCAAAGCCGCTCGTCGCAACGGCGCTCACCTTCACTGCAAAGTGTTCTCAAGGTGAGTTATGTCTGAAATCGAAAACCCACAAATGGTTCCCCCCATGAAGCTGGCCGGCCTTGAGCCGGTCAACATTGACTCGGGCAGCCTGTTCGTCAATATCGGCGAGCGCACCAACGTCACCGGCTCCAAGGCCTTTGCGCGCATGATTTTGAATGGCGAGTTCGATGCGGCGCTGGCCGTGGCCAGGCAGCAGGTCGAAAACGGCGCGCAGATCATCGACATCAACATGGACGAGGCCATGCTGGACAGCCAGGCCGCAATGGTTCGCTTTTTGAACCTGATCGCGAGCGAGCCCGACATTTCGCGCGTGCCCATCATGATCGACAGCTCCAAATGGAGCGTGATCGAGGCTGGCTTGCGCTGCATCCAGGGCAAAGGCATTGTCAATTCGATTTCCATGAAGGAAGGGTTGGAACCTTTCATGCACCAGGCCAAGCTGCTCAAGCGCTATGGCGCGGCGGCGGTGGTGATGGCGTTTGACGAAAAAGGTCAGGCTGACACCTACGAGCGCAAGGTTGAAATTTGCGAACGCGCTTACCGTGTGCTGGTGGACGAGTTGGATTTTCCGCCCGAAGACATCATTTTTGACCCGAACATTTTTGCCATTGCCACGGGTATTGAAGAGCACAACAACTACGCGGTGGACTTCATCAACGCGACGCGCTGGATCAAGCAAAACCTGCCTGGTGCCAAGGTGTCGGGCGGCGTGTCGAACGTGTCCTTCAGCTTTCGCGGCAATGACCCGGTGCGCGAAGCGATTCACACGGTATTTTTGTACCACGCCATCAAGGCGGGCATGGATATGGGCATCGTCAACGCTGGCATGGTTGGCGTGTATGACGACCTGGAGCCAACGCTGCGCGAGCGGGTTGAAGACGTGGTGCTCAATCGCACGCCGGTTTACAAGGTGGGTGAGGCTGAACTCACGCCGGGCGAACGCCTGATCGAGGTCGCCGAAACGGCCAAGAGCGGCGCGAAAGACGACAGCAAGAAATACGAATGGCGCGCCATGCCCGTGCGCCAGCGTCTCTCACATGCGCTGGTACATGGCATGAACGAGTTCATCACCGAAGACACCGAAGAGGTGTATCAGGCCATTCTGGCTGATGGTGGCCGCCCGCTGCATGTGATTGAAGGCCCGCTGATGGACGGCATGAATGTCGTCGGTGATCTTTTCGGTCAGGGCAAAATGTTTTTGCCGCAAGTGGTCAAGAGTGCACGGGTGATGAAGCAGGCCGTGGCGCATTTGCTGCCCTACATCGAAGCTGAAAAACTGCTGCTGGAGGCCGCAGGCGGCGACGTTAAAACCAAGGGCAAGATCATCATCGCCACCGTCAAGGGCGACGTACACGACATCGGCAAAAACATCGTGACCGTGGTTTTGCAATGCAACAACTTTGAAGTTGTGAACATGGGCGTGATGGTGCCGTGCCACGAAATCTTGGCGCGCGCCAAGGTTGAAGGTGCTGACATTGTTGGCCTCTCCGGACTCATCACGCCCAGCCTCGAAGAAATGCAGTATGTGGCGGCCGAGATGCAGAAGGACGATCATTTCCGCATCCGCAAAATTCCGTTGATGATTGGCGGCGCAACAACAAGCCGGGTACACACCGCAGTCAAAATTTCACCGCATTATGAAGGCCCCGTGGTGTATGTGCCTGATGCTTCGCGCAGCGTTAGCGTGGCGCAAAGCCTGCTGAGTGACAACGCCACCAAATACATTGATGAGCTGAATGCTGACTACGAAAAAGTGCGCATTCAACACGCGAATAAAAAGCAGACACCGATGTGGCCACTGGCTAAAGCACGCGCCAACGCCACAACGATTGACTGGGCTGGCTACCAGCCGCCGGTGCCCAAGTTTATTGGTCGCCGGGTGTTTAAAAACTTTGACCTGGCCGAGCTGGCTGAATTCATTGACTGGGGACCTTTCTTTCAAACCTGGGACCTGGCTGGGCCCTTCCCCGCAATTTTGAAAGACGACGTCGTTGGCACGGAGGCCGTGCGCGTGTACGCCGATGCCAAGCGCATGCTCAAGCGCCTGATCGAAGGGCGCTGGCTGACCGCCAGCGGCGTGATGGGCCTGTACCCTGCCAACAGCGTGGGTGATGACATCGAAATTTACACCGACGAGTCGCGCAGCGAAGTCGCCATGACCTGGTACGGCCTGCGCCAGCAAAGCGAAAAAACAGCAGTTGATGGGGTGATGCGGCCCAGTCGCTGCCTGGCTGATTTCATCGCGCCCAGAGCAATTGCTATTGATTTGGGAGCTGGCCACGCCCATAAACAGGGCGTTTTAGCCTTAAACGGAGGCCAAAAACCATCAAAAACAGACGACAAAACGATCTGGAAGCCGGATTACATTGGATTGTTTGCCGTTACCGCCGGCCTGGGTGCTGAAAAGAAAGAAAAGTATTTTCAGGACGACCATGACGACTACTCGTCCATCATGCTCAAGGCACTGGCAGACCGGCTGGCAGAGGCCTTTGCCGAATGCATGCACAAGCGCGTGCGCGAAGACTTGTGGGGCTACGCCGCCTCTGAAGCGTTGAGCGTTGAAGACATGATTGGCGAAAAATACCAAGGTATTCGCCCAGCGCCCGGCTACCCGGCCTGCCCCGATCACAGTGTGAAAAAAGACATGTTTGAGTTGCTAAAAGCCGACGATATTGGCATGGCCCTGACTGAGAGCCTGGCCATGACACCCGCCGCCAGCGTAAGCGGTTTTTTCTTGAGCCACCCTGACAGCACGTATTTCAACGTCGGCAAGATTGGCGATGACCAGTTGCAAGACCTAGCAAAGCGACGCGGTGAACGGGCGGAAGACTTGCAGCGGCTGCTGGCACCTAACCTCTAGCAGCCTGAAAAGCGTGAGCGATTTACCTTCTCTTACATTGAATTTACCAAGGCGATACGACCCGACCCGGTTGCCTTGTGGTCTTTTAGCCCTGGCAGGACGTTAAATACCGACGAGGCATCTCGGTACGCTCTGTCGTATCCTTGTTGCAGCGGTTTTTTAACGGTTTAACTGGAGGGCCATCACAATGAGCACAACCATGAACACAAGCACTGATAACCTGCAACCAGGTCAGCAGGCAGCATCTTCCAACAGCAAGCCGCTATGGGCTGCTGTCGGCATTCTCGGGGTCGCCGTGCTGGGCATGGGCGGCGCCATGATTTACCAGCAACGCACAGCTGCACCCATGGTTGCGAGCGCGCCGGCAGCCCAGGTGGCACTGGTCTCGCCTTCTGCATCAGCAGCAATGGCCGCCGCGCAGAAAGCGGGTGCATCAGCCAACGCCAACGATGACCTGATTGAAAAGCCGGCCACGGCGACCGCCAAGCCAGCGCCTGCGCCAGCGAAAAAAGTCGCCAAGGCAACACCGAGGCCGACCCCCTCTCCAAGTCCCAATCCTGCGCCCAGTTATTCGGGTGCTGCGCCAGTCTATTCACCCTATCCAGTCGCGGCTGCCACGCCAGCGCCGGCAGCACGTGTATGCAGCGCCTGCGGGTCGATTGAGTCCGTCACGCCTGTGACCCGCACAACCAAACCCGACGGCGTGGGCGTTGGTACGGTTGCAGGCGGCGTGCTGGGCGCTGTGCTGGGTAACCAGGTCGGGCAGGGCAACGGCAAGATTTTGGGCACCATCATCGGTGCTGTGGGCGGTGGTTATGCCGGTAATGCGATCGAGAAAAACGTGCGCAAAGAAACCGTCTATCAGGTTGGCGTCCGAATGGAAGACGGCTCACGTCGCACACTTGAAACAGCGCAGGCCCCTACAGTGGGTAGTCGTGTGACGGTGGAAGGCTCAAGCATCCGCAGCAATGATGGCGGCGTTTACACCGCACCTGCACCAGTTGTTCAGCATTCGCCTTCTACATATGGTGGCAGCCAGGGAAACTCCTCTAACTAGGCCGTACCAGATAGTTCCCGACCCAGCCCTCGGGTCGTGGGCTGTTTGATGGGCAACTTAGTGCGCGGACCTGAGTGCGCGCCGGTACTGCACTGCCTCAGCCACATGGGTAACCTGTACGGTACGGGCGCCCACCAAATCGGCGATTGTGCGGGCAACCTTCAAGCAGCGGTGAATACTGCGGCCTGACCAGCCCAGTCGTGCGGCAGCGGTGTTTAAAAACTTTGCCGCTGCTTCATCGAGTTTGCACTGCTCGTCAATCGCCTGTCCATCAAGCGCCTGATTGGTGCCGCCCTGGCGAGCTATCGCGCGCTCCCTGGCCTTGACCACCCGCACGCGAATAGCATCGGTGCTTTCGCCGGGCGGCGTGTTGATGAGCTCGTCAGCGGCCAACGCGCCGACTTCCACGTGCAGGTCAATCCGGTCCAGCAACGGCCCGCTAAGTTTGCCCTGGTAACGCGACACCTGGTCGGGCGAGCAGCGGCAGGCCCGCAGGCTTGAGCCAAGGTAACCGCAGGGGCAGGGGTTCATGGCGGCAATCAGCTGAAAGCGCGCCGGAAATTCGGCCCGCTGAGCCGCGCGCGAGATGGTGATCTGGCCGGACTCCAGCGGCTCGCGCAGCGCTTCAAGGGCCGCCCGCGGAAATTCGGGAAGTTCGTCGAGAAACAAAACGCCTCGGTGCGCCAGTGATATTTCACCGGGGCGTGGTGGCGAGCCGCCGCCAACCAGCGCCACCGCACTGGCGGTGTGATGCGGCGCGCAGGTTGGCCTGACGGCCCATTTGTCGAGCGAAAAACGCCCGCCAAGCGACGCAACGGCGGCACTCTCCAGCGCTTCCTCGGTGGTCATGGCGGGCAGCAGGCCTGCAAAGCGTTGCGCCAGCATCGATTTGCCCGAACCGGGCGCACCCATCATCAGCACGCTGTGGCCACCAGCAGCTGCAATTTCCAGCGCACGCCGCGCTGCGGCCTGGCCTTTGACATCGGCCATGTCCCTGTACGGCGTTACCGGCTCTTTCTGATCGGCATGTACCCGGCTCCAGCCGCACTGTATGTCGGGTGTGGTGTTGCCGGGCAAAAACTGCCGAACGACATCCATTAAA
This sequence comes from Burkholderiales bacterium, assembly GCA_038226155.1. Taxonomy (GTDB): domain Bacteria; phylum Pseudomonadota; class Gammaproteobacteria; order Burkholderiales; family Burkholderiaceae_C; genus Polaromonas. Next base: position 7,792 of record JBBRQQ010000028.1, read on the forward strand.
TGCTGGGCCTGGTAGATCTCTGCACCGGGCACAAGGCCTGCCTCTTGCGCGCTGCTTTCGGGCAGCACCAGTTTGGGTGCCAGGGTCGTTTGAGAGGGCAATCCACGGTTAATCGCCAAGCTCATCGCTAAAGCGCCGCGCACAGCCCGCAAATCCCCGCCTAATGAGAGCTCCCCGGCGAACTCGTAGCCCTGCATTTTTTGACTGTCAATTTGCCCGCTGGCCGCCAGGATGCCCAGCGCAATCGGCAAATCAAAGCGGCCTGAATCCTTGGGCAAGTCTGCCGGCGCGAGATTGACGGTGATCCTCTTGTTGCCTGGAAACTCCAGCCCTGAGTTCTGGATGGCAGAGCGCACCCGCTCGCGCGCTTCCTTGACTTCGGTTTCCGCCAGACCCACCAACGTGAAGCTGGGCAGCCCGTTGGCCAGATGCACTTCCACCGATACCGGCCTCGCCTCCATGCCAAGCAGCGCGCGACTATGCACTAAAGATAGACTCATCAATGACTCCCTTTTTATAAAAATGCATCAAAAGTGGGCATTATTAAGACCAACTTGGTGCATCACTTTTTTCAGTGGTTTTTACACGACGTTACCTCTAACGCGCCACGGGTGTTACGGGTAGACCGCAGGTAGACTGCAAGCGTCTTGAGGGTTTGTGATATTTTTGGCACAGTAAGTGCTTATTGTTTCCCGCTTGAATCGCTTTGCAACATTAACAACTCCCCGGAGAAACCTATGAAATTGAAACTCATCCCTGTCGCCATGGCAGCAACACTGGTCGTGGCGGGCACCGCATTTGCACAGACTGCTGCTGCGCCAGCACCGGCTCCAGCTCCTGATCCGCTGTCTTTCAATATTGCGTTGACGACCAACTACAAATTCCGTGGTCAAGACCAGGTCACCTCGCGTACCAGCAGCTTTAAGCCTGCTCTTCAAGGCGGTATTGATTACGCATTCAGCAACGGGTTTTACCTTGGCAACTGGAACTCCACCGTAGACTTCCTCAATCCTGACGTCACTAATGTCACCAACAAACGCGCCAAACTGGAGATGGATTTCTACGGCGGCTACAAGTGGTCTGCCGGCGACTGGGGTTTTGACATCGGTCTGTTGCAGTACTACTACCCAAGTTCCACCAAAGCCAACGTTACTGAAGCCTACATCGGTACCAGCTATGGTCCATGGTCAGCCAAGTACTCGAACACCCTGTCCAGAGGCTACTTCGGTATCGGTCTCGGCCCCACTGGCAATGCCAGTGACGGTCGTGGCACCCAGTACCTGAACTTCGGTTTCTCCAAAGAAGTGGTGCCTAACTGGACTGTCAAGGCCGCTGTCGGACTAACAACCTTCAAGCAAGTTGTCAGAAACGGCGGCACACCCAACTACACGGACTACAGCCTCGGCTTGTCCTACGACTTTGGCAGCGGACTGTCATTGGCTGGATATATTCAGGGTGCCAGCCAGCAGAACTCTGCTGCTTACAACTACACGGTTAACGGCGTGACCAAATCGGCCAACCGCGACACGTTGCTCTTTACGCTTTCAAAAACGCTGTAATTCGTAAAGCGTCATGAACCGCAGTGCTCGCCACTGCGGTTCTACTTATTCACCTTGGAGGAAACCTGAACATGAAACTCGTCACGGCTATCATCAAACCGTTCAAGCTCGACGAAGTGCGCGAAGCACTCTCAAGCATTGGCGTACAAGGCATCACGGTCACTGAAGTCAAAGGCTTTGGTCGTCAAAAAGGCCATACCGAGCTGTATCGCGGTGCGGAGTATGTTGTTGATTTCCTGCCCAAGGTCAAGATTGAAGCGGCCGTGTCTGATGACCTGGTCGATCGCGTGATCGAGGCTGTTGAAGGCGCGGCACGCACCGGGAAAATCGGCGACGGCAAGGTGTTTGTATACAACCTTGAGCAAGTCGTGCGTATCCGCACCGGCGAGACCGGCAAGGAAGCGCTGTAAGAAGCACTTTGAGGCCTGCGCCATACCGGCCAGACGTCACCCTTCACAAGCCTAAAAAAGAGAACACTCACATGAAAAAACTACTCGCTACCCTGGCGCTGGGACTGAGCCTGCTCACCTCCGGCGTTGCCGTGATGGCACAAGCCCCAGCCTCTGCACCTGCCGAATCTTCACCTGCAGCATCCGCTCCTGCCGCTGCAACGTCCGAGCCTGCCAAAGCCGCAGCGCCCGCCGCGATGGCTGCCTCAGCAGCTGCACCAGCCGTGGCAGCACCCGCTGCTGCCGTGTCCGCTCCCGTGCCAAACAAGGGCGATACCGCCTGGATGATGGTCTCCACCCTGCTGGTAATCCTGATGACCATCCCCGGTCTGGCATTGTTCTACGGCGGCCTGGTCCGCAGCAAGAACATGCTGTCCGTGCTGATGCAGGTTATGGTCACTTTCTCGATGATCATTGTGCTGTGGTTCATCTACGGCTACAGCCTGGCCTTCACCGAAGGCAATGCCTTCTTCGGCGGTTTTGACCGGCTGTTCATGAAAGGCATCTGGGACAACGCAGCAGGCACCTTTGCCAGCGCGGCAACCTTCAGCAAAGGCGTGGTCATTCCCGAGATCGTCTACGCTGTATTCCAGGCAACGTTTGCCGGCATTACCTGCTGCCTGATCGTCGGTGCCTTTGCAGAACGCATCAAGTTCTCTGCCGTGCTGCTCTTCATGGCGCTCTGGTTCACCTTCAGTTACGCACCGATCGCACACATGGTGTGGTTCTGGATGGGCCCTGATGTCTACACCGGCAAAGAAGTGGTTGATGCCATGAACGCCAAAGGCGGGTATGTCTGGCAGATGGGCGCGCTTGATTTTGCCGGCGGTACCGTTGTGCACATCAACGCCGCTGTTGCTGGCCTTGTTGGTGCCTACATGGTCGGCAAGCGCATTGGTTACGGCAAGGAAGCTATGGCGCCTCACAGCCTGACCTTGACAATGGTTGGTGCTGCGCTGCTGTGGGTTGGCTGGTTTGGTTTCAATGCCGGCTCTGCGCTCGAAGCCAATGGCTTCGCGGCACTGGCTTTTATCAACACCCTGGGTGCTACGGCTGCGGCTGTGCTGGCTTGGTGTGTAGGTGAAGCGCTGATGCGCGGCAAGGCTTCGATGCTGGGTGCTGCATCTGGTGCAGTCGCTGGCCTGGTGGCCATCACGCCAGCAGCGGGCAACGTCGGTATCGGCGGTGGTCTGGTTATCGGCCTCGCAGCTGGTTTTGCCTGCCTCTGGGGTGTCAATGGCCTGAAGAAACTGCTTGGTGCTGACGACTCGCTTGACGTCTTCGGCGTACACGGCATCGGCGGTATCCTGGGCGCGTTGCTGACGGGCGTGTTCAACTCGCCAAGCCTTGGCGGCCCTGGCTACGTGGCTGACTGGGTAACGGCAACCGGCATCACCGCTGCTGACTACTCCATCGTCTCGCAACTGTGGATTCAAGCCAAGGCAGTGCTGATCACCATCGTCTGGTCTGGCGTGGTGTCTTTCATCGCCTACAAGATTGTTGACCTCACCATCGGCTTGCGCGTCAGTGAAGAAGACGAGCGCGAAGGTCTGGACATCACATCGCACGGTGAGACTGCGTACAACCGCTGATATAAATAGCATTTGCGCAATCAGCCCGCTGGCTCAGGTCAGCGGGCTTTTTTTTGCCTGTACATTGGACCTAAAACCCCCTCACACTATCAACACAAGCATGACCTGGCAAACCGTTACATCCCAACCCAACGAACTTGGCGAGTCGCCTTTCTGGCACCCCGACGAGCAGATGCTTTACTGGGTGGACGGCGTTGGCAAACAAATACACCGCCTCAATGTATTTATGGGCAGCGTGGAAAGCTGGGCCATTCCGTCCGAGCCGGGCTGTATTGCCCCGGTACGCTCGGGCGGTTTGGTCATCGCTTTACGCGACGGCATCTATCGCGCCAGGGACTGGGGTGGTGATTTGCAACTTCTGGCTGCTGCTCTTCACGACCCCGCCACGATGCGTTTTAACGACGGCAAGGCCGACCCTTGTGGCCGCTTTTGGGTGGGTAGCCTGTATGAGCCGCGCGATGCCAATCTGGCGCAGCTTTTCTGTCTCGATAGTCGCAACGCCGGTCCGCGAGGCTTACCGCTTGAGCTTGAAGTCAAGGCTGGCAACGCCATGACTGCCAACGGCCTGGCCTGGTCGCCCGATGCCTCAACCCTGTATTGGGCCGACACGCCCGGCCACATCATCCGCGCCTGGGACTGGGACAGCCGCAGCAATCTGATGAGCCGCGAACGCGTGTTCAAACAGTGGCCAGCCAAGCCCGCGGGCTGGCAGCCTGGCATGTCCGGTTATGACGGCAGGCCCGATGGCGCCGCGGTCGATGTGCAGGGCAACTACTACGTCGCCATGTACGAGGGCGCACGGGTACTTAAGCTGGCACCAAGCGGCGAGGTGCTGCAGGACATTCCTGTACCTGTCCAGTGCCCCACCATGCCCTGCTTTGGCGGAGCCGATCTGCAAACTCTCTACCTCACCACGGCACGCCAGAAGCGCCCGGCGGCAGAGTTACAACGTTACCCCGAGTCGGGCTGCGTGTTTTCAATCCAGGTCGATGTGCCGGGGCTGCCTGTCAACTTCTTTGTCGATTGAGCCAAGCGGTTTGCAAAAAACCGCACGTGTGGCGTTCAAAAAAATCAAGGCTGCGCACGGCTGGGCGACGTACCATCTCGAGTATGTCTCCAGATATTGATGTCCCTGATTCCCTGAATGTGATGATTGAGCGCATACGCGCTGCTTCGGCTGCAGGCACGCCGCTGAGAATTCGCGGTGGCGGCAGCAAGGACTTTTACGCCCAGGCCCTTCACGGCGAGATTCTCGACACCACGGCGCTCTCTGGTGTGGTCAGTTACGAGCCCAGCGAGCTGGTGGTGACTGTGCTTGCAGGAACACCGTTGGCCGAACTGGAAGCCTTGCTGGCGACCCAGGGCCAGTGCCTGCCGTTTGAGCCGCCGCACTTTGGCACCTCCGGCAGCAGCACCGCAGGCGGCATGGTTGCCAGCGGTCTGAGCGGCCCTGCGCGCGCCAGCGTGGGCGCCGTGCGCGACTACGTACTGGGGCTCAAGCTCATCAATGGCCGGGGTGAACATCTGACATTCGGCGGCCAGGTCATGAAAAATGTTGCAGGTTATGACGTGTCCAGGCTCATGGTCGGTGCCATGGGTGCGCTGGGGCTCATCACCGAGGTCAGCCTGAAGGTGTTGCCTATTCCCCCGCTTGAGGCAACGTTGCAGTTTGAATGTACTCAGGCACAGGCCCTGAGCTGGCTCAATGCCTGGGGTGGCCAGCCCCTGCCGCTCAATGCAAGCTGCTGGGTGAATGCCCAGGGCGACAACGGCGTGGGAACCCTCTATCTGCGCCTGCGTGGCGCGCGTGCAGCGGTGGATGCCGCCTGCAATGCGCTGGGTGGCGAGCGCAAGGACAATGCAGAAGTCGCGGCGGACTGGCAAGCCTGCCGTGATCAGCAATTGCCGTGGTTTAAGGAGCGTGATGTATCGCACGACCTGTGGCGCTTGTCAGTGCCGCAGACCACTTCAGCGATGGACTTACCCGGCATATCAGGTCAGCCATTAATCGAATGGCATGGCGGCCTGCGCTGGGTGCGCGCTGATGCAGCGCAAGCGCAGCTACTGCGTGAGGCGGCCCAAAGTGCAGGCGGCCATGCTACGCTTTTCGTAGCTTCTCACGCCCGTAAGCAGGGCGCTACAGCCGTATTTGATGCTCTAAAACCGCCTCTAGATCGCATTCATCGCGAGTTGAAGCGTGAATTTGACCCTGCAGGCATCTTCAACCCGCAGCGTATGTATGTTGACTGGTAAAAATGCATGACAAACACATGAGAACAACATGAGGCAAGCATGAGGAGACTGCGCCACCTGGCCGGGCAGCACCGCACGTCTTACACCAATCGGCTACTGGGCGGACTGCTGGCTTTCAACGCCGGCGCTATCAACGCCGGTGGCTTTCTGGTCGTCAGCATGTACACCTCACACATGACGGGTTTCGCGTCTATGGTGGCCGACAACCTTGTGCTGGGCCGCATGACGCTGGTGCTCGGCGCAATAGGTGCATTGCTGGCCTTTACCGTTGGCGCTGCCACCACGGCGGTGCTGGTCAATTGGGCGCGCCAGCACCAGTTGCGCAGCGAATACGCACTGCCGCTGTTGGTGGAGGCATTGTTGATGCTGGTGTTCGGGCTGCTCGGTGCCACCCTGAATCGCCAGACACCCTTTGCCGTGCCATTGACGGTGCTGGTGCTGGCTTTCATCATGGGCCTGCAAAACGCGCTGGTCAGCAAGATTTCTTCGTCACAGATTCGCACCACCCACATGACCGGCGTTATCACCGACCTGGGCATTGAACTTGGCAAATTGTTTTACTGGAACCGAACTGGCCAACCTTTCGAATCGCGAGTACGCGCCAACCGCATCAAGCTGCGGCTTTTCGGCACCCTGCTGGGCATGTTCATCGGCGGTGGCGTGGTCGGTGCAGCGGGCTTTAAATATGTGGGCTTCATCTGGGTCATGCCCTTGGCGTTTTTGTTGTTTGCCCTGTCTCTGCCGCCTCTGGTTTTAGACTACCGGCGTGCCGTGCGGCGCAAGGAACGGGCTGCATCGCAACATCCGTAAATTAATATGCAAACCAAGCTCTCTCCAGAATTTAAAAACACCGTTGACGGCCTGCAGGCCGAGGCAATTTTGCGCAAATGCGTGCACTGCGGTTTTTGTACCGCCACCTGCCCAACCTACCAGTTACTGGGCGACGAACTCGACGGCCCGCGCGGCCGTATCTACCTCATCAAGCAGGTGCTTGAGGGTGAGGCGCCCACGCGCAAAACACAACTGCACCTGGATCGTTGTCTGACCTGCCGCAACTGCGAAACCACCTGCCCCAGCGGCGTGCAGTACGGCCACTTGATTGACATTGGCCGCAAACTGGTCGACGAACGCGTCGAACGCCCCTTGGCAGAAAAGGCATTGCGCTGGGCGCTTAAAGAAGGCTTGCCATCGCCCCTTTTCGCACCCGCCATGAAAGCCGGGCAAGCCGTGCGCGGCCTGCTGCCCAAGTCACTCCAGGCGAAAGTACCTGCCCGCCAAAACGCAGGCGCGCGGCCAATGGCCACTCACACCCGAAAAATGCTGATGCTGGAAGGCTGCGTGCAGCCCGCCATGATGCCCAACATCAACAACGCCACAGCCCGCGTGCTCGATGCGGCAGGCGTGCAGGTAGTGGTTGCAGCCAAAGCAGGCTGTTGCGGCGCGGTGAAGTTTCACTTGAATGATCAGGACGGCGGCAAAGCAGAGATGCGCCGCAACATCGACGCCTGGTGGCCATACATCGAGGCAGAAGAAGGCTTGGGCGTGGAGGCGATTGTGATGAACGCATCGGGCTGCGGCGTGACGGTGAAAGAGTATGGATACATTTTGCAAGACGACCCGGCTTACGCCGTCAAGGCAGCGCGTATCAGCGAGTTGACGCGAGACCTGAGCGAGCTGCTGCCAGGGCTGGTGGATGCCTTGCGCGAAAAGGTCTCAGTCAAAGCCAGCAAAATCGCTTTTCACCCACCCTGCACTTTGCAGCACGGCCAGCAACTGCGCGGCGGTGTTGAGCAGCACCTGGGCGCTTTAGGCTTTGACATCAAGGTCGCCAGCTGCGAAGCGCACCTGTGCTGCGGCTCGGCGGGTACTTATTCAGTATTACAGCCTGATCTCGCCTACCAGTTGCGCGACCGCAAGCTCGGCAACCTGAACGAATTGAAGCCCGACACCATCGCGTCAGCCAACATCGGCTGCATCACGCATTTGCAAAGCGGTACCGCCACGCCGGTGCGGCATTGGGTTGAAGTACTGGACGACTGCTTGCTATAAAAAAAGTAGCTGGCCATGCCTATTTTTAAAAGCTTACAGCCTCCTTTGGCAGTGATTTTCAGGCTGCCAGAGCGGTTTGAATGTCTTTTGCGAGGTCTGCCGGCTTGTCTAGCGGTGCATAACGACGGATCACCTGGCCGTCCTTGCCGACGAGAAACTTGGTGAAGTTCCACTTGATGGACTTGCTGCCCAAGAGGCCAGGTGCTTCTGCGCTCAGCCATTTGTACAGGGGGTGCGCTCCGGGGCCGTTGACGTCAATTTTGCCCATCATCGGAAAGCTCACACCGTAGTTGACCTGGCAAAACTCTGCAATCTCACCGTCTGCTCCGGGGTCTTGCGAGCCGAACTGGTTGCACGGAAATCCCAGCACTGCCAGGCCCTTGTGCGCATAGGCCTTGTGCAGTTCTTCAAGGCCACCAAACTGTGGCGTGAAGCCGCACTTGCTCGCGGTATTGACGATCAGCATCACCTGACCCTTGAAGGCCGACAGGGCAATCGCTTTACCATCGATTTGCCGGGCTTCAAAGTCATACACAGATGGGGTGGTCATGGTGGGCTCCTGAAGTTAACGGCGCTGGACTGATGCGGGACTAACCGAATTTTGCACCTGTATCGGTTTTGACGGGTGCGATGGCGGCCAAGCCCGCAGCCAGCACAATCAGCGCGCCGCCTACCAGCACACGCGGCCCCAGATCGGCCACGCCCATGATGGCAGACGATACGCTGGCAAACAAAATTTCCGTCAACATCACCAGGGCGGTGGTGCTGCCAACCAGGCGCGCCGCGCCGTATTGCAAAGCCGCATTGCCCAGCATAAACGCCACGCTCAGGGCAATGGCTACCGGAATGGCCGCGGCAGCAAGCAGTGGTACACCCACTACGCCTTGCCAGGTGCCCAGCAGCGCGATGCCCGTTGCCAGCAAAGCGCCGCCTGCAAACATCGCCAGCATGCGCGAATCGCTGGGCGTCTGGTTGAACTTGCGCAGCAGCGCATTGGTGACTGCAAAGCTGAAGCCGCCCATGATGGCGAGCCAGTCAGGCAGACCTTGCGGAATGGGCCATGGCGACTCAGGCGTTTTAAGCACAATCAGTACGCCGGCCATGGCAAGGGCCAGGCGTATTAGCGAGCCAACGGTCGGTTTTTCGCCCAACATCAGCCACGCCACCAGCACGGCCCAAGCGGGCATCAGGTAAAAAAGCAGTACCACGCGTACCACGTCACCTACCGTCACAGCCCAATTAAATCCAACATTGGTCAGGCCCGAGGCCAAGGCTAGCCACCACAGCTGCGGGTGGGTTATAAAGCCGCGCCAGCTATCAGGGCGCAGCGCGAACAACACAGTAAGCACCAGCAGGAAGACCATCGCGGTTGACCACAGTGGGTGCAAGCCCGCGTTTTGCAGCTCGCGCAGCGGCCACCAGGAAACGCCCCAGACAAAGGCATTCAAAATTAAAGCCCCCACGCTTCTCGCTTCGCGTAGTGCTCTGCCCCCCGAGGGGGCTAATTTTCCTTCGGGCGGCCCGGCGGAAAATTGCTCTGCACGCGTCTCTGGACCTTGCGCTGGCATCAGTGAGATGTGTCGCTGCGGGCAATCGCGAGCAGGTGGTCAAGCTGCTCTTTGTGCTTGATGCAGTTGCTTTTGTGCCAGCGCTGGATCACCCACATAAACCCGGCCACGACGATGCCGAAAGCAGTGATGGCGCCGAAGGCCGATAAGCCCATGCCGGTTGACAGGCTATAGAAAGCGCCCAAGCTCAAAATACAGGCTTGTTCATTGAAGTTTTGCACCGCAATCGAGCGACCCGCGCCCATCAGGTTATGACCACGGTGTTGCAATAGCGCATTCATGGGCACGACCAGAAAACCACCCAGGCCGCCGAGCAGAATCAAAAACGGCGCAGCCACCCAGACGTTGGTAATCACGTTCATCAATATCACCAGCAAGCCCATGGCAATACCTAGCGGCATCACGCTGGTAGCCTGGTCCAGCCGCATCCGCATGGACGCGAGTATGGCGCCGACGGCTGTGCCAATCGCCACCACGCCAACCAGCGACGATGCCTGCGTGGTGCTGTAGCCGAGTGCAGCGGCGCTCCATGCCAGCACGATGTAGCGAAGGTTGCCTGACACCCCCCAGAACAAAGTGGTGGTGGCAAGCGATATCTGGCCCAGCTTGTCGCGCCACAGGGCGGCATTGCAGTTCCAGAAATCGGGAAGCAACTCGAGCTTGTTGCGCGGCATGGGCCGCATTTCAACCCCGGTGCTGGGGATGCGGGTGTTGAACCAGGCGGCTATGACATACAAAAATATCAGTACGGCAATCGCCGCTTCAGGGGCGGTGTCTATGCTGGTTTCAAAGTAGGGGAAGTCAAAGGACAGCAGCATGGATGAGATACGGTGCCCGACCAGCTGCCCACCCAGAAGAACGCCCAAAATGATGGACGCAATTGTCAGGCCTTCAATCCAGCCGTTGGCCTTGACCAGCTGAGATGACGGTAGCAGCTCGGTGAGGATGCCGTATTTGGCGGGTGAGTAGGCCGCAGCACCCAGCCCCACAATTGCGTAGGCCATTAAAGGGTGTGTGCCAAACAGCATCATCAGGCAGCCAATCACCTTGATGGCGTTGCTGGCAAACATAACCTTGCCCTTGGGCTGCGCATCGGCAAAGGCACCGACAAATGGCGCCAGCACGACGTAAAAAAGCGCAAACATCGGCACCAGTGCAGCAGGCTGCCACTTGGGCGCACCACTGGTTTTAAGTAGCTCTACGGCGGCCACAAACAGCGCGTTATCAGCCAGTGAGCTGAAAAACTGGGCTGCCATGATGGTGTAAAAACCGCGCTTCATTAAACTGTGTCTATCGTTTCAATGGGCGGGATGCCAGCGGGTGCTGAGACCTGAAATTAGGATTAATTGGCTGCATGAGATGCTGGTTTATAGCATGGGGCCTATTGGCAGAATCCCTAGGCCCCCTTAGCCGCACCTTAAACTTCACACTCACCACTTTATTTATGCCGCGCCCCATTCTCGCCACCGTCCATACCGCAGCCCTCAGCCACAATCTGGCCAGAGTTAGAACCGCCGCGCCTGACGCGAGGGTCTGGGCCATCGTCAAAGCCAACGCCTACGGGCACGGCATTGAACGCGCATTTGAAGGCCTGCGCAGCGCCGACGGTTTTGCGTTGCTGGATTTGACGGAGGCCAGGGCGTTACGCGCGCTTGACTGGCGGGGGCCCATCCTGCTGCTGGAAGGCTGCTTTGATGCGCGTGACCTGGAGACCTGTTCGCGCCTGCAACTCTGGCACGTGGTGCATTGCAACGAGCAAATCGACATGCTGGCCGCACACAAAACACTGGCACCGCATCGCGTATTTCTAAAAATGAACTCCGGCATGAACCGCCTGGGTTTCACACCCGAGCGGTACCGTGCAGCCTGGACGCGCCTCAATGTGTTGCCGCAGGTTAACGAGATTTCATTGATGACGCATTTTTCCGATGCCGATGGCCTAAAGGGTGTGGCCACGCAATTGAAGGCTTTTGAGTCTGTCACGCATGACCTGCCCGGCGAACGGTCATTGAGCAATAGCGCGGGTGCCCTGCGCCACGCCGATGCCTTGGCGGCACGCTCTGACTGGATTCGCCCCGGCATCGCTGTTTACGGCAGCGCACCCGATTTCCCCGAGTACAGTGCCGCTGACTGGGGCTTGCAGCCAACCATGACGCTCGCGTCAAAAATCATTGGTGTGCAAAACCTGGTGGCGGGTGACACGGTGGGCTACGGTTCCAGTTTTACGGCCGATGGCCCAATGCGAATCGGTGTCGTGGCCTGTGGTTATGCCGACGGCTACCCGCGCCATTGCACCACTGGCACCCCCGTGTTGGTGGGCGGTGAGCGTACTCGTCTGATAGGTCGCGTCAGTATGGACATGGTGACGGTCGATTTATCAGCCCTGCCCCATGCCTCCATGGGCACTGACGTCACGCTTTGGGGCAGAGCGGGCAATGGCGCGGTGTTGTCAATCGACGAGATCGCGCACGCAGCGGGCACGGTGAGCTATGAGCTGATGTGCGCGCTGGCGCAGCGGGTGCCGGTGGTAGTGGGGTGATCAGCCCAACCTTGTGAAATCAGACTGTTAATTTTAAATTCATCCGTTTCAACTTCAATCTAATACAAGCCACGTACCTTCCCGTGCACCCGCGCCAGCCCCAGCAACGCATCGGTGTAAGGCGTTGCGACTTTTGTCAGCAAGCCCAGCTCTTTCACACTGCTGACCAGCGCATCCAGCTCAATTGCCTTGCCGGCCTCCACGTCTTGCAGCATCGACGTTTTGAAAGCGCCGAGCTTGAGCGTCACCGTGTGGCGGTCTTCGGCCTGCTGATTAATGACGATGCCGATGCGTGCGCCGATTTCTTTGGCTTCCATCATCACACTGGAAATAAACGCGCGCAGCAGATCGTCGCCCATGATGAGGTCGGTGGTCGCCCCGGTAATGGCGCTGATAGGGTTGACCGTCATGTTGCCCCAGAGCTTGAACCAGATTTCTTTTTGAATCTGACCAGATACGGACACTTCAAAACCGGCTTCTTCAAGCCAGCCAGCCAGACCCTGCACGCGGTCTGTCTGCACACCCGATGGCTCTCCCAGAATCAGCTTGTTGCCGAAGTGATGATGCACCAGCCCTGGTGCATCGAGCGAGCAACTGGCATGCACCACGCACCCTACGATGTGATGCGCAGGCATGGCCAGCGCCAGTTCGCCATCGGGGTCAACCGAATGCAGCCGCGTGCCGGCAAGCGCGCCACCAAAGCCTTGCAAAAACCACCATGGCACGCCGTTCATGGCCGTCAGAACAATGGTCTCTGGGCCAATCAATGGTGCAATGTGGCGCGCGACCTCGGGCAGTGAGGGCGCTTTGACGGCCAGCACGATCACATCTTGCACGCCCAGCTCCGCAGGGCTGGCACTACACGTCACCGCCTGCGCGGTGAACTGGTCGCGTTGCTTCAAGCGCAGGCCGTGCTGCTGTAGCGCCACCAGCGTGGCACCACGCGCCACCACACTCACGTTGGCCCCCGCCCGTGCAAAACCATGGCCAATCCAGCCGCCTATGGCACCCGCGCCGTAAATACAAACCTTCATGCCAATCCTTCAATCTGCTTGACTCTGACTTCGTCTGCCTAAGTCCGGTGGAATGGTAGCGCCCGACCTGCTCAACGAGAAAATACAAGTACTGTAATTAATAACAGTATCATGCTGCATGGCCAAAGACAAAACCATCTACACCTGCACCGAGTGTGGCGGCACCAGCCCCAAGTGGCTGGGCAAGTGCCCGCATTGCAATGCCTGGAACACGCTGATCGAATCCGTAGCCGAAAGTGCCTCGCCCGTTAAAAACCGCTACAACCAGCGCCAGGGCTTGGCCAGGGCGTCGGAGGTCACCACGCTGGCCGACATCGACGCGACCGACATGCAGCGCACACCGACAGGCCACGACGAGCTTGACCGCGTGCTCGGCGGCGGCATAGTCGAAGGCGGCGTGGTGTTGATTGGCGGCGACCCCGGCATTGGCAAATCAACGCTGCTGTTGCAGGCGCTTGATTCGCTTCAGCGTGCGGGCCAAAGCACGCTCTACGTTACGGGCGAAGAAAGCGGGGCACAAATCGCACTGCGTTCGCGGCGGCTAGGGCTGGAGGGCTCGCAGGTCAAGGTGCTGGCCGAAATCCAGCTTGAAAAAATCCTCGCTACGCTGGAAAGCACTCAGCCAACGATTGCCGTCATCGACTCGATTCAAACCGTTTATTCAGACCAGCTCACCTCGGCCCCGGGTTCGGTTGCCCAGGTGCGCGAATGCGCCGCGCACCTGACGCGCGCCGCCAAGTCGACTGGCGTATGTATCGTGCTGGTCGGCCACGTCACCAAAGAAGGCGCCTTGGCTGGCCCGCGGGTGCTGGAGCACATGGTTGACACCGTTTTGTACTTCGAAGGCGACACGCATTCCAGCTTTCGTCTGGTGCGGGCGATTAAAAACCGCTTCGGCGCGGTCAATGAAATCGGTGTTTTCGCCATGACCGAGCGCGGCCTCAAAGGCGTCAGCAACCCGAGCGCGATCTTTTTAAGCCAGCACTCCGAGCCGGTGCCCGGCAGCTGCGTGATGGTGACGCTGGAAGGCACGCGCCCCATGCTGGTTGAAATTCAGGCGCTGGTTGACAGCGGCGGGCCATCGCCACGGCGCTTGTCGGTGGGTCTTGACCGTGACCGCCTGGCCATGCTTTTAGCCGTGCTGCACCGCCACGCAGGGGTAGCCTGCATGGACCAGGACGTGTTCGTCAATGCCGTAGGCGGCGTGCGTATCAGCGAGCCAGCGGCTGACTTGGCAGTGATGTTAGCGATTACTTCAAGCCTGCGGGGCAAGCCTTTGCCGAAGGGCTTTTTGGCTTTTGGCGAGGTCGGTTTGGCAGGTGAAGTGCGCCCCGCGCCGCGTGGTCAGGAGCGCCTGAAAGAAGCCGCAAAATTAGGCTTTAGCGTGGCGATTGTGCCTAAAGCCAACATGCCGAAGAAAGGCGACAAAGCCTTTGAAGGGCTGACGATTCATGCTGTAGAACGCATCGAGCAGGCGCGGGAGGTGGTACGCTCGTTGAACTGACTCCATCCGTCTGCATGATACTTGCTATTAATTTAGTAGCTGCTTACGCCCGTATTCATTGGGCTTTGGCTCTAAAATGGCATCAAAAAAGGCCCTAAAACCAGTTTTTGAGTCCGTCGAGGGTAAATTAGCGGAAATTACGGCGGCTTTCCCAGCTACGCACTCCCCGCAAAGGCTCCGCCACCTTCTGCTGCGAAAATAGCGTCATGAACTTTCAAAAAATTCTCGTTCCAGTGGCACTGGTGGTGGGCACGGCGCTGGCGTATCGCTCGTATGGCTGGCAGGGTGTGGCGGGGGCGATCAGCATCGTTGCGTTCTGGGTGCTGCTCAACTTCACCCGCACGATGGCTGTGCTCAAGCGCGCAACCAACCGGCCGATTGGTTACGTTGACAGTGCCGTCATGCTCAACGCCAAGCTCAAACCCGGCATGAGCTTGCTGCATGTGGTGGCCATGACGAAAAGCCTGGGCGCGCTGCAAACCGCGAAAGACGCGCAACCGGAGATTTTCAGATGGACGGATGGCTCCGAGTCGCGGGTCGATGCAACCTTTGTGGGCGGCAAGCTGGCGCACCACGAGTTGTTTCGGCCTGCGCAGCCAGAAGATGCCCCCGACGCGCCCGCTGGGCATGGCGCAACGGCTGCCACGTAAAATCAAAACTTCAAGATACCCATCACAGGATTAGACAAAACATGTCCCAAGCAACCCCCTCAATGGAAGACCGTGACGGCAAAATCTGGATGGACGGCCAGATGGTCGAGTGGCGCGACGCCAAAATCCATGTGCTGACCCACACCCTGCACTATGGCTGCGGCGCCTTTGAGGGCGTGCGCGCTTACAAAATGGCCGATGGCGGCACCGGCATTTTCAGGCTCGAAGAGCACACCGAGCGGCTCTTTAACAGCGCCAAAATTTTGCGCATGAAAATCCCCTTCACGCCGCAAATCGTGATGGACGCGCAGCGCGCCGTGGTGCGTGAAAACAAGCTGGAGTCCGGCTACATTCGCCCGCTGACCTGGATAGGTTCTGAAAAGCTCGGCGTCAGCCCCAAGGGCAACACCATTCACTTGATGGTGGCCGCATGGACCTGGGGCGCGTACCTGGGTGAAGAAGGCATGAGGCGCGGCATACGCGTCAAAACCTCCAGCTTCACGCGGCACCACGTCAATATCACCATGATCCACGCCAAGGCGGTGAGCAACTACACCAACTCAATCCTGGCCAACATGGAAGCGCTTGATGACGGCTACGACGAGGCGCTGCTGCTAGACCCGCAGGGCTTTGCATCCGAAGGCGCTGGTGAAAACCTGTTCATCGTGCGCAAGGGCGTGGTTTACACGCCTGATTCAAGCGCCGGCGCACTCAACGGCATCACGCGCAACACGATTTTTGCGATCTGCAAAGACCTGGGGCTTGAGCTGAAAGAAAAACCCATCACGCGCGATGAAATCTACATTTCTGACGAAGCGTTTTTCTCTGGCACCGCCGCTGAGGTAACGCCAATTCGCGAACTGGACCGCATCGAGATCGGCAGCGGATCACGCGGCCCCATCACTGAAAAAATCCAGGCGGCGTTTTTTGACATCGTCAATGGCCGCAACCCGAAGTACCTTTCATGGCTGACCAAAGTATGACCACGTCCTTTAACGTCGAGCTGCTGGCATCAGACCTCAACGCGCAAGGCGGCATCTACTGTCCCAGCCCCAAAGCCCACATGAAAATCTGGAACAGTCACCCCAAGGTCTACCTGGACGTGGCACGCGAAGGCAGTGCAAAGTGCCCGTATTGCGGCACGGTGTATTCGCTCAAAGCAGGTGAACACTTTAGCGCTGGTCACTAGAGTGCCACGCTCCCTTCCAGCGGCCGCCGCGGAACCGGCTTTGCCGGGCCGCAAGCGGCGCCCCCTTGAGGGGGAGGCGGGCGGAGGCCGCATCGGGGGGGAGTCATTGGTTATCGCGCCGCAGTGGATAGGCGACGCGGTCATGACCGAACCTTTGCTGCGGCGTTTGGCGGCGCGTGGCGAGCAACTCACTGTTGGCGCGCTGCCCTGGGTTGCGCCGGTGTACCGGGCCATGCCACAGGTAGTCGAAGTTGTTGAATTCCCTTTTCAGCATGGTGGCCTGCAGTTCAGGGAGCGGCGTGCGATCGCCAAGCGCATTGAAGGCCGTTTCGACAAGGCTTACGTGCTGCCGAACTCGCTCAAGAGCGCCCTGCTGCCCTTTCTTGCCGCCATCCCTGAGCGAATCGGTTACTTCGGTGAGGCGCGAATTGGCCTGCTCACGCACCGGCTCAAAAACCCAAAAAACAAACCGCCCATGGTGGCGTTTTATTCTGCACTGAGTGGAGAGGCAGGCATAGAGCAAGACCAGCCCCAACTCTCGGTTGACTTGGCCGCAACCCGCGAGACCGTGAAAGCCCAGGGACTGCGCCCGCGCGAATACGCTGTGTTTGCACCCGGCTCTGAATACGGCAGTGCCAAACGCTGGCCCGCCGCGCACTACGCGGCTCTAGCCGCGCAGGTCGGTTTGCCCGTGGTGCTGCTCGGCTCAGCCAAAGAAGCAGCGCTGTGCAACGAGGTCGCCAAAGTCGCTCCCAATTGCATCAATCTGGCCGGCAACACCTCGGTAGCAGAGGCTATTCAATGGATTGCTGCTACAAAATTTGTAGTGAGCAACGACTCAGGCCTGATGCACATCGCCGCAGCCCTGGGCGTGCGGCAAGTCGCCATCTTCGGCTCGTCAAGCCCCTTGCACACACCGCCTTTGAACGACAAAGCTACGGTGCTGTGGCTCAAAAACGATGCCTCGTATCAACCGCCACTGGATTGCGCGCCTTGCTTTGAACGTGAGTGCCCGTTGGGGCATACGCGGTGTTTGAATGATGTTTTGCCGCAGCGCGTGCTGGATGCGCTGAACGCTTAGTCCGGAAACGCCGAAAGCGGCGTACACCTCGCAATTCAAACCTGAGTTTGCGAAAGCGGCAACTCCACAACAAACGAAGCCCCCCCACCAGGCCGCGCTTCGCAGCGCACCGTACCGCCGTGGCGCTGGCTGATGGACTTGACCAGCGCCAGCCCAAGGCCGACGCCGCCTTCGCGCTCACTGGCACCGGGTAGCCGGTAGAACGGTTCAAAGATGCGTTCGCGCTGTGCTTCGGGCACGCCGGGGCCGCGGTCATGCACTTTGATAACCGCAAACTGCGTTGCGCCCTTGCGTGTTTGCGCCAGCTCCAGGCTGACATCGCCAGTGCTGTAGCGCCGCGCGTTTTCAAGCAGGTTGCGGATCAAACGGCGCAGCAGCCGGGGTGAGCCTTGCATACTCAAGCTGTGGCTGCTGGCTTCAATGCCAAATCCGGCTGGTGTTGTGCCGACCAGTTCTGCACTCAAATCCGCATTGACCCGGGCACATTCTTCTGCCGCCAGCCCTGTCAGGTCCAGGGTTTCAAACGGCTCTGAATCGGCTTGCCGCGTGTC
Organism: Burkholderiales bacterium; assembly: GCA_038226155.1. GTDB lineage: Bacteria > Pseudomonadota > Gammaproteobacteria > Burkholderiales > Burkholderiaceae_C > Polaromonas. The sequence goes on from JBBRQQ010000028.1 coordinate 25,810, forward strand.
GAGCCTGCTGGCCAGGAGGATTTCGTCGATCAACTGATCCAGCTCTTGAATGCTGCGCGAGATTTCGCGGCGATGGGATGAATCAGTGTCTGGCGTCATCAACTCCAGGCTCATTCTGATGCGCGCCAGCGGTGATCTAAGTTCGTGAGACGCATTTGCAAGCAGCGACTTGTGCGAGTTCATCAACGTTTCAATGCGCTCGGCAGCGTGGTTGAATCGTCCGGCCAAAAACGCCACTTCGTCGGTGCCTTCAGTACTCACACGGGCTGACAAATCGCCTGTTCCCCAACGCTCCACACCGCGTTGCAGCGCTTCAAGTCGCAGCGTCAGGCGGCGCATCACGGGGTAGGCACCTAGCGCAACCGCCAGCCCGACGACGATCAGCATCCAGCCAAAATCAAATGGCGGACGGCCCCACTGCATACCCGGCGCATTCGGCGGACGTTTGGGCCGGGGCAGTACCAGATAAAGCCTTTGCCCATCGTTGGTGACAACATCAAACTCCAGATCCGAGCCCAGCTTGCGGTCGGCTTTGGTTTGTGCCGTGCCAATTACTTCGCCGGCCTTGTTATGTACCAGCACCTCGCGGATCGGCAACTGCGGCGGGTCTTTGGTGACGCGCCAGGCAGCGGCGACCAGAAAGGTCAGCACGACGACGGTCGCGACAACCGCTAGCCAGATGCGAACGTATAAATGAGAAGTAAAGCGACCCCACATGGTTTTCTTTTTTGGCCGGTCAATCCTGCTGCTTCGCAAAAACATAACCCACACCGCGTACCGTCAGTATGCGTTTGGGGTCTTTTGCATCAAGCTCAATCGCATTACGAATGCGACCCATGTGTACGTCGATGGATCGGTCAAAGGCTTCAAGTTCGCGCCCGCGCACAGCCTCCATGATCTGGTCGCGTGTCAGTACCCGGCCAGCGCGTTCCGCCAGCGCGACCAGCAGGTCAAACTGGTAAGACGTGAGCTCGCGCACGGTCCCGGCTACCGTAACCGTGCGCGCATCGCGGTCAATTTCAAGCGAGCCAAACTGCATGACTTTTTGCAGGCCTTTTGAGCCGCCGCTTGAGCCGCCTGCTGCTGCCACTTCGCTGCCACGGCGCAACACCGCACGAATGCGGGCCAGCAACTCGCGTGGCTCAAAGGGTTTTGGCAGGTAGTCGTCAGCGCCGATTTCCAGGCCCACGATGCGGTCCATCGGATCGCCCTTGGCTGTCAGCATCAGCACGGCAGTGCCCGGGTTTTCGCCACTGGCGTTAGTCTGGCTTTTAATGCGGCGGCACACCTCCAGGCCGTCCATGTCGGGCAGCATCAGATCAAGAATGACCAGATCTGGCGGGCTGGCCTGCAGCGCTGCAAGGCCGCTGGTGCCGTCTGCGGCGTGGCTAAAACCGTAGCCGGACTGGCGCAAATACTCGCCCACCATGTTGGCCAGGCGGGTGTCGTCTTCGATCATCAAAAGTTGCTGTTGGGTCATGGGCGAGTCCTTGTGCCACTATCGTCGTTGCATCAGGCTGACTGTGCTTGTAGTGGCCGTAAAGTTAAGGTAAACCGCTGGCGGCTTCAGGGCGATTTTTTTGTGCTTCGGGTTGCTTAGCTCGTGAGGCAAACCACACCAGCACCAGCACCGGCAGGCCCAGCAAAGCGGTGGCGATAAAAAAGTGGCTGTAGCCAAACGCATCCACATACTTGCCCGAATAGCCCGCCAAAAACTTTGGCAGCAGCAACATCATCGAGCTGAAAAGCGCGTACTGCGTGGCCGAATAGTTGACGTTGGTCAGGCTCGACAGGTAGGCAATAAACGCCGCCGATGCAATGCCGCTGGATAAGTTGTCAGCCGAGATTACAAAAATCAGCGCGTTCACGTCATGCCCGCGTGTACCCAGCCAGGCAAACAGCAGGTTGCTGGCCGCGCTCAATACCGCGCCTAACATCAGAACCCGCATCACGCCATAGCGCATGGCCAGCGCCCCGCCCGCAAATGCGCCCACCAGCGTCATCACGACGCCGTAGATTTTGGTCACCGCAGCCACTTCGTCCTTGGTATAGCCCATATCAACGTAAAACGGGTTCGCCATGATGCCCATGACGACGTCGCTAATGCGGTAAATCGCGATCAGGGCCAGGATCAACAGCGCCTGCTTGCCATAGCGGTTTAAAAAATCAGCAAACGGTTCAATTAACGCGCTCCTAAGCCATTCAGCGGCGTTGCGTGCCGGGGGCAACACGCGCGCCGCCGGCTCGGGCGACAGCAGTACTGTGGCAACGCCCACCAGCATCGACACCGCCATCGCCAGGTAAGCGGTTTTCCATGCACCCTGCTGATAAACAGCGGCCACACCTGCCACCTCAGCCCGAGCAGCAATCCATAGTGCACCCGCGCCGGCCCAGATCATCGCCAGGCGGTAACCCGTTTGGTAGGCAGCAGCCAGCGCCGCTTGCCGGTCAGTATTTGCAGACTCGATACGAAAGGCATCCAGCGCAATGTCTTGCGTCGCAGATGCAAACGCCACCGCTAGCGCGCACCACACAACGGGCAGCAAGGAGGCACGCGGATCAGTCATCGCCATGCAGGTCAGCGCCACCATGATGGTGATTTGCGACAGCAGCAGCCAACTGCGGCGGCGGCCCAGCAGCCGCGTCAAAACCGGAATCGGCAGGCGGTCAACCAGCGGCGCCCATACCCACTTGAAGCCGTAGGCCAGCCCGACCCAGCTCAGGTAGCCAATGGTGGTGCGGTCAATGCCTGCCTCGCGCAGCCAAAAGCTCAAAGTACCAAACACCAGCAGCAATGGCAGGCCGGCTGAGAAACCTAGAAAAAACATGCGCAGCGTGGCTGCTTCTAGGTAAACATGCCAGATGTCGCGCCAGCTATTTTTGCGCTTGCTGGCTGGGCTGCCCGGCAGCTCGCCGGACGGGTTGTTGGCCAGGGATGCTGATGCAGCCGACAGGGCGGAGGAGGAGGTTTTGTCTGACATGGGCGTTTGGTTTTATCGCTATTATTGACGCATGTGTTTTTTATGCGAGGCCAAACATTCGATCTGGGCTGGCTCCCAGAATTCAGCCGGGGCTGGCCGCCGGGGGTTTTTGCTGGCTGCTGGCGGCACTGCTGCTGCGGTTGCGACAGGGGTTGTACCCGTTGTTGCGCTGGCGCAGGTGAATGTAGGCCCATCGTCTGGCCTGCGCAAGCTGGTGCCCGCCGAAGACCTTGAAAATGCGGCTTCCGAGCAATACGCGCAACTTCTATCCGATGCCAGGGCCCAGGGCGCACTGGCACCGGCAGGTAACCCCCAATTGCAGAGAATTCGCGGCATCGCCAGCCGCCTGATTCCGAACACCGCGCAGTGGAACGACCGCGCCAGACAGTGGCGCTGGGACGTCAACCTGATCGGCAGCAAACAGATCAACGCCTTCTGCATGCCCGGCGGCAAAATCGCTTTTTACACCGGTATCCTCGACCAGCTCCGACTCACCGACGACGAAGCCGCGATGATCATGGGCCACGAAATGGCCCACGCCTTGCGTGAGCACGCCCGCTCCCGCATCGCCAAAAGCGAAGGCACCAGTCAGTTGCTGTCGTTTGGTGCGCAACTGTTGGGCCTCGGCCAGGCAGGCAACATCGCAGCCGGGCTGGGTACGCAGCTCATCACGTTGAGGTTCAGCCGCGATGACGAAACCGATGCCGACCTGGTCGGCCTGGAACTCGCCGCACGCTCGGGCTACAACCCGCAGGCAGCCGTCAGCCTGTGGGAAAAAATGGCCCAGTCAGGCGGCGGCGCCAGCGGCCCCAGCTTTTTGTCCACTCACCCGTCAGGCCCGCAGCGCATTCAGCAGTTGCAAGCCAACGTACCAAAGGTGCAGGGCCTGTACCAGAGCGCGCGCAAGTCCTGATTTTTCGGGATTTGGCGAAAAAGACTCATTTTCAAGCGTTTTCAAGCTATTTTAGGCAATAAAAACGGCTGTAGCCCAATAGATACGGGCGTGAGTAGCTACTTTATTCGTAGCAAATTTCCATCGCATAGTCGCTACATTTCCACTTTCGGCGGCCGTCTGAGATCATGACCCATCCGCACCAGCATGAGCTGGCACACACCTTGCAAATCATCTTGTACACAAGTATGGATGCTTTAAATTGGTGCAACTATTAACAACTGCCGAATCAGCTAAAAACCTGTCGCCTGCGTCAAGCGTGGCGGCGGCGAATGTGTCGGACGGCTGGGCTCCCGAAGCCTGGATTTGCAAATATCCTGATTCGGCTGCGCGGTCCAAAGTGGTGCCTGGCGCGCTCTCCGGTCTCCGCTTTGCCGTCAAGGACAACATCGACGCAGCAGGTTTGCCGACCACTGCCGCCTGCCCTTCGTTTGCCCACACGCCAGCTGGTAACGCATTCGCCGTGCAAAAGCTGCTTGATGCGGGCGCATCGCTGCTCGGTAAAACCAATCTTGACCAGTTTGCCTGTGGCCTCAACGGCACGCGCTCACCCTATGGCGCGGTGCCCAATGCCATTAACCCGGCTTATGTTTCGGGTGGTTCCAGTTCTGGCTCGGCCTATGTGGTGGCAACCGGGCAGGTTGACTTTTCGTTGGGTACCGACACTGCAGGTTCCGGCCGCGTTCCGGCAGGGCTGAACAACATCGTGGGCTTGAAACCCTCGCGTGGCCTTATCAGCGCGCGGGGCGTATTACCAGCGGCGCAAAGTGTGGATTGCGTCTCGATCCTGGCATGCACGGTAGCCATGGCTGTCAAGGTGCTTGAAGCCGCTATGGGCTATGACCCGCTGGACGCGTTTTCGCGTCGCCTGGTATTGGCCGACCAGCCTTACCCTGCAGCGTTCAAGTTTGGCGTGCCCTCTGCGTTGGCGTTTTATGGTGATGCGCTGGCCAGCGCGGCGTTTAATGATGCGATCGAAAAATTACGCGCCATGGGCGGCACACGAGTGACCATAGACTACACGCCGCTGGCTGAAGCTGCCGCGCTGCTGTATGAAAGTGCCCTTGTTGCTGAGCGCTACTCCGCGATCCGCAGCTTTTTTGATGCGCATGAGGCCGACGTCATTGAGCCAGTGCGCAGCATCATCGCCAGTGGCCGAAACTATAGCGCGGCTGATTTGTACGAGGCCCAAGCCCGGCTCAAACAGCTGGGCCAGCAAGCAGAATCCATGTGGGAGAGCATTGACCTGCTGCTGGTACCAACCGCGCCGACGCATTACACGATTGCGCAAATGCAGCAAGACCCGGTGGCACTGAATCGCAACCTCGGCGCGTACACCAACTTTGTCAATCTGCTCGACTACGCGGCGCTTTCAGTCCCGAGTTCGATGCGCATCGACGGCCTGCCGTTCGGCATCACACTGATTGGCCGCTGCGGCAGCGACTGGCAACTTGCAGAGATCGGCCAGCGCTACCACCACGCTACCGGGTTAACGCAGGGCGCAACTGGCCTGCCGTTGCCACCCATGCAGGCCATTGCGGGCATCAGGCCAAAGCAGACGATTGATGTTGCGGTTGTCGGTGCGCATCTCTCCGGTATGCCGCTTAACAGCCAGCTTACCGAGCGTGGCGCAACGCTGGTCGCCACTACCCACACGGCACCTGACTACAAGCTCTACGCCTTGCCGAACACGACACCACCGAAGCCTGGCATGCTGCGCGTTGCAAGCGGCCAGGGCACGAGCATCGCGGTCGAAGTCTGGCGCATGCCCACCGAGAACTACGGCTCATTTGTTGCGCTTATCCCCTCGCCGCTGGGCATAGGCACGGTAACGCTTGCGGACTCTCGCCAGGTACAAGGCTTTGTGTGCGAAACCGAAGCGCTGCATGCGGCAAAGGACATCTCGTATCTGGGTGGCTGGCGCGCCTACATCGCGTCCATGTCGGTCAAATAAACACGCTTCCGTATCAACCTACTTCAACACAATTTCCTTTTTTACTTAACTCCAGGAGCTTCACATGTACTTGCAGCCTACACGCCGGAAAATCATCACCAGTACCGCCGCCGCGATTGGTGTTCTAGCCGCGCCCGGCATCGTGCGCGCGCAAACAGGGCCAACCATACGCATCGGCTACTGGCCAATTTCTGCGGGACTGCCTTTTTACGCGGCGGTTGAACTCGGATTCTTCAAGGAGGCGGGCATTAACGTTGAAGTGCAACGCTATGCTGCTGCGGCACAGATCATGGAAGCCATGCTGTCAGAACGCTCGGATGGCAGTGCCAACGGCACCGGAACCGGCAACCTTGCGGTTGGTGAGTTGGCAGCGCCCGGTACCTTCAAGATTTTTTGCAGTAACCCGAGCAATGTCAAAAATGTGCTCGACGAAATGCTGGTACCGATAGCCAGTACCGTAAAAACCATGGCCGGCCTCAAGGGCAAACGTGTCGGCTCAGGCCCGGGGATTCAAAACGTTACGCTGGCCAAGACGATTCTTGAGCGTGGTGGCGCCACTGGGGCAACCGTGGTTGAGCTGCCTATCGCCCAGCACATCGCTGCGCTGGCAGCTGGCCAGATTGACGGCTGCTACACGCTGGAACCAACAGGCACGATTGGCCGCCTGAACGGGACTACCCGCGTACTGGAAGCCGGCGTGATCTCCAAATATGTTCTGGGTGACCCGATGGCGCCCTGGTTTGGTGGCTCGGCATCGCTGACCTCAAGCTTCATCAAGAAGTACCCCAACGAAGCCAAAAAATTTGTTGCAGCTTATGGCAAAGGGGTGAACTATGTGCGCACCAAGTCCGCTGAAGCGCGGAAGTACCTCAAGGGCTACACCGCTATCGAGGGCGCGCTGACCAGCGAAGTGCCGATGGTTGGCTACACCATGTTCAATGAGTTCACGCCAGCAGACATTGGCCACTTCCAGAAGTTTCTGGACTTGTTTTCCGAGAAGGGCGTGTTCCCGTCGCGCCTGCTGGTCGACAGCTTTCTTTACAAGGGGTAATCGTGATGGCGGACTCCACCACCACCATGGCTGCAACGCAAGTTGCGTGGACGCCGCCAACCGCAGCTCCGTCCGTCGCGCAAGCTAAAAAGTTCACGCTGGGCAAAGCATTGCCATTTGTCGGGCCAGTACTGCTCTTCATCGTTTGGGATCTGGCGGTGCGTTCCGGCTATATCAAGGCCATTTTGTTGCCGTCGCCGTTTGATACGGTGATGGCGCTGATCAATGGGCTGGCCGGCGGGCCGCTGCTCAAGGACTTCATGGTCACGCTCTGGCGCACCTTCCAGGCCTTTTCGATTGCGGCGATTGTGGGCGTTCCCTTGGGTGTGGTGCTGGGCAGTTCTGAAAAGGCCTACCGCAGCGTGGAGTTCCTGATTGACTTTTTCCGATCGACGCCATCGTCGGCGCTGATCCCGTTGTTCCTGATGATTTTTGGCGTGTCCGATATCAACAAGGTCGCGATTGCCGCCTTTGGCGCGCTGCTGATCGTGGTGTTCAACAGCGCTTACGGCGTCATCAATGCGCGCAAGCAGCGTGTCATGGCGGCCAAGGTGATGGGTGCATCCCAGTGGCAGATTTTCAAAGACGTATTGGTATGGGAAAGTCTGCAACCAACTTTCGTGGGCCTGCGCTCTGCGGTTTCCATGTCGCTGGTGATCGTGATTGTTGCCGAAATGTTTATTGGCTCTGACAGTGGTTTGGGGAACCGCATCATCAATTCGCAGCAGGTCATGAATGTCAAAAATATGTACGCGTCAATCCTTGCCGCAGGTGCTTTGGGTTACGCGCTGAATGTATTGTTTTTAATTGCCGAGAAAAAAATCGTGCACTGGAGTGGAAGATGAGTGAAGTGTTGAATGCCCCCGTGTTTGCAGATGTACCTATTCCCGCCTTCCAGCCCGGTCCGGCGGGCACGCACATCACCATCCGCGGCCTGACCAAATATTTTGCCGGCTGGCCGCTGTACGAAGACTTCAATCTCGATATTCCGAAGAACAAAATTACCTCGATCTTTGGCCCCAACGGTTGCGGTAAGTCCACCCTCATCAACATGATCGCCGGGCTGGTTCCCATCGACTCGGGCGAGATATTGTTTGATGGAAAGTCGCTGAAAGACACCAGGATTGGCTACGTCTTCCAGAACTACCGCGAGGCCATGTTTCCGTGGATGCGCACCATCGACAACATCGCCTATCCGCTTAAATTAGAGGGTAAATCCAAAGCTGAAGTAGACCGCCGCATGGCCGAGCTGGTGGCATCGTTTGATGTGAAGTTTGACTTGAACCGGTATCCCTACGAGCTGTCCGGGGGGCAGCAGCAAACCGCGTCAATCATGCGGGCTCTGGCACCCAAACCTGAAGTGCTGTTTTTGGACGAACCCTTCTCGGCGCTTGATTTTGAAATGACGCTGTTCATCCGCGAGAAGCTGCAAGAAGTGTTCATACAGACCGGCACCACCATGCTGCTGGTGTCGCACGACCTGGAAGAGGCGGTGTACCTGGCTGACCAGGTGCTACTGCTCACCAAGAGGCCCACGCGAATCGCAGAAATTCTGGACTATAACGACGCTCGTCCGCGTACGGTTGAAACATTGTCAGAGGCCAGCTTCATCAGCACCAAAAAACGCAGCCTGGAAATTTTTCAGAGAGAGGTGCGTCGCTAAACCGCGTCGGATTTCATCATGACTTCCCCTTCAGATTTACCCATTGCCGTTTACGTTGAAAGCACCGCAGCGCTTTTGAACTTGCCGCTTAGCGAAGCCCAAACCGCCCGCGTTGCCGTGCACCTTCAGCGAACTGCCTATATGGCTTCGCTGATTCAGGCAGTAGAACTGCCTTTGCACGAAGAACTGGCTGAAATTTACTGTCCTGCAGCCTTTCCGGCTAATGAATACGTGCGCAAAGTGCTATGAAAAGTATAGCAGATGATGCCAGGGCTATGGCCACTTCGGTTGCCGCTGGCGACGTCAGTGCACGTGAGCTGCTGGCGGCCAGCGTAGCGCGCATCGACTCTACTGACGCGCGGGTTAATGCCTTCACAGACCGTACCCTGGCCAGAGCCGAGCGTGAGGCTGATGCCGTTGATGCGCAATGCGATCGATGGCGACAGCGCGGCGACGCGGCTGACAAACCCGGCCCGCTCGCGGGTGTTCCGTATGCGGTTAAAAACCTGT
>JBBRQQ010000029.1:0-34602 GCA_038226155.1 Burkholderiales bacterium
CCAGGTGCCGCTGCCGGTTAGCGCGCCGCCCAGCAGTTCGCAGGCCACCGCCATGCCATAGCCCTTGTGCTCGCCAAAGGCCAACAACGCGCCAAACAGGCCATTGCTTTGCGGTACCACCACCACGCCGGGGTCAGTGGTGGGCAGGCCGTTTTCATCAATCAAGGTACCGGGCTCAACCTGCCGCCCTTCGTTGTACGCCACGCGCATCTTGCCTTGTGCCACGCGGCTGGTAGCAAAATCCAAAATGAAATGTGCCCCCACGCTTTTCACTTCGTGTAATGCGCTGCCCCCCGAGGGGGCTGAGCTTGCTTGGGGCGGCCCTGCGCTGCGCTCGCTTGCACCTCCCCGTCCCTTCAGGGGAATGCCGATGCAACACGGGTTCGTGCCGTAACGCCCATCGGCGCCACCAAACGGTGCCACCACCGGTCGCGACAACACATTGACGAAATGCAGCGACACCAAGCCTTGGGCCACAGCCATCTCGGCGAAGTGCCCAATACGCCCCAGATGGTGGGAATCGGCCAACGTCATGATGCAGCTGCCATGCGCTTTGGCCCTTGCGATACCGAGTTCCATGGCCTGCTCGCCGATGACCTGTCCGTAGCCGCGCTGTCCATTGAGCGTGAGCAGCGAGCCGGTATCCAACACAGTTTGTACGCTGGCGTTGGGGCTCAGGCCACCTTCGAGTACGGCATCGACATAACGCGGCAGCATACCCACACCGTGTGAGTCATGGCCACTTAAATTGGCCATCACCAGGTTGGCAACAACCTTTTCAGCTTCTTCGGCAGAACTGCCACACGCTATCAAAACAGGAGCTAGTCGCGCTCGTAAATAGGCGGCTTGAAGCACTTTTGACATCTAAAAATGGATTTATTTTAAGGTTTTAATATCTTCGAATGCGACTTCACGCCTACATGACTGCCCCAACCTGCCATGGCACAAATTCGTTTTGCCCGTAGCCATGTTGTTCACTCTTGCTTTGCTCGCCCGATGCAGTCGCCAGCACCATGTCAAAAATCCTTTGCCCCATTTCTTGCACCGACACGCCGCCATCGATGATCTCGCCGCAGTTGATGTCCATGTCTTCCTCCTGGCGTTGCCAAAGCGCCGTGTTGGTCGCCAGCTTGAGTGATGGCGAGGGCGCGCAGCCGTAAGCCGAGCCGCGCCCAGTGGTAAAGCAAATCAGGTTTGCACCGCCCGCTACCTGTCCGGTGGCGCTGACAGGGTCATAGCCCGGTGTGTCCATGTAGACAAAGCCATGGGCGTCGATGGTTTCGGCGTATTCATATACCGCCTCCAGGTTGCTGGTGCCGCCCTTGGCGACTGCACCTAGTGATTTTTCCAAAATCGTTGTCAGCCCGCCGGCCTTGTTGCCCGGTGATGGGTTGTTGTTCATCTCGCCTTCATTGATCTCGGTGTAATGCTCCCACCATTTGATACGGGCAATCAGTTTGTCGGCGATCTCGGGGCGCACTGCGCGGCGCGTCAGCAGGTGCTCCGCACCATAAATCTCGGGCGTTTCGCTGAGGATGGCCGTGCCGCCATGCGCCACCAGTAAATCAACCGCTGCGCCCAGCGCCGGGTTGGCGCTGATGCCAGAGTAGCCGTCAGAACCGCCACACTGCAGGCCGATGGTGATGTGTGCAGCGCTGCAGGGCTCGCGCTTGACCGCGTTGGCGCGTGGCAGCATGGCCTCGATCAGCGCAATACCTTTGACAACGGTTTTGCGCGTACCCCCAGTGTCCTGAATATTGAAAACGCGAAAGTTATCGCCTTCAGTAAGCGAGCTGTGCGCCAGCCAGGCATTGATCTGATTCGCCTCGCAGCCCAGGCCCACCACCAGTACCGCCGCAAAATTGGCGTGGGTGGCATAGCCCGCCAGCGTGCGCTGTAGCAATTCCATTCCCAAACCACCTGTGTCCATGCCGCAACCTGTGCCATGCGTCAGCGCCACGATGCCATCGACGTTGGGAAAATCTCGCAGCACCTGCGGATTGCTCTGCCTTGAGAAGTGGTCAGCGATGGCGCGGGCTGCAGTAGCCGAGCAATTGACGCTTGACAAAATACCGATGTAGTTGCGCGTCGCTACCCTGCCATCAGCGCGTTTGATGCCCATGAAGGTTGCTTCCTTCCTGGGTGCTGCGGGTTTGACATCTATGCCCACCGCATAGTCGCGTGCAAAGTCACCCTTGTTAGTACCCATGTCCAGATTTTGCGTGTGCACATGCTCGCCAGCAGCAATCGGGCGGCTTGCAAAGCCGATGATCTGGTTGTAGCGCCGTACGGCATCACCAGTGGTTAGCGCGCGGCTTGCGACCTTGTGGCCGGGCGGTATCAGCCCCTTCACGATGATGTTTTCTATTTGTGCGCCACTCACAAGTTGGGTGCGCGCAATCACCACGTCGTCGGCGGGGTGGAGGCGGATAAAAGGAGCCATGTCAAAAGACCATTTTTGGAAGCCACAAAACGAGGGATGGGAAGTAGGTGATGATGCCCAGGCTCAACAGAAGCGGCACCAGCCAGGGCAGGATGGCCATCGTCGTTCGCTCCACCGATAGCTTGGCTACCCGTGCCAACACAAACAGCACCATGCCCATGGGTGGATGCAGCAGGCCAATCATTAAATTGAGCACCATGACCAGACCGAAATGAACCAAGTCGATACCCAGCTTCTGGCAGATCGGCACGAGGATGGGAACCAGGATGGTGATGGCTGCCGTGGGCTCCAGAAAGCATCCAACAAACAGCATCAGCAGATTGGCCAGTAGCAGAAACATCCAGGGCTGTGTGGTAAAGCCCAGCACCCATTCGCCAATTGCCGCGGTGACGCCGGTGGCCGTTAACATCCAGCCGAAGATACTGGCGGCTGCCACGATGAAGAGCACGGTAGCGGTGGTTTCCACCGTGTCGAGGCTGACCTTGATGAACATCTTGAGGTTAAGGGTGCGGTACCAGGCGAACCCCAGCACCATGGCCCAGATGCAGGCGGCAATGGCACCCTCGGTAGGTGTGAAGATACCGGTGGTCATGCCGCCTATCAGCAGCACCGGTGTCATGATGGGTAGCACGGCCTGGAAATTGAAGATCTTGTCGGCGGCGAACAGCGCCACCAAACCTGCAAACACGGTGAGCTGTGCCGGCAGGCCGACCTTGACAATCAATAGCCACAACGCCCCCGGCCAGGCGATGACAACGGTGGTCTCTATTAGCGCCTTGATGACGCGGGGCCACTCGAATTTGACATCAGCACCCCAGCCATTTTTATGCGCGAAGTAGGCCACCGTCAGCATCATTAAAAGAGCCATCAGCAGCCCCGGCAGTATGCCCGCCAGGAACAGCGCGCCGACGCTCACGTTAGCCATCATGCCGTAGATCACAAAGGGCAAGCTGGGTGGAATGATGGGGCCTAGCGTCGCCGATGCAGCAGTCACGCCCACGGCAAACTCGGTGTCATAGCCATGGTCTTTCATGGCCTTGATCTCTATCGTGCCCAAACCCGCGGCATCGGCAATGGCTGTGCCGCTCATGCCTGCAAAGATGACCGAGCCCACCACATTCACGTGTCCCAGTCCGCCTTTAAGCCAGCCCACCAGCGCCAGCGCAAAGTTATAGATGCGATTGGTGATACCGGCGTTGTTCATCAGGTTGCCAGCAAAAATGAAAAACGGCACCGCCAGCAGCGGAAAGCTGTCGATACCGCTGACCATGCGGTGGATCACCACAAAGGCCGGCAGGTTACCCGTTAACCAGATGTAGATCAGTGACGACCCGGCCATTGCAATGGCCACGGGAATTCCGCCACTCATGAGTAGTAAAAAAATGATTTTTAGCATGGTGCGGTGTAATTGTTATTTGTCGTCCATCGAGGACTCGGGTCGCTCAAGAACGGTGTAACCCCGTCTGCGGTGGAACAGCGCGATCTGCACCGAGCGGAAAGCCATGGCAGCAAAGCCCACCAGGCAGACGCCATAGACCCAGTTCATTGGCAGGTCTACCATGGTCATGCGCGAGTTGCTGCCCAGCTTGAGCATCATCATGGCGGTGAGCACCGCAGCGGTGGCAAAAAACCCGATGCGCAGCAGATCGACGGCGGTGGCCATCGCGCGGCTCAGAGGCTTGGACATGAACTTGTAGAAAAAATCCACCTGGATGTGGTTGTTTTTTACCACGCCAATGGTGGCGCCGACGAAGACCATCGCGATGAGCAGGTAACGCGCGATTTCCTCGGTCCAGGCGGCTGAGTCGTTCATCACATAACGGGTGAAGAACTGGTAGAACACCGTGATTCCCAGGATCCAGAAGAAGGCCAGAGCGACCCAGCCCTCCAGTGGCGTGCCGGAAAGGTCGACCACCTCATCCTGGGCGTGGAATTCACCGTCCGCGCCCATCACTGGGGCCATGTCGTCTATCGATGTTGTCATGGTGGGAGTTATTTAATATTGACGACGCGGTCCCAATCCTTTTTGTCCAGCTTCATGGACTCGAAAGAGATGGCCTTGAGCACGCGTTGCTGGAAGTCATTGCGGTCTACCGTGACCACGTTGATGCCCTTTTTCTTGAACTCCTCGACCAGCTCGCCTTCGCGCTTTCGGATGTCGGCGGTGGCGTTAACAGCTGCTTCCTGCGTCACGTCGGCGAGAATTTTTTGCTCAGCCGGGCTCAATTTAGCTATCGTCGTCGCCGAGATCACCGTCAGCAGCGCGTCAGAGATGTGGCCGGTCAGGATGATGTGCTTTTGCACCTCGTAGAATTTTTTGGCGTCAATGGTCGGCAGCGGGTTCTCCTGCGCGTCGACGGTGCCGTTTTGCAGTGCCAGGTAGACCTCGGCAAATGCAATCGGTGTCGGGTTGGCGCCGCAGGCGCGCGGCAATGCCGTGTAGGCCGGGGAATCCGGCACGCGCATCTTCAGGCCCTTCATCTCGTCACAGTTCTTGAACAGCTTGTTGCTGGTGGCGTGGCGCGCGCCGTAATAGGTCAGGGCAGTCACAGTGTTGCCAGTGGCCTTTTTGTACCCCTCCGTCAGTTCCTTGAAGACGTCGCTTTTGCCATACTTGATCACATGATCGGCGTCGCGGAAAGTGAAAGGGTAGTAGCTCACTGCCAGGCGCGGGTATGAGTTGGAGGCGAACGACGCGCCAGTCAGGATGATGTCCACTGTGCCAAGCTGAAGGCCCTGGTTGATGTCGCTTTCCTTGCCCAGGCTGGAGGCCGGGAAGACCTGAATCTCGAACTTGCCGTTGGTGCGTTTTTTGAACTCTTCACCGGCCCAGACCGACCACTTGTGGTAGGGCTCAGAGGTTTCATAGACGTGCGCCCATTTCAGTTTGGTCTGCGCCGATGCCAGCGTAGAGGTGCCTGTTGCACCTGCCAGAAGTGCGCAAGCTGCTATGGTTTTGAGAGTAAATCGCTTCTTGTTCAATGTTTGCATGAAAGTCTCCTCGGGTGGTTGGGGTGGTTGGGCTATGACGGTTATTGCGGGTTGAATACTCTGGTTAAGGGAAAGCTGCTAACGGGAATGCTGTAGATCTATTTCTTACGGACTTCAAGAGCCTTCAAACTCTTGTCGCTTTTGGTTCGGCGCCAGCTCACGCTAAAGCGGTTGTGCGATTTGTCCATGTGCGCGTGCATGGCCAGGCGCGCCGCTGCCGCGTCATGGCTGTGAATGGCATGCAAGATAACTTCGTGTTCTGCAATCGCCGCGCGCCATGAATCGACAGTTTCAAAGTGGCCCCCCAGTCGTTCAAAAAGCGGGCCGCGCCGTGAATCCCAAAAACGCTGGACTGTTTCTAACAGCACAACGTTGCCACATGACTCAACGATGGCGGTATGAAAAGCGCGGTCACCTTCGAGCGGCAATACGCCGCGGTCGGCATCAAACTTCATGGCTGCAATGGCCTTGGACATCGCGTCAAGGTGTTTGCGTTTGGCCTGGGTTGCGGCCATGGCGGCCACTTCACCTTCAACCACGCGGCGTGCGCGTATCAGCTCCAGCGGCCCCCATTCGTCGGGCGACAGTTGCGCCGCACCCTTTGCGGTTTTGCCGTCGCCCATATTGGCACGATCCAGCACATACACCCCTGAGCCTGTGCGCACTTCGACCCAGCCCTCAACCTCCATCGCAATAAGCGCTTCACGCACCGAGGGCCGACTGACACCGAGTTGCCTTGCCAGATCACGCTCTGCCGGTAGGCGCGACCCTACGGTCCATTCACCTGCCGTGATCAAGGCGCGCAGTTGCCCCGCAATCTGGCGGTAGAGGCGTTGGGGTTCGACTGCTTGTAGCGGCATGTGGACAGACGGAAAGAAACTATTCACCTTTTAAGGGTTAGCCATTATTGGCCAAGTGGTCAGGCCAATTTATGATTCAAGGGGGATGATTGCATCAAACTTTGACAGCAACATCCGGCAAAACCCTAGCAGCCGAGGATGCCCAACTCCGACCGGCTGGCGGGCTTCAATCAATCTGCTCAGGAGTTTTCGATCATGAGACTGCAAGGAAAAAACGTCTTCGTCAGCGCTGCGGGGCAGGGCATTGGCCGCGCCAGCGCACTTGCTATGGCCGCTGAAGGCGCGCAGGTGTGGGCTACAGATGTCAATGAGAAGCTGCTGGCCGGTTACGCGGGGGTGGCCAACATCACGGCGCTCAAGCTCGATGTGCTCGACAAGGCTGCCATAGCCGAGACGGCTAAGAAGTTACCGGCGATGGATGCGCTTTTCAACTGCGCTGGGTTCGTTCACAACGGTACGCTGTTGCAAGCCACTGATGCAGATTGGGACTTTGCATTTAACTTGAACGTGCGCTCACAGTTCTGGATGATTCAGGCGTTCCTGCCCAAAATGCTGGATACAAAAAAAGGCGGCAGCATCATCAACATGGCCAGCGTGTGCAGTGTCAAGGGCTTGCCGAGCCGCTTTGTTTACAGTGCCAGCAAAGCGGCGGTGGTCGGCTTGACCAAGAGCGTTGCGATTGACTATGTCGCGCAGGGCATTCGTTGCAATGCGATTTGCCCCGGCACGGTCGACACGCCGTCGCTGGGCGAACGCATTGGTGCTTATGCTGACCCGGTTGAGGCGCGTAAAAATTTTATTGCCCGCCAGCCACTGGGCCGCTTGGCCGAGGCGCATGAAATCGCGCCACTGGTTGTGTTTTTGGCGAGCAACGAATCTGCTTTTGTGACCGGTCAGTCCTACAACATCGATGGTGGCATCACGATTTGAGTCCACCTGTTCAATTGCAGTTGTTTGTTTTTCACCATTGCAAATATTAAAAAGGAAACACCATGAAACTAGTGCGCTACGGCAATCCTGGAAAAGAAAAACCGGGCCTGATTGATGCCGACGGCAAGCTGCGTGATTTGAGCGCACACATCAAGGACATTGGCCCGGCCCAGCTCGGCGATGCGGCGCTTGCCAAGCTGCGTAAACTGAAAACCGACAAGCTTCCACTGGTCAAAGGCTCACCGCGCTACGGTTGCCCGGTCGCGGCTACACCCAAATTTATCGCCATCGGCCTGAACTACGCTGACCACGCGGCAGAGTCCGGCCTTCCTTTGCCCAAAGAGCCGGTTATTTTCATGAAGGCGACAAGCTGCATCCAGGGCCCTGACGACAATGTCATGCTGCCCAAAGGTTCGGTCAAGGGTGACTGGGAAGTCGAACTTGGCCTGGTGATCGGTACCCGTGCCCGTTACGTCTCGCAAAAAGATGCGCTTAACTTTGTGGCCGGTTACTGCACCATCAACGACGTCAGCGAGCGCGAGTTCCAGATCGAGCGCGGCGGCACTTGGGACAAGGGTAAGGGTTGCGACACTTTCGGCCCGATAGGCCCCTGGCTGGTGACGCGCGACGAGGTGCCGAACCCGCAAAAGCTCGACATGTGGCTGGATCTCAATGGCGAACCTATGCAGAGCGGCTCGACCAAAACCATGATTTTCAGCGTGGCCAAAATCGTCAGCTATGTGAGCCAGTTCATGACGCTGGAACCCGGTGACATCATCACCACTGGCACTCCACCGGGCGTGGGTATGGGCAAAAAGAAGGACGGCAAGCCATCGCCTATCTTTCTGAAAAAAGGCGATGTAATGACATGTGGCATTACCGGGCTGGGTGATCAACGCCAAGTGGTGGTGCCGTTCAAGTTGTGATGAATATGTGAATCGGTACAAATCAAGGGTTAGTAAGGGTTTCCCCTTTATTTGCTTAGAAATGGCTCTCTAAAAACCTTGTTGTACGCTGGCAGGCATGAAATTGCTGCAAAATAGAACGGTCGTTCTTTTTTTGTTTGGTTTTTCATGTCTGTTACTGAACTTACCGTCAAGACATCCCGTAGCGCCCACCGCGAAGGTGGCCGTGCTGTGCCCTCTGGCATGCAAAAAGGCCAGCAGACCAAAGCCGCCATTGTTGATGCCGCCCTGGGCCTGGCCGCGCAAATCGGGCTGGAGGGCCTTAGTATTGGGGCGCTGGCCGAAGTCATGCACATGAGCAAGTCAGGCGTCTTTGCCCACTTCGGTTCCCGGGAAGAGCTTCAAATCTCCGTGATTCGTGAGTATTTCACGCGTTTCGAAGAAGAAGTTTTTTACCCCGCCCTTAAAGAACCCAAAGGTCTGCCGCGCGTGCGGGCACTGTTTGGCAACTGGATGAAGCGCGTTGCGGTTGAGCTTCAGTCGGGCTGCATCTTTATCAGCGGTGCGGTGGAGTTCGATGACCGGCCCGGCGCCGTACGCGACGCACTGGCCACCTCGGTACAAACCTGGCTGGGCGCCATGTACCGCGCTGTGGTGCTTGCCAAAGAGGCAGGACATCTGCGCGCCGATGCCGATGAGCGTCAGATCGCCTTCGAGATTCATGGCCTCATTTTGGCGCTGCATTACGAGGCGCGCTTTCTTAAAACCCCTGGCTCAATGGAGCGGACTGTGCAGGCTTTTGAAAGCATACTGGCCCGTTACGGCCATCACGCGGCGCAGGCGCTGACACCCCTGAAGAAAAGACCAAGGGCTTAACCGGCTTCCGGATCTTCTTCGTATGAATACCCATTCGTTCAATTTTTATTTCCCTTAAGGACTTAGCCATGCCCATCTATAACCCGCCCCTGCGCGATATGCAATTTGTCATGCATGAAGTGCTCAAAGTTACTGAAGAGCTCAAGCCGATAGCCAAGTACGCCGATGCTGACATGGACACCATCAATGCCGTGCTTGAAGAAGGCGCCAAATTCGCGACTGAAGTCGTGTTTCCACTTAACATCAGCGGCGACGAAGAAGGCTGCAAGCTGGACGTCAAAACCCACGCCGTGACCACGCCAAAGGGCTTTAAAGAGGCTTACGCAAAATATGTTGAAGGCGGCTGGCCTGCTTTGAGTGGTGACCCAGCCTTTGGCGGCCAGGGCTTGCCGCTGGTCATCAACCAGTGCTTTTACGAAATGCTCAACAGCGCCAACCAGGCCTGGACGATGTACCCAGGCCTGACACACGGCGCGCATGCCGCGCTGCACAGCCACGGTACTGAAGAGCAAAAGCAAACCTACCTTCACAAAATGACCAGCGGTGAATGGACCGGCACGATGTGCCTGACCGAGCCACATTGCGGCACTGACCTGGGCCTGATGCGCACCAAGGCCGAAGCACTGCCTGACGGGACGTACAAAATCACCGGCAACAAAATCTTCATCAGTGCCGGTGAGCACGACATGGCTGGCAACATCATTCACCTGGTGCTGGCTCGCCTGGCTGATGCGCCTCCAGGCATCAAAGGTGTGAGCCTGTTCATTGTGCCGAAATTTATGGTCAACAAAGACGGCAAAGGCAACGTGACTTTAGGCGCACGCAACGGCATTTACTGCGGCGGGCTTGAGCACAAAATGGGCATTCACGGCAACGCCACCGCGCAAATTGTTCTGGATGGCGCAATTGGTACGCTGGTGGGTGCGCCTAACAAGGGCATGCAAGGCATGTTCGTGATGATGAACGCCGCCCGCCTTGGCGTGGGCAACCAGTCGCTGGGCCTGACCGAAGTGGCTTACCAAAACGCGCTGGCCTACGCCAAAGACCGCATTCAGATGCGGTCCCTGTCAGGCGTCAAAGCAAAAGACAAACCGGCTGACCCGATCATCGTTCACCCCGACGTTCGCAAAATGCTGCTGACCGCCAAGGCCTACGCTGAAGGTGGCCGCGCCCTGGCCACCTACTGCGCCGTGCTGCTTGACAAAGAGCATGAGCACCCTGATGAGGCAGTGCGCAAGGAAAGTGGCGAGGTGCTGTCGTTGCTGACGCCCATCGTTAAGGCCTTCCTGACTGACAACGGCCACATTTCCACCAACGCTTGCCTGCAGGTGTTTGGCGGCCACGGCTACGTCAAGGAATGGGGCATGGAGCAGTTTGTGCGCGACAACCGCATCAACATGATTTATGAAGGTACCAACACCATCCAGTCACTTGACCTGCTGGGCCGCAAGATTTTGAGTAACAACGGCGCAACACTCAAAAAGTTTGGCAAACTGATTGGTGCCCTGGTTCAGGAAGAAGGCGTGAACGAAAAGATGGCCGAGTTCATCAACCCGCTGGCGGTTCTGGCCGAACAGATGACCAAGTTCACCACCGAGCTGGGTTTCAAGGGTTTTCAAAACGCGGACGAAGTGGGCGCTGCCGCAGTTGACTATTTGCGTGTGGCTGGCCACTTGGTGTTTGGTTACTTCTGGGCGCGTATGGCGCAGGTTGCCTTGCGTGAAATTGCTGCGGGTAATACCGACAAGTTCTATGTTGCCAAGCTGCAAACGGCGCGTTTTTATTTCGCAAAACTGTTACCTGAAACAGCTACGCTGATGCGTTGTGCGCGCGCAGGAGCCAAGTCGCTGATGGAAACCGACGAAGCACTGGCTTGATTCAGATCAGAAAACTTATCGAAAGAAATTCATGTCTCGCTTTCAAGTTAAAAAAGTCGCGGTGCTCGGTGCCGGTGTCATGGGTGCGCAGATCGCTGCCCATCTGGTTAATCTCAAGGTGCCGGTGGTGCTGTTCGACCTGCCTGCAAAAGAAGGGCCCAAAAACGGTATTGTCACCCGCGCGATTGAAGGCCTGAAAAAGCTCAAGCCTGCACCGTTGGGCGTGCCGGAAGACGCTGCGCTGATACAGCAGGCCAACTACGAAGAGAACATGGATGCTCTGAAAGAGTGCGACCTCATCATCGAGGCGATTGCTGAGCGCATGGACTGGAAGACCGACCTGTATCACAAGATCGCGCCATTCATTTCCGAAGGCGCGATTGTGGCCAGCAACACCTCGGGACTCTCAATCACGAAACTGAGCGAGGCGCTGCCCGAGTCCATCAAGCCGCGCTTCTGCGGCATCCACTTCTTCAACCCGCCACGCTATATGGCGCTGGTCGAGCTTATCAACACGCCTACCACCGAGCCTAAAGTGCTGGACGACCTGGAAGCATTTGCCGTCAGCGTACTCGGCAAGGGCGTGATCCGCGCGCACGATACGCCCAACTTTATTGCTAACCGGGTCGGTATTGCGGGTATGTTGGCCATCATCAAGCAAACCGAAGCGTTTGGGTTGACCTACGACGTGGTGGACGATTTGACTGGTAAAAAAATCGGGCGGGCAAGCTCCGGCACTTTCCGCACCGCCGATGTTGTGGGCCTCGACACCATGGCCCACGTTATCAAGACGCTACAGGACAATTTGGGCGAAGGCAAAACCCCAGACCCTTTCTCAAGCATGTATGGAACACCGCCGGTGCTGGCAAAGCTGCTGGAATCAAAAAGCCTGGGCCAAAAAACTGGCGCAGGTTTCTATAAAAAAGTCGGTCGCGACATCATGCGGCTCGACCCTGAAAGCATGGAATATGTTGCGGGCGGTGCCAAAGCCAATGAGGTGGTTGGCCGCATGTTGAGAAAGCCCGCAGGCGAGCGCTTAAAACTGTTGCGTGAAGCCGAGGGCGCTGAAGCGAGGTTTTTGTGGGCCATCCTGCGCGACCAGTTTCATTACGCTGCCGTGCATTTGGAAACCATCGCAGAAACGGCACGCGACATTGACTTCGCCATGCGCTGGGGCTTTGGTGCCAAACAAGGCCCATTCGAGTTGTGGCAACAAGCGGGCTGGAAGCAAGTCGCAATCTGGATCAAAGAAGACATCGACGCAGGCAAAGCCCTCTCGACAGAGCCGTTGCCTGATTGGGTCTTTAATGGACCAGTAGCTGATGCGGGTGGCGTACACACCCCGGCAGGTTCATGGAGTGCATCCGCCAAAAAATTCATTCCCAGGCGCAACTTGCCTGTGTATGCGCGGCAGCATTTTCCCGAAGATGTGCTCGGTGCGAACGCGTCGGCGTTTGAAACTGCAGGTACCACGCTGCATGAAGACGACGCGATTCGGCTGTGGACTTTAGATGGTGATGACGTGCTGATTGCCAGCATTAAAACCAAAATGCACGCCATCAGCCCCGGCGTAGCAGAGGGCTTGGCGATGGGTGTCGAGCTGGCAGAAAAAAGCTGCAAGGGCATGGTTATTTGGTCGAACGACGAGATGTTTTCAGCTGGGGCTGATCTGCAAGGCATGTTGCCAGCCTTCATGGCCGGTGGCGTAAAAATGATTGAGGGCATTGAGGCTGAGCTACAGCAAGTCATGCTCAAAATGCGCTACGCCAATGTGCCTGTGGTTTCAGCCGTACGGGGCTTGGCACTGGGCGGTGGTTGCGAAATGGCCGTGTACTCAGCCAAACGCGTGGCCGCCATGGAAAGCTATATCGGCCTGGTTGAAGTGGGCGTCGGCCTGGTGCCCGGCGCAGGCGGCCTGACCTATATTGCGCGCCGCGCCGCTGAGAACGCAGAAACCTCCGCCAACAAGGACGTGTTGCCATTTTTAACAGCAGGTTTTACCGCCGCAGCGATGGCTACGGTTGGCACCAGTGCGATTGACAGCCGGAAAATTGGCTACTTGCTGCACAACGATGTGATCGTTGCAAACAAAGACGAGCTGCTTTTTATCGCCATTAATGAAGCACGGGCGATGTTCAACTCTGGTTATCGTGCCCCGCAAAAGCGAATGTTTCCAGTCGTTGGCCGCAGTGGCTTGGCCACTATCAAAGGGCAGCTCGTCAATATGCGCGACGGCGGTTTCATCAGTGCCCACGACTTTCATATTGCCAGCCTGATTGCCAACGTAGTCTGTGGCGGCGATGTCGATGCCGGGACGCTGGTGACAGAAGAATATGTGATGACACTGGAGCGCAAGGCGTTTTGCGCGCTGCTTGAGAATCCCAAAACCCAGGAACGGATTATGGGCATGATGAGTACCGGCAAACCGGTACGCAATTGATAAAGCTGCTGTCCGTGCAACACCCCCCCAACCGCCTTGAGCGGCAGCTTGACCGGCTTGACGAAGTACCTGCGTTTGCACGCACCTGGTTTCGCAGTGTGGTGCTGCGTCGGGCTGTGCCTTTTACCGGAACTGCTGGCCTCCGCTTTTTAGAGATGAGCCAGTACCGCACCGAGGTCAGCATTGCCAACAAGCACAAGGTGCAAAACCATATCGAAGGTGTACATGCCTCGGCGATGAACCTGCTGGCTGAGACTGCGACCGGCATGGTAATGGGCATGAACGTGCGCGACGACTGCATCCCGCTCGCCAAGCACATGACTATGGCGTTTAAAAAACGCGCCACGGGCGCGATGCGCGCCGTGGCAACGCTGACGGACGAACAGCGCGCTGCCATGCAGGCCAGCGACAAGGGCGAGGTCACGGTATCTGTTGTGGTAACAGACGAAGCTGGTATTGAACCGGTTGAATGTGAATTTCTATGGGCCTGGATACCCTCTGGCCCCCGCAAGTCTGCTTAAACATCAGTGAAGAATCAAGAAATCAAGGAAATATCATGGCCAAACAACTTCAAGAAGCCTACATTGTTGCCGCCACGCGCACGCCCATAGGCCGCTCGCATCGCGGGTTTTTCCGCAACATGCGGCCTGACGATTTGCTCGTTAAAGCCTTGCAAGCCGCCCTCGCGCAAGTGCCATCACTTGATCCGAAAGCGATTGAAGACATCATTTGCGGCTGTGCGATTCCCGAAGGGCCGCAGGGCTTGAACATTGCGCGCATTGGTGCAGTGCTGGCAGGTTTGCCAACCAGCGTGGGCGGTATCACAGTCAATCGCTTTTGCGCATCTGGCCTGTCCGCTATCCAGATGGCGGCTGACCGCATTCGTGTGGGCGAGGCCGACGTGATGATTGCCGCCGGTGTTGAAAGCCTGAGCATGGTGCCGATGTCGGGCAACTCGCCATCGCTGTCGCCCGCCATGTTTGCCAATGACGAAAACGTCGGCATCGCTTACGGCATGGGCCTGACCGCCGAGAAGGTCGCACAGCAATGGAAGGTCTCGCGCGAGGCGCAGGACCAGTTCGCGCTTGACTCGCACACCAAAGCTATCAAGGCCCAGCAAACGGGTGAATTCACCAGCGAGATCACACCAGTTGAAGTCATTGATCGCACCGCCAATCTGGACACCGGCGAAGTCATCAGCAAGAACCGCACCGTCAGCCTCGACGAAGGCCCACGCCTCGATACCTCGCTCGAAGGCCTGGCCAAACTCAAGACGGTATTTGCCGCGCGTGGCTCCGTTACTGCTGGCAACAGCTCACAAACGTCCGATGGTGCAGGCGCACTGATTTTGGCCAGCGAAAACGCGGTCAAACAATTCGGCCTCAAACCGCTGGCCAGGTTTGTCAGCTATGCCGCCAAGGGCGTGCCGCCACACATCATGGGCATTGGCCCCATCGAGGCTATCCCCGCAGCGCTGCGCTATGCGGGCCTCAAGCAGGACGACATTGACTGGTTTGAGCTAAACGAAGCCTTCGCTGCGCAGTCCCTTGCCGTCATCAACACGTTGGGCCTGAACGCGGCCAAGGTCAACCCCATGGGCGGCGCGATTGCACTCGGTCATCCGCTCGGCGCAACCGGTGCTATTCGTGCCGCTACCGTCATTCATGCACTTCAGCGTCATCAACTCAAATACGGCATGGTCACGATGTGTGTAGGTATGGGGCAGGGCGCCGCCGGCATTTTTGAACGCGTTTAATTGACCAAGGTCATGCACCCTTTCGACCAAGCCATCGCACTTTCACCAGCTGGCAGCGACACGCCGCACACCTGGCATGGACACACCAGCCCTGCATACTGGAATATGGTCGGGCCATTCGGGGGCTTTACCGCTGCGGTGGCTTTGCAAGCTGTGCTCAAGCACCCCCAATTGCTGGGCGAGCCGGTGTCGCTCACCGTCAATTACGCCAGCGCCACCATCGCCGGCCCTTTCACTGTGACGGCTACGCCGGTACGAACCAACCGTTCTACCCAGCATTGGGTTATCAGCCTGAATCAGCGTGACGCAAATGGAGACGACGCCCCGGCCATGACCGCTACTGCCATGACAGCGCTGCGCCGCGAGACCTGGCAGCAAAACGACATGCACATGCCCCAGGTACCGAAGCCGCAGGATGTTGCCCGCGCCGACATGCGCGGTGCGATGGAATGGCTGAACCGCTACGACATGCGCTTTGTGCGCGGCGGGATACCCACGCAGTGGCATGGGGCGGAGAAGCTCAACCCTGACAGTTTGAGCCAGTTGTGGGTGCGCGACGAGATCCCGCGCGCGCTTGACTTTGCTTCTATCACCGCCATGGCTGATGTGTTCTACCCCCGCGTCTGGTTGCGCAGGCCCCTACGTGTGCCTGGAGGCACGGTGTCCATGACAACTTATTTTCATGCCAGCGCTGCAGAGCTTGAAGCGGCGGGATCTGGTTACGTACTCGCGCAGGCTCAGGGCCAGGCTTTTCGGCATGGTTTTTTTGATCAAGCCGCGCAGCTATGGAGTGAAGCGGGTACGCTATTGGTTACTAGCCATCAGCTTGTGTATTACAAGGAATGACGACTTTCAGGTGCATTGCACTTTCAATATTCAAATTCATAGAGACATCAAATGACCACTTCCTCAAGCGCTGAAATTCTCACCCACACTGATGCGGGCGTGATGACACTCACCATCAACCGACTGGATAAAAAAAATTCCATCACGGCTGCAATGTACTCAGCTATGGCCGACGCCTTGGACGCTGCCGCGCAAGACAGCGATGTACGCGTGCTGGTGATTCAAGGGCATGAAACCATCTTTTCAGCAGGCAACGATATCAGCGATTTTTTAAATACACCGCCTTCCACGCCAGACGCACCAGTGTTCAGGTTTTTGCGCGGCATATCAAGCTTTGCAAAGCCGGTTGTGGCGGCTGTCTGTGGCCCTGCGGTCGGCATTGGCACCACGCTTCTGCTGCATTGCGACTTGATTTATGCAGGCGACAACGCCTTGTTCTCTATGCCCTTTGTCAATCTGGGGCTGTGCCCCGAGGCCGCGTCTAGCCTGCTGGTGCCGCAACTCATGGGCTATCCGCGTGCAGCGGAGGCGCTGCTGCTGGGCGAGCCGTTCAGCGCTGAAACCGCGCTTGAAATCGGCATCATCAACCGTATCGTGCCGCCAGCAGAAGCTAGCGCGCTCGCGCACCAGCAAGCTAAAAAGTTAGCCACTAAACCGCTCAGCTCCATCATCGAGACCAAACGTCTGATGAAAAGGAGCACGTCAAAACAAGTGACCGAACGCATTGGCGAAGAGGCCGTCAGCTTCGGACGCATGCTCGGCGAGCCCGCAGCACGAGAGGCCTTTACGGCGTTTATGCAAAAGCGAAAGCCAGATTTCTCAAAGGTTTGAAGCGTCGGGAGGCAAGCGAATTCGTGCTCTTTTCCTGCGAAAGTCAAAGCGATTTTGCCTGGCCAGTTTGTTAGCTTGTCTCTCAACCTGAAGTCTATGACCGCCCAGGTTACTTGAGGGGAGGAACCCAAACTGAGCTAGTGGCATAAAACCAGTGCTTGGATTGATACTGGATCATGGCAAACAACATTCCGGACAAAATTCGACGATTGAGGGAACATGACCTCAATTTAATCGTTGGCCTGTACTTGTTACTTGACCGGCGCGGTGTAAGCGAAGCCGCCGCAGACCTCGGGCTTTCACAGCCTTCCATGAGCAAGATGCTTGATCGGCTTCGATCGGAGTTTGGTGACCGTTTGCTCGTCCGCACCGGTAACCAGATGGTGCTGACCGCTTTTGCGCGCAGCTTGATGCCCGAGCTGCAACGCTTGGTGAGCGGCCTCGGCGCCTTTTATGATCCAGTTGGACCTTTTAACCCTGTCCTTGCCGAACGAACAGTGTCAATCGGGATGAATGAGTTTTTGCAATATATCCTCGCTCCATCAATTATTCGAATGCTCGGGGCAAAAGCGCCGTTGGTCAACCTCAGGCTGCGCCCCATCCATTTTGGGCAGGCTGAGTCTGAAATCGTCAAGGGACATGTCGACCTGCTGGTTGGTGCTGCGGGAGTTGACTTCAACCTGCGCTCATCTATCCTCTACCGCGACAAGCTGGCGTGCATTGCCTCACTTTCCAACGACGATTTCAAAAGTCCGCTTCCTTTTTCCGATTTTGCCCAGATGAAGCAGGTCTATGTCTCGCCGTCGGGGTTTGACTTCTTCCCGACCGTTATTAACCAGTTTCTTGGTGGCGTTGGCAGAGAGCCTCAACCCTCTGACGTGACGATGTCGAGCTACTTTGCAGCTGCGAGATCCATCGTAGGTACAAAAATGGTGGCTCTACTGCCAAACAAACTTATAGCGTCGCTTTTTAACCCGCAGATCCGGGTCGTGCCGTTGGATTTTGAGACACCAGACTACGATGTGGCGTTGTGGTGGCACACGGGTATCCAGGATGATCCGTTTTTCATATGGTTGAGGCATGAGTTGACCGAGCTCGTTCAGCATACCGCTTTACGTCAACCCAAAATATAGATTCTTAGCGGCATTTGCAAGGTCATGAATCAAAGGCATTAGCGATATAGCACCAACGCAGTTTCCATCGTCTCAAGCGAATCCTAGAATCGCGTCATGAGAAAAGAGTCATCGGGACAATCCTTCAAAATCTGGGGTGATGCCCATCGCGCTCGCGACGCGGCAGGCGACGTTTTTTGTTCGGAGGCTGTGTTGTGAGCGGCCCGTTGCAAGGCGTCCAGATCATCGACTTGACGTCGGTGTTGATGGGGCCCTTTGCCACGCAGTTGCTTGGAGATCTTGGCGCCGACGTTATCAAGGTCGAGTCTACGGACGGGGATGTTGTACGCGGTATTGGGCCCATGCGGCATGAGCAGATGGGCGGAGGGTTCTTGCATGTCAACCGCAACAAGCGAAGCATTGCACTCAACCTGAAAAAAAGTGAGGCTATCAAGATTCTCTTCAGGCTGGTTTCCAGCGCTGATGTCATGATTTGTAACGTTCGCCCCCAAGCTATGGCCCGTCTCGGACTAACTTACGAGGCTCTAGCTACGGCCAACCCGCGCCTGATTTTTGTCAGTCTGGTCGGGTTTGGTCAAGGCGGCCCTTACGCCGGCTTGCCCGCCTACGACGATCTGATTCAAGGTCTGATTGGCCTCCCGTCACTCATCGCCGAAGTTGGTGACGGCGTACCCCGTTATGTCCCGCTTGCCTTTGTGGACAGGGCAGTAGGTGTTGCAGCTTCCAATGCGGTGAGCGCAGCACTTTACCGCCGCGAGAAATCCGGTGTCGGTCAGGTGATTGAAATTCCAATGTTCGAAACCATGGTCCCCTTTGTTCTGGGTGAACACATGGCAGGCGCAACCTTTGATCCGCAGCATGGCGATATGGGGTATTCCAGGCAACTTTCACCGGAAAGAAGGCCTTTTGCAACATTGGATGGTCATATTTGCGTCGTCGTCTACAGCGACAAGCAATGGCGTAATTTTTTCTCGCTTATTGATCGCGTAGATGAATTTGACCAGGACTCCCGATTTACAGACATTGGCAATCGAACCCGTCACATTGGGGCGCTCAACGCGATCGTGGCTAAGGTTATATGTACACGTACCACTCAGGAATGGCTTGATGTTCTGCCAAAAATTGATGTCCCCGCCATGCGCATGCACACATTGGAGTCGCTTATGAAAGATCCACATCTAAAAGCCACTGGTTATTTTCAGACAGTTGAACATCCGTCGGAAGGTCGTGTGGTGTCGATGGCTATTCCCGGAAGCTGGTCCGAATCAAAGCCAGAAATTCGTCGCGGCGCTCCTCGCCTGGGGGAACATACGGCACAGGTTTTGGCCGAGGCAGGATATAGCCCCCAAGAACTGGAGGCCCTCGCAGCATCTGGGGCAGTGGTGGTTGATATTCATGGAGCGCAGGTCGCATGAGCTCTTTCATTAATTTCGAGAAAAATGGGGGCGTGGTGACGCTCACAATGAGCCGCCCAGATATTCGCAATGCCCTGATAGGTCTTGAGGATGCGGATGAAATTTTGCAGGCTTGTGATCGGATCACGCGCGATCTGTCCGTCCGGGTTGTCATTCTTACCGGCGCAGGAACCGTTTTTTCGGCAGGAGGCGACATTAAGCGCATGCGTGAGGTGATGGCGGTAACGGAGGATGGCCCAGCGGCTGTGCGACATGTTTATCGCAATGGCATCCAGCGAATCCCGCTTGCGCTTTATAACCTCGAAGTGCCCACCATTGCGGCTGTTAATGGCGCGGCAATGGGTGCAGGCTGCGATCTGGCGTGCATGTGTGATATCCGGATTGCGTCTACTCAGGCTCGCTTTGCCGAGAGTTTTGTGAGGATGGGCCTGATTCCTGGTGACGGTGGCGCATGGCTGCTGCCACGCGCTGTAGGGATGTCCAAGGCCAGTGAAATGGCGTTCACGGGAGAATCTATTGATGCGGTTGAAGCGCTCCGTTGTGGTCTGGTCTCAAGGGTAGTTGAACCTGAATCTCTGATGGTTGAGGCGCGCAAGCTGGCAGACCAAATTGCTGCTAACCCTGGTCAGGCGTTGCGGATGACCAAGCGTCTGCTGCGGGAGGGCCAGCATATGCGGCTCGACAGCCTGCTTGAGCTTTCTGCCGGATTTCAAGCGCTTGCGCACACCACGGCAGAACATGCTGAAGCAGTCGGTGCGTTTCTGGAAAAAAGAAAGCCCGTTTTTCATGGATGACTCCTGGATTAGACGGTTTTACACCTCGCAGGCTGCTCTAAAAACTGATGCGGGTGAACAACTTTTGCACCAGACAGCAAGCCTGTGTCTTTGACGACAAGGCGTAGTGGATTACAGAGAAAGAAAATGTAATGAGATCAGGCGAAAGAAAAGTTTACAGAAGGAATGACTTGATGAGGCTGTTGATGCCTCGCAGTATTGCACTGGTTGGCGCATCAACCAATCCTTCCTCGTTTGGGTTCAAGACCCTGGCCAACACCACGAGCTTCGATGGATCGGTCTACCTCGTCAATGAGAGATATCAGGAAATTGACGGGAGGCAGTGCTTTGCCTCGCTAAAAAAGTTGCCTGAAGTACCGGATTGCGTCGTCATCATGGTCAGACGTGAACTGGTTGAACCCGTCGTACTGGAGTGCGCTGAACTTGGGGTGGGCGGCGTCGTTATTTATGCGTCCGGCTTCAGCGAGACCGGCATACCCGAACGCATCGCCCTGCAGAAGCGGCTGGTTGCCATTGCTGCCCGCTCCGGCATGCGCATCGTGGGTCCCAATTGCATTGGGCTGATCAACTTCACCAAACGCTTCGGGATAACGTTTAGCTCTGGCCTCGTGTTCCCGGAAAAGGCACTTGGCGGTATCGGCATAGCCAGCCAGTCTGGGGCACTCGGCCTTTCCCTGTTCCAGGCCATTGAGTCCGGCACGCGGTTCAGCCACGTGTTGACATCGGGCAACTCCTGCGATGTGGATGTAGCGGATTACGTGAGTTTTCTCGCTGAAGATCCCGACACACGCGCTATTGCCTGTGTGATCGAAGGCATGTCCGATCCGCAACGTTTGCTGGCCGCCGCCAACTTGGCCTGGGCGTGCAACAAGCCATTGGTGATCTACAAGATGGCCACTGGCGAGCAGGGCGCTGCTGCCGCGCTGACACACACCGGCTCGCTTGCTGGCTCCAACTCGGGCTATCGGGCCGCCTTTGAGCGTGCCGGCGTCATCATGGTTCAGGATTTTGAAGCGCTGGTCGAGACTGCCGCATTCTTTGCAAAGGTGCCCGCATACATCAATCCTGGCGTTGCGGTCATCAGCACGTCGGGTGGTGCCTCCATCATGGCTGCCGACAAGGCCGAGCTTTATGGCATACCCCTGCCGCAGCCGATTGATTCAGTCCGGCAAGTGCTGGAGGCGCACATACCGGAGTTCGGCTCAGCCCGGAACCCTTGCGATGTCACTGCCCAGGTTGTCTCCAGCCCGGAAGCCTTGTATGCCTGCGGTGATGCGCTGATGTCCGACCCCACTTTTGGTACCGTTGTCATACCGCTTGTGTATGCGTATGGCACAACCAGTTCACGCGCCCGGATATTCAGCGATCTGGCCCTCAAGCACGGCAAGATGGCCTGCTACGTCTGGCTGACGCAGTGGCTTGATGGCGATGGCGCGCGCGAGGCCGAAGAAGACTCCAGGCTCGCGCTTTTCAGGTCCATGGACAGGTGTTTTGCGGCACTTGCCGCCTGGCGCAGGCGGGAGGAGCGTCGCGCCCTGGGACCACGCGAGGAAGACCGACAGTCGCCGGCAGACGCTGCCGGACAATCGGCCCTCGCCCTGATGCGGTCTGCCAACGCAAGTTTGACCGAACGAGAGTCCAAGAATGTTCTAGCTCTTTACGGCATACCGGTGTCGCCGGAACACCTGGCCATGACTGCGGACGACGCGGTAGCGGCAGCCGCGCGCATCGGCTACCCGGTGGTGCTCAAGGTCGAGTCCCCCGACGTGTTGCACAAGACTGAAGTCGGCGGCGTTCGCCTCAATCTTCAGGATGAAGACGCTGTGAGAGCTGCCTTTGCCGAAATAAATTTGAATGTTGCGCGAATTTTTCCGAAGCCGCGTGTCGGTGGCGTTCTTGTGCAGCCCATGGCCAGCGCTGGACTGGAGCTGGTCGTAGGGGGACGCATCGACCCGTTGTTTGGACCATTGATTGTGGTGGGACTTGGCGGCGTTTTTGTCGAGCTGATGCGCGACACGGTCACCAGGGTCGCTCCGGTGAACATGCAGGAGGCGGTCGATATGCTGCGCAGCCTCAAGGGTGCTGCCGTGCTGGACGGGTTTCGCGGGCAAGCTGCTGTTGACATGAAAAGCCTCGCCGGTATCGTTTGCCGCCTTTCCGAATTTCTGGCGGACCAGGCCGGCAACATTTTGGAGTTTGATGTGAATCCCCTTGTTTGCAGTGCCTCGCGGATAGTGGCGATCGACGCGTTGATCGTTCGCAAGGTTCCGGTCCCCGCGGGTACTTCGGGGACATCCGAGACAACGCTGGCCTACCTGAGGCAGGCTGAAAAAATCGCTGCAGCTGCCGGCGCAGGTGCGCAATTGCCTGTTCGCACGGTTGCTGTCATAGGCGCCGGAACCATGGGCGGCGGCATTGCCATGAGTTTTGCCAATGCGGGGTACCCCGTCAGGTTGATCGACACGAGTTCAGAGTCCCTCGCGCGCGGACTTGCGCGCATCAGGTCCAACTATCAGATATCCGCCGACAAAGGCAGGCTGACAGCCGAGGAAATGGAGCAGCGGTTTTCCAGAATCGAGGGCTCTACTAACTTCAGCTTGTTATCCGACACGGACCTTGTTGTGGAGGCCGTTTTTGAGGACATGGCCGTCAAGAAAGCGGTGTTTGCACAACTCGATGCCGTCTGCCGCCCTGATGCGATTTTGTCTACCAACACCTCAAGACTGGACATCAATGAACTGGCGCGTGGCGTGTCCAACCCGGGACGTGTCGTCGGACTGCATTTCTTCAGCCCCGCCAACGTCATGCGCCTGCTGGAAGTCGTCCGTGGCGATAACACGGCGGCTGCAGTGATCAGCACGGCGATGGGCATCGGGCTGAAGCTCGGAAAGTCTCCCGTCCTGGTGGGTGTATGTGACGGTTTTGTCGGCAACCGGATGTTGAGTCATTACATGCGCGAGGTTGGCTTTTTGCTGGAGGAAGGTGCCAGTCCTGTGGCCATCGACAAGGCGCTCAAGGGCTTTGGAATGGCCATGGGGCCTTTGACAGTTTCTGACATGGCTGGCCTGGACATCCCGTGGGCGGCCAGAAAACGCAATGCGGCAATGCGCGATCCATCTGTGCGTTACTCAAGGGTGGCCGATAGCCTTTGCGAAGCCGGGCGCTTCGGCATGAAAACCGGCTCAGGCTACTACCGCTATGAAGGCACCAGCCGACAACCGATGCCCGATCCGGTGGTGGAGCAGTTGATCGCTCAATGCGCGGCCGAGTCCGGCGTGAAGCGCAGCGATGTTTCTGATGAACTGATTGTTGAGCGCACCATGTATGCCCTGATCAATGAGGCGGCGCGCATCGTTGAGGAAGGGATCGTGGAGCGTGCTTCGGATGTTGATGTTATCTACGCAAGAGGCTATGGGTTTCCCGAAGCGCTGGGTGGCCCGCTCTACTATGCCGACCAGTTGGGACTTGAAAAGGTGCATGCGCGCATTGTCGAGTTTCAGCGAATGCACGGAGAGTTGTGGGCGCCTGCGCCTCTTCTCACACGCTTGGCATCACAAGGTGGCCGTTTTACGGCAGCGTGATGATGTCGATCCGGGTGCGCTGGTATTTCAGACGCACTTCCAGCCGGATGTCACAAGGTGTTTTTGGGATTTTTAAAACCTGCAAGGAGATAACTGAAATGAAAAAGCTGTTTAGACCACTGTATTTATTCCCCATCGCCCTGCAATTGCTGGTGCCAATGACGCAGGCTGCAGACTATCCGACGCGCCCCGTGAAAATTGTGGTGCCATATGCGGCTGGTGGAGGCGGTGATGTGCTCGCCAGACTGTTCGCGGACAAGCTCAAGACGAGGCTTGGGCAGCCGGTGATTGTGGACAACAAGGCAGGCGCAGGCACCCTGATTGGGTCTGAGTTTGTGGCTAAATCTGCGCCCGATGGCTATACCCTGCTGTTGACCACCAACAGCCTGGTTATTGCGCCCATCATGAATTCAGCCGCCAAGTTTGACCCAGTGAAGGACTTTGTGCCACTCGCGCCGCTCGGTGCGATGGCCATGGTGCTGGCTGCCAATCCTTCCGTGCCAGCCAACAATGCGGCGGAGCTTGTGGCGTACATGAAAAAGAATCCCGGCAAGGTGAGCTTTGGCTCGTCTGGGGCGGGCGGCATTACCCATCTGTCGGGGGAGCTGTTCAAGTCCCGCGCTGGCGTTTCAATGACGCACGTGCCCTACAAGGGCGCCGGACCGGCATTGACGGACTTGATGGGCGGGCAGATAGACCTTTTGTTTGATGCCATGATCACGGCCTATCCCTATATCAAGTCCGGAAAGCTGAAGGCGATAGGTATGAGCAATCCCAAGCGATGGGATGGTGCGCCCGATATCCCAACCCTGGCTGAATCCGGGGTGCCGGGCTTTGAGGTCAGCGGCTGGTACGGGATTTTTGCGCCGGCCGGAACACCTGCCAGCATCACTCAACGGCTCAATGCAGAAGCCAGTGAAATCATCAAGGACCCGGAGTTTGCAGCCAAGTTGCAAACCCTTGGCCTGACGCCTATGGGCGGAGACCTTGAGGGGTTTCGCAAGGTGGTCGGCAACGAATTCAGCACTTGGCAAAAAGTTATCAAGAGCGGCAATATCACCATGCAATAGCGTTTGGCTTGCTGTTTTACTGCTCCACAAATCAGGCTACATCACCATGATCCATCCAGAAAAACAATACAACGAATACCTGGCGCAAGGCGAATTCATGCTCTTGCGCGCGAAAGCCAGCGGCAAATTCATCTTTTATCCAAGGGTTGCAGAGCCGTTGACCGGCGACACCGACCTGGAGTGGGTCAAGGCCTCCGGGCGGGGCAGCGTTTACTCGACGACGGTGGTTCGGCAGAGACCGCCTGCGACCGATTACAGCGTCGTCCTGGTTGATCTTGAAGAGGGTCCGCGGATGATGAGCCGCGTTGACGGGGTGGCGCCGGCCGATGTCAGGATAGGCATGGACGTCCAGGTCCGCATTGTTCAGGAGGGCGACAGTCCGCTTGTGGTTTTTGTTCTGGCAAGCGCTTCGTAACTCCTTCAGCTCCACGACAGATTTCAGGAACTTTCACCTATGGATAATTTTCCGAGGGCAAAAACCGCGATTGTCGGTACAGCAACCTACGGCATCGGGCAGGCACCGGGGCTGAGCTCCATGGACATCGCGGTTCACGCCTCGGTTCGGGCGCTGGCCGCAGCCCGGCTCAAACCAGAAGATGTGGACGGTGTTTTTGTAGCGCTGCCAGACGATTTTTTGTCGGGTTTATCTTTCGCCGAATATCTCGGCATTCGTCCGAAGATCGCCGACAACAACAGAACAGGTGGATCTTCCTTCCAGACTTATGTCCTGATGGCTGCGCTCGCCCTGGCGTCGGGGCAATGCAATGTTGCACTCATAGCGTATGGAAGTAACCAGCGGTCTGGCGCTGGCAAACTGGTCAGTGGCATGCGTGCCAGCCCCTATGAATTGCCGTACAAGCCGCTCAGACCCATATCTGCCTATGCGCTGGCTGCCGCCAGGCATATGCACGAGTTTGGTACACGAAAAGAACAGCTGGGCGCAGTGGCCATATCCGCCCGTCAATGGGCAATGCTCAATCCCGATGCGGTAATGCGAGAACCGATGTCGATGGATGACTACATGGGGGCACGAATGATCTCGGACCCGTTCGGCGTTAGAGACTGCTGCTTGTTGACAGATGGTGGTGCAGCCATTGTTATGGTTCGCGCCGACCGAGCCAGGGATCTGAATTCCAAGCCGGTTTATGTGCTCGGTGCAGCAGAAGCCACGACGCACTTGGCTATTTCCTCAATGCGCAGCCTCACTACGACAGCAGCGGCATTGTCTGGCCCTCGCGCCTTTGCACAAGCTGGTGTACGGCCGTCTGATATTGATGTGGTGGAGCTCTATGACGCTTTCACAATAAACACAATTTTATTTCTGGAGGACTTGGGTTTTTGTGCAAAAGGGGAGGGGGGCACTTTTGTTGAAAACGGACGCATCGCCCCGGGCGGCAGTTTGCCTGTCAATACCAACGGTGGCGGTTTGTCATGTGTACACCCGGGCATGTATGGCTTGTTCACCCTCGTTGAAGCTACGCAGCAATTGACGAATTCAGCTGGAGATCGTCAAATACCTAACGCCAAGCTGGCCGTTGCTCATGGCAACGGCGGAGAGCTTTCGCACCAGGCGACGGTCATCCTCGGCGCAGAAGAAACAATTTGAGGAAGAATATCTGTGATCGATGAATCGAATTCTTTAACAGGCAAATGTATTGTTGTGACAGGCGCTGCGCAGGGTATTGGCCGGGCTATCGCTGAACTTGCCCTGTCTCTTGGTGCGACTGTGACAGCGGTGGACTTGAATGCGGGGGGCCTGGAAGGCTTTCGCGATGAGTTCGGTAAAGACCGTGTGCTACCAGTTGTCGGCAGCGTGGCAGATGCCGATTTTGCCGAACGTGTGGTGAACCAGGCTGTTGCCCAGTTCGGCGCCATCAACGGGCTCGTGAACAATGCGGGCATCATCCGGCCGGCAATGATCGAAAAAATGACGGTGTCGGACTGGCAGCAGGTGATTGACGTTCACCTATCCGGTTCGTTTTACTTTCTTCAGGCCGTAGGGCGTCATATGCTGGGTCGTTTTCGCGGGGGAGACCCTGCGCCGGGTGCCATCATCAATATTTCATCAGATGCTGGTCGACGTGGAACTATCGGGCAGATCAATTATGGTGCTGCCAAGGCTGGGCTACTTGGACTTACGATGAGTGCCGCTCGTGAATGGGCCAAATACAACTTGAGGGTGAACACAGTTAGTTTTGGGATGGTCGCTACCCCTATGACTGAAACAATTCGGAGCGAGAAATTTGCCGAAACATACCTTGCACAAATACCGCTAGGGAGATGGGCTACGCCGATAGAGGTAGCCCGGCCAGTTTGTTTTTTATTGTCTGATGCTGCGTCCTACATCACTGGTCAGCATTTGTCAGCTAATGGCGGCTATACGATCGGCGTATGAACGGGTTGATGCGCTCAACGCTATTGACGCTTGTGTACTGACCACCGCATTAAAGCAGGCGGGCCTGCACACCACCGAACTGCTGGCGCTCGCTCAAGACGCAATTTAAAGAGCAACTCAAGCAAGACACCCAAGTCGCATAAGAGCGCAGTATTTTTGGGGCTTGTACGTTTTTTAGGTACGCAAACGTACTTCAGCCAGGACTGTATGGACCTTGTGCATGAAGCGCCGGGGTCGCTGTTGGTCACTTTCTAACCAACCTGAGGCTCGGTATTCACAATCTTTCGCGGCCGTCCATTGTCGTCAATCGCCACATAGGTCAAGCTTGCTTCGGTTACCTTGATGTAACGGCCCTGGCTGCGAAAGCGCTCGGCATAGACCTCTACCTGCACGGTAATGGACGTGTTGCCGATACGGGTCACGGCTGAGAAGAACGACAAAATATCTCCGACCCGTACGGGTTGCTTGAAGATAAATTGGTTTACTGCTACTGTCGCCATCCGGCCATCTACGTAACGGGCTGGCACCACCGAGCCTGCCAGGTCAACCTGGGCCATGACCCAGCCGCCAAAAATATCGCCGTTGGCGTTGCAGTCCGCCGGCATTGGGATGACCTTGAGCACCAGCTCTTTGTCTGTTGGCAGCGCGACTGCCAGTGGGTGAAAGGGCACATTTGCGGCAGTAGTTGAGTCGGCGCTTGATTCAGTGGACATAGGCACAATCTGCAAGGATTAAAGAATTAAATAACCAAAAGAAGATTGTCCCTGATGCGCTCGCTAGCTCCTACCGCTGAATTTTCACCACCCACGCCTCAAGCCAGTACGCCAGCCCGGTCCGACTGGGACACGCTCAAACGCCTGTTTCCCTACCTGTGGGACTACAAGTGGCGCGTACTGGCGGCCCTGAGCTTTGTGTTGGCGGCCAAGCTGGGCAACGTGGGTATACCGCTGCTTCTGAAAACGTTGGTGGACACCATGAGCCTCAAGCCAGGCAACGTGCAGGCGGTGCTGGTGGTGCCTGCTGCTTTATTGCTGGGCTATGGCCTGCTTCGGCTGTCAACCTCGCTGTTTACCGAGCTACGTGAGCTGGTGTTTGCAAAAGCCACCGAAGGCGCGTCGCGCAAAATTTCATTGGAAGTGTTCAGGCACCTGCACGCGCTGAGTTTGCGATTTCATTTAGAGCGGCAAACCGGCGGCATGACGCGTGACATTGAGCGCGGTACGCGTGGCGTGCATTCGCTCATTTCGTATTCGCTTTACAGCATCATCCCTACGTTGTTTGAAGTTGCGTTGGTGCTCAGCATATTGGCAGTCAAGTTTGATATTTGGTTTGCCTGGATCACGTTTGCGGCGCTGGTGCTGTACATCACCTTCACCGTCACGGTGACAGAATGGCGTAGCAAATTCCGTAAGGAAATGAACGCACTCGACTCCACCGCGCACAGCCATGCAATGGACTCGCTTTTAAATTACGAAACCGTCAAATATTTCAACAACGAAAAATTTGAGTCCAGGCGCTATGACGAAAGCCTGCAGAGCTACCGCCGCGCCGCCATCAAGAGCCAGCGCACACTCAGTATGCTCAACACTGGCCAGCAGCTCATCATCGCCGTGGGCCTGGTGGCCATGCTGTGGCGCGCGACGCAAGGTGTTGTCGATGGCCGCATGACGCTGGGTGACCTGGTCATGGTCAACGCCTTCATGATCCAGCTCTACATTCCGCTGGGCTTTTTGGGTGTGATTTATCGCGAAATCAAGCAGAGCCTGACCGACCTTGACAAGATGTTCACACTGCTGGAAAAAGAGCGCGAGATTGCCGATGAGCCTGGTGCGCAGCCCATAAAAATTGATGCCTCGCCTTCTGTGCGCTTTGAAAATGTCAGCTTCGCTTACGAGGCTGCGCGGCCCATATTGAAGAACGTGAGCTTTGAAATCCCGCCAGGCAAGACCGTTGCCGTGGTGGGTTCATCGGGTGCGGGCAAGTCCACGCTCGCGCGGCTGCTCTTCCGTTTTTACGATGTGCAGGACGGCCGCATCACGATTGCCGGGCAAGACATCAGGCACGTCACGCAGGCCAGCGTGCGGCAAGCCATTGGCATCGTGCCGCAAGACACTGTGCTGTTCAACGATACGGTTGAATACAACATCGCCTACGGCAGGCCGGGTGCCAGCCGCGAAGAGGTTGAGGGTGCTGCGCGTGCAGCCCGTATCCATGACTTCATAGCCTCTACGCCGCTGGGCTACAACACCATGGTTGGAGAGCGCGGCCTGAAATTGTCAGGCGGCGAAAAGCAGCGCGTGGCGATTGCACGCACGCTGCTGAAAAATCCGCCCGTGGTGATTTTTGACGAGGCTACATCTGCGCTTGACTCCGCCAACGAGCGCGCCATTCAGGCTGAGCTGCGCACCGCCGCACAAAACAAAACCACACTGGTGATTGCGCACCGTCTGTCAACAGTGGTTGATGCGCACGAGATTTTGGTAATGGAAGGTGGCCGCATCGTCGAGCGGGGCACGCACGCTGACCTTCTGGCTCTGGACGACAGGTACGCTCGCATGTGGACATTGCAGCAAAGCGCTGAATAGGGGCTAATTTGAGCTGATTCAGCGTTCCAGGCTTCTGAAAGGTGATTTTTAGTCTTTTCCGAGGACAAAAAATAGCCACAGCCCAATGAATACGGGCGTGACCAGCTACTGAATAAATAGCAGACCGGGTTGCCCCTAACTCCGGCATGGCATCCGCAAGTCCATAATTCCCCGCATGGAAACCAAATGGCTAGAAGATTTTGTCAGCCTGGCTGAAACTCGCAGCTTTAGCCGCTCGGCGCAGTTGCGTCACGTTACCCAGCCAGCTTTTTCACGGCGCATACAGGCGCTGGAGGCCTGGGCGGGGACTGACCTTGTCGATCGCAGCTCTTACCCCACGCGTCTCACGCCTGCGGGCGAGACGCTGTACAGCCAGTCGCTGGAGATGTTGCAGGGCCTGCAATCAACCCGCGCCATGCTGCGCGGCCACAATTCGGCTGGGCAGGACGTTATCGAGTTTGCCGTGCCGCACACGCTGGCTTTCACCTTCTTCCCGGCGTGGGTCAGCAGCCTGCGCGAAAAGTTTGGCCCCATCAAAAGCCGCCTGATTGCACTCAACGTACACGATGCGGTGCTGCGCCTGGTCGAGGGCAGCTGCGATTTGCTGATCGCCTACCACCACGACTCGCAACCCTTTCAGCTTGACCCGAACCGCTATGAAATGGTCACGCTGGGGCGCGAGGTGCTAGCGCCTTTTGTCAAACCCAATGCCGACGGTGAGCCGATGTTCAAGCTGCCGGGACGGGCCGGGTATCCGCTGCCTTACCTTGGTTACGCACCTGGTGCTTATCTGGGGCGAGTGGTCGATTTGATATTGAAACAATCTA
Source organism: Burkholderiales bacterium (assembly GCA_038226155.1). Lineage (GTDB taxonomy): Bacteria > Pseudomonadota > Gammaproteobacteria > Burkholderiales > Burkholderiaceae_C > Polaromonas. Next base: position 30,556 of record JBBRQQ010000029.1, read on the forward strand.
ACACCGCGATTCACCTGGACCGGGTGTATGAAACCGACATGGCCGAGGGCCTCAAGGCGATGGCGCTGGAAGGGCATGGCATTGCATTTTTGCCCTACAGCGCGGTTAAAAAAGAGCTGCGGGCGAAAAAGCTGGTGAGCGCTGGCGACAAGCTGGAAATGACCATGGATATCCGTGTTTACCGTGAGCGTCCGGCATCCAGCGAATCGGCCAAAAGCCATGCCCAGGCGCTGTGGCTTTACCTGGAGTCGCAGCCTGGCCCCGCCACGCAAACTAAGTAGCAACCCTTAGGCGCTATAAAAAATTTGCATAAGAGGGTTTTCATAAAGCATTGGCCTTTCGATGGGGCTGAATCTACAGTGGCACACCTTCACATGTTTGGGCACGGGCGAGCTGGCACAAAGACTGCTTTGTCATGGGCCACGCACCAGAAATTTTTCTGGATGCACCACATCGGGGACACGGGTAAACCTTGGGGCTGACTCCCCTGGCTACTATTTAGAATAGTTTTTAACCATTGTTTTTTTCTGAAATAACTGGAGATTCCATGAAACTCAAACTCGCTGCCATTTCAATTGCCTCGCTCGCGGTACTCGCATCTGGCGGTGCCTTTGCGCAAGCCAATGACACCATTGCCAAAGTCAAGGCTTCAGGTGTCGTCACCATGGGCGTTCGTGACTCTTCTGGCGCCCTGTCTTACACCCTCGGTGATGGTAAGTACACCGGCTACCACGTCGAAATTTGCAACCGCATCATTGCCAACCTTGAAAAAGCCGTCGGCAAGAAGCTGGAAGTCAAGTATCAGCCCGTGACCTCGCAAAACCGTATTCCACTGGTGCAAAACGGTACGGTCGATATTGAGTGCGGCTCCACGACCAACAATGCCACCCGCCAGAAAGACGTTGCCTTCCTGCCGACCACGTTTGTGGAAGAAGTTCGTATTGCGGTTAAAAGCAGCTCCAAAATCACCTCGATTGCCCAGCTCAACGGCAAAAACGTGGCCACCACCACAGGCACCACGTCAGTCCAGACGCTGCGTAAAAACGAGCGCGCTACAGGCGTTGACTTTAAAGAGGTGTTTGGCAAAGATCACTCCGACAGCTTTTTGCTGCTTGAGTCGGGCCGCGCCGAAGCATTTGTGATGGACGGCGCGATTCTGGCGGGCAATATTGCCACTGCCAAGAACCCGGCCGACTTCAAGATCGTCGGCGAAGTACTCAGCGTTGAGCCGATTGCCATCATGGTTCGCAAAGACGATGCTGCATTTAAAAAAATTGGTGACGACACCGTCAAAGACCTGATGAAGTCTGGCGAGATCGGCAAGTTGTGGGACAAGTGGTTTATGCAGCCTATCCCGCCGAAAAACACCAAGGTAGGCTACGCCGCCAGCGAAAGCACCAAGGCCGCGTGGGCTAGCCCGAACGAAAAGCCAATGGAAGACTACGCCAAGAAGTAAGCTGAGCCATTCGGCTGCAGTAAAAACACAGACCCTGCCCCGCTTTGATGTAACGTCTCAGGCGGGGTTTGTTTTTTACAGCCTGCCGGGGTAGGCAACCCAACAATATCAACAACAGGCGGGAGTCAATATGACGTGGGACTGGAGTGTTTTTCTTAGAGACGACGGCAGTGGACGAACCTATCTGCAGTGGATGCTGGATGCCTGGAGCTGGACGCTGGCCGTCGCCGGCGCCTCGTGGGTCGTGTCAATGGTTTTTGGTGGCATCGTTGGCACCTTGCGCACGCTCCCCAACAGCCCGCTGCTGACGCGGCTGGCCAACGCCTGGGTAGAGCTGTTTCGCAACATCCCGCTGCTGGTACAAATCTTCATCTGGTACTTTGTCGTGCCCAAGATTTTTCCGGTCATGAAAGATTTACCGTCTTTCGTGCTGGTGGTTTTTGCACTCGGGTTTTTTACCTCGGCACGTATAGCCGAGCAGGTACGCGCCGGCGTGCAGGCGCTGCCGCGTGGACAGCGATACGCGGGCATGGCCATGGGCTTTACCACTGCGCAAACTTATCGCTACGTGATTTTGCCAATGGCTTTTCGCATCATTATTCCGCCGCTGACCAGCGAGTCGATGAACCTGCTGAAAAACTCGTCTGTGGCTTTTGCAGTGTCGATTGCCGAACTCACCATGTTCGCCATGCAGGCGCAGGAAGAAACCTCTCGTGGCATTGAAATTTACCTGGCAGTTACGGTGCTCTATGCAGTGTCAGCATTTGCGGTCAATCGCATTTTTGCTTTCATCGAAATGAAGATGCAGATCCCCGGCTTTGTAGTGGCTGGCGCAACCGGTGGAGGGCACTGATATGTTTGGACTCGACCTTAGTTTTTTGAGCTGGGACATTATTTCCAAGTTCGTCATCAAGGGGTTTATCTTTAGCGTCGAGCTGACGGTTGTAGCCACTGCAGGTGGTATTGTTCTGGGCACCATCCTGGCGTTGATGCGGCTGTCAGGTAAAAAATTCCTGATGCTTCCGGCCACTTTTTACGTCAACGGCATGCGATCTGTGCCGCTGGTGATGGTGATACTGTGGTTTTTTCTGCTGGTACCAGCGGCGTTTTACGCCTTGATTCCAGGTGGTAGCAACTACAGGGCAGAAATCTCGGCCATCATCACTTTCGTCGCGTTTGAGGCGGCTTACTTCAGCGAGATCATGCGGGCGGGTATTCAGTCGATCTCTCGTGGCCAGGTCAATGCAGGTCAGGCTCTGGGCATGACATATGCACAAAATATGAAGCTCATCATCTTGCCGCAAGCCTTCCGCAACATGGTGCCGATATTGCTTACGCAAACCATTATTTTGTTTCAGGACACTTCACTGGTGTATGCCATCGGTGCGTATGACCTGCTCAAGGGTTTCAGCACGGCGGGCAAAATTTATGGTCGTCCTGAAGAGGCCTATCTGCTCGCAGCTGTGGTTTATTTTGTGATGTGCTACAGCCTGTCATACATGGTCAAGAAGCTGCAGAACAAGATCGCCATTATTCGCTGACCCATTAGCTTGCGCATTTGCCAGCACAAACAAACACTAAAAGCACACTGGAGAAGATGATGATTGAAATGAAAGCAGTTTCCAAATGGTACGGTTCAGTGCAGGTTCTGAACGACTGCACCACCAGCATCAAAAAGGGTGAAGTTGTCGTTGTGTGCGGCCCATCCGGTTCGGGTAAATCGACGCTTATCAAAACCATCAATGCACTGGAGCCTTTCCAGAAAGGCGAGATTTTTGTCGATGGTCAGGCGGTGCATGACCCCAAGACCGACTTGCCCAAGCTGCGTAGCCGTGTCGGCATGGTGTTTCAGAACTTCGAGCTGTTTCCGCATTTAAGCGTGACTGAAAACCTGACGCTGGCGCAGATGAAGGTGCTGGGTCGAAAGCCTGACGAAGCCAAAACGCACGGCCTTAAATACCTGGACCGTGTCGGCTTGATGCTGCATAAAGACAAGTTCCCCGGCCAGCTCTCAGGTGGTCAGCAGCAACGTGTGGCGATTGCGCGTGCCCTCAGCATGGATCCTATCGCCATGCTGTTTGACGAGCCTACTTCTGCGTTGGACCCCGAAATGGTTGGCGAGGTGCTCGACTGCATGATGGGCTTGGCCAACGATGGCATGACCATGATGTGCGTGACGCATGAAATGGGTTTTGCCAAAAAGGTTGGCAGCCGTGTGATCTTCATGGATGTTGGTGGAAAAATTCTTGAAGACTGCTCCAAAGACGAATTCTTCAGTCACCCTGAAAATCGCCAACCCCGCACCAAGGAATTTTTGAACAAAATTCTGGCGCATTGAGCCCGTCATTTTCTAAAAGCTTCCAGACCCAAAAAGCCTCGCCATGCGGGGCTTTTTTCCGTTCAAATTGCCACGTTTTTCAGTGCGACAATTTACGCATGACTCTTGCTACCTCACCCCAAGGCACAACCCTCACCATCACCCGCCCCGATGACTGGCACCTGCATGTGCGGGACGGCGATGCCTTGCAGACGGTGGTGCCGCACACCGCAGCGCAATTTGGCCGCGCCATCATCATGCCCAATTTGCGCCC
>JBBRQQ010000030.1:0-34462 GCA_038226155.1 Burkholderiales bacterium
ACTTGCTGTTCAGCCACATCCAGTGCCAGACCCAAACCAAATTGCAGGGTGATGATGGACACCCCCGCCGCGCTGGTTGAGCTGAGGCGACTAAGGCCCGGCATTTGCCCAAACTGCCGCTCCAGCGGGGCGCTAACCGTTTGTGCCATCACCTCGGGGCTGGCACCGGGGTACAGCGTTTGAACCTGAATCGTCGGGTAGTCGACTTGCGGCAGCGCAGACAGTGGCAAAAACCTGAAACCCATCAAGCCCGCCAGCACGATGGCAACCATCAGCAGCGACGTGGCAACCGGCCGCTTAATGAAGGGGGTTGAGGGGCTCATTGCGCGGGTCGCTCGCCGCCGCCACTTTGTTGCCGCGCCCGTATCGCCCGCCAGCGCTCCATCGCCTCGGGATCGCGCTTGTCCAGTTGCTCTAAAAAGCGCTTTCGCTGGGCCAATTGTTCAGGGTCGTCTTTGACGCGGTCCAGCATGCGCTGGCGTTGCTCGGGCGTGGGTAGATCGACAGCAGCTTGCGGCGCGCCTGCATTGGCAGCTTTGCCTTCAGCGCTTGCCGGTTTACGGCCCTGCGGAGCTGTAGCTACATCAGGCGGATTCGCTCCAGAGGCCGCCGCTGCGGGAGCAGCCGCGCCGGGTACACCGTCGGGACGCTGCAATTTGCCAACCGCTCCTCCAGCTCCTCCAGCTCCACTAGCCCCGCCACGAGGGCCACGCGGCGCATCACCCGCCAGCGATACGCGCGAGCCATCCTTCAAACGATCAGCGCCTTCGGTAATGACGCGCTCGCCAGCTTGCAGGCCTGCTGCCACCACCACCTTTTCAACTGTGGCTTGCCCACGTGTGACCAGCCTTAGTGAAACGGTACGGTCAGCGTTCAGCACATACACATAATCGCCCGCACTACCCTGACGCAAAGCAGCAATCGGCACCACCACAGCGTTGTCAACGGTTTTAACCAACACCTGAATATTCACAAACTGGTTCGGGAACAGCGCGCCTTGTGCGTTGGCAAAACGCGCTTTCGCCTTGACCGTACCGGTCGTCGTGTCGATCTGGTTGTCTAGCGACGCAAAGCTGCCCGCTTCAAGTACGGCGACGCGGTTTCGGTCTAGTGCAGTCACCTTGATATCTGCCGCCCCACTGGGGTTTTTCAAATCACCCACACGGTCTTGCGGTACGGCAAATACCACATCAATCGGCGCGACTTGCGTGATAAGCGCCACGCCATTGATGTCGCTCGGATTAACCACATTGCCAACGTCCACCGCGCGCAAGCCCACACGCCCGCTGATGGGGGCCAGCACGCGGGTGTAGCTGAGGTTGAGCCTGGCAACGCCTTCGTTGGCCTTGTCAACCGCCACCGTGCCTTCAAGCTGCTTGACCAGCGCGGTTTGCGTGTCTACTTCCTGCCGCGCGATCGAGTCCTGCTCAAGCAGGGTTTTAAAGCGCTGCAGGGTGACTCTGGCACTGTCAAGTTGTGCTTCATCGCGCTGACGCTGGCCGCTGGCCTGCATAAGGGCCAGCTCAAACTGGCGCGCATCAATCACCGCCATCAGCTCACCGGCCTTGACCATCTGGCCTTCTTTAAACAGCACCTTCTCCAGCACGCCAGACACCTGCGGCCGCACCTTCACGGTGGCCTGCGGCGTCACCGTGCCCAGCGCGTCAATCACCACCGGTACGCTGGTTTTTTCGGCCGTCGCCACTCCGACGGTTGATGCTCCACCACGGCCGCCGCCGCCAAAGCCTCCGGGACCCCCTGGGCCTCCGGGCCCACCAGGGCCTGCACCGCCGCCTGGCCCAGCTGCCGCAGCACCGGTTGCAGCAGGCTTGGTCAGGTACCAGGCTAGTCCACCAACCCCCACCACCAGCATCAAGGCCACCACAGCGCCCGTAATCGATGCGCGACGGCTCAATGGCTTTCGGGTGGTTACGGGTCTGGCAGGGTTTGGTTCGGGATCTTGTGGCGTCATCGACGGTCCTTGGCAATTTTTGTTGGGCGGGTGAGCAGCACCTTCGGATGATGCGACCGCGCCAAACACTGCGCACACATCAGACCAGCCCCAGAAAAAGATTATGACGACAAGGTGAAACCAGCTGTAAAGCGCAGGGCTTGGGGCGGGTAAATGCAGGGTAAAGCGGTTGATCGCTTGGGATGGCTGGGATTGTTGGGCTGGCGTACCCAATAGCCGCTATAACTTTAATAGCTGCTCACGCCTATATTTATTGGTCTGCAGCGTTTTTTTGTTCTAAAAAAAGCTGCTTTTAGCACTTTTGAGCCCCCACGACAGCTTATTTTTTAGCCTCTTTCAACTGGTGGCTCTTTTTAGCCTTTTTAAAGTCGTCTGTACTAGGTGCAGCCGGGTCCGAGGGCTTGCGCATGTGCTCCTTGCTGCCGTGAGCAATGCGCTCTTGCTTCGCGTGGATGTTGGCATAAAGGCCGGGCTTGGCGGTGGTCATTTGGCATCCTTGTTTTCAGTTTATGAATTGGCACTTGGCGCTGCCACATGAACAGTAGAACGATCCATTAAACGGCCGCAGGCAACTGCCGCGCTATTAAACAGGTGCTCAAACCGCCGTAGGACAGCTGCGCAAACCGCACCCAGCCGCCCAAGCTTGCGTTAAGTTGTATGACTATTCAATCCCGGCCCGCTTGTTCCATGACCGCCACATCGATATGCGTGCGCACCGTCCCCTTGCCGGTCGCACGACCAAAAACGCTTGCCAAAGCGGCCCAGCGCAAATCCGCCATGGCCCTCTCAAATTTACCTGACGCACCCGCCATGCCCGCCGGGCTGCGCCACAGCAGCGACGACACCCCGGGTATTCGCCGCCTCCCGCGCGGCAAGGGCTTTTCATACCGTAACGATAACGGACAAACCGTATCCAGCCCGACTGAACGCGAACGTCTGGCCAGACTGGCAATTCCCCCGGCTTACCGCGACGTGTGGATTTGCCCTTCGCCCCAAGGCCATTTGCAAGCAACCGGACGCGATGCGCGGGGCCGCAAACAGTATCTCTACCACCCCGACTGGCGCACTGCGCGCGACGAAACCAAATTTGACCGCATGGCGGCGTTTGGCTCGGCGCTGTCAGGCGTTCGCGCTGCAGTCACGCGTGACCTGGCGCAGCCTGCTGGTGCCACTGTCAGCCAGACAGCGGTGACAGCAACGCTGGTGCGGTTGCTGGACACCACCCTGGTCCGGGTGGGCAACGACGAATACGCGCGCACCAACAAGTCGTATGGCCTGACCACGCTGCGCAAGCGGCATGCAGCGCTGAAGGGCGACAAGCTGCGCCTGAAGTTTCGCGGCAAAAGTGGGGTAGAGCATGAAGTTGCGCTTACAGACAAGCGGGTAGCGCGCATCGTCCAGCGCTGCCAGGCGCTGCCGGGGCAAGAGCTGTTCAAGTACCTTGACGACGCTGGGAAACTGCACAGTGTCGGGTCAGCCGAGGTCAACGACTACTTGCGCGCGGCCAGCGGTGGCGACTTCACCGCCAAGGACTTTCGCACCTGGCACGCAAGCGCCACGGCATTGGCGCTGTTCATGCAGCTTGACCAAGCCGCGCAGAAAGCAATCACGGCCACTATCGCCAACCGGCTGATTGCAGAGGTAGCGCAGCTGCTTGGCAATACCGTAGCGGTGTGCCGCAAGTCCTATATTCACCCCGAAGTGCTGGCGTTGCTGCTCAAGACCAAAACCGTATCAAAGGCAGCGCAACCAAAACGCAAAGCCGGGCTAAGCACCAGCGACTGTGCGTTTCTGGCTTTTCTTCGCGCGCTGGAGTAGCTTCGATCCCATCCCCTTCCCGAAGCAGCCTGGCTGCAGATGATGACGACCTGGTACCCGGTGATCGCCAGCGCAATGTCGTCGCGGCGTGCGGAAACTGGCAGCAAGTTGTGCAAGGTGCCCGGCGCCCCCGGAGCCGGCGGACAGTCGCATGGATAGATGTCCTACATGGCCATCCACTGGGGGCGATTACGGTAGCCCAAGTGCCCGACGCGACGCGGTGGCAGGATTTCATCCCCCCAAACGAGAACCCATCATGATCCCAGCCATCGGTTATGCCGCCAAGCATTCCTTCAGTCGCCTGAAACCATTCGAATTCGAGCGCAACGACGCTGGTCCGAACGAAGTACAGCTCGACGTTCTGTATTGCGGCGTCTGCCACTCCGACATTCATCAGGTCAAGAATGAATGGTCCAACACGGTTTATCCGTGCGTGCCGGGACATGAAGTCGTTGGCCGGGTCGCCAAGATCGGCACTGGCGTCACGCGGCATGCGGTCGGCGACCTTGTTGGCGTCGGATGCATGATCGACAGTTGCAGGCATTGCGACCCGTGCCAAAGCGGCGACCAGAACTACTGCGCGGGACCAAACAGTTGGCTCTCCACCTACAACGGCCCGATGGTACCCGCCGCCAAGGCGCACGGAGGCGGCAACATGTACGGCCGCGACAACACCTTTGGCGGCTACTCCGACGTGCTGGTCGTCAAGGAAGACTTCGCGCTGAAGATTCCGCCTGCGCTCAGGCCCGAAGTGGCCGCGCCGATTCTTTGCGCGGGTGTGACGACCTACTCACCGATGAAGCACTGGGGCGTGAAGGCCGGCGACAAGGTCGGGATCATCGGCTTCGGCGGCCTGGGCGACATGGCGGCCAAGATCGCGAAGGCGATGGGCGCCGACGTGACCGTCTTCACGACCAGTGCCGTCAAGCTTGGCGAAGGCGAGCGGCTCGGCGTCAAGGTCGTTTTGGAAAAAGACAAGGACCAGCTCGCTGCGCTGGCATCGAGCTTCGACTTCATGCTCTCGACCATTCCCGAGAAGCACGACGTCAATCCGTTCATAGCGCTGCTGAAGCGGGATTGCGCGCTGGTCGTGGTGGGCGCGCTTGAGCCGCTGGCACCGGTCAACAACCAGTTGTTGGCCTTCCATCGCAAGTCGCTGGCCGGCTCGCTGATAGGTAACCTGGCTGACACGCAGGAAGTGCTGGACTTCTGCGCTGAACACGGTATAGGGCCGGACATTGAAGTGATCGCAATTCAGGACATCAACGATGCCTACCGCAAGGTTGAGCACGGCGAGGTGCGCTTTCGCTACGTGATCGACATGTCGACATTAAAGGCCAACGCGGACGCTTGATCGACATCGCTGCACAGCCAGCCTTTTCAAGAAACCTGCGCTGTGCTGGTTCTGCGTTCTCAACGCATGAACCCCAAAAAATGCCTTAAACCCCGACACTGCCGGTAATCGGCAACACCACGCCGGTGATGTAGCTGGCACAGGCCGGTGACGCCAGAAACACATAGGCCGGTGACAGCTCCTCGGGTTGTGCAGGACGCCCAATATCGGTGCTCTTCCCGAAACTGGCAATACGGCCTGATGGCGTATCGGCTGGATTCAGCGGCGTCCACACGGGGCCAGGCGCCACCGCGTTTACACGCACACCCTTAGGAATCAGGTTGCTGGCCAGCGCCTTGGTAAACGCGTGAATCGCGCCCTTGGTCGCAGAATAATCCAGCAACCTGGAGCTGCCTTCCATCCCCGTCACCGAGCCGGTGTTAATGATGCAGGCACCGTTTTTCAAGTGCGGCACCGCCGCCCGCGCCATGTAGATGTAGCCCCGAATATTGGTCTGCAGCGTCTCGTCGATGCGCTCGTCGGTAAGGTCTTCGATCGAGTCTGCGTGCTCCTGAAAAGCGGCGTTGTTGACCAGAATGTCGAGCTTGCCAAAAGCCTTGACAGTTTTTTTAACCGCCTGGTTGCAGAACTTCGAACGCTTCACGTCGCCCGCTATCAGGATGCAGCGCGTCCCTTCGGCTTCGACGCAGCGCCTGGTTTCTTCGGCGTCTTCATGTTCATTGAGATAGGCAACGGCTACATCCGCGCCCTCACGGGCAAACAAAACCGCCACCGCACGGCCAATACCCGAATCGCCACCTGTGATCAGGGCGCTCATGCCTTCGAGCTTGCCGCTACCGCGGTAGCCGTGCGCCATGAACTGCGGCTGGAGTTCCATGTCGGCTTCACGCCCCGGTTTTTGCAGATGCTGCGCCGGAAGGGGAAGCTCTGGATAACGACGCGAGCCCGCTTGCAGGGCTTTCTTTTGAACAGGAGCTCCGTCGTTTTTCTTGCGCTTTTTGCTGTCTTTTGCGTCTTGCGAACGCTGGATTTTTTGCTGCTTTTGAGCGACAGCCTGCAACCCGGCTTGGTTGGACCTGGCTTGCGCCTTGGCACTTTCTTTCTTGGGCACAGCTGGACTCCTGAAATCAATCAAAGTCATTCCCGCATGCTCTGCTTTTGCTGGTTGTAGGTAAACCGCTTGGCGCGTTACCCGAATTATCCGAATTATCCGAATTACCCGCATTACCCGCAAAAACCGACGCTGGCCAGATAAACCGCGCAGCGTTCCCGAACGAAATAACGAAAGGCCTTAACCGCGAAATGCAGCGTCCTGGCCCGTGTTTCAGCGCGTGTTTTAGCGTATGTTTCGGTGCCTTCAAAAAGCCGCGTTGTAGTCCTACGCCAACTCGCACTTGATGAGGTTAGTGTTTTCCTGCCCCTCTTAATACCGTCGCACGGCGGTATTTCTCAATCGGTTCCCATTCACATCCAGTTAGCCAAAAGCCAAAGGAAATTTCTCATGACAACACGTCGCCAAATTATCCGGATTGTTCCGGCATTATCTTTAATGACGGCTGCTGGCGCTACCGCACTGCTTGCGGCTTGCGGTGATAAAAAGCCGGTCGATCTTCCTGCACCTGCTGTAGCGCCGACGCCCGTAGTTACAGCTCCAGCTGCGCCGGCAACTCCAGATGCACTGCCCGCATCACCACAGGCCGCCGCCAATACGGGTCCGTTGGTCGACGAAAAAGACCCCGTAGCCTTGGGTTTGGGTTACGTGGCCGACTCGTCGAGAGCCGACAAAACCAGGTACACGCAATACGTTTCCGGCTCAGCCTGCTCTAACTGTGCGCTGTATCAAGGTGCTGCGGGTTCAGCCCAGGGCGGCTGCCCGCTGTTTGCGGGCAAGCAAGTCGCGTCCAAGGGCTGGTGCAGCGCCTGGGCTAAAAAAGCAGCTTAGGCCGAATGGCTTTAACGTGATCTGACGTGATCTCACCTGAGCCAATCTGCGCCAGCGCGGGCACCAAACGCCATCTATAAAGCAGCTTTTTGCGCGGGTATTTATTTGGGCGAAAACAGGCGTTGCGGCGCTCATTTGTGTCGCTTGAGCATGACGACGTGTGAAACGCTGGCGACTGAGCGACCGGAGCCAGCGATAAAGCTTTGGAATCGGACGCCAGAACTGAAGGACCGAGCGACCACAAATCGGCCTTGATACTGCCATCGACCCGATGCGTTCTTTATAAACACAGGGATGGCGCCGCGCTGACGTGAAAACAGCGCACTGACGGGGCCTGTACGTACACCTCGGCCACACAGCACGACGGCAGGCGCCTGGGGACTGAATGTCTTGCTGAGGCAGGCGGCCACGATGATGCCATCGATGGTCGGCAAGCAAGACACAGTGCTGCCGCCAAGCTGCGCAGAGATCTCACCTCTTGTGTACTCACGGCCGAGGGTAAACATGGCTTGTCTTTCGGGACCTAAAGTAAACCCAAGGGGCTTCGCGCTATTGCGTAGTCCCGCTTGACTGCCGGACTAGGCTGCTTCACCGCAACCTGCTGGCTTGTGCACACGTTCTGTGGATGCTGGAAACTTGGCCAGCTTGCTCGCCGGGCGGCGTGGGCGCGGGAGCAATTCCCCACCGCAGTTCGGACATGCTCCGCCAGGAAGTGCCTTTGCACATGTTGCGCAGAAGGTGCACTCGAACGAACAGATCCGCGCCTCTAGACAGTCTGGAGGAAGATCTTCGTTGCAGCACTCACAACCTGGTCGTAACTGAAGCATGGATGTGTCCTTGGATGGTGAGTTTTAGCGTCGCCGTTCAGCAGCCCGCAGCTTTTTTTACGCATCCGTTGCAGCGGCTTGTTATGGCGCATGCCTCGCTCATTGCTTCAGCTTCCTGTCTTCACGCTTGACATCAGCCATTGCCTCGGGCTCCAGTTCCTCCGCAAAGCGATTGAGACGGATGAATACACCCCAGGCGGCCAGCAGTATTCCTACTGCGGCGATGAGAGCCGCGGCGTATTGCAGCTGCAAGGGGTCCTCATGGATTGCCTTGAAGGTCGCTACCAGACCCTCTATCGCCAGGGCGACCATCACCACAACAAAAAATCGCGACAGGAATCGGCGGACGCGCGTTGGTGCGCTGATATCCGCACCGCGTACGACTTCCTCTTCTGCAATCGTTTGTGCGATCTGAAGTGCAACAACCGCTGCTGCAAGCAATCCCACACCTTCGATGATTTGCTGGGCTGCAGCGCTGTCCAGGCCACCCATAAAAGCATGCCAGCCCATGCGAGAGGCAATGATGATCAACATGATTGCAGCGCAGGCGAAGAGCGCTGCCATGATGCCGTGAATAACGCCAAACAGTCTTAGTACGATTTTCATTTTTGGGCTCGGCAGTCTACTGAGCGACGGAAGCGATTCGCGTCATCAGGTAATTTATAGAGCAAAACCTGCTCCATATGCTGTTCGTTGCTCGATAAACTGGACATCAAAATCCTTTAAAAGCCGCCTCTAGCCTGGCTAAACGGCGAGTGCACTGTACAAATCTAGCTATAAATTTTCGATGGAACCCGGCACTGCTCCACTGCGGTCGGCACGCTTGATGGACCAGGTGCATGAGCGCATCTGGTATTTGCACTATAGCCGCAGCAACGAACAGGCTTACGTTTGCTGGGTGCGTTTTTTCATCCCAGGGCGTGAAAGGTACAACCAGCCCGCTGGTTCTCATGGCGGCGCGAAGTCGCTACAACTTTCGTAGCTGCTCACGCCCGTATTTATTGGGCTGCAGCCATTTTTAGACTTAAAAAATGCCATTTTAGGCACTTTTAAACGCCCGCAAACCCTATTTCACCGGAATCACATTAGCCCGGTCCACCGGTACCGCTGTGACGCTATTTTGTGGTGAGCCTTCGATCAGGCGGTCTGAATAGGTCAGGTAGACCAGCGTGTTGCGGGGCTTGTCGACCATGCGCACTACCCTGAGTTTTTTGAACACCAGTGAGATCCGCTCGCTCAGTACCTCTTCTTGCGCCTCAAGTGGTTTGGCAAAGCTAATGGGCCCGGTCTGACGGCAGGCAATGGACGCTTCGGACCTGTCTTCGGCCAGGCCCAGCGCACCTTTGTAGCCACCGGTTTTGGCGCGCGACACGTAGCAGGTCACGCCCGCCACCTTGGGGTCGTCATACGCGTCGACCACGATTTTGTCGTTCGGGCTCAGCAGCTTGAAAACCGTGCTGACTTCTCCGATCTGCTGTGCGCTGGCGCGGCTCATGAACAGCATCAGGTCCGTGGCGGCAAGCACTGGCAGTAGCAAGCACATCAAGACTTTTTTCATGGCTATCTTTCAATTAATCAATCAATCAAAAACAGGTGGGCAGCAAAAAAGGCCCACTCGGGGCCTTTTGATTTTTCAGGGGCACTGGTTTGGCACCTCAACTGTCTGCAGCAAGCGACTAGCGAGCGCCGCGCTGGCCTGCGCCCTGGCCGGGTGCACCGCCCTGACCGGGGCCGGGGCCACGGCCTGCAATGTGGCGGAAGGTGATGCGGCCCTTGCTGAGGTCATAGGGCGATAGCTCAAGCGACACCTGATCGCCCGCCAGAATGCGGATGTGGTTTTTGCGCATCTTGCCAGACGTATAGGCCACGAGTTTGTGGCCGTTGTCCAGCGTGACGCGAAAGCGGGAATCAGGTAAAACCTCGTCTACCAAACCGTGCATTTCAATCAGTTCTTCTTTTGCCATCCGCAATCGTCCTTGAAAATTCTCTAAGCCCGGGCTACCCAAGGCAACCTTGAATTATAGCCGCCTGGAGAAAATCTGCGCCCTTTCCATTTCTCAACCATTTCCAGAATAGGCGCGAAGCCGCAGACATTGCTTCAGTACGGCAAAGGCGAAGCAACAACATATGGGAATGATTTAGAAATGGAATCAGGTCTCGAATTGGGGATGTAACTGCCGGATCCTGTTCATGGCCATGCCCGCGGCGGCGGTACGGGTTTCAACACCCAGTTTGACGTAAACCCGCTCCAGGTGCTTTTTGACGGTGGCGGGGCTGGCCCCCAAAATCTCGCCAATATCACGGTTGATCTTGCCCTTGACCACCCAATACAGCACCTCTGCCTCCCGCGCCGTGAGCTTGAAGCTCAGGGTCATGGCCTCTACAACGGCATCGTCAGAGATCTCGCGCATGACGATCAGCCAGTCGCCGCTGCCGCCCGTATCTTCAGCACTGGCCTGCCCGTCGCCGGTTTGCTGATGTAGCCGGAAAGTCAGGCGGCGCGGCCCCAGCTCTATCGAAAAACGCGGCGGCTCCACTTGACCATCTTCAAAGCGTGAGGCATCTGCTGCATGGCGTCGCAGCCAGCTCAATACCGGCTCGGGCGTTACCGGTGCCGAGGTACCGAAATAGCGCAGCAGCAAATCACGCGCCAAAGGTGTCTGCCATATCAGCTTGCCGTCACCCTCCAGGGTGGCACTGCTTTTGCCCAGCAGCCGCACCGTGATGCTGGCATAGCCAAATGCGTCGAGTGCGCTGCGTGCCTGGCCAGCCTGCCGTGCATCCTGGCGAGCACGGCGCGCGCCCTGCAAATGCACGCTCATGCGAGCCATGACTTCCTTGGGCTTGATCGGCTTGGTGACATAGTCAACGCCACCCGCCTCCAGTGCCGCCACCAGGTATTCGGTCTCGGTCAGCCCGGTCATAAAAACGATGGGAATGTGTGCGGTCTCAGGGCTGGCTTTAAGGCGCTTGGCGACCTCAAAACCGTCCATGCCGGGCATCATGGCGTCTAACAACACGATGTCTGGCAGGGCCTGTTTTGCCCGCTGCAATGCGGCCTCACCACTTGTCGCGACCAGCACGGTGTAGCCCGACTCGTCCAGCGCATCGTGCAGCACCGAGAGGTTGTCGGGCACGTCGTCAACAATCAGCACCACGTCGCTGTTTGCGCGGTCTAGCGTTCGGTTGAGATTTTGCTGCTGCTCGCTTGGCGGAGTGTCTTTAACGTCAAGCATGGCGTGCAAGGCCTTCGCTTAACTGGCGGCTCATGGCCTCAAACTGGAATTGGCGCGCCAGTTTGCGCATGTCTTCAACAAACACGACAGTATCAGCTTGCTGCCCTTCGATTTCAATAAGCTTGTTCATGATGCCCCGGTAAAACCCGAGGTTAACCACTTCGAGCAGGCTGGCGAGTTGGGTTGCGTTTGGAAGCACACGGGGCGCAACCAGCCCTTCAATGTCTGATAGGGGTTGGGCTGGTATCTCGTCAATCCACGTCAAGCTGAGCCGCCTTTCGAGCCAGTCCAGCAGCTCGGTGTGACGCACCGGCTTGACGATGAAGTCTTCAGGCCGGATGCCGACATCGTTTTCCAGCCCCTTGTCAAACGCATTGGCCGACACAATCGCAAAGGCAATGTTGACGTGCCCCGCGCTGCGCACGCGGCGCAGCGTTTCCCAGCCGTCAATGCCAGGCATGGCGAGATCCATAAAAATCACGTCGGGCTGATAACCGGCTGCCAGCAGGTCCAGGCAGTCATGGCCACTGGCCGCTACCCGCAAATCAAAACCCATGGGCTGCAGCAGTTGCACCAACAGTTCGCGGTCAGGCTCTTCGTTGTCAACCACCAGCAGCTTGCGCCGCTCGCCTGCGTAGGCTGTAGGTTGCTTGCGGGCGGCTTGCGGGCGGCTACCTTGCGCAGCAGCGCCATGCACTTCGGGCAGAAAAAGCCGGATGCGAAAAACCGATCCTTGACCGGGCGTGCTGACGACCGTCATCTCGCCGCCCATCAGGTCGGTCAGCATTTTGGCAATCGTCAGGCCCAGGCCAGCGCCGGGCGTGCCCTGCGCGGTTTGTACGCTGGTAGCGCCACGGGCGAAGGGTTCGAATATTTCAGCTAGCTCGGCAGTCGTCATACCTGGGCCGGTGTCTTCAATTTCAATGTGGGCCATTTCACGCGCGTGGCGCAACCTGAAGGCGACTTGCCCACTAGAAGTGAACTTGATCGCATTGCCCAGCAGATTAAAAAGAATTTGCCGCACGCGTTTTTCGTCAGCGCGCACCGTCTCCGGCAGATTGCCGCTGGCCTCAAAAACAAAACCAAGCCCTTTGCCAGATGCCTGCAACTCGAACATGTCGGCCATCTCGTGTACGCAGTCGGCAAACTGCATTGGCTTGACATTGAGCGTGAGCTTGCCGGCCTCGATGCGGGCAATGTCCAGCGTACCCTCAATCAGCGACAGCAAATGCTCGCCACCGCGCTTGATGACGCTGACCGCCTGCTTGCGGTGCGGCGGAATAGCAGCGTCTTCACCCATCAACTGCGCGTAACCCAATATGCTGTTGAGGGGCGTACGCAGCTCGTGGCTGATGGCACTGATGTAGCGGCTCTTGGCCTGGTTGGCCTGGTCGGCTGCGAGCCTGGCTTGCTCGGCTGTTAGCTTGGCTTGTTCGGCAATCTGGCGCGCCTGCTCGGCCACCAGCCTGGCTTGCTGCAAGGCTTCATCGGTTTGCCGATGCGACTCGATTTCACGCGTGAGCAAATGGGTTTGCCGGTTCGACTCTTCCTGCGCGACTTGGCGGCTCTTGTGCGCCAGCACCAGCCACCAGGCCACCAGCCCGGCTATGACCAGCAGCGCCATGTAAGCTTTCAAAAACCCCGAGCGCAAGGCCGCCTCGGATGCCGCCACGTCGAGAACTTTGCTAAGGGCGCCCATCTCCTGCCGATAGAGCAAACCGAACACGCTGGCTAGCAGCGGCACGATGACGAGCATCAGCAGCAAAAAATGGCCGAGTCCGGTATCAAGATATGGCCAGGCTCGGCGTGGCAACAGCCATCGCAGCGCAGCGGACCACTGCGCCGACAGGCTTGCGTGCGGCTTGCACAAATCGCCACAGCGTGCATCTAGCGTACAGCAGAGCGAACAAATCGGCCCCTGATAGGCCGGGCAATGCGCCATGTCCGGGCCCTCGTAGTCGCGCTCGCAAATCACGCAGCGGCGGGTTTCATAACGCTTGTAGGCAGCTTCCAGCGCTGCATCAGGTTTGCGAGCAATGTAGTAACGGCCTTTGGTAGCCCATGCAAGCAGTGGCGCAGTCACAAAGGCCGTAGCCATGGCAATGACTGCCGAAAATGCCTGCGCTGATTCGCCATACAAGCCGAGGTGAGCAGTCACCGACAGCAACGAAGCGAGCGCCATGGCACCCACACCCACAGGGTTAACGTCGTACAAGTAGGCGCGCTTGAACTCGATGCCCGGCGGCGACAGACCCAGCGGCTTGCTGATGACCAGGTCGGCCACCACCGCCATGATCCAGGCGATGGCGATGTTTGAATAAAGGCCGAGCACATCCCCGAGCGCCTGAAAAACATTCATCTCCATCAGCATGAAGGCGATGACCGTGTTGAACACCACCCACACCACGCGGCCAGGGTGGCTGTGGGTTATGCGCGAGAAAAAGTTGGACCACGCCAGCGAACCGGCATAGGCATTGGTGACATTGATTTTTAACTGCGAGATCACCACAAACAAAGCGGTAGCGGCTACTGCCAGGCCGTAGTTTGGAAAGACGTATTCATACGCGGCAAGGTACATCTGGTTTGGGTCAACGGCCCGCTCTACCGGCACCATATTGGATATAGCCAGGTAGGCCAGTAGCGCGCCGCCCAGCATTTTTACGACCCCCAGCAGCACCCAGCCCGGCCCGCCTACCAACACACTGCCCCACCAGCTCCAGCGATTGGCGTTGGTTTTAACCGGCATAAAACGCAGATAGTCGGCCTGCTCACCCATCTGGGTGATGAGCGCAATACCCACCGTTAGGGCCGCGCCAAAAAGGTGCAGGTTAAACGTGCCGCCCACCCCTTTTTCACCACCGTAGTACACAACGCCATCAAACGCGCCGGGGTTGCGTATCAGCACATAGACAAAAGGCACTACCAGCATGACCAGCCACAAGGGCTGCGTCCAGACCTGCAGGCGGCTGATGGCCGACACACCGTGGGTCACAAGGGGGATCACCACCAGCGCGCAAATCAGGTAGCCCCAACTGGGCGGTATGCCGAGCGCCAGCTCCAGCGCATAGGCCATAACAGCCGCCTCCAGCGCAAAGAAGATGAAGGTGAAAGACGCGTAGATCAGCGATGTCAGCGTCGAGCCAATGTAGCCAAAGCCCGCGCCGCGCGTGAGCAGGTCCATGTCAACGCCATAGCGAGCCGCATATATGCTGATAGGCAGGCCGGCCAGAAAGATGATGATGCCAGTCGCGATGATGGCCCAGAAGGCATTGGTAAAACCGTACTTGACCAGCAAGGTCGCGCCGACCGCCTCCAGAATCAGGAACGAAGCCGCGCCAAAAGCCGTGTTGGCAACACGCCATTCAGACCACTTGCGAAAGCGCTGCGGCGTAAAGCGCAACGCGTAGTCTTCCATGGTTTCGCTGGCCACCCAGCTGTTGTAGTCGCGCCGGATCTTGATGACGCGCTGCACCGGGGCCTGCTCAAGAGGCGGCGGCTGGGGCGAGCGGGTCGGGCCTGGTTCAAGCACAGTGAAATATTCGTTTGTAAGAAAAGTATGGGGACTGGTGCATGCCGATGCAGATACCCACTATCTTGTGGCAACATTACCGAGGCACCATTCTTGCATTTTCAAACCAAAATCCCAACAACTGCAACACCCGGCCACCCAAAGAGATTTTCATGGAACTAACCCCGCGCGAAAAAGACAAGCTGCTGATTTTTACCGCAGCGCTGCTGGCCGAACGCCGCAAGGCACGCGGCCTCAAGCTCAATTACCCCGAATCGATGGCACTTATCAGCGCCGCGGTGATGGAGGGTGCGCGCGATGGCAAATCCGTCGCGCACCTGATGAGCGAGGGCCGCACCATTTTGACCCGCGCCGATGTGATGGATGGCATCGCCGAGCTAATACCTGATATTCAGGTAGAGGCCACATTTCCCGATGGCACCAAACTGGTGACCGTGCACCAGCCGATTGTTTAAGAGGCCCACATGACACCCGGAGAAATCTTCACCGACGGCCCCGACCACGAACTGAATACGGGTCGCCGCACCCATAAGCTGGTGGTTAAAAACGCATCCGAGCGACCCATACAGGTTGGCTCGCACTATCATTTTTTTGAAACCAACGCAGCGCTCGACTTTGACCGCGCCTCTGCCCGCGGCATGAGGCTGAACATTGCATCCGGCACGGCCGTGCGCTTTGAGCCTGGCCAGCAGCGCAGCGTGGAGCTGGTTGATTTTGCCGGCGACCGATTGATCTACGGCTTTCGCGGCCTCATTCAGGGAGCGCTTTAAATGGCAACGATTGGAAGACGCGCTTACGCCGAGATGTTTGGCCCCACCGTGGGCGACCGCCTGCGTCTGGCCGATACCGACTTGATGATCGAGGTCGAGGCCGACTACACCCTGCGCGCAGGCAGCTATGGTGAAGAGGTCAAGTTTGGCGGTGGCAAAACCATACGCGATGGCATGGCGCAGTCGCAAAAAACCCGAGCCGAAGGCGCAGTTGATTGCGTGATGACCAACGCCCTCATCATTGACCACTGGGGCATCGTGAAAGCCGACATTGGCCTGCGCGATGGCCGAATTGAGGCGATAGGCAAAGCGGGCAATCCCGATGTGCAATCCGGTGTGGACATCATCATCGGCCCGGGCACCGAGATCATCAGTTGTGAAGGCATGTTAGTTACCGCAGGCGGCATTGACTCGCACATCCACTTCATCTGCCCGCAGCAGATTGAAGAAGCGCTGGCCGCCGGCATGACCACCATGTTGGGTGGCGGCACTGGCCCGGCAACGGGCACCTTTGCGACGACCTGCACCCCCGGCCCGTGGAACATCGAACGCATGTTGCAAGCCGCTGATGCATTTCCGATGAACCTGGGCTTTCTGGGCAAAGGCAACGCCAGTTTGCCCGCAGCGCTACATGAACAAATCAACGCCGGTGTGATTGGCTTAAAGCTCCACGAAGACTGGGGTACCACACCGGCCGCCATCAGCAATTGTCTGGACGTGGCGGATGAGACCGACACGCAAGTGGCCATTCACAGCGACACACTCAATGAATCGGGGTTTGTCGAGAACACCATCGCCGCAACCAAGGGCCGCGCACTCTGCGCCTTCCATACTGAAGGCGCAGGCGGCGGCCATGCACCAGATATTTTGAAGGTGGTCGGCGAAGCCAACTTTTTGCCCTCGTCCACCAATCCGACCATGCCCTACACCGTTAACACGCTTGATGAGCATGTGGACATGCTGATGGTCTGCCACCACCTGGATGCAGGCATTGCCGAAGACCTGGCCTTTGCCGAAAGCCGCATCCGCAAGGAAACCATCGCCGCCGAAGACGTGCTGCACGACCTTGGCGCCATCAGCATGATGAGCTCCGACAGCCAGGCCATGGGCCGCGTCGGCGAAGTCATCATCCGCACCTGGCAGACCGCGCACAAGATGAAGCAGCAGCGCGGCAAGCTTGATGGCGACGGCGGTAGCAACGATAACTTCCGCGTCAAGCGTTACATCGCCAAATACACCATCAACCCGGCGATTGCCCACGGCATCTCGCATGAGGTCGGCTCCATCGAGGTCGGCAAGTGGGCCGACCTGGTGATCTGGAAGCCAGCGTTTTTCGGCATCAAACCCTCGGTCATTTTGAAGGGCGGCTTCATCGCCATGGCCGCGATGGGCGACCCGAATGCGTCAATACCCACACCGCAACCCGTGCACTATCGCCCCATGTTTGGCGCGTTCGGCGGCGCGATTGCAAAGGGGTCACTCACCTTTGTATCGCAAGCCGGCCTGGCCGCTGGCATCAAAGACGAGTTCGGACTGGCCAAACACTTAAGCGCCGTGAAAAACATACGCAGCGTGCGCAAGCAGCACATGATTCACAACAACTACCTGCCGAAGATGGAGGTTGACGCGCAGACTTACGCCGTGCGGGCCGATGGCCAGTTGCTGACCTGCGAGCCTGCGACGAGTTTGCCGATGACGCAACGTTATTTTCTTTTTTAAGACTGCATGCTTCAAATATCCAAAGTCATTCCGCAGGGCACAGGCCTTGCGCCTGTGCTCGTCAAACGCGCATCCACTGTCGAGCTCGACTGGGATGTACGCCAGAAAAGCCGGTTCGACGCGACTGATTCGCTAGGCCGCCAACTCGGCGTGTTTTTGCCACGCGGTACGCTGGTGCGTGGCAACGATGTGCTGGTGGCTGAAGACGGCTCCATGGTGCGGGTAATTGCCGCGCCGCAAGCCGTGCTGCGCATCACAGCCTGCACGTCGCATGGCTCGCCGTTTGATTTGACCCGCGCTGCCTACCACCTGGGCAACCGGCATGTGCCGATTGAGTTGAGGCCAGACCACTTGAAAATTGAACCCGACCACGTACTGGCCGACATGCTGCGCGCCATGCATTTGATCGTGGGCGAAGTCAGCGAACCGTTTGAGCCAGAGGGCGGTGCTTACAGTGCTGGCGGGCAAAGTCACGGGCACGCACATGAAAAGTCTGAGCCGCATGACCATGCACACACTGCACTTGGACCGCACGTTCACGGGCCTGACTGCAATCACGGTCATCACAGTCATTAGTTAGCGCATCACAGTGCCCAACGCAGTCGACCCCTCGCCCCGCCTGTCACCCGCGAGCCTGATTCAATTGATCTGGCTGGCCTCTCCAGCACTGCCTGTTGGTGGTTTTTCATACTCTGAAGGGCTTGAAACCCTTTTAGAACGCGCGCAGCCAGCTACTGAAAGCATAGCAATCGACTGGCTGCAAGACCAGCTCAACTTGACATTGGCGCGCGGCGACCTGGCTGTGATTGCGCAAGCCATTCCGGCTTGGCGAAGCGCTGACCTGGCCCGTGTACGGCAACTCAATGACTGGGTGCTGCAAACCCGCGAGACCAGCGAGCTGCGCGCCCAGGCCGAGCAAATGGGCCGCTCGCTATTGGAGTGGCTGCGCAATCACGACGGTGCGAACGCAGAGCACATTGCAGCCTGCGCCGCCATGCAGCCGACCTACGCAGTAGCCTTTGCGTTAGCCGCGTCTCAAACGGATGCCGGTGTGCGCGACTGCCTGACCGCCTTTGCATTTGGCTGGGCAGAAAACATGATGCAAGCTGCCATCAAATCAGTGCCGCTAGGCCAGAGCGCCGGGCAGCGCATACTGGCTCGCTTGGGTAGAGACATTCCCGCCGCCGTTGAAGCCGCTATGCAGCTTGATGACAACGAACGCCAGGCTTTCTCGCCGATGCTGGCGATTCTTTCTTCGCAACACGAAACCCAATATTCAAGGTTATTCAGATCATGATCGCAGTGCAGAACCGCTTCAAACAAGATCGCACCCCCTTGGGGGGCAGCGCAGTACACGTAGTGACAAGCGTGGGGGCTTTATGAGTCTTCATCACATAGCTAATCGCACCAAGAAGCTTCCACCCTTGCGCGTCGGCATAGGCGGCCCGGTCGGATCGGGTAAAACCACGCTGCTCGAAATGCTCTGCAAGGCCATGAAGCAAAAGTACGATCTGGTCGCCATCACCAACGACATTTACACCAAGGAAGACCAGCGCATCCTGACCGTCAGCGGCGCGCTCGACGCAGACCGCATCATGGGCGTGGAAACCGGCGGCTGCCCGCACACAGCCATACGTGAAGACGCATCCATCAACCTCGAAGCCATTGACCGCATGCTGGTGGACTTTCCCGATGCCGATGTGGTGTTTGTCGAGTCCGGCGGTGACAACCTCGCAGCCACCTTCAGCCCGGAACTCAGCGACCTGACCATCTATGTCATCGACGTGGCAGCCGGTGAAAAAATCCCGCGCAAAGGCGGCCCGGGCATCACCAAAAGCGATCTGTTCGTGATCAACAAAACAGACCTCGCGCCCTACGTTGGCGCCGACCTGAAAGTGATGGAGGCTGACACCATCCGTATGCGCACCACGGCCAAGGGCTTGAAACCTTTCGTAATGACCAACCTCAAAACCAATGCTGGCCTGGCGGAGGTGGTCGCATTCATCGAGACCAAGGGGATGCTTCTGCCCGCGTAGGCACACTTTTTGCCCAAGTCTTTCACCGCTTCAGCCAGTTAGCATTCTCAAGGCGCGCTGCTTTCACCTCAAGGAGTACTACACCATGTGTCGTTGTCGAATCCGTTTAGCCAGTCTGTTTATCGGTCTTTTTGCTGCACTGTCGTTGCCGGCATTGGCTGACTACCCCGACAAGCCGATACGCCTGATCGTTCCTTCGGCAGCCGGTGGTGCGCCGGATGTGCTGATGCGGGCGCTAGCTCAGCAAATGTCGGTGCAGATGGGCGTGCCGTTCATCATCGACAACAAGCCCGGTGGCTCGTATGTTATCGGCACTACCGAGCTGGTGCGTTCACCCCCTGATGGCTACACATTAGCCTATGGCAATGTGGTGTCGCTGGCCACCAACCGCGCACTAATCAGCAACGTACCTTATGACATCGACAAGGATCTGACGCTGATCTCGAACGCGCTGCGGGTGGTCAATCTGATGGTCGTCAACAACAATCTGCCGGTGAAAAATATTGCCGAGCTGATTGCCTACGCCAAGAAAAATCCAGGCAAGGTCGCATTCGCCTCTGACGGCAACGGCACAACGGGGCACCTGGGCGTAGAGCTTTTCAAATCGATGACGCAGACCTATATGTTGCACGTGCCCTACCGGGCGGCAACTGCCGCCATGACCGACCTGATAGGCGGTAGTGTGCAGATGATGATGGTCAACTCGCCCGTTACAGGGCCGCCGGCACAGGCGGGCAGGGTACGCGCGCTGGGCATCTCGTCGGCCAAGCGTATTTCCGCCTACCCGGATGTGCCGGCTATTGCCGATACGGTGCCCGGTTTTGAGGTGGTGGCCTGGGGCGGACTGATTGGCCCGGCGAATATGCCCAAAGACGTCGTGCTGCGACTCAACACAGAAGTGCGCAAGGCGCTGGCCAGCCCTGCGGTGCGCGAGCGCTTCAAAACGCTTGGGGCGGAGGTCGACCCCAGCTCGCCCGAGGAGTTTCGCGAGCTGGCCCGGCGTGAAGCTATCAAGTGGGAGAAAGTCGTCAAGTATTCAGGCGCAAAGATCGACTGACGCCCGGCCAGCCCGCATCGTCTGCACCTCAACCAGAAAGCTGCTGACTACCAGCCGTAAAACCTCGGCCAAAAGTCGGTGACACGTTGCCCCGCATCAAGAACCTGATAGCCCGGAAATTGCGCTGCAGTGGCGCAGGCATGGTTGGGCAAAATACGCACCTGGGTACCCAACGGCAGATGGATGGCGTCAGAAGTTGCGCCGGGACGGGCCGCAAGAATGCCGTGCTCCTGATTGGCATCGATCATCAGCATGTTGCCCAGCAGCCGCCCACTTGTGTCGCAGACCAGGCCGTAGCCCTGGTCAACGGGCTGCCTGGCTGTACCGCGATCGCGTGACATCGCCATCCAGCCGGCGTCGGTCAATGTCCAGCCTTTGTCTTTCTGGTGTCCGATCACAGTGGCCAGCACCGACAACGCGATTTCGTCGGTACGGCACACGCCTATGCCGGCCATAACCAGGTCAAAAAAGATAAACACGCCGGCACGTACTTCAGTGACGCCTTCCAGGTGCTCTGCAAACAGCGCAGTCGGCGTTGAACCGACGCTGACCACCGGGCAGCTGTAGCCGGCCTTGCGCAGCCGCTGGGCCGCACGCACAACGGCTGCGCGCTCCTGCTCAGCCAGGGCGCGGATGGCGTCGTATGAGCGGCAGTTGTACGACTCTCCAGCATGGGTCATGACACCGGCAACTTCAATACCGGTACTGCGAAGCGCCGCCGCGATATCCAGCAGCAGGTCGGCTTCCGGCTGCACGCCGGAACGGTGGCCATCGGAGTCGATTTCGATCAGGACACCGAGCTGATCGCTGCCGCCGGCCTTGTTCGGATTGAGCTGCAGCGCCATCTCGACATTGTCAACAATCACCGCCAGCTTGGCGCCTGATGCGCGAAGCGTCAGCGCATGCGTCAGCTTGTTTGGCGACATGCTAACCGCATAAAGAATGTCCTTGATGCCATGCGTGCTGAAATACTCGGCCTCGCGCAGCGTTGACACCGTGATAGCCCTGGCACCCGCATCCAGCAGGCGCTGTGTGACCTGCATGCTTTTGTTGGTCTTGACATGCGGACGAAAGCTGACCTGATGCCGCGCCAGCGTGCTGAACATACGCGTGATATTGCGGTCCATCTGGCCAGCGTCCAGCAGCAGCGCGGGGGTTTCCAGGTCAGCGAGAGTCTGGCTTGTCATGCCGATGCCGATACTGCCGCTAACGTTGATACCGGCTCGCGGCGCAGCACGCGTCCCGGCCGGGCACCGCTGGGCTTTCCGTCCGCCCATACCACGGCGCCATTCACCAGAACGGTGTGAATGCCGATGGCGGGAGTCTTGGGCGACTCGTAGGTGGCGCCCGCATCGATGGTGTCGGGATTGAAAAGGGTCAGGTCGGCATAGGCACCTTTCTGCACCAGGCCGCGGCCGGCCAGGCCAAAGTTCTTCGCGGTCAGCCCGGTCATTTTGTGGACGGCAGTTTCCAGGGTGAATAGACCCAGACTGCGGCCGTAGTGGCCCAGCACCCGCGGAAAGCTGCCCCACAGCCGCGGATGCGGCGCAGCATCGTGCGGCAGCCCGTCCGAGCCAATCATGGTCTCGTCGAATTTCAATATGCGCTGTACATCGGCATCGTCCATCATGTAGTAAATCGCGCCTGCCGGAATCAAACGGTCAATCACTTCATCAAGGGTGCCGCCCAGCTCTTTCACGATGTCGGCCAAATCGCGGCCAGCGAACTCGGGCATGGTCTCCGACCAGGTCACTGTCACCCGGGTTGCGTTGACGGCCCGGTGCGCCGACAGGATGGTGGATGAGGCGGGATACGGGTAGCAGTCCAGGCAGATCGGTTGCTGCTTCATGTGGTCGGCGATAAATTGAAGCGTCTCGCCAGAGCGGCCATAGTTTTTCACGCCGACGACCTTATGGTGCGAAATCACCACTGGCACATTGGCTTCGCGGCCGATGCGAAAGGTTTCGGTCAGCGACTTGATGACATCGTCGCCTTCGTTGCGCATGTGGGTGCAGTAAACGCCGCCATGTCGCGCCAGCGGTTCACAGATATCTATGACTTCTTCAGTCGGCGCGGCGATGGAGGGTTCATAAAACAGGCCCGTCGACACGCCAATCGCGCCAGCCGCCATGGCTTCCTCGACGAGCTTGCGCATGGCCTCGGTTTCGGCGGCGCTGGCGGGCTGCGTCAGGTCGTCCATGGTGGCCACGCGCAGCGTGGTGTGGCCCACCAGCATGGCGCAATTGGTGGCGGCCGGCTGGGCACGCAGCGCGTCAAGGTAACTGGCAAAGCTGGTGAAGCGAAACCAGTCGCCGGTGCCGTCAAGCAAGTTGAGCGGCGGCGTGACCGGGTCGGGAATCGGCCGCGGCATGGGTGCCAGTGACACACCGCAGTTGCCGCCGATCACCGTGGTGATGCCCTGGCTGACTTTGGGCGACATGTCGCCGCCGGACAGCATCAGCCGGTCGTCATGGGTATGCGCATCGATAAAGCCAGGCGCCAGCACCAGGCCAGTGGCGTCTATCTCCCGGCGGGCTTGAGCGGCCTTCAGGTCGCCGATGCGTGCAATACGATCGCCGATGATGCCGACGTCGCCACGGTAGCGCGCAGCGCCCGTGCCATCAACGATGAAAGCATTCCGGATCAGAAGGTCGTAATTTTCGGTGATGGATTCACGCATGGTCGGCCCTGAGCAATTGCAAGGAAGACAGTTTATTACTGTTCCGGCGCAATGGCGGTGGCAGCAGTCCACCGGTCCTTCTGCCTGATCTGCATTCTGATTGGCCTCGCCGGTACTCGTTCAGCGGTACGCTGCAGGTGCGCCGAAAAGGTTTTTTGCTCTTTGCTGATGAAGCCGGGATGCCTGCGGTTAAAATGATGGACTTGGAAGCGTGGCAGAGCGGTTGAATGCAGCAGTCTTGAAAACTGCCGAGGATGTGAGTCCTCCGTGAGTTCGAATCTCACCGCTTCCGCCAAACGGGTTTTAAGCTTCTTGTCTTCAAACCGTAAATTTGGCATTCCACCCGTATTTGGCATTCGCTCCGCCGACTACACGCACCCGAACCCCATGACATCAAGTTTTTTCAAAACCGCGCTGGTGCTCGGTTTGCTATCGGCTATTGGCCCTTTCGCCATCGACATGTATTTGCCCGCGCTGCCGTCCATCGGGCAAAGCCTGGGCGCTTCGATGAGTGCGGTACAGGCCAGCCTGATGGCATTTTTTATTTCGCTGGGTATTGGGCAAATCATTTATGGCCCGGTGTCGGACATGGTCGGGCGCAAGGTGCCGCTTTACTTTGGCATGGTGCTATTTGCCGTGGGCAGTGTGGGCTGCGCGCTCGCCCCTGATGTTCAAACGCTGATCGTTCTGCGTTTTATTCAAGGGCTCGGTGCGAGTGCGGGGATGGTGATTCCGCGCGCTGTAGTGCGTGACCTGCACACGGGCACTGATGCAGCACGGTTGATGTCATTGCTGATGCTGGTATTTAGCGTGTCGCCGATTCTTGCGCCGCTCGTGGGCAGTTTGTTGATTGAATTCATCGGCTGGCGCAGTGTGTTTTGGGCGGTAACGGTTGCGGCTGTGTTGGGCCTGGCGCTGATAGCGAGCAGTTTGCCAGAAACCCGCCCCGCAGGCGAACGCTTGAATAGCAACGTGCGCAGCGCGGTGCAAGGCTATAGCGTATTGCTGCGTGACCGGCATTTTTTAGGCCTGGTTTTTACGGGTGCATTCGGTATTTCCAGCTTTTTTGCCTACCTTGCGAATTCGCCTTTTGTGCTAATCGACCACTATGGCCTGACACCGCGCCAGTACAGCATTGCATTTGCCGCCAATGCCGCGTCGTTTATTGGTGTGTCGCAGTTCACGGGCAAGCTAGGCGTACGCTTTGGGTTGGTGGCGGTGGTACGCTTCGCGGTGTGGGGCTACGCTGCCTCCATGCTGCTACTGTTGGCGCTGAACATGGTGGGCGTTGACCATTTGGCTGTGATACTGGGCACACTGTTTATTGGCTACGGCTTCCTGGGTCTTGTAGTGCCCACCACTGCGGTGCTGGCGCTTGAAAAACACGGTGCGATTGCCGGCACGGCTTCGGCATTGATGGGCACACTGCAGTTTGTGACGGGCGCAGTGGTGATGGCAACAGTGGGTCTGTTTGTAGATGGCACGGCGCGGCCCATGGTGACGGGCATTGCGGCTTGCGCGCTGGTGGCGCTGGCGATATCCCGGGTGACACTGGGCAGCAGTTCTGCGAGCAACCAACAACTTAAAAAATAGTTTTTAGCGAAGCGCTATTTCAGGGCATTGCGCTGCTGGCGCTTGCGTTTGGCCTTGTTTTTTGACTCGGCTTCTGGCGGCAGATTGTGCCGCGCCTCTTGCGCTAAACGTTGCACACGCTGTTTCTCGGCCTCGCGTTTTTTATTGCGAAGGTGCACGAAAAGGCGTCCCAAGCCGAAGCTGATGGATGCACTGACAACCAAAAGAATAATGCTGGGCGTG
The DNA here is from genome assembly GCA_038226155.1 of Burkholderiales bacterium. Taxonomy (GTDB): domain Bacteria; phylum Pseudomonadota; class Gammaproteobacteria; order Burkholderiales; family Burkholderiaceae_C; genus Polaromonas. Next base: position 24,756 of record JBBRQQ010000030.1, read on the forward strand.
TCCATAAACCAGTGGCCTTGTGCTACAAAAACAGAGACTGCAAATCGTTTAAAAAATCAAAGCCGCGCACGGTGGGCTTGACGTGCATGAAGTCGCGTTCAATCAACCCTTTGCGCTCGGCTTCTTCAAGGCCTTTTTGAATCGCCGTTAAAGGCAACCCGGTTTTGTCCGAGAAGTCTTGCAGCTTGAAGCCCTCTTTCAAGCGCAGGGCATTGAGCATGAACTCAAACGGCAACTCTGCCCTGCTGACTTCGGCCTCCGTCGTGACAGCATCCCCTGCCATGGCTTTTTCCATGTAGAGCTTTGGCTCGCGAAAGCGTACCTGCCGCACCACGCGGTGCGCAAAACTCAGCTTGCTATGCGCACCCGCGCCTATGCCGAGGTAGTCACCAAACTGCCAGTAGTTGAGGTTGTGAAAGCACTGATGCCCTTTGCTCGCGTAGGCCGAGACTTCATAACGCTGCAAGCCTGCTAGCTCGGTCAGCTCGGTGATTTTGTCGAGCATCGCGTAGGCCGTGTCTTCTTCAGGTAGCGCGGGCGGAAACTTGGCGAAGTAGGTGTTGGCTTCAATCGTCAGGTGATAGATCGAAATATGCGGCGGGCCTAGCACCAGGGCCTGGCCCATGTCGGCCTCTAAGTCGGCCATCGTCTGGCCGGGCAGCCCGTACATGATGTCGAGGTTGAAGGTGTCAAAGCTTTGTGCGGCTTCTTCCACCGCCGCGATAGCTTGAGCCCGGTCATGCACGCGGCCAAGGGCTTTGAGATGCTCATCATTAAAACTCTGCACACCAACCGATAGGCGGGTGACACCGGCACCGCGAAAAGCCTTGAAACGGTCTTTTTCAAACGTACCGGGGTTGGCTTCCAGCGTGATCTCGCAATCAGCCTCCAGCCGCAGGCGGGCCCGGATGTCGCCGAGCAGCCTGTCAATCGCCTGCGGTGAAAACAAGCTCGGCGTACCACCGCCTATGAAGATGCTGTGAACGGTACGGCCCCAGATCAGCGGCAGGGACGATTCAAGATCAGCGATGAGCGCATCGATGTAGGGCTGCTCGGGCATGCTGCTCGCAACCTCGTGTGAGTTGAAATCGCAGTACGGACATTTTTTGATGCACCATGGCAAATGCACGTACAGCGACAGCGGTGGCAGCGCGGCGAGCTGCAAGGTGCCGCTGCGCATGTAGTGCGCTGTGTCCTTCATAACCAGCGTTCGCGCATTAATTCAATCATCTGCCGCGTTGCCTTGCCGCGATGGCTGTTGGCGTTTTTGATTTCGACAGGCAATTGCGCGAAGGTCTGGCCGAACTCGGGGATAAACATGACCGGGTCAAAGCCGAAGCCGTTGCTACCCAGCGGCTCACGCGTGATCTCTCCCACCACACGGCCAGCGGCAATCAGTGGCTCGGGGTCGTCAGCCGAACGCACTGCCACCAGCGTGCTGACCAGCGCGGCGCGGCGGTTGTCGATAGCCTGCATCTGCTCCAGTAGCGCCTTGACGTTGTTGCTGTCGCCCCTGGCATAACCAAACTGGGTGGCGTAGTAGGCCGTGTCCACGCCGGGCAAGCCGCCGAAGGCATCAACACACAACCCGGCATCGTCAGCCAGTGCAGGCAGGCCGCTGATGCGCGATGCGTGCCTGGCCTTGGTCAGGGCGTTTTCAACAAATGTGCGAAACGGCTCTTCCGCCTCAGGGATACCCAGGTCTGCCTGGCGCACAAGCTCAACACCCAGCGGGGCCAACATGGCTTGTAATTCGGCCAATTTGCCTGAATTATTCGATGCGAGGACGATTTTCATGGTGTAAAAGTGACTGCAAGCCAATAAAGACGGGCGTGACCAGCTACTATTTTGATAGTGACTTCTGTTGAAGAACGACCAACTCTTTGATGCCTTTCTCAGCCAGTATCAGCAGCGCGTCCATCTCCTTGCGCGAAAACGCTGCGCCTTCTGCGGTTCCCTGCACCTCAACGTAATTGCCCGCGCCTGTCATCACCACGTTCATGTCGGTGTCACAGGCGAAGTCTTCGGTGTATTCAAGGTCGAGCAGCGGCGTACCCTGCACAATGCCGACGGAAATCGCGGCGACGTGGTCGAGGATGGGGGTCTCTTTCAATTTTCCATCGGCCAGCAGGCGGTTGACCGCATCCTGCGCGGCAACAAATGCACCGGTAATGCTGGCAGTGCGGGTGCCGCCGTCGGCCTGAATCACATCGCAGTCAAGGTAGATGGTGCGCTCACCGAGTTTTTTCAGATCAAACACCGTGCGCATTGAGCGGCCAATGAGGCGCTGGATTTCCTGCGTGCGTCCACTTTGCTTGCCGCGAGCGGCTTCGCGGTCGCTGCGCGTGTGGGTAGCGCGCGGCAGCATGCCATATTCAGCCGTGACCCAGCCCTCGCCGCTACCTTTTTTATGGCCGGGTACCTTCTCTTCCACTGAGGCGGTACATAGCACTTTCGTGCCGCCAAATTCAATCAGCACCGAGCCTTCAGCGTAGGCGGTGTAGTTCCGGGTGATGTGAACGGCACGCAATGCGTCTGGGGCGCGTGCGCCGTTTCTGGCGAATGAAGTCATGGGAATACAAGCTTTCTGGCGAACAACGCCGGACTGGTGAAGAAACAGGATCTGCGGGCTGCGGGGCTAGCTTGGCAGGAGATGAATCAGGCTCTCCGGGCAGCCGAGCGGCGTATCGCCTCATTGATTTCAGCGATGGATCTTTCAATCGATGCCTCATCCAGATCGTCAAGGTCATCAACGCCCAGCCCGCCCGCCTGAATGGTGGAGGCAAAAACCCCATCCATGATGCTGTCGGTGGAGATGCCGCGGGTAGACTCAAACGCATCGGGAGTTTCCCACTCCATCGCCAGCACGGTGACGTTGTCGCTGCGCTCACCACCGATGCGTAACGCGTTTTCGACCAGGTCCGGGACGGCGTCAGACACACCCTTGCTGGCCAGGTGTTTGACAATTTCAGTATCGGTCAAGCTGCCCCACAAGCCGTCCGAGCAAAGCATCAATTTATCGCCCTGCTGCAAAACCACTGGTCCGGCAATATCAAACACCGGCTTGGTCGGCGAGCCAAGACAGGTAAAAAGAATATTGCGGTTGATGCGGTTAGTCTGGATAAATTTAAGCTCGGCTTTTTGCTGCTCCAGATAGGAGTGGTCGCGCGTGCGCGTCAGCAGCGCGCCTTCGCGCACGACGTACAGGCGGGAGTCGCCGCAATGAACCCATGTCGCGCCCGCTCCTTGCAGGATGCAGGCCACCAGCGTGGTGCGCGGCGTATCCAGCATGCCTTTTTCGCTGGCATAGCGGATGATCTGGTGGTGCGCGGCCGTCAGCGCTGTGGACAAAAACTCAACCGTATCTGCGATCAACGGGCGTGCTTCGCGCTGGTAAAGGGCCGATATGGTTTGCAGCGCCAGTTGCGCAGCCACTTCACCTTCAGGGTGGCCGCCCATACCGTCGGCCAGCACAAACAGGCCTGATTCCCGTGTGTAGCAGTAGCCCATACGGTCTTCGTTTTTTTCACGCCCGCCCCTGCGGCTGATCTGAAAGACGGAGAACTTCATTTGAATCGGGTCGCCAGGTTGGTGGCTTTACGCGCAGTTTTTTTGGTATCAGACACCATGTTGTCGAACTGCAGGCGAACCTTTTCACCAACACTGAGTTTGGTGTAACGGCGTTCGCCTTCGCGGCTTAATTCTTTTTGCAGCGCAAACACAGATTGTGGCCTGGACAGCGGATCCAGCGACATGCACCACTCGACCACCTCGATCAGGTTGTCTGAATACACACCGCGCAAGCGCGACAGGGCCAGTGAAAGGCGATCTTTCTCAAGACGCTGCGGCGCATCGTTGGGCGGGTAGCCCTGCATGCTCGCATAGATGCAGGCCCCGATAGCGTAGATGTCGGTCCACGGGCCCATTGACGAATCGCGGCGGTACATCTCGGGCGCGGCAAAGCCGGGCGTGTACATGGGCCGGATGAAGTTTCCTTCCTTGCTCAAAACCTCGCGTGCAGCACCAAAGTCAATCATCACCGCGCGGTTGTCATCAGTGATGAAAATATTGGCGGGCTTGATGTCGAGGTGCAGCATCTTGTGCTGATGCACGATGCGCAGACCACGCAGAATTTCATCAAACAACGAGCGGATGGTGGACTCGCGGAAAACCTTCTGCTTTTTCAGCTCTCGTGCGGTGATGATGAAGTCCTGTAACGTTCCGCCCTCGAGGTAATTCATTACCATGTAGACCGTTTCGTTCTCACGGAAGAAGTTCAGCACGCTGACCACGGAGCCGTGTGAAATCTGCGCGAGGGAGCGGCCTTCCTCAAAAAAACTTTTAAGCCCCAGGCGATAAAGCGAGAGCTTCTCGGGCAGCACCTGCGGCAGCAATTCACCGGGCGGGCGGCCGGCCAGCGATGACGGCAGATACTCCTTGATGGCGACCTGCTGGCCCTCGTTGTCAACAGCCAAGTAAACTACACCAAAGCCGCCAGCCGATAACTTGCGGACAACCCGGTAGCCGCCTATGACGGTATCAGGTGGTAAGGGTGCTGGCTTGACCTTTGACATAATTTAAAAAATGAGCAGAAGGCTAACAGAGTTATTGGGGTCAGACGCCAAAAACTCTTAACTCCTGCTTTTTCGCCTGCTTGCGCAGCCCTGTTCGTGTAAAAAAGCGTATCAAACCATGTCAGTTTACAGCATGACGGGCTATGCAGCCGTCCAGTCAAACGCAGCAAGTGCAGGTCCGGAGAACGAAGCCGCAGGCCATTCCAGCTCGCGCATTGGCGTGGAAATACGCTCGGTCAACAGCCGTTTTCTGGACCTTGCCTTTCGCCTGCCCGATGAATTGCGCCAGGCTGAACCACTACTGCGCGACCTTTTGACGGCCAAACTCAAACGCGGCAAGGTGGAACTGAGGGTTGCACTGGAAAGTACATCAGCCAGCAATTTACGCGCACCGTCATCTGGCACTTTGCAGCGCCTGGGTTCGATTGAAGACAGCATCAAGTCGTGGCTTCCCCAAGCCGCAGGCCTGAGCGTGGCGGACGTTCTGCGTATTGCCACCAATGAGGACAAAAAACCGCACGACTATAGCGACGAGCTGCTCAAGCTGGCCAAAAAGGCCTTAAAAGAACTATTGGGAGCCAGAGAGCGTGAGGGTGGCCGGCTCAAGCAGATGCTGCTCGAGCGGACTAGCCAATTGCGCGCTTTGTCAGCATTGGCCGTGCCAATGGTGCCCAAGCTGGTTGAACAACAAAAAAACCGGTTTCTGGAACGCTGGCAGGAAGCTATGGCCCTGCCCGGCGGATCGGACAGCAAAGCCCTGCCCGAGGCCGCACAGGACAGGGCGCTGGCCGAAGCCACCGCCTTTGCCATTCGCATTGACGTGGCGGAAGAAATCACCCGCCTGTCGTCCCACCTCGATGAGATTGACCGCCTGCTGGAGGCCGGTGGCGAGCTTGGCAAACGCCTTGATTTCCTGATTCAGGAACTGCACCGCGAAGCCAACACGCTGGGATCAAAATCGGCCTCGCTTGACCTCACGCGCATTTCTGTCGACATGAAGGTGCTGATAGAGCAGATACGTGAGCAAGTGCAGAACATTGAATAAGCATGCAGGCTTGTTCCTGAAATTAGTTACCAATCAAGTTTTTTAAACATGGACTATCCCGGCAATTTGTTTGTGGTTGCAGCCCCTAGTGGGGCTGGCAAATCGAGCCTGGTCAAGGCGCTGATGGAGCTGGACTCGCGCGTCCAGCCTGCGGTGTCACACACTACGCGGCCTCCGCGCGGGCAAGAAAAGCATGGCCGGGAGTATTACTTCCTGTCGCCCGAAGAATTTGACGGCATGGTACTGCGCGATTCGTTTCTGGAATGGGCCCATGTGCATGGCCACCGCTACGGCACATCACGCCAGGCTATTGAAGAGCGGGTGGCGCATGGCGCAGATGTCATCCTCGAGATCGACTTTCAGGGGGCCATCAACATCAAGCGGATTTTCGTTAACGCAGTGCTGATTTTCATCCTGCCGCCCAGCTGGGAAGAGCTGCGCTCGCGCCTCCAACGGCGCGGCGAAGACAGCGCCGAGGTGATTGAGCTGCGGCTAAAAAACGCGGCCGCCGAGATGGCGCAGGCCAGGGAATTCGACTTCGTTATAATCAATGAGTTGTTCGAGCGAGCGGTTTTTGACCTGAAAACCATTGTTCATGCCCAGAGGCTCAAGTTTGCAGCCCAGCGTCGTGCCCGCGCTGACACCTTCGAAGCACTGCATATTCCCTGAACACCCGCTGTTTGACACCCTTTTTGGGATTACCGAAAGATAACCATGGCCCGTATTACCGTTGAAGACTGCTTAGAGAAAATCCCCAACCGTTTTCAGTTGGTACTGGCCGCCACTTACCGTGCGCGCATGTTGACGCAAGGCCATGCACCGAAAATCGAAAGCAAAAACAAGCCAGGCGTAACAGCGCTACGTGAAATTGCCGAAGGCAAAATTGGCCTGGAAATGCTGAAAAAAGTCCCCGGCTAAACGCACTGCGATTAAGGCCCCGTCAAAAAGCACCGTTTTGCGGTGCTTTTTGCATTTCAGCGCAGAGTTATTGGGGTCAGACACCAATAACTCCCGAAAAAGGCCGTTTGGTTTATGTTTTATACGCAGCGCGATACATTTGAGGCATGAGTGCACTGCTTTCGCCCAAGCTGGTCAGCAAGCCGACCCCTGCCGCAGCCAATGCAGCCGCGGCCAGCTTTGCTGCACTCACGGCCCGGCTGGACTATATGCCGGCCGCAGACATCGACAATGTCCGCCGCGCTTACCGGTTTGCAGATGAAGCCCATCTGGGCCAGATACGCAACAGTGGTGAGCCCTACATCACACACCCGATTGCGGTGGCCCAGCAGTGCGCAGAATGGAAGCTGGACGCACAGGCGCTGATGGCAGCCCTGCTGCATGACGCGATTGAAGACTGCGGCGTTACCAAGCCGGAGCTGATCGAGCGCTTCGGTGCGCCAGTTGCCGAGCTGGTTGATGGCCTTACAAAACTGGAAAAACTGGAATTCAACACCCGGGAAGAGAACCAGGCTGAGTCATTTCGCAAAATGCTGCTGGCGATGGCGCGCGATGTCCGCGTCATCCTCATCAAGCTCGCCGACCGCACCCACAACATGCGAACACTGGGGGATGTGCCGCGCAACAAATGGGCCAGGATTTCACACGAAACCCTCGATATCTATGCCCCGATTGCACACCGCCTGGGACTGAACACGACTTACCGCGAGCTGCAGGATCTGTCTTTCCAGCACCTGCACCCATGGCGTTATAGCGTGCTGACCAAGGCATTACTCAAGGCGCGAGGCCGCAGGCGCGACGTCATCAAACGGGTGGAGGCCGAAGTTGAAGCCGCCTTTGAGTCCGCAAAAATCAAGGTCGAAATATCGGGGCGCGAAAAAACGCTGTACTCCATTTACCGCAAGATGGATGAAAAGCACCTGTCTTTTGCGCAGGTCACCGACATCTATGGTTTTCGGGTCATCGTCGACAAGCTGACGACCTGCTACACCGCCATGGGTGTTTTGCACCAGCAGTACAAGCCGCTGCCCGGCAAGTTCAAGGACTACATCGCCATCCCTAAAATCAATGGCTACCAGTCGCTGCACACCACGCTGGTCGGGCCTTTTGGTACGAATATCGAATTCCAGATGCGAACCGAGGCCATGCATGTGGTGGCGGAATCTGGCGTGGCAGCCCACTGGCTGTACAAAGCCTCTGACCCGGAAAGCGATGCCTCGCATCGCCTGGGTACGCAGTGGCTGCAGTCGCTACTCGACATCCAGCACGAGACGCGTGACGCAGCCGAATTCTGGGATCACGTCAAGATTGATCTCTTTCCCGAGGCAGTCTATGTGTTCACGCCGAAAAGCCAGATCATGGCGATGCCGCGTGGTGCGACGATTGTTGATTTTGCTTACGCCATTCACAGCGCCATCGGCCACCGCGCAGTGGCGGCCAAGGTCAATGGCGAGCAGGTTCCCCTGCGGTCTGAGCTGCACAACGGTGATGTGATTGAGATCATCACGGCAGCTGTTTCAAACCCCAATCCAGGCTGGCTTGGCTTTGTTCGAACCGGCAAGGCGCGATCGAAAATCCGCCACTACCTGAAGACCATGGCGCTGGCAGAGTCGCAGGAGCTGGGTGAAAAAATGCTGCTCCAGTCGCTGCGGGCCGAGGGCATTGAGCGTCTACCGCAAGACTCTGGACCTGATCGCGTGATATGGGAAAAAATCCTGCGCTTCAGCGGCAATCGGTCCAAGGCTGACCTGCTCACAGATATCGGCCTGGGCAAACGCATTGCCAGCATGGTGGCCAAACGCATGGTGGGCCTATTAGCCGAGAAAGGCGAAAAACCTGACGCGTTACTGCTGAGCCGTGAGCGCTACACCGCCCATGAGTCGGTATCACAAGGCGCGCTGCTGCTGGACGGCAGTGAGGGTGCATCGGTTCAATTCGCCAACTGCTGCAAGCCGATTCCGGGCGACAGCATCCTCGGCTACCTGGGGCGCGGCGAAGGGCTGGTGGTGCATACCGATGATTGCGCAGTCGCCAAGCGCTTGCAGCACCGGGACAGCGAACGGTTCATTGCGGTGGACTGGTCGGACGAGCCATCGCGCGTTTTTGAAACCACGCTTCAGGTCACAGTGTCCAATGGTAAGGGCGTGTTGGCACGTGTGGCCGCAGCGCTGGCCAGCGCCGAAGCCGACATCACCCTCGTCAACATGGGACAAGAGCGCGCACAAGATGCAACAGAACTGCGCTTTGGCATCGCGGTGCGCGACCGCGTACACCTTGCGTCCGTACTGCGCAGCGTCAAACGCACGCCGTCCGTTTTGCGTGTGCAGCGGGCCAAACCGGGTTCCTGAAAAGGCCTGCTTCACTAAGCGGGCTTTACTGGATACGGGTATTCGACCCGCAATACCTCCAGCAACTGCACGCCGTGCGGCGTTAACAAACTCACCTCATCACCCACCCTGGCCTTGGTCAGCGCCCTTGCAACTGGCGAGACCCAGCTGGTCTGCCCCTGCAAAGTATCGGCCTCGTCAATTCCCAGGATGGTCACCGTGCGCTCCACAGCAGCCTGGTCCACATAGGTCACCGTGGCACCAAAAAATACCTGCTCTGAACCATGGTGTACCGAAGGGTCGGTGATGTCGGCAATCTCAAGTCGCTGGGTCAAAAACCTGATGCGCCTGTCAATTTCACGCAGGCGCTTTTTACCGTAGATGTAGTCACCGTTTTCGCTCCTGTCGCCATTGCTGGCCGCCCAGTGAACGATCTCGACAATACGCGGACGCTCATCATCAATCAGCCCCAACAGTTCTGCGCGCAAACTTTCGTAACCTGCAGGCGTGATGTAGTTCTTGCCGCCAACTGGAAGCGGCGGCAGGATCAAGCCGTCATCGTCCTCAGAGTCGGTTTCTTTGGTGAAGGCTTTGTTCATGGCAGATGTAAGCGGCCACGTGGGGCTGAACTTGCGGACGCATGGGGCTGAATTTTGTTTTTCGCGGCCAAGTTGTAACTTCGCGTCCATTTGGGTGTCTCTGGCATCAGATCAGCTTTCAGGCGGTTTGAAGGGCCTAAAAACGGCCTCTCAGATCGCGTCAGGAGCCACGATCTTACTTGGGTCGAGGCTAGCGGTGCTGCCC
>JBBRQQ010000031.1:0-33499 GCA_038226155.1 Burkholderiales bacterium
AAATTGACGGGATTGGCTACCTGGAAAACCCTGTCCAGTAAGTCACACAACCAGGGGTGTTTCCTGCATCGCTTCGTTCTGCTCTTCAAGCATGTCCACCTGACCCTTCCAGTAATCACTGGACCCAAACCACGGGAAGTTGATCGGGAAGATCGGGTCGTGCCAGCGCTGGGCCAGCCAGGCGCTGTAGTGCACCAGTCGCAGCGTGCGCAGTGGCTCTATGAGCGCCAGTTCGCGTCTGTCAAATTCACGAAACTCTTCGTACCCATCCACCAGCGCGCCAAGCTGGCGTGTGCATTGGGCGCGGTCGCCTGAGAGCAGCATCCACAAGTCCTGTACCGCCGGGCCGCTGCGTGCGTCGTCGAGGTCTACAAAGTGTGGGCCTGCAAGGGGCATGCCTTCGGGTGTCCACAAAATATTGCCGGGATGGCAGTCACCATGCAGGCGCAATGTTTTTACGTCGCCCACGCTTTCAAACACGGCCTGTGCGGTTTGCATGGTTGCTTCAAATGCCTTGAGCCAGCGTGACTCCATATCCAGCGGCAAGTAGCCGCCCTTGGTCAGCACCTCGCGGGATTCATAACCAAAGGTTTGCAAATCGAGCGCCGGGCGATGCGTGAATTTTTTAGCACTGCCCACGGTGTGTATGCGGGCCAAAAAGCGGCCTATCCACTCCAGCACGTCCAGGTTGTCCAACTCGGGTCGCCTGCCGCCGCGGCTGGGCGACACGCTAAAGCCAAAGCCCTTGAAGTGGTTAAGCGTTTTGCCATGAAGCACTAGCGCACCCACTACTGGCACTTCAGCAGTCATCAACTCTGCTGCGAAAGAATGTTCTTCCAGAATTTGCACGTCTGTCCAGCGGTCAGGCCGATAAAACTTGACGACAACAATCTCCCCAGCGGCGTCACCCTGGCCAGCTGGCGCTTCAAGATGCACCTGGTAGACGCGGTTTTCGTAACTCGACAGCGCCATCAACCGGCCATCACCGAGCAGGCCCACGCTTGCCAGCGCGTCAAGCACCACGTCAGGTGTGAGTTGCTCGTACGCGTGAATTTTTTGTGGGCTTACGGCTTGTGGCGGTTGGTTGGGCATCCCTGATTGTCGTTGTAAGGCTGCCAAAGGCCGAAAAATAGCTTAAAAAGTGCCTTTCCAAGGCATAAAAATGGCTGCAGACCAATAGATAAGGGCGTAAGCAGCTACTAAAAGCGTAGCAGTCACGCCGCAGATATTCAGACGACTGTCAGCGTTACATCAATGTTGCCGCGTGTAGCGTTGGAGTAAGGGCAGACCTTGTGGGTCTTTTCAACCAGCGCCTGAACAGCCGCTTTGTCCATGCCGGGCACGCTGATTTTGAGTTCCACTGCAATGTTGAAACCGTCTGGTGTGGCGCCTGCGCCAAAGGGGCCGATGCCGACCAGGCCTTCGATGGTGGTGTCTGCGGGGATGGCGATTTTTTCCAGGCCACCGACGAACTTCATCGCGCCCAGAAAGCAGGCCGAGTAGCCTGCTGCAAACAACTGCTCGGGGTTCACGCCGCCGCCCGCGCCGCCCATTTCTTTCGGAACGACCAGCTTGACGTCAAGCAGGCCGTCACTCGATTTGGCCTGGCCTTCACGGCCACCGGTGGCGCTGGCGTGGGCGGTGTAAACGATTTTGGTGGGTTTGGTCATGGTGTTTCCTTTTGGAGAGATACCCCGGATTGGGGCGGGTTAAAAATGGGTGAGTGAACTCAGGCCGCCAAGTGCTGGCGCAGTGACTGGACTTGCCGGGTGAGGTCAGAGATTTCAGAAATGGAGCACTGGCTGGCGCTCAAAATGCAGGCCGGGATTTTGACTGCCTTGGCCATGAGTTTGCGGCCCGAAGATGTCAGCGTGATGTGGACTCGGCGCTCGTCTTCAACAGCACGAATACGTGTAATAAAACCAGCAGCCTCCAGGCGCTTGAGCAGCGGCGTGAGCGTGCCCGAGTCGAGGTACAGCCGCTGCCCAAGCTCGGACACCATTAAGCCGTCTTTCTCCCACAGCACCAGCATGGCGAGGTATTGCGGATAGGTCAAACCGAGCTCATCAAGCATCGGTTTGTAAATTTTGGTCATGGCCAGCGATGTCGAATACAAGGCGAAGCAGAGCTGGTTGTCCAGCTGGAGCATGGCATCGAATTTGTTTGGCATGCGTTAATTATATAGTGCAATTAAATTGCGTACAATTTGTTTTAATAATGAAAGTTCTCACCAAATACAAAAAACCAGGTGCTTGTTCGGCGCCTAGTTGAGGGCAAGCCTGAAACAGGTACTTATTTTTCGCTGGGTGCCCGGCTAAACCAGGTCAGCACCATGATGAACGGGTACAAGGCCAGCAAGGTTTCAACCCAGAAAAATACCAGGAAATCAGTGAAAAACCCCATGGGCGGAGTGCCGGGCACTATATTGCGGATGCCTGGCAGGACGAATAGCAAGGCACCCATCCAGATCATTAAACTTGCCTCAAATTTTTTTGATAAACACCTGCCTTTATGCCGACCATCTCCAAGATCGGTGGCAACTCAATGTGGCCGGAGTGACGATCCATGAGTTGAAAGTAAGTTATTCTAAGTGTGAGTAAAAGTTTATTCTCACCTGGGAAATGCAATATATGTTTGTGATAGATCAAGATTCAACCCATGCCTGGATGGGCCCTGAAGCTTGCATCGGCAAGCGTGACAGTCGATTTACCGCGCACTGTTTCCGCTGGCTTGGTTGCCTGGCTTTGCTGTTTGCAACGCTTATGCCAATGCCCTCTTATGCGGCCAATAAGGCACCCACGGTGGTGGATGTCGGTATATTTTTAAACAATGTTCCCTCGGTCATGCTGAAGGAAAGGAAGTTTCAGGTCGATTTCAACCTGTGGTTCCGATGGACTGGTGATGCCGTCAATCCGACGGAAAGTTTTGAGGTGGTCGGTGGGCATATCGATTTCAAAGAAGAACTTGCGAAGAAGAAGGTCGGCAATGTCAATTATGGGCTCTACAAAGTAGTAGCCACCATCAACTACAACTTTGACTTGGCCAAGTACCCTCTGGATGACCATGCGCTGAAAATTCAGATTGAAGACGTCAAGCGCGACAGTACTGAGTTGATTTACCGTGCGGACACCGCCAGTACCGGTGTCAATCCGACGGTACACGTGCCTGGCTGGGATACGGGCAGCCTTGTCGCAAGTAGTCGCCTGACCCATTACGCTACCAATTACGGCGATCCTGAAGCGCCAAAGACCAGCGAGTCTGACTATTCCCGGGCCACCTTCTCCGTTGAGTTGGTGCGTAACGGCTACGGCAATTTTTTAAAGCTGTTTTCAATGCTGTTCTTTGCAGCAGGGATTGCGTTTTTTGCCTTCAGTGTGCGCTCGGACTATCTCGATGGCCGTCTGGCGTTGATCGTGTCAGGTATTTTTATGGCAGCTATCACGGCAAACATGATTTCGTCCAGCCTGCCCGAAAGCGATTCGTTTGACATGGCTGAACGGCTTTATTTTGCAACGATGGCGTTTATTTTCGCCACTTGTCTGAGTTCGCTTTACACATTCAAGATTTTTCTGGCGGGGCAAGAGGAAAAAGCCAATCGATTGTCCAGGCTTTTTGGCTATACATATCCTTTGGCATTTGTCTTGACAGATGTGCTGATTGTGGTGATGGCACACGGAGAACTTTAAAGACATTGGCATCACTTTTGTCAGTTTTCCAACGTGCGGATTGATGCATGATTGCGCATGCAAAGACAACATAAAAGCCAGCCGCAAGTCATTGAAGAATTGCGCCCCGGCCAGTCGATTGAGCTGCTGAAGGAGCTGCACATTCTCACGCGCGAGGGCAAGCTTAACCAGGACACGCGGCGCAAGCTCAAGCAGGTTTACCACCTGTACCAGTTCATTGAGCCCTTGCTCAATGCTGCGACTGCGGCTAACCCCGGGGCCACGCTGGCTGACCATGGCGCGGGCAAGTCGTATTTGGGCTTCATTCTTTACGATCTGTTTTTCAACGTTGCGCATAAAGGTGAAAAAACCAGCGGCCATATTTATGGCATTGAAACCCGCGCTGAGCTGGTGGAAAAATCCCGCGCGCTAGCCGAGCGCCTGGGCTTTCAGCGCATGTCGTTTTTAAACCTGTCGGTGCAGCAGGCAACCACTTCGCCTGATTTGCCGGAAGCAATAGACATCGTGACTGCACTGCATGCCTGCGACACGGCAACCGACGACGCAATAGCCTTTGGACTTGCCAAAAACGCAAAGTACATGGTGCTGGTGCCTTGCTGCCAGGCAGAGGTGGCAGGTGTGCTTAAAAAGAGCCGTGCGCTTAATCTTTCTAAAACACCGCTGGCCGAATTGTGGCGGCACCCGTTGCATACACGGGAGTTTGGCAGCCAGATCACCAACGTGCTGCGCTGCCTGCAACTGGAGGCCAATGGTTACGACGTGACTGTGACTGAGCTGGTGGGCTGGGAACATTCGATGAAGAATGAGCTGATTTTGGCGAGCCGGCCTGCAAGTCTGAATGCGAGCAAGACCCTTGCGGCGCAAGTGCGCCTGAAGGAGGTCTTGTCTGAGCTGGGCCTACAGGAGTTATCGGTGCGATTTGATGTCTCAGTTGCTGAAGCGCTTACGCGTTAGCGCCAGCGCAATCCAGAAAGCGGTTACGGCGTAAACAATCAGCATCAACAAATGCTGAAAGCCATGTACCGGCCATTGCCCCAAAAAGAGTGGGCGGATTAATTCAACTGCTGCTGTTAGCGGTAGCCAGTCGGAAATCGTCTGCATGAAGCCCGGTAACTGCTCACGGGGAAAAAACACGCCGCTCAGAAACATGGTGGGCGTGAGAAACAGCGTGAAATAGTAGGTAAAAAAATCGTAGCCTTTAGCCAGTGCATTGAAGATCAGCGCGATGCATGAGAACGTGATGCCTACCAGTCCCAGCAGCGGCAAGGCCAATAGCAGCATTGGGCTGTGGCTGATGCCAAGCGCCAGCATCACCAGCAGTATCACCACCGTGGTGAAAAGCGCCTTGAAGGCGGCCCACAGCATCTCGGCAAACACCACATCGTCAAGTTGTACAGGAGCGTTCATGATGCCGTCCCAGGTGCGCTGCACATGCATTCGCGAAAACGCTGAGTACAAGGCCTCAAACGATGCGGCGTTCATGGCGCTCATGCAAATCGAACCACTGGCCAGAAACAAAATATACGGCACCGTCAAGCCACCCTGTTGCACCTGACCGACCAGCGCGCCCAGTCCGTAGCCAAAAGCCACCAGCGTGATTAGCGGTTCGGCAATATTGCCGACCAGGCTTGGAATGGCCAGCTTGCGCCAGACGAGCAGGTTGCGGCGAAATACCGGCATCCAGCGCAGACTGATGCGTGGTGGCCTTAGCAGTGAGGGTTTCAATGAAGGTTTGGTAGCAAGCATCACGCATCCTCCCTGATCTGACGGCCTGTGAGTTTCAGGAAAAGGTCTTCAAGATTTGCCGGGCGATGCAATGTACGCAATTGTGGGTAGTCATTTAGTGCAGCCAGTAAACCTTTGGAGTCCTGTGTATAGAAAAATACCGTTTCACCACTGACTTCGGTACGCGCTGCCAACCCTTTTAACGGTGAATCAACCAGGGCCAGCGCCCCTGTACCATAGACTTCGACCACGTCGGGCTCCAGGTTATCGGCAATCAACTGGCGGGGCGTGCCTTCGGTCATTTTCTTGCCATGATCGAGCACCAGCAAGCGATCACACAGGCGTTCGGCTTCATCCATGAAGTGGGTGGTCAGCAAAATTGATTTGCCCTGTTGCACCAGTCGCTGCAGGCGCTCCCACATCAGGTGCCGGGCTTGCGGATCAAGCCCGGTGGTTGGCTCATCGAGTAATAACAGTTGCGGGTCATTGACCAATGCACGCGCCAGGCTCAGACGGCGCTTCATGCCGCCTGACAGTTCACTGAGCTTGGCATCGGCCTTGTGGCTCAAGGCTGCAAATTCCAGCAGCTTCGGAATGCGTTCCTTTATGACTGAATCCTTCATGCCGAAGTACCGGCCAAATACCAGCAGGTTTTCTGCACACGAAAAGTCCGGGTCCAGACTATCGAACTGGCTGACGATACCCAGCTTCTCCTTGATGGCCAGCGCGTCCTGCGGCATTTTTAGTGTGCTGTTGCCATTCGGCAAAAAAGTGATGTCGCCCGCATCAGGCGCGGTCAGCCCCAGGCACATGCGGATGGTGGTGGTTTTGCCAGCGCCATTGGGGCCAATCACACCCAGGCACTCGCCGGGTGCAATGTCAAACGAAAGGTTGTCAACGACCACTGTGTCACCGTAACGTTTGGTCAGCCCTTTGATGCTGAGGAGGTTTTGCGTCATACGCTTATTGTTGCCTAATTGGTGCGCAATTGTTCTGGTTGCACACTGAAGTAAAGTGGTGATCGGCTTTTCAGTTTCGCACTTTCAACTTTAGTATTTCAAGCTCAAAAATGATCACCTTCGGCACTCCTTTATCCCCCAACGCAACCAAAGTCATGCTGCTAGGCTCGGGCGAGCTGGGCAAGGAGGTGTTGATCGCGCTGCAGCGCCTGGGTGTTGAAACCATTGCCGTTGACCGCTACAACAACGCGCCCGGCCAGCAGGTTGCGCACCATGTACGCACCATCACCATGAGTGATCCGGCGCAGCTCAAAGCGCTGATTGAAAAAGAAAAGCCCGACCTCGTCGTGCCCGAAATAGAGGCCATTGCCACCGCCATGCTTGAAGAGCTGGAAACCGCTGGTATCGCCCGCGTCATTCCGACAGCCAGGGCCGCACGCCTGACGATGGACCGCGAAGGCATTCGCCGCCTGGCCGCTGAAACGCTGGGCCTGCCAACCAGCCCATATGTGTTTTGCGATTCGCTGGCAGAGCTTCAAGCTGCGATTGATTCAAAAATCGGCTACCCCTGCGTCGTCAAACCGGTGATGAGCTCATCGGGCAAAGGCCAAAGCAAGATCACCGGGCCTGATGATGTGAAGACCGCCTGGGACTACGCCATGGCGGGCGGCCGCATCAAAGGTGGCCGTGTGATTGTGGAAGGCTTCATCGACTTTGACTACGAGATCACGCAGCTCACCGTGCGCGCGCTCGGCGCTGAGGGAAAAGTCGAAACCCATTTCTGCGAACCCATAGGCCACCTTCAGGTCAGTGGCGACTATGTTGAAAGCTGGCAACCGCACCCGATGCAAAGCGCCGCCCTGCAAAAGAGCCGCGACATTGCGAAAGCGGTTACCGATAACCTGGGCGTTGGCTTTGACGGTAAGCCCTCCGGGCTGGGCGTGTTTGGTGTCGAGCTATTTGTAAAAGGCAACGACGTGTGGTTCAGCGAAGTCAGCCCGCGACCTCATGACACCGGCATGGTGACGATGTGTACCCAGGTGCAAACCCAGTTCGAGCTGCATGCACGCGCCATCCTCGGGTTGCCCGTCAACACAGCCATTAGAACGCCGGGCGCTAGCGCCGTGATTTATGGCGGCGTTGATGCGAAAGGCATTGTGTTTGACGGCGTGGCCGAAGCATTGCGCGTTCCGAATAGCGACATCCGCCTGTTCGGCAAACCCGAGAGTTTTGTCAAACGCCGCATGGGCGTGGCGCTGGCGTTTGATGCGGATATTGAGGTGGCACGGGTCAATGCCAAGAAGGCTGCGGCGCTGGTAATGCCTAGGGCTGCCTGATAAAAAACCTAACGCGCCATTGCCGCTCGATACGCCGCTTCTACTGCATGCATGACCGATGCGTGCAAAGTCCCTATCTTGGGTGTGTTTCCTGCCTTGTTTAAAGTCAGTACCTTGAAATACTGGACAGTCCAAGGTAAATTTACAAGCACCTTGAAATCAAATTTGGTGTCGTAGGCCAAACCAGCAAGGCTGTAGGCTGCTGAATGTTGCGATTTGGTAATTGCGACCTCCCCGGTTTTAAGGCGGTTGAGATGCTTGGATGTGCCGTACGCCACCTGCACAGATGCGCCGTCGTCTCTGACCTCAACTTTTAGCACTATGGCTGGGCGCGGCTTGGGGCCAGGTTCGGTATCGGGTACTTCAGGAAACAGGCACCACACGATATCGCCGACAGACGGAACCTTCCAGTTTGTGCTCATTTAAAGAGGCTGTCTTTTGAGATCACCTTGCCCTTGGGCATGTTGGTGGCCGCACGCCTGCGCAGTGCCGTGATTTGTTTGGCCTTGAGTGGGCCATCGTCAGCCTCATAGGCGGGCAACACGTCTTGTGCCAATTTTGACAACGCGAAATGAATGACCTGCGTTTCAGGAACGTCGAGCTCTTTAGCCATCGCTCTTACGGTGCGCCGCGTCACGCCAAAGGGGCTGTCTTTTTCGCGAAACTTCACGAGTAAATTGTCAGTTGCAACGGTCATTGGAGCACTCCTGTGTATATATTAACTATATATTAAAAAGAGGCTATTGAAAAGCCACCTCGGCAAAGCTGCGCAGCTTGCGGCTGTGCAATTGTTTGATGCCCTCGGCCCTAAGCAGCTCAATGGCGCGTATGCCGATGCGCAGGTGCTGGTCAACCCGCTCGCGGTAGAAATGGTTGGCCATGCCGGGCAGCTTGATCTCGCCGTGCAGTGGCTTGTCGCTTACGCACAGCAGCGTGCCGTAGGGCACACGGAACCGAAAGCCGTTGGCTGCAATCGTGGCACTCTCCATGTCGAGTGCGACGGCGCGGCTTTGGCTGAAGCGGCGCTGCGGCTGGTTGCCGGGCAGCAGCTCCCAGTTGCGGTTGTCGGTCGAGGCTACCGTGCCGGTACGCATGATGCTTTTCAGGGCCGGACCCTCCAGACCAGTCACATCTTCAACGGCTTGTTCAAGTGCTTTTTGAATTTCGGCCAGCGCCGGTATCGGCACCCAAAGCGGGAGTTCTTCGTCCAGCACATGGTCTTCACGGACATAGCCGTGGGCCAGCACATAGTCGCCCAGTTGCTGGCTGTTGCGCAGGCCAGCGCAGTGGCCGAGCATGACCCAGGCGTGGGGCCGCAGCACGGCGATGTGGTCGGTGATGTTCTTGGCGTTGGCCGGGCCAACACCGATGTTCACCATCGTGATACCGCTGCGGTCGGCGCGCATCAAGTGATACGCAGGCATCTGCGGCAAGCGCGGTGGCGGTGTGCCCAGCTCATCGCCTGCAATAGTCCCCAGACCAATGCGGCGTGTGACCACGTTGCCGGGTTCGACAAAGCAGGTGTACTCGCTGTTCGCATCAAGCATGGCCGCATGGCCCAGCCGCACAAATTCATCGATATAAAACTGGTAATTGGTAAACAGCACAAAGTTTTGAAACCAGTCGGGCGATGTGCCGGTGTAATGTCGCAGGCGTTGCAGCGAATAGTCAACCCGGGCAGCGGTAAACAGCGATAGCGGTAGAGGCTCGCCAGGTGCCGCCTCAAATGTGCCGTTGGCAATGCCGTCGTCCATGGCGGCCAGGTCGGGCAGGTCAAACACGTCACGCATCAGTGTGCGCCGCGCCGCGCTGAGGTTGCCTTCTATGTGGTCATGCTCGGCAAACGAAAAATGCACAGGGATCGGCTGGGTGCTGGTGCCCACCTCGAGATCTACGTTGTGGTTTTGCAGCAGCAGGCGGAACTGCTCCAGGTAGTACTCGCCATACAGGTCGGGTCGCGTCAGTGTGGTTTCAAAGCGACCAGGGCCAGCCACAAAACCGTAGCTCAGTTGTGATGCTGCCAGTGGGTCGAGGATTGCACGCGCCACAGTGTCGGTGTGAATGCGCACGAACGGGTAGCAGGCCCGTATGCGCGTATGCGCATGCGCTCCCTCATACGCGTGACCGGGCAAGGTCTCGCCGGCCACATAGCGCTGCATGGCCTCGCGCAGGTGGGCGATTTGCTGGTCGTAAATCATCCGCACCTGGGCTAGTGCGGCAGCGGCATCCAGATAGCGGGTGGGGGCGATGAAGCTGGGGAGGTAGGGCATATTAATTTTTCACGGGTTCCCGCATCGTCACAAATTCTTCTGCCATCGTCGGGTGTATGCCAATGGTGCTATCAAAAATCGCTTTGGTTGCGCCAGCTTTCATGGCTACTGCAAAGCCCTGAACGATTTCGCCCGCATCGGCGCCCACCATGTGCAAGCCGACAACGCGGTCGGTTGCGTCGTCTACCAGCAACTTCATCAGCGTGCGTTCGGTGCTGCCGCTCAACGTGTGTTTGAGCGCCATGAAGTCGCTGCGGTACACGGTGACCTTGCCGAACTCCTTGCGCGCCTCGGCCTCTGAAAAACCGACGGTGCCGATGTTTGGGTGGGTGAATACGGCGGTGGGAATGAACTCATAACTCATGTGGCGCGGCTTTTTGCCTGTGGGTGGGCCGAACAGGTGATCAACCAGAACCATGGCCTCGCCGGTGGCCACGGGCGTGAGCTGCATGCGTGCTGTCACGTCGCCCAATGCATAGATCGACGGTACAGAGGTCTGGTAGTGCGCGTTGACAGTGACAGCGCCTTTGGCATTGACCACCACGCCAGCAGCATCCAGCCCCAGCCCGCTCGCATTTGGAATGCGTCCGGTGGCGTACAGCACCGTGTCTACCGTGAAGTCTTGTACGTTGCCCTTGACCTTGACGACCAGGCCGTCAGGCGTTTTGGTAATCGATTCGACTTCTGTTTTCAGCAGCAGGTCAATACCCGTTTTGCTCATTTCTTTGGCGATAAAGCCGCGTATGTCGTTGTCAAAACCGGTTAGCAGCATCTCACCCCGATGTATCTGCGTGACCGCACTGCCCAGCCCTTTGAAGATGGAGGCGAACTCGCAGGCAATGTAACCGCCACCCACCACCAGCAAGCGCCTGGGGAAGGGGTTCAGGTCAAACATGTGGTCAGAGGTCACGACGTGTTCGTGGCCTTCCACGGCGGGGACAAGCGCGGTGCCGCCAGTAGAAATCAAAATGTTTTTAGCGGTGAATCTCTCACTGCCGACCTCTACCGTTTGCGCGTCCAGCAGGCGCGCCCAGCCTTTGATAATTTTGACGCCTGCGTTGTCTAACAGTTGAATGTAAATACCATTGAGGCGCGAAATCTCTGCCGCCCGATTGCGCTTGAGTACCGCCCAGTCAAACTTGGGTGCCTCACCCACCCAGCCAAAGCCATGCGACTCTTCAAACGCCTCGGCGTAGTGCGCTGCATAGCTGTAAAGTTTTTTCGGTATGCAGCCCACGTTGACGCAAGTGCCGCCCATGTCGGCGACCTCGGCCAGTGCCACGCGTGCACCACGCTGGGCTGCCATGCGGCCAGCCCGCACGCCGCCGCTGCCACCGCCTATGACGAACAGGTCAAAGTCAAAAGTCTGCATGGTTCATGTTTCCTCATTGCGCAAAATATGGGACAGACCTTACCACCAGACGATAGCTTTTTCACCATGAGGGCATCGCGTGCATCATGCAGGACGGCCTGGGATGGCCCGCACCGATAATCAGAAAATGACTACTTCCCCTGCCTCATCGCCCAACGACTTCAGCGCACTCTCGCTCCCTGCCCATGTACTGGCCAACCTGACGCAGCTTGGTTACACCAGCATGACGCCGATTCAAGCTGCGGCGCTGCCCGTCGCACTACTCGGCAAAGACCTGATTGCACAGGCCAAAACCGGTAGCGGCAAAACGGCGGCCTTTGGCATCGCGCTTCTGGCCAACCTCAATGCGCGGCGTTTTGCGGTGCAGGCCATGGTACTGTGTCCGACGCGCGAGCTGGCCGACCAGGTGGCCACAGAAATCCGCCGCCTGGCGCGGGCTGAAGAAAACGTCAAGGTGGTGGTGCTATGCGGTGGCGTGCCGCTGCGCAATCAAACCGCAACGCTGGAAAACGGCGCACACATCGTCGTCGGTACGCCGGGCCGCATCATGGACCACCTGGCGCGCGGTAATCTCAAACTTGAGGCCATGAACACGCTGGTACTTGATGAAGCCGACCGCATGCTGGATATGGGTTTTTTCGAAGACATCGTCACGGTTGCCAAACAGTGCCCCAAGGAACGCCAGACGCTGCTGTTTTCAGCCACTTACCCGGAAGGCATTGCCAAACTGAGCCAACAGTTCATGAAGGCGCCGCAAACCATCGCGGTGCAGGCGCAACATGAAAAAACCAAAATCCAGCAGCGCTGGTACCAGGTGCCCGACAGCGACCATGATGAGGCCCGCCTGGGCGCAGTCGCGCAGGTATTGATGCACTTTCGCCCGGTCAGCACGCTGGCGTTTTGCAACACCAAGTCGCAGTGCCGGGCGCTGGTCGCTTATTTGAAAAGCCAGGGGTTCAGTGCGTTGGCGCTGTTTGGCGAGCTTGAGCAGCGCGAGCGTGACCAGGTACTGGTGCAGTTTTCAAATCGCAGCTGCTCGGTGCTGGTAGCAACCGATGTGGCCGCGCGCGGGCTCGATATCAACCAGCTTGAGATGGTGATTAACGTTGACGTTACGCCCGATGCTGAGGTGCACATCCACCGCATTGGCCGTACCGGCCGTGCCGATGCAGAGGGTTGGGCCATCAGCCTGGCCAGCATGGACGAAATGGGTTACGTCGGCAAAATCGAGGTGCTGCAAAAGGCCGAGTCCGAATGGCACAAGCTGACCGAGTTAACGCCCGCCAGCAACGACCCATTGCTGCCGCCCATGGTCACGCTGCAAATCGTCGGTGGCCGCAAGGAAAAAATTCGTGCGGGCGATGTGCTGGGTGCGCTGACGGGGGACGCTGGTAACGTGCCGCCATTCACCCGGGAGCAAGTCGGCAAGATCAACGTGAATGAGTTTTCAACCTATGTGGCAGTCGAGCGGGTATCGGCAAGTAGCGCCCGGCAAAAGCTCGCCAACGGCGGGGTCAAGGGCAAGAGCGTCAAAGTCCGCTTTATGGACGAAGCCTAGGCAATGCTGCAAAAGTTTTTTGTTTGCGCCAGTGCGTCGCTGGCAATAGCCTCTTTTGCTGCGCAGGCGCAAGACGCATCACTAGCCACACCCTCGCGCTACGGCCAAAACATGGTCAGGTCGTACGAGCTACCGGCTACCTTGATCGACCGCTACAACGCGGCAATACTCGAGGCCATACAAAGCCACGCTGTATCGGCAACGCCTGACAGCAAAGAAGCATTTACCCCACTCGATACCTGGTCTGGCAGCGCCTTTGGCGCGGGTAGCCACAGCGGGCCATACACACTGGTGGTGAAGGTGTTGGGCTCGGCTATCGAACCCACCGATTTGGGTGCGCGCTGGCAACTGTCGTGGAACGGCCAGCCAGGAGCTATTCCCGGCATGGACGTGCCCGATGCGCGCCCCGGCCTGCCGATGCAGATCGCGGTTGCTTCAGAGCCGATGGATTTTAAAGTTGACCAGAATGTCCTGCCCAGCCTTAAACTGCTCAGCGCCAAAAACTTGCGTATCGAGCGCGTGCGCGTCGAGGTCTGGTCGGGGGTGGGCGAAGAGTCGTGGCTAGACTGGTTGCTGGAGTGGTGGCCAATGCTGGCCGGTGTGTTGATGTGGACTGCGCTGCTGCTGTTTTTACGGTTTGAACGTAAAAAGGCCGCTAAAGTCACTGCAGAGGCTGAAAAGCGGTCAATTTGAGGCCTAAAAGGCCGTAAGCCCAACAAAAACGGGCGCGAGCAGCTATTAAATTTGTAGCATTTTTAAATACCTGAGCCTGACTGATGACTGAAAACACACCCGTATCAACATCTAGTATGCCCGGCCTCGCGGTGGTCATTGGCGCAAGCGGAGGGCTTGGCGCCGCCATGCTGGCGCAGTTGGAGCAGCAAGCTGGCGGCTACCCGCAGGTCATCGGTATCAGCAGGCAAACCGAGATTCGACTCGACTATGCAGACGAAGCCAGCATTGCCGCTGCCGCGCGACAGGTGGCCAGTGTGTCGCGGCAAAACAGTTTGCCGCTGCGCTTGCTGGTGGTCGCGACCGGGTTTTTGCATGGTGAACAGGGCCAGCCCGAGCGCAGCTGGAGCCATCTGGATGCGGGCTATTTACAGCACGCCTTTCAAATCAACACGCTGGGCCCGGCGCTGGTAATGAAGCATTTTTTGCCGCTGCTGCCTAAAACCGGGCGCTGCGTAGCGGGTTTTGTGTCGGCCAGGGTGGGCAGCATTGGCGACAACGCACTGGGCGGCTGGTACGGCTATCGGGCATCCAAAGCGGCACTCAACCAGTTGGTAAAAACTGCGTCGATTGAGCTGACGCGGCGCAACCCGCACAGCATTTGTGTGGCGCTTCACCCCGGTACGGTGGCTACCGCGCTGAGCCAGCCTTTTTCAAAAACTGGCCTGAATGTTCGCGCACCCGAAATCGCAGCGGCTGAACTGCTGGGCGTTTTGGCCGGGCTGCAGCCCCTGGATAGCGGGCATTTGGTGGACTATCAGGGCCGGACTTTACCGTTTTGAATCCAGATGCCGGTTTACAGCGCAAAAGCATTACCTTCGCGAAACGACTTGGGGAAATGGCCACTTAATCCAGAGACAGGCCTTAAATTGCCGCCGCTATTTTCGACATGACAACAAACGGATAGCCGAGGCTTGTAGGCAGCTATCCTTGCGCACTGTCAGCCTGCTGGAGCAGATCTTTGCAGACGAGTTCGCCAGTTGCAAATCGAGACCTGCAAAGCACGTCTAATGCGTAAGCAAACGCCGTACAGGTGTTTTACACACAATCATTTTGCAAAGACACGACGACACCACTATGGTCAGACTTGAATTTTCAACGGAGCTTGGCTATGACGTGCAAACGCCAGGCTGCGACTTTATTTTCAACATCCAGGCGGCCTACACGCCGCGCCAGTTTGTGGTTTATGAGTCCTTGCAACTCAGCCCAAATGTAGCCTCTACCGCTTATACCGACCCTGCCACGCAGAGCCGGTTTTTGCGCTTGCATGCAGATGCCGGCCGGTTCACGCTGCGCTATAACGCTGTGGTTGAGCTGACGCATTTTGAGGCTAGAGCCGACCAGCTTGCAGAGTTAAGTCCGCAAGACCTGCCAGGCGATGTTCTGCCCTATCTTTACCCCAGCCGTTACTGCCAGTCTGACAGGTTGCTCACTTTCGCCAGCCAGGAGTTTGGCCACTTGCCTCTGGGCTACAGCCGCGCCCATGCGATTTGCCAATGGGTAGGGCAGCATGTGACTTTTCAGGGCAACACCAGCAACAGCAATACCTCTGCACTGGACACTCTGATTGAGCGGGTCGGCGTGTGCCGCGACTTTGCGCACCTGATGATTGCGCTATGTCGGGCCGCCAACCTGCCAGCCCGCATGGCCAGCGGCATGGACTATGGCGCAGATCCCATCCTCGGACCGCCGGACTTTCATGCCTATGCAGAGGTTTTTCTGGGCGACCGCTGGTACATTTTTGACCCGTCGGGCACGGCCATTCCGATGGGTTTTGTACGCTTTGCGACGGGTCGTGATGCGGCTGACATTGCGTTCGCCACGATTTTCGGCAGCGTCAATGCTGCGCAACCCGTCATCAGTATTCAGGCTGTCGTTAACAGCCAGGGGCTACTGGTGGTGCCGCAGCATGTGGGCTACGCCTTGTCGACTGATGGATTTTGAGCCCCCACGCTTTTCACTTCGTGTAATGCGCTGCCCCCCGAGGGGGCTAATTTTCCTGGGGGCGGCCCGTCGGAAAATTGTCGCGTAGGCTAGTGATCAAGCGGCTTTGGCCGCTTCAGCCACCGTATTGCGCCTGCGCTCGTGAAAGGCGAGCAACTCGCCGACCAGGCCTTTGCGGAAAGCCAGCACGCACAGCACAAAGATCACGCCAATGATGACATTGACCCATGAGCCCACTTTGTCGGCCAGCAGGTTCTGCATCGAAATCACAATACCGGCACCGAGCACCGGCCCAAAGAAAGTCCCGACGCCGCCCAGCAGGCTCATCAGTATCACTTCACCCGAAGTACCCCAGTACACGTCGGTCAGCGTGGCAAAACCCATGACAAGCGTTTTCATGGACCCCGCCAGCCCTGCCAGTGCAGCCGACAGCACAAAGGCCAGCAGCTTGTAGCGGTCCACGTTGTAGCCTAGTGAAATGGCGCGCGGCTCGTTTTCACGAATCATTTTGAGCACCTGGCCAAACGGCGAATGCACGACGCGTGATATGAATAAAAAGCAGGCCACAAAAATCGCAACGATAAGGTAGTACAGCGAGATGTCCGGCTCCAGCGAAAACATGCCGAACAGCTTGCCGCGCGGCACGCCTTGCAGGCCGTCTTCGCCGCCCGTGAACTTGGCCTGCAGGCAGACAAAATAGACCATCTGCGCAATCGCCAGCGTGATCATCGCGAAGTAAATACCTTGCCTGCGGATGGCGACCACGCCAACCAGCAGGCCGATCAAACCGGCTGCGACGGCACCGGCTATCAGGCCCAGCTCGGGCGTCCAGTTTTGCGACTTGATAAGCCATCCGGTGACGTAGGCGGCAGAACCAAAAAACGCGGCATGACCGAAAGACAGCAAGCCGGTAAAGCCCAGCAGCAGGTTGAAGGCGCAGGCGAAAAGCGCGAAGCACAGCAGCTTCATCATGAACACCGGGTACAGGCCCAAAAAGGGCGCGGCCAGCGTGAACGCCAGCAGGGCGAAGTAGGTGATGCGGGTGATTTTGTTGGAGGTGGTCATTTTCATGCTTCCTTACCAAACAGGCCGGCAGGCCGAAACATCAAAACAATCACCATAACGACGAACACCACAATGTTGGAAGCCTCAGGGTAAAACACGCGCGTCAGGCCTTCAATAATGCCCAGGCCCAGACCGGTAATCACAGAGCCCAGGATCGAGCCCATGCCGCCGATCACCACTACGGCAAACACCACAATGATGAGGTTGGAACCCATCAACGGATTGACCTGAATAATCGGCGCAGCCAGCACGCCCGCAAGGGCCGCCAGTGCAGCACCTGCGCCATAGGTAAGCATCACCATCAACGGTACGTTGACACCAAAGGCCTGCACCAGGGGTGCGTTTTCAGTGCCTGCACGCAGGTAGGCGCCCAGCCGGGTACGCTCAATCAAATACCAGGTACCTAGGCAAACGCCAAGCGACACCAGCACCACCCAGGCACGGTAGTTGGGCAGCACCATGAAGCCGAGGTTGGTGGCACCCGACAGCAACTCGGGTACGTCGTAGTTCTGGCCCGATGCACCATAAAGTTCGCGGAAAATACCTTCGGCGATCAGCGCCAAGCCAAAGGTCAGCAGCAGACCATAAAGCGGGTCAAGCTTGTACAGGTGTTTGAGGAAAAAACTCTCAATCACCACACCCAAAGCGCCCACCACCAGCGGTGCCAGTATCAGCGCCGCCCAGTAGTTGATGCCAAATTTGTCCAGCATGATCCAGGCGGCAAACGCGCCCAGCATGTAGAGCGCACCATGCGCGAAGTTCACGATTCCGAGCAGGCCAAAAATCACTGCCAAACCCAGGCTCAACATGGCGTAAAACGCGCCATTGACCAGGCCCAGCATCAACTGGCCTAAAAATGCTTGCAAAGGGATGCCGAAAATTTCCATTGAAGAACCTACTGATACAGCGCGCAGTTATTCAATGCTGCTCATCAAGTGGCCTTGACGAGCAGCATTGACTTGTCGATTACTTTTTAAGCAGCGAGCACTTGGACTCGGCCACCGTCGTGAAGGCCTGCTCGCCGGGAACCTTGGCGATGGTCTTGTAGTAGTCCCATGGCGTGATGGAGTCTTTGGCGCTTTTGACTTCAAACAAATACATGTCGTGAATCATGCGGCCATCGGCGCGGATCTGGCCCTTGTTATAAAAGTCGTCAATTTTCATGGACTTGAGCGTGCTCATGACTTTGTCGGAGTCGGTGGTGCCCGCCGTTTGTACGGCTTTTAAATACTGCGTGGTGGCCGAGTAGTCGGCAGCCTGCAAGCTTGACGGCATGCGTTTGTATTTTTCAAAAAAGCGTTTGGCAAACTTGCGTGATGCGTCGTCCTGGTTCCAGTACCAGCTGTCAGCCAGTTGCAGGCCCTGCGTGTTGGCCAGGCCCAGACTGTGCACGTCGTTGATGAACACCAGCAGGCCGGCAACCTTCATGGTTTTGGTGATACCGAATTCCTTGGCCGCCTTCATCGCATTTGTGAAGTCACCGCCGGCGTTGGCCAGACCCAGAATTTGAGCCTTCGAGGACTGGGCTTGCAGCAGGAAAGACGAAAAATCAGACGCGTTGAGCGGGTGGCGCACGGTGCCAACCACGGTGCCGCCGTTGGCCTTGACCACGTTAGAGGCATCGCCTTCGAGCGAGTAGCCAAAAGCATAGTCAGCCGTCAGGAAGAACCAGCTCTTGTTTCCGGCTTTAACCAGAGCGGAGCCAGCCACCTTGGACAACGACACCGTGTCATAAGCGTAGTGAACGGTGTAGGGCGAGCAATCTTCATTGGTCAGGCGAGCCGAACCGGGACCGATGGCGATGAAGGGCTTTTTCTTTTCGGTTGTAACCTTGGACATGGCCAGCGCGGTGCCGGAGTTGGTGCCGCCTATCAGCATTTGCAGGCCGTCCTTGTCGATCCACTCGCGGGCTTTGGAAGAAGCCACATCGGCTTTGTTTTGGTGGTCAGCGGAGAGCACTTCAATCGGTCGACCCAGTACCTTGCCGCCAAAGTCTTGTACGGCCCACTTGAGCATTTCTGCACCTGCTGGGCCGTCGATGTCGGCGTACAGGCTGGACATGTCGGTGATGATGCCGATTTTTATCGGGCCAGTGTTCTGCGCCAGGACGGGTGCAGACGCGGCGGCGATAAAGCCGAGTGACATGGCGGCAACAAGGGTTTTGAGTTTCATGAAGGTCTCCTGGAAAATAAAAAACAAACGAAAAAGCAAATAAAAAAGCGAGTAAAAAATAACAGCGGCGATTGATTACACCCCAAGATATTCTTGCAGCATGCCCATGTTGGCAGTTAGCTCATGTTGTGCAAACTGTTTGACGATGCGGCCATGCTCCATGACATAAAAACGGTCGGCCAGTGGCGCGGCAAAGCGAAAGTTCTGTTCGACCAGCACGATGGTGTAGCCCCTGGTCTTGAGCGTCAAAATCATTTCGGCCAGCTTTTGCACAATGACGGGCGCCAGGCCTTCGGAGATTTCATCAAGCAGCAGCAGACGCGCACCGGTGCGCAGTATGCGCGCCACAGCCAGCATTTGCTGCTCGCCCCCCGACAGCCGCGTGCCGGGACTGGAGGCACGCTCTTTCAGGTTCGGGAACATCGCATAAATTTCTTCAACGCTCATGCCGCCCGGCGCGATAGTGGGCGGCAGCATCAGGTTTTCTTCAGCGCTTAGAGAGGCAAAAATGCCGCGCTCTTCAGGGCAATAGCCCACGCCCAGGCGGGCGATCTTGTGCGGTGCCAGCTTGATGGCTTCTTCACCTTTGATTTTGATGGAGCCTTTGCGCGTACCCGTCAGCCCAACGATGGCGCGCATGGTGGTGGTGCGGCCGGCGCCGTTACGACCCAGTAATGTGACGACTTCGCCTTCATTTACCGTGAGATTCACGCCATGCAGGATGTGCGACTCGCCATACCAGGCATGGAGGTCTTCGATTTTCAGGAGTTCTTTGGTCATCAGTGGGCGCCCTGCAATTCCGTGTTCGCGGTGCCCATGTAGGCTTCGATGACTAATGGATTTTTTGCTACTTCCGCATACGGCCCGTCGGCAATGATGGCTCCGCGTTGCAGCACCGTGATGCGGTCGGCAATGCTGGAGACCACATTCATGTTGTGCTCGACCATCAAAATGGTGCGACCAACGGAGACCTTTTTAATCAGCTGCGTCACGCGATCCACGTCTTCATGGCCCATGCCTTGGGTTGGTTCGTCGAGCAACATCAGCTCGGGCTCCAGCGCCAAAGTGGTGGCCAGCTCCAGCGCTCGCTTGCGGCCATAGGGCAGGTTGACGGTTATCTCGTCGGCAAAGTTGCCAAGGTCAACTGCAGCCAGCAGTTCTCGGGCGCGTTCATGCAGATGGAAAAGCGAGTCTTCGGCTTTCCAGAAATGAAACGAGGTGCCGAGGTTGCGCTGCAGGGCGGCACGCACGTTTTCAAGCACCGTCATGTGTGGGAAGACGGCAGAGATCTGGAATGACCGCACGATGCCGCGGCGCGCGGTTTGCGCGGGCTGCTCGGAGGTGATGTCAACCCCGTTAAACACGATGCTGCCGCGTGTTGGGTGTAAAAACTTCGTCAGCAGGTTGAAAAAAGTGGTTTTGCCGGCGCCGTTAGGGCCAATCAGTGCATGGATGTGGCCGCGCTGAACCTTGAGGTCCACGTTGTTGACGGCAACAAAACCCTTGAATTCCTTGGTCAGACCGCGCGTTTCAAGAATGGACTCAGCTGACAAAATAACTCTCCGGCAGATAAGAAAAAAATAGGCCCACAGACGCTGTCGGGAAGACACCCTCTGAAGACAGTTGGTGATACTAGCTATCAGGGCGCAGGCAGGCTACCGGGTTAGACCCTTAGGTAGTTTTGCGGGCTGCCAGAGTATCCATCGGAGCTGACAAGAGGCTGATTTGGGTTTCGACGCCCTGAAAACCTGGGTTGAGGCCGTTTTCAAGGGTTGAAAATAGCCAGAAGGCCCTGAATACGGGCGTATCTAGCTATTAAAAAAGTAGCATTTATGGTTCAATGCTGGCCGTATGAGAGCACCGGAGCTTTGATTGACCGTGAGATTTTCCAGTTGTGCGACGATGATGGTCATGCAAAACTTTCTTCGCGTCGGCGCTGCCGACTCAGGGCGCGATGCACGGGGCTGGTGTCTGCCAACTGACGACTACCTGCGGCTTTTCCTCCTCCGTCCTGAACTGGCACCTGTGCCCGAGTCCTGCCCGGCCGAGCTGGCGCTGCACGCGGCGCTGACGGCTGCACCCGCCAGCGCGGTGGGCGCTGATGCGCTCGCAAAACTGATTGATGCCGATGCCCGCGAAAGCTACAGCCTGTTTTTGCGTTTTCGCGATGCCCTGCTTGCTGCGGGCACGCTGGAGGCTTATTACTTGAGCCTGTTCCCTCGTAGCGGCACGGGCAACATCAACATACCGCCGCTTTTCATTGACTTGCTGGTCGAGGCCATTTTGGGCAATCTGCTGGATGACTCCAACGACGCTTACGAGCTGAGAGCTGCCGACATGTTGTACCGCAGCCAGCGCATCAGCACGCAGGACGGCCAGGTACACAGTGGCGACCAGATCACGCTGGACATGCTCAAGGAAACCGGCGGCCTGGGCGATATCGGGCGTTTTCTGGCAGAGGCCAAGGCCCCGTTGCCAGCCCTGCATCTGAAGGTGCTGGCCGACGATAACGCGGCGGACTTTTTTGCCGCCTGGCAGACTGCGGGCAGGCACCGGTTTTTACTCGACTTCACGCATGAGGTGAGCAACGATTTAAGTCACGGTCTGGTTTTTACGATGACGCGCGCGCGCTCAGGCCTCAAGGCGCTGGCCAGTGTGCTGCAAAAGTGGGTACAGCATTTTCTGGGTGTCGCCGTCACCATCAAGCCGCTGCAAAAGGTTGATGACGAGGCCTGGCGCTGGCATATCGGGCTGGATGTGGACGCAACGGCGCTGCTCAATGATTTGTATGAAGGCAAAGAGGTGGAGGCAGAACGTACGCAGCGCCTGGTCAGCCTTTTCCGGCTCGACTTTGCCGACCCGCGCGAGATGCGTGCCGACGTGTCGGGCAGGCCGGTATACCTTGGCCTGATGATGAACGCCGACGGCGTGGTCAAGCTCAAGCCGCAGAATTTGCTGGTGAATTTGCCCCTGCAATCGCTGAGTTGATAAAGTGCTGCTCCTCGGTCATTCATCACGCAGTGGCTTAAAATAACGAGTTAAGCCTTTTTTCAAACCCGGAGTTCCACATGCCCAAGAAAATCAGAGTCGAAGCCGACATCTGCGCCCCCAAGCCCGTTCCACCTAACGGCTTCACCACCACCACGGGCCGTGGCCAGAAGGTCAGCCTTGAGCGCGGCACCTCTACCCGCAGCAAAAAGAACCCTGGCAAGCGTCCTAAAAAGGGCGGCTGATTCGATCCAGGTCCGTCGCGGGCTGTTTTGGCTTCCAGAACGTAAAAAGCGCCTTTTGAGGCGCTTTTTTATTGGCCGATCAACCCGTCAGGCAACAGGCATCAGCGCCTGGTCGCCTTGCCCTTTGCCGGCCTTGCCACGGGCCTGGGTCGCAGGCCTGCCGCTGTGCGCGCCAGTGTGTCAGCTTCGTGGTTGCGGTGCTGCGGTATCCATGTCACGGTGGCCTCGTCGAAAGTTGCCAGCAGTGCCTTTAGTTCGGTGAACAGCGCATCCAGCCGCGCTATAGGCTGGCTGCCATCGCCCGTCAACTGGTCCACCACAACGCGGCTGTCCGAGTGAACGCGCACGCTGGTCGCGCCCAGTTGCTTTGCGTGTTGTACCGCCGCCATCATGGCCCGCGCTTCGGCCTCGTTGTTGCAGCCTTTTCCGGCTGCTGGCAACGAAAGCTTGTTCAGCGTCCCATCAGGTGCAGTGATGATGGCGCCTAGCCCCATGTTGCCGGGGTTGGGAAAGGCGCTGCCGTCGCAGTGGATGAGCCAGACACCACGGCTTGCTGCGATCTCCGTAGTGTTAACTGGCATAAGCATGGGTGGCATTGTCACTCGCTCGATCCGAAATGGGTGACCGTGTGACTTAACCCAAAGGTGTGCAGCATAGGTATTCGATAGTTGGCCGAGAGTCGTGTAGCTGGCAGTAGTTTTGCTCAAGCAATGCCCATGGCGACTGGATGAAGGAATGTATCTGTTTGGTAATGTTCCTTTTAACCAGGCTTGAGCGTCATCGCCGCAATGTTCGCTAGCGTTAAATATCTACCTTGACAAAGAACAAGGTATTTATCCAACCAAAGGAAACATCATGAAAAAGTCATATGCCATTGCCCTGTTGCTCTCGGTTTGCGCTGTCAGCAGCTTTGCCCAAGACGCCAGCGCACTTGGTGCTCGACGTGTTGCAGAACGCGATGCCGCGTATGCAAAGTCGCACCCGGTAGTTGTCCAGCAAACTGCACCTGCCGCTTACAAGATTAGCAAGCACCGGAGTCATCGCCACCTGAAGCACCATGTCGTGGTGCGCAAGGCCATGAAATAAGTGATTCCTTATTTGCGAGTTTCCTAAGCGCAAACTTTGCGCTTAGGGAGCAGACCCGGATCGTCAGGCTACATATTCCGCCGATACTGGCCACCCACCTCAAATAGCGCATTGGTAATCTGCCCGAGTGAGCAAACGCGCACCGCGTCCATCAGCACTTCAAACACGTTGAGGTTTTCAATCACGGCTTGCTGCAGGCGCTTGAGCATGGCGGGTGATTCGCTGGCGTGGCGCTGGTGAAAGTCGCTCAGCCTCCTGAGCTGACTTTGTTTTTCTTCTTCGGTTGAGCGGGCCAGCTCCAGCTTATCCTGCACAGCGTCGCCGTGCGGGTTGCGGAAGGTATTGACGCCGATGATGGGCAGCTCGCCGGTGTGCTTGAGCATTTCGTAGTGCATGGACTCGTCCTGGATGCGGCCACGCTGGTAGCCGGTTTCCATTGCGCCCAGCACGCCGCCGCGCTCGGCGATGCGTTCAAACTC
This sequence comes from Burkholderiales bacterium, assembly GCA_038226155.1. Taxonomy (GTDB): domain Bacteria; phylum Pseudomonadota; class Gammaproteobacteria; order Burkholderiales; family Burkholderiaceae_C; genus Polaromonas. The sequence goes on from JBBRQQ010000031.1 coordinate 23,619, forward strand.
CTGCAGCACGGCTTCCTCCAACAGCTCGGTCAGCTCTTCGATGATGAAGGCGCCTTGCGTGGGGTTCTCGTTTTTGGCCAGACCCCATTCGCGGTTGATGATGAGCTGTATCGCCATCGCGCGGCGCACGCTCTCTTCGGTCGGCGTGGTGATGGCTTCGTCAAACGCATTGGTGTGCAGGCTGTTGCAGTTGTCGTAAATCGCAATCAGCGCCTGTAGCGTGGTGCGGATGTCGTTGAACTGGATTTCTTGCGCATGCAGGCTCCGGCCACTTGTCTGAATGTGGTACTTGAGCTTTTGGCTGCGCTCGTTGGCACCGTATTTTTCCTTCATGGCCACAGCCCAGATGCGGCGCGCGACGCGGCCCATCACGGTGTATTCGGGGTCCATCCCGTTGCTGAAGAAGAACGACAGATTGGGCGCAAAGTCATCAATGTGCATGCCGCGCGCCAGGTAGGCTTCAACGAAGGTGAAACCATTGGACAGCGTGAAGGCCAGCTGCGATATCGGATTGGCACCGGCTTCGGCGATGTGGTAACCGCTGATCGACACGCTATAGAAGTTGCGTACCCGGTTATGCACAAAGTACTGGGCAATGTCGCCCATGACTTTCAGGCTGAACTCGGTCGAAAAGATACAGGTGTTCTGACCCTGGTCTTCTTTCAAAATATCAGCCTGCACTGTGCCGCGCACATTTTCCTGCACCCATTCGCGGATTTTTTCAACCTCTGTGGGTGTCGGGTCGCGGCTGTTGTCTTTTTTAAACTTGTCCAGGTTCTGGTCGATGGCGGTGTTCATGAACATCGCCAATATGCTGGGCGCAGGGCCGTTGATCGTCATGCTGACCGAGGTGCTCGGGTTGCACAAATCAAAACCGTCGTACAGCACCTTCATGTCGTCGAGTGTGGCAATGGACACGCCGGAGTTACCCACCTTGCCGTAGATGTCAGGCCGTAAGCCTGGGTCATTGCCATATAGCGTGACTGAGTCAAATGCGGTGGACAGTCGCTTGGCGGCCATGCCTTCGCTGAGCAGCTTGAAGCGCGTATTGGTGCGGAACGGGTCGCCCTCGCCAGCGAACATGCGGGTCGGGTCTTCGCCTTCGCGCTTGAAGGCAAAGGTGCCGGCGGTGTAGGGGTAACTGCCGGGCACGTTGTCCAGCATCAGCCACTTCAAAATTTCGCCGTGGTCTTCGTATTGAGGCAGGGCGACCTTGCGTATGGTGGTGCCTGAAAGCGACTTGGTGGTCAGTGCAGTGCGGATTTCCTTATCGCGAATTTTTACGACGTATTCATCGCCGGCATAGGCTGCTTGCATGTCGGGCCACTGGGTGAGCAGGGCGCGTGCGTCTGTATCCATGCGGGCCTTGCGATGGCCAGCCAGGTCGAGAGCAGCTTCAGCTGCGGGCGCACGATCGGGTTTGCCTTCCTTGAGCATGGCGGCGGCTGCCTTGAGTTGCTGCACTTCACGCGCCAGTTGCGCTTGTGCGCGTGCGCGCTTTTTGTAGCCGCGCACGGTGTCGCTGATCTCGGCCAGGTAACGCGTGCGGGCCGCAGGAACCACGGGTGTCTGGTTGGTGCTGTGGCGCACATTGACTGTTGGCAGGACACCATCTCCGAGTTTGAGGCCCAGCTCTACAAGCCGGACCTTGAGCGATTGGTAAAGCGCTGTTACGCCGTCATCATTAAAGCGCGCGGCCATGGTGCCGAACACCGGCATCTTCTCGGTCGGCGTACCCCAGGCCTCCTTGTTGCGTTGTACCTGCTTGGCCACGTCGCGCAATGCGTCAAGCGAGCCTTTGCGGTCGAACTTGTTGATGGCGATGAATTCGGCAAAGTCCAGCATGTCGATTTTTTCCAGCTGGCTGGCAGCGCCAAACTCAGGTGTCATCACGTACATGGGTACATCGACATGCGGCACGATGGCCGCATCGCCCTGGCCAATGCCGGAGGTTTCGACCACGATCAAATCAAAGCCTGCGCACTTGCAGGCGGCAATCACGTCGGGCAGGGCTTTGCTGATCTCGCTACCGAATTCGCGGGTAGCCAATGACCGCATGAAAACTCTTTGACCAGCAGACCACGGATTAATCGCGTTCATGCGTATGCGGTCGCCTAGCAGCGCGCCACCGCTTTTGCGACGCGACGGGTCAATGCTGATAACCGCTACGCGCAGCTGGTCGTTCTGGTCAAGCCGCAAACGCCGAATCAGTTCGTCAGTGAGTGATGACTTACCCGCGCCACCGGTGCCAGTAATACCTATAACTGGTATCTTTTTGATAGCTGCTTGCGCCCGTATTTGCTCAGCTGTGGCCGCCTTGACCGTATCGTTCTCAAATGCGGTGATGAGTTGCGCCAGTGCCCGCCAGGCCATTTCGCCATGGCCTTCGATGGCCTTAATGTCCTTGGGCGCAAAGCCTGTCAGATCCTTGTCGCAACGCATCACCATCTCGCCAATCATGCCGGCCAGGCCCATTTTCTGGCCGTCTTCAGGGCTGTAGATCCGCGTTACGCCGTAGGCATGCAGTTCGCGGATTTCAGGCGGCACGATCACGCCACCGCCACCACCAAACACCTGAATATGTTCGCCGCCACGGCTTTTCAGCAAATCGACCATGTACTTGAAATACTCGACATGCCCGCCCTGGTAGGAGCTGATGGCGATGCCCTGCACGTCTTCCTGCAAGGCTGCGGTGACCACTTCATCAACGCTGCGGTTGTGCCCCAGATGAATAACCTCTGCCCCCATGCTTTGCAGGATGCGCCGCATGATGTTGATGGCCGCATCGTGCCCGTCAAAAAGAGACGCGGCGGTGACAAAGCGCACCTTGTGCGTCGGACGGTAGCTGGCAAGCGCCTTGTATTCTGCGGAGAGATCGGTCATGGGTTTTCCTGGAATGTGGCTTTGGCGGGGGGCAGCAAACAGGTGCAAGGCCGCACCCTAAGCCTTCCATCTTACGTTTACGTAAACGTCAAGTCAATGAATCTACCGAGAGCAGTGAATTACGGGTTAACCCCTGCATAGCCAAAAATTTATTGCAATCTGTCTCGCCGTTAGAGTGTGGATGAAATATTTTTGATAGCCGCGTAAAAAATCTTCATGCGGTGGGCGCTGACATTCCTGTCGGTTTGCTGAAAACACTGAGGCAAATTTCTTGTAACTAGGATAGATTAGTGGGCTGCCATCAGGCATCAAGACCTGAAATGGCGTGCTTTGAGAATTTGCTCAACATTGCCCGGCATCGTGCGACGTTTTTTATCAACCCTGGAGACTACCCAATGAACATTCGTTTTGCAAAACTGGCAGCACAAGCTGCTATCGCCTCGGCCGTATTCAGCATGGCCGGTTTGGCTGTGGCCGCCGACCCGATCAAGATTGGCGTAACTGGCCCTTTCACGGGCGGCTCGTCGTCCATGGGTGTGAGTATGCGTGACGGCGTCAAGCTGGCTGTGGACGAAATCAACAAAGCCGGTGGCGTGATGGGTCGTCAGCTGCTGATCGTTGAACGTGACGACGAAGCCAAAAACGAGCGTGGTGTTCAAATTGCACAAGAGCTCATCAGCAAAGAAAAAGTCACTGCAGCGGTTGGCTACATCAACACCGGCGTGGCACTTGCATCACAGCGCTTTTTCCAGGAAGCCAAAATCCCGGTTATGAACAACGTGGCCACGGGCTCCCTCGTGACCAAGCAGTTCCCGGAGCAAAAAGATAACTACATCTTCCGCAATGCAGCGAATGACAGCATCCAGGCGCCCATGATTGTCGAAGAAGCGATTACCCGTCGCGGTTACAAAAAGGTTGCCATCCTGGCCGACTCGACCAACTACGGGCAGCTTGGCCGGGATGACCTCGAAAAAGCGTTGGCAGCCAAGGGCATCAAGGCGGTAGCCGTCGAGAAGTTCAACATCAAGGATGTGGACATGACCGCCCAGTTGCTCAAGGCCAAGGCCGCTGGTGCTGAGGCTGTGTTGACCTACGGCATTGGCCCTGAGCTGGCACAAATCGCTAATGGCATGACCAAACTGGGCTGGAAGGTGCCTATGATTGGCAGCTGGACGCTGTCTATGGCTAACTACATTGACAACGCCGGCCCTGGCGGTGAAGGTGCGCGTATGCCGCAAACCTTTATTCAAGAGCCGACTACGCCCAAGCGCCAGGCTTTCATCATCAACTACCTGAAAACTTTCAACCCAAAAAACGCGCGTATTGATTCGCCCGTATCGGCTGCTCAGGGATATGACTCCATCTATTTGTTGGCAGCAGCCATCAAGCAGGCCAATTCAACTGATGGCCCTAAAATCCGCGAGGCCCTGGAGAACCTGAAGACCCCGGTGGTAGGTGTTGTAACCACTTACAACAAGCCGTTCACTGCAACCGACCACGAAGCGATCACCGCCAACATTCCCGTGTTTGGTGAAGTCAAGGGTCAAAAAGTGGTGTACGCATACCCTGATGACCAGAAGAAGGCCTCAGAAGTTCGGATTAAAAAATAATCTGCGAGTTGTTCTCACGGTTTGAATTTTTGAGCCACAGCACCGCGCTTGCCATCACGGCCAGCGCGGTGTTTTTTTAATTTTTCGGAAACTTGCCCCATGGAAATCCTGCTACAACTGATCTACAGCGGCATTGCGCTAGGCATGATTTATGCCGTTATTGCGTTCGGCTATCAATTGACATTTCAAACGTCGGATACGCTTAATTTTGGACAGGGCGATGCGCTCATGCTGGGTGCCATGGTCGGGCTGACGCTGGTGAACATGGGGGTCAACTATTGGCTCATGCTGCCATTGGTCATTGTGTTCGGGCTGTTTCAGGGTGGCCTGGTAGAGCGCATTGGCGTACGTCCAGCTCTCAAAATCAAAAGTGAATTCGGCTGGATCATGTCCACTATTGCGTTGGGCATCATTTTCAAAAATGTAGCTGAAAACATATGGGGCCGCGATGACCTGAGGTTTCCATCGCCGCTACCTGAAGCACCGATCAAGGTGTTCGGAGCCAACGTGTTGCCTATGGAGATTTTGGTAGTGGTCGGCGCTGTACTGATGATGCTGGCAGTTGAGTTTTTTAACCGCAAAACGATTTACGGCAAGGCCGTTGTCGCCACGTTCAACGATCGCGATGCTGCCAAACTGATGGGCATCAACACTGGCCTGGTCATTACCTTCTCATATGCGCTGTCCTCAGCCACCGCAGGCTTTGCGGGTGCTTTGATTGCGCCGCTGACACTGACCGGCGCCACCATGGGCGCAGTGCTTGGTCTCAAAGCGTTTGCCGTCGCCATCATTGGCGGTTTGACTAGCGGCATGGGCATTATTGTGGGCGGTATTATTTTGGGCGTGGCCGAAACTACCACTGGTTTTTATATTTCTACCGGCTACAAGGATGTACCCGGCCTAGTGCTGCTGCTGCTGGTGCTGGCGTTCAAGCCTGCGGGCTTGTTTGGTAAATCAGCGATTAAGAAAGTTTGAAGATGAATCGTAAGACGTTAATCGCGGCCATCATCGGATTGGCATTGATGGGAGCCGCGCCGCTGTATATTGACAACCCCTATTACATCCACATGCTCGGCACCATCATGATTTATACGATCTTGTTGTATGGCCTTGATATTGTGGTCGGCTACACCGGCCAGGTGTCGCTGGGGCATGCTGGTTTGTTCGGTGTGGGTTCTTATACGGCAGGCGTGCTGTTTTTAAAACTGGGCGCGCCGTTGTGGTTAATCATTCCGGCCAGCATTGGCGTGACGGCAGCCTTCGGTGCCATATTGGCTTTGCCCGCGCTGCGCGTCACGGGGCCTTACCTGGCGATGGTGACACTGGCATTTGGCACCATCATCCAGATACTGATTAACGAGATGACCTTTCTCACCGAAGGCCCCCTCGGCATCAAAATCCCCAAGCCGTCTATCGCGGGTCAGCAACTGACCGAGCATGGTTTTTACTGGCTGGTGTTTGCACTGATGGTGTTGTCACTTATCGTGGTTGACCGTATTCTCAAGTCCCAGCTTGGCCGGGCTTTTGAAGCGCTGCGTGGCAGCCCGGTGGCATCTGACTGTATGGGCGTGTCGGTCTATCGTTACAAGGTTTATGCGTTCGTGATCAGCGCTGGTTTTGCAGGTTTGTCGGGCTGCCTGTATGCGTATTCAGAGCAATATATTTCGCCCAATACCTACAACTTTGAGTTGACAGTCTTGTTTCTGCTTGCTGTCATCATGGGCGGCCGCAAGACGCGCTCAGGTGCGCTGCTGGGTGCCGCCATCATCGTGATACTGCCCAAGCTGCTTGACGACCTGGAGATGTTCCGCATCGTCGCCTCAACGCTGGCGGTGTTAATGACGATCGGTGCTGTTGTGGGCATCGTCAAAAAAATGACCACACCTAAAGCAATGGCGATCCCGGTAGTTGGCACGATTGCCCTGGCTGGCTTTGCCTTCTGGTTGCAGTCCATCACAGACTGGCGCTTGAGCATTTTCGGCTTGATGATTCTGTTTGTTGTGTACTACCTGCAAGACGGCATTGTCGGTTTTGCGCGCAGCCTGTTTGTACGCAAAACCATGAGTGCTGGCAACGCTGTTGAAGTAGTTGACAGCGGCAAGGATGCCGTGATGGTGGCGGCCAAAGCGGGCGCTAGCGAAGCTGGCCATGACCTGCTGGTCGGCCAGGGCGTGCTGATGCAGTTTGGTGGCCTCAAGGCGATCAACAACGTAGACTTGCGGGTCAAACGCGGCACCATTCACGGCTTGATCGGCCCGAACGGTTCTGGAAAAAGCACGATGATGAATGTGCTGACCGGCATTTACGTACCTACGGCTGGCAGCATTGAATTTGCCGGTCGGTCGGTCGTTGGGCGTACATCGGCTGACATCGCTTTGTCGGGCATTGCGCGCACCTTCCAGAACGTGCAACTGTTTGGTGAAATGACGGCTCTGCAAAACGTGCAGGTGGGTTTGCACCACACGTTTAACAGCAACATCGTTGATGTGGCACTGCACACGCCGCGCTACAGCCGAGAAGAAAAGGCTGCCGCTGAACGTGGTTTGGGCTTGCTCAATTTTGTCGGCTTGAGTAGCCTTGCACAAGAAGAAGCGCGCAACCTGCCTTACGGAAAGCAGCGCTTGCTCGAGATTGCACGCGCACTGGCGCTTGACCCGCAACTGTTGCTGCTGGACGAGCCCGCGGCCGGACTGACGGCGCCCGACATCAAGGAGCTGATCACCATCATCCGTAAAATTCGCGACCATGGCATTACGGTGATTTTGATTGAGCACCACATGGACGTCGTGATGAGCATTTGCGACCAGGTCTCGGTGCTTGACTTTGGTCAAAAAATCGCTGAAGGCAAGCCTGCCGATGTGCAGGCTGATGAAAAAGTTATCGAGGCGTACCTCGGTGGTACCGCTGCTTAAAAAGGTAACTGCAAATGTTGAGCATTAAAAATCTGGAAGCCGGTTACGGCAAAGTGCAGGTCTTGCACGGCATTTCAATCGAGGTGCCAAAAGGCAAGGTCGTGACCTTGATCGGCTCGAACGGTGCGGGTAAAACCACCACCATGCGGGCTGTGTCGGGCATGATTAAACCCACAGCAGGCGAGATCAATCTGCACGGTAAGCGCATCGATGGGCTGGAGTCTTATGCGATAGCCAAGCAGGGTCTGGCGCACTCGCCAGAAGGCCGCCGCGTTTTTGCCACCATGACAGTGACCGACAATTTGATTTTGGGCGCTTTCCCCCGTTTGACGGGCAGCCGCCCCAAGGGCGATGTGCAGGGCGACCTTGAACGCGCAATGGATCTCTTTCCGCGCCTCAAGGAGCGCCGCGCGCAACTGGCTGGCACGCTGTCTGGCGGTGAGCAGCAAATGCTGGCCATGGCGCGCGCGGTGATGTTGAACCCCGAGATCGTATTGCTGGACGAGCCCTCCATGGGCTTGGCGCCCATCCTGGTTGAAGAGGTTTTCCGCATCATCGGCGATTTGAAATCGCGCGGTGTGACCATGTTGCTGGTGGAGCAGTTTGCCGCTGCTGCGCTCAAGGTGGCCGACTATGGCTATGTGCTTGAGAACGGACGTATTTCAGTTCACGGCGATGCGGCCAAGCTGCGTGATGACCCGGCGGTCAAAGCGGCTTACCTGGGCGGCGGGCACTGAATATTGAGCGGCTGACCGGCTTAAAGGACCTTCAAACCACCTTTAACCCCTTGAGCGCAGGGTCTGCTGGTGGGTAGCGCAAGTCGAGCTTGACTAAGGCCTGCTTGATCAGCGTCGCGATCATTAAATTGCGATGCGTTTTCGAGTTGGCGGGTACCACCGTCCACGGTGCCCATGGCGTGCTGGTGGCGTTCAGCAAGTCTGCATAAGCCTTTTGATAAGGCTTCCACTGCTTGCGTGCGTCCAGGTCGCCCATAGCAAACTTCCAATGTTTGGTTTCATCGTCAATCCGCTCCTGCAGGCGTATGCGTTGCTCGTCAAAGCTGATGTGCAGCATGAACTTGAGCACCACCGTGCCGTTTTCGGTCAGCATGCGCTCAAAGTCATTGATCTGGGCAAAGCGCTCTGCAGTTTGCTCTGGCGTGATCCACTTGTTGACCGGCGGCACCAGCACATCCTCGTAGTGGCTGCGGTTAAATAGCATGATCTCACCAGCCCCTGGCATTTGCTGGTGAATGCGCCGCAGGTAGTCGTGTGCGCGTTCGTCTTCGCTGGGCGCTTTCCAGCCGACGGTCTGAACTCCCAGCGGAGTCATGCGGTTAAAAACGCCGCGCAGCGTGCCGTCTTTTCCTGAAGTGTCCGTCCCTTGCAGTATGACCAGCAGCTTGTAGCGCTTGTCGGCATAGAACAGGTTTTGCAGCACATCAAGCTCGCTGGCCAGTGCATCAACAGCCTCCTTGTCCTTTTGTTTGTCACCCGTGGAAAACGGCTTTGCTGACGAGTCAAAATCGGCCATGGTGCAGGGCTTGTTCTTCGGTTTTTTGTCGTCAATGGCCGTGGTCGGTGGCTGCCAAAGTGCGATCAGTCTGGCGATGGATTTGGAGTCAGTCTTTTCAGTTGTATTGGCCATGGTGCTGCGAGGGTTGATTTTCAATATGCTGGGTGCAGCATAAACCCGCGTCGCGCGGCCAGTGGCAAAATTTGCAGCACCATGAACCCTTACACCCCAACTTTCCCAAACGGCTCAGATGCAGTAAATCCTGAGCATTTAAAACCACAGCCTGCTGACGGCTATGCGGGTGATGTGTCGCCGCAACTGGCCTGTCAATGGTGGCAGGCAGGCATTGCAGTGCTTGTAGATGTTCGCACCGAGGCCGAGCGCGAATGGGTGGGGTTCATCCCCGGCTCAGTAGCGCTGGCCTGGAAGCAGTGGCCTGGCATGGCGATGAACCTGTCGTTTGAGGAAGGCCTCAAGGCTGCCGTGCCAGAGGGTAAAAAAGTTGTGCTGTTGTGCCGCAGCGGTGTCCGCTCGATTGCGGCTGCCAAGTGCGCCACTGCGCTGGGGCTGGAGGCCTACAACATCCTCGAGGGTTTTGAGGGCGACCCCGACAGCCAGGCGCAACGCGGCCACAAAGGCGGCTGGCGCTTGCATGGCTTGCCATGGCAGCAGGGATGACAATTCGGCGGTGTGAAAGCTTTCGTCACACTAATGTGTAAGTAAACAACACAGGAATTGCCTGAGAGCAGCATCTTTGTAGATGGTTAGCATTCTTTTTTGCCTTCAATACGACTGTATAGGCATACACCCTGTCAGATATGACAGGGTGCAAAGCGTATCTGGTTGTTCAAAGGCTTTCAATGGAGCTTCATTAAATCAATGGAGTCCCCATGCAAGTCCTCGAACGCAAGCTCTCGCGCATTGCCCAAACGCCTACTAACCCAGCTCTCGGAACGCAGCT
>JBBRQQ010000032.1:0-32937 GCA_038226155.1 Burkholderiales bacterium
AACGGTTAGCGCCCCGCTGGAGCGGCAGTTTGGGCAAATGCCGGGCCTTAGTCGCCTCAGCTCAACCAGCGCGGCGGGGGTGTCCATCATCACCCTGCAATTTGGTTTGGGTCTGGCACTGGATGTGGCTGAACAGCAAGTGCAAGCTGCGATCAACGCCGGGGGATCGCTGCTGCCCGCTGACTTGCCCGCACCACCTGTATACGCCAAAGTCAATCCGGCTGATGCACCGGTTTTAACGCTGGCGATCACCTCAGACACCTTGCCTTTGACGGAGGTGCAAAACCTGGTCAACACGCGGCTGGCTCTCAAGATCAGCCAGGTCAACGGCGTGGGCCTGGTGACCCTCAGTGGCGGCCAGCGGCCTGCGGTGCGCATACAGGCCGACACGCGCGCCCTGGCATCGTATGGCCTCGGGCTTGATACGCTGCGCACAGCCATCACGGCAGCGAACGCGAACGCCGCCAAAGGCAGCATTGACGGCCCAACCCGCGCCTACACCATCAACGCCAACGACCAGCTCGCGCAGGCGGCTGACTATAAAAACCTCATCATTGCCTACCGCAACGGCGCGGCCATTCGCTTGAGCGATGTGGCGCAGGTGATTGATGGCGCTGAAAACACCAAGCTCGGTGCGTGGCGGGGTGTGAATACATCGACTACCGAGCAAAGTAGCGCAAATACCAGCCGCAGCTTGAGTCAACTGACACCTGCAATTATTTTGAACGTGCAGCGCCAGCCCGGTGCGAACGTGATTGCAACGGTTGATGCGATCAAAGCCCGCTTGCCTGAACTGCAAGCGGGTTTGCCGATTGCCCTCAAAGTTGAAGTCCTCAGTGACCGCACCACCGGCATACGCGCATCAGTGATGCATGTCGAGATTGAGCTGGCACTGGCCGTACTGCTGGTGGTGCTGGTGATATTTGCGATTTTACGCAGTCTGCGGGCCACGGTTATCGCCAGCCTGGCGGTGCCGATTTCGCTCATAGGTACTTGCGGCGCGATGTACTTGCTGGGTTACAGCCTGAACAATTTAAGCCTGATGGCACTCACCATTGCCACCGGCTTTGTGGTCGACGACGCGATTGTGATGATTGAAAACATTTCGCGCTACATCGAAGAGGGCGAGGCACCCATGGCTGCAGCGATCAAGGGCGCGGCGCAGATTGGATTTACGATTATTTCGCTCACGGTGTCGCTGATTGCGGTGCTGATTCCGCTGCTGTTTATGGGTGATGTGGTGGGCCGATTGTTCAGGGAATTTGCCATCACGCTGGCGATTACGATTTTGATATCGGCGGTGGTGTCGTTAACGCTTGTGCCCATGATGGCGGCACGCTGGCTGAAAAAACCAGAACAAAAATCCAGCGATACGACGAGCGGCAAACTGGAACAATTCTTCGGCAATGTCATGCAGCGCTATGACGGCGCACTCGGCTGGGTACTCAAGCGCCAGGGGCTGACGCTGCTGGTGGCGCTGGCGACGCTGCTGCTGACGGTGCTGCTTTATGTGCTGATACCCAAGGGCTTGTTCCCCACACAAGACACCGGCCAGTTGCAGGCGCGCATTGAGGTGGCGCAGTCGGTTTCGTATGCCCGCATGTCCGAGCTGCAGCAAGCCGCTGCCAAGGCCATTCTTGAAGATGCTGACGTTGAAACGCTGTCATCCTTCATCGGCGTGGACGCCGCTAACAACACCATGTTGCATACGGGCCGCATGCTGATTAACCTGAAAAGCAAACGCTCTGGCAGTCAGGATGAAACCATGGACAGGTTGCGTGAGCGCGTCGGCAAAATCGCTGGCGTGACGCTGTATTTGCAGCCGACGCAAGATTTGACGATTGACGCTGAAACCGGCCCCACGCAGTTTCGCTTGTCGATTGAAGGCGCTGACGACAAAGTGGTTACGCAGTGGGCCAACAAACTGGCTGCGCAAATGAAGCTGTCAAGCAGCCTGCGCAATGTGTCGTCTGATGCAGGCTCAAGCGGCCCTTCGGCCTACATCTCGGTAGACCGCGACACCGCGTCACGATTAGGCATCACCACCTCGTCAATTGACGACGCGCTCTACAGCTCGTTTGGCCAGCGCATTGTGTCTACTATTTTTACCGAGACCAACCAGTACCGCGTCATTCTGGAGGCCATGCCGAACCAGCTGAACACCATCGCATCGCTAGGCAACCTGCAACTTAAAACGGGCTCTGGCAGCACCACACCGCTTTCAGCATTTGCCACCATCACCGAGCGGCCTGCGCCATTGCAGGTCACGCGGGTTGCGCAGTACCCCGCCACCACGCTGGGGTTTGATACCGCCGCCGGGGTGTCGCTCGGCAAGGCGGTGGATGGCATCAGGCAAGCGGCCAAAGACATCGCCATGCCGGCGAGTGTGAGCATGACTTTTTTAGGAGCAGCAGGCGCCTACCAGTCGTCACTTTCAAACCAGTTGTGGCTCATTTTGGCGGCCGTGGTGTGTGTGTACATCGTGCTGGGTGTGCTGTATGAAAGCTACATCCACCCCCTGACGATTCTTTCAACCCTGCCATCGGCGGGAGTGGGCGCCTTGCTGGCGCTGATGCTGAGTGGCTCAGACCTCGGCGTGATCGGCATCATTGGCATTATTTTGCTGATTGGCATCGTCAAGAAAAACGCTATTCTGATGATCGACTTTGCGATTGATGCAGAGCGCCATCAGGGCAAGTCGGCACAAGACGCGATTCACCAGGCCGCGCTGCTGCGCTTCAGGCCGATTTTGATGACGACACTGGCGGCGCTGTTTGCGGCTGTGCCCCTGATGCTGGGCTGGGGTGAAGGCGCAGAGCTGCGCAGGCCTTTGGGCCTGGCGATTTTTGGCGGCCTGGTGGTGAGCCAGCTGTTGACGCTGTTCACCACGCCAGTGATCTATCTGGGTTTTGATCGGCTCGCCAAGCGGGTTCGGGGCGAAAAATGAACCTGTCCGAGCCCTTTGTTCGCAGGCCAGTCGCCACCGTGCTGCTCACGTTAGGGCTGGCCCTGTCTGGCATAGGCGCGTTCTTTGTGTTGCCGGTGTCGCCGCTGCCGCAAGTGGACTTTCCCATCATCTCGGTCAGCGCCAACATCCCCGGTGCCAGCCCTGACAACATGGCCAGCAGCGTAGCCACACCGCTAGAGCGCCGTTTGGGAGTCATATCGGGCGTGAATGAAATGACATCCAGCAGCAGCAACGGTTCAACCCGTGTCACGCTGCAATTTGATCTGAATCGTAAAATTGATGCCGCTGCGCGCGAGGTGCAAGCCGCCATCAACGCCACGCGGGCAGACCTGCCTTCCACATTGCGCAGCAACCCGACCTACCGCAAGGCCAACCCGGCTGACGCACCGATTCTTATCCTGGCGCTGACATCCAAAACAAAATCACCAGGGCAGATGTATGACCAGGTGTCTAACCTGCTGCAGCAAAAAATTGCGCAGGTGCCGGGCGTGGGTGATGTGGAGCTGGGCGGTGGTTCGCTGCCTGCGGTGCGGGTTGAACTGATTCCGTTTGCCCTGAACCGCTACGGCGTGAGCATGGAAGACGTGCGTGCCGCCCTGCAAGCGTCTAACGCCAATCGGCCCAAGGGTGCGATTGAAGACAACGCGGACGGCAAAGGCCAAAAGCTGCAAATTTATTCCGGTGCCAATACCGCGACGGGTGGCCTCAAAGCGGCTGATTATGTAGGTCTGGTGGTCGCCTGGCGCAACGGCGCTGCGGTCCGACTGGGTGATGTGGCCGAAGTGATAGACGGCGTTGAAAACACCAACACACTGGGCCTGTTCAACGGTGAACCGGCCGTGGTGGTACTGGTGCGTCGCCAGCCCGGTGCGAATGTGATCGAGGCGGTTGACGGTGTGCGCGCTTTGCTGCCAGAGCTGCAGGCCCAGTTGCCGTCAGACATCAAAATTTCTGTCGCATCTGACAGCACCAATTCCATACGATCCTCGCTGCGTGAGATTGAAACCACGTTGCTCATTTCGATTGTGCTGGTGGTACTGGTTGTCAGCGCGTTTTTGCGCAGTGCGCGTGCCACCATTATTCCGGCAGTAGCCACCGTCGTGTCACTGCTGGGCACTTTTAGTGTCATGTACCTGCTGGATTTTTCGCTCAATAACCTGAGCCTGATGGCGCTCACGGTAGCCACGGGTTTTGTGGTCGACGATGCGATCGTGGTGCTGGAAAACACCAGTCGCCACATTGAAGCGGGTATGGACCGGTTCAAGGCCGCACTGCTGGGCGCGCGCGAGGTGGGCTTTACGGTGTTGTCCATCAGCCTGTCGCTGGTGGCGGTGTTTATTCCGTTGCTGTTCATGGGCGGGCAGGTGGGGCGCTTGTTCCGTGAGTTTGCGGTCACGTTGTCGGCTGCAGTTTTGATATCGCTGGTGATTTCGCTCACGACCACGCCGATGATGTGTGCATGGCTACTCAAGCCGCATCAAAAAAATGGACCTGCCGGTCGCTTGTCTTTTATTGGACGTTTTTTTGAAGTTGCATTTAACCGCACGCTCCGGGCCTATGAAGTCAGCCTGGACTGGGCGCTGGGTAGCAAGGCCCTCATCATGCTGATACTGGTGGCTGTGGTCGGCCTGAATGTTTATCTGTTTGTCAAAATCCCCAAAGGGTTTTTTCCGCAGCAAGACACCGGGCAAATTAGTGGCGGTCTGCGGGCTGACCAAAGTATTTCGTTCCAGGCCACGCAGGGAAAACTCAAAGAGATCATTGATATTGTTCGCGCGGACCCGGCGGTGGCCACCGTGGTGGGCTTTACCGGCGGCGGCAGGCCAGGCGGCGGGTTTATGTTCGTTAATCTCAAACCCATTGCGCAAAGAACCCAAGCAGGTGAGCCGCCCGTCAAAGCGCTGGCCGTGATTGCGCGGCTGCGTCCGCAACTGGCCAAGGTAACTGGAGTGGCACTTTTTTTAAGCCCAGTACAAGACTTGCGCGGTGGCGGGCGGGCGAGTAACTCGACTTATCAATACACCTTAAAAAGCGATAACGTGGCCGATCTGCGCAAGTGGGCACTTCGCCTGTCTGACCAAATGAAGCTGCAGGATGCGCTAACCGATGTGGATACCGATCAGCAAGAAAACGGCGTCGAAACGATGGTGACGGTTGACAAGGACAGCGCCGCGCGTTTGGGCATCAGCCTGCGCGATGTCGACAACGCGCTGTATAACGGTTTTGGTCAAAGACAGGTGGCCACGATTTACAGCGACATCAACCAGTACAAAGTGGTGATGGAAATTGCGCCGCGTTTTATTCGCAGCCCTGAGTCGCTCAAAGATATTTATGTGCCGGTCAGGGCGGTTGCGGCAACCGTTAACAGCACAGCGGTGTCATCTACCGTCACCAACATCGTTAACCCGGCGCTGCGCGACCAGTCTACCGGTCAAGCCCTCAGTTCGAGTGCGACCAACATGGTGCCGCTGGCAACGATTGCGCGATTTACTGAAGGCCCGAAGGCATCGTCAGTCAACCACCAGGACGGTGAGCTGGCCACCACGGTGTCGTATAACCTGCATGAGGGCGTTACGTTGGCTGATGGCCAGGCAGCGGTGTTGCGCGCCGAGGCCGAGATTGGCATGCCCAGTAATGTGCGCGGCAGCTTTCAAGGCACGGCGCGCGATGCGCAGGCTTCGCAAAGTCAGCAGCCACTGCTTATTTTGGCCGCGCTGGTGGTGATTTACATCGTGCTCGGCATTTTGTATGAAAGCCTGGTGCATCCAGTCACGGTGTTATCGACGCTGCCATCGGCGGGTGTGGGTGCAGTGCTGGCGCTGCTGATTTTTAACCTCGACTTTTCTCTCATCGCTTTGATTGGCGTGTTTTTGCTGATCGGTATCGTCAAGAAAAACGCCATTCTCATCATCGACTTTGCAATTGACGCCGAGCGCGCGCGCGGCATCACGGCAGTAGAAGCCGTGCGTGAGGCTTGCCTGCTGCGCTTCAGGCCTATTCTCATGACGACAATGGCCGCCATACTCGGTGCGCTACCCCTGGCGGTTGGTTTTGGCGATGGCGCAGAGCTGCGCAGGCCGCTGGGGATTGCGATCATTGGCGGGCTGATTGCCAGCCAGTTACTGACGCTGCTGACCACGCCGGTGGTGTATGTGCTGATGGATAAGTTGCGCCGCCGCAATGCGAGCGAACAACATTTGGGGTTTTTGGTGTCTGACCCAATAACCCCGAGGTAACCGATGACAACTTTTAAACACTCCATCCATTCCCGACGCTTCGCCATGAAGGGTGTGGCGTCTGTGTTGGTGTTGCTGATTAGCGCTTGCGCCGTCGGCCCCAATTACCAAAAGCCAGTCACACAAGAGATCGGCACCTTCAAAGAGGCCGGCGACTGGATACCTGCTGCGCCAGCCGACACGCTGGATCGCGGCCCGTGGTGGGAGCTGTTTGCAGACCCGGTTTTAAATCAGTTGGTTGCGCGCGTTGAGGTGTCGAATCAAAATGTCGCCGTTGCAGTGGGCGCGTATGCGCAGGCCAGGGCACTGGTGCGCGAGCAGCGCGCCGGGCTGTTCCCGTCGGTTTCACTCAATGGATCGGAGGCGCGATCGCGCAGCGCGGGCGATGTGGCACTTGGCACGGCTGGCCGCACAGCCAACAACTACCAGGTCAGCCTGGGTGGTACCTGGGAGCCTGATGTATGGGGCCGTCTGGGTCGCGTGGCGGACGCGGCCAGTGCCAGCGCGCAGGCCAGCGCCGCAGACCTTGCAGCCGCAAGGCTGTCAGCACAGGGTGAGCTGGCTGTCAATTATTTTTCGCTGCGGCAATCTGATGCGCAAGCGGCCTTGCTGGGCAGCACCATAGCCGGTTACCAGCGCGCAGTGGACATCACTCAAAACCGCTACACCGCCGGCGTTGCTGCCAAGACCGATTTATTGCAAGCCCAGACGCAACTGGCCAACGGCCAGGCAGATGCAGCGGGCCTTCAGCGTCAGCGCGCACAGTTTGAGCACGCGATTGCTGTGCTGGTCGGCGACGCACCCGGCAACTTCGCGTTGCCCACCATAGCCGACCACAAACCTGTGGTGCCCAGCGTACCCGTCGGCGTACCGTCCACCCTGCTACAACGCCGCCCCGACATCGCCGGTGCAGAGCGCCGTGCAGCTGCAGCCAACGAGCAGATCGGCATCGCCAAAAGCGCCTACTACCCGAAGATCATTCTCAATGCTTCAGCAGGCTCCGGTGCCAGCCGCGTGGCCGACTTGTTCAGCGCGGCCACCAGCGTGTGGTCGCTGGGTTTGTCGGCGGCGCAAATTGTTTTTAATGCCGGTGCTACTGGTGCCAGAGTTGACGGTGCCCAGGCCGCGCAAGATCAGGCGATAGCGCGCTATCGGCAAACGGTGCTGGCGGCTTTCAGGGATGTTGAAGACCAGCTATCAGCTACCCGCGTGCTGCAAATCCAGCAGGCATTGCGGCTTCAAGCATCCACTTCTGCAGACCAGGTCGAGCAGCAGGTGCTTAACCGCTACCGCAGCGGCCAGGTCAGCTATACCGAAGTCATCACGGCACAAACCACAGCCCTGAGCGCTAGACGCGCTGTGGTCCAGGCTAGCGCCGACAGGCAGACCACTGCGGTAGCGTTGATTCAGGCTTTGGGCGGTGGCTGGGTTGGCATACCGTAATAGTCATTGCTATGGATTCAGTAGCTGGTCACGCCCATATTCATTGGGCTGTGGCTACTTTTGGCAGTCTAAAACGGACATTTTGAGCGCTTGAGGGCGATTTTTACCTCAATTAGGCATGACGCAGCAGGTTTTCAGGCTGATGTCGTGCCATCATGCTGCCATTGATGCGCTGGCCCGCAGCGCAAAAAACAAGGAGTTCGAGATGACAACTGCCAAGCATGCTTTTCAGGTTTTGTTTGCGCTCGCTGCCGCACTGCTGGCTGCGCCGCAAGCCATGGCTTGCTACACGGTCTACAACCGGGCCAACCAGCCGGTTTACTCCAACATGGCCGCTCCGATTGACATGAGTTACCAGATCCACGAGCGCTTGCCTGCCGTGTTTCCGGGTGGGCACATGGTGTTTGGCAGCAGCACCGATTGCCCCTTGATCGATACCCGCATTGCCGTATCTGGGCTATCGAATGCAGGTATGACAGCGGCGGTTGGGCCATCGACCGGGGCGACCAGACCCCCGCGCCAGTCCAGAAATTAGGCTGCCAATCCAGTCTGACCCTGATTTTTCAGAATCTCGACAGCGGCCTATTTGCCGTTGATCGCCAGCAGTTCCACTTCAAACACCAGGGTCGCGTTGGGCGGTATCACGCCGCCAGCGCCGCGCTCGCCGTAGGCAATCGATGCGGGGCAAGTCAGCTTGGCTTTGCCGCCGACTTTCATCAACTGCACGCCTTCTGTCCAGCAGCCAATCACGCGGTTCAGTGGAAACTCTGTCGGCTCATTGCGCTTGTAGGAACTGTCAAACTCCTTGCCGTCGGGGAAGGTGCCTTTGTAGTGAACCTTCACTTTGTCAGTGGCTGCGGGGCTGCTGCCGGTACCATCTTTCAGTGAGCGGTACACCAACCCGCTTTTAGTCACGATCGCACCTGCTTCTTTGGCTGATACTGCCAGCGCAGCGTCAGACTGCGCCAAGGCAAGTGGCGCTATCGTCAGGGCAGCGAGGCTTAGCAAACGGGCGGCACATTGAAAAATAATGGACATAAAAAGGCTCCTTGGTTTATTGATGCTTTGCGCACGATTTTTACACAGGCTTTTCTCCTACAAAGGTGACAGTCGTGAAGCTACGTACTTTGACATAGGCTGTGCTATTTTTAGTCAACCAACTTAAAAGCAGAAAAAGCACCCCATGGCACTCATCACCTATATTGTCGAAGACAGCGCAACCATCCGCGAAAACCTTGTTGCAACTCTGGAAGAAATCGCACCCGTCAAGGTAGTTGGTTTTGCCGAAACTGAAATTGAAGCCAGTCGCTGGCTTGCGGCCAATGATGGCGACTGGCAGCTCGCAATCGTTGATCTCTTCCTGAAGGAGGGTAGCGGAATTGGTGTGCTCAAGAACTGCCGCAACCGCCTGGATTACCAAAAGGTGGTTGTACTAACCAACTATGCGACAAAGGATATTCGCGAACGCTGTGCAGAGCTGGGCGCCGACGCAGTGTTTGACAAGTCCAACGAGCTGGACGAACTGCTGGATTACTGTCGGAACACCACTAGCAGCATCGCACCTCACTGAGGTGAATGGCAATGCGGTTTGCTGATTTATTGAACCCGGCTCAGCGGCCCGAAGCATTCGGCGAGGGACTCGTTTTTACAGACAATGTGCCGGTCTCGCGCGGGGTTTATTTGCAGAAAAACTGTAGCCACGGTGCCTGCTTCGTCAACTACATCTCCAGCGCAGTCTTTTTTGCCGTTTTGCCGCACGGAAGTCTGGGCCAGCCTGTAAAAGCCTGATGCACCGGTTTGCGGCGCAATGCTGTAACGCCATTCGGTAACCGCTTCCCCGCTGGTGGCCAGCATGACCCCATCATTGCGGTATTGCCAGGTTTCAACGCATTTGCCCGCAAACCCCGACCAGCTCCATGTGCCAATGACAGGATGGAACGCGGACTGTGCAACAGCGGGCTGGCTTTGAGTAACTACCAGTACAAGCAGCACAAGCGGTGCAAATCGCAACAGGACGGGTGAAACGCGGCTAATGGGCTTCGAAACCGTCTGGATGCGCATGGTCATTCTGGTATGTGCTATTTGTCGTCGTTCAAGGCGTGTTCAACGCATTGTCAAACTCTTTTTTTGACAGAAAGTTGTCTTTGTTGACATCTGCTGCGTCAAAGTGCTTGGCGATGTTTTTAAAACCCGCCGCTTCGGCGCGGCTGATCTTGCCGTCATGATTCGAGTCCAGAAAGCTGAAGGCGCGCTCAACGTCCTGGGCAGCGTATTTGCGGGCAGCTGGAACGGCGGATGCAGTGGCTACAGCGGGGCTTGGCGTTGTCACTATCGTCGGCGTTTCAGGGTTTGTGCTTTGTATCAAGGCGGGCGCTGACCTTGATGCTGCAGCAGGTTCTAGTGGTTGCGCGTGCGCCCTGATGGCAAAAAGGGCGGTGGCTGCCGTCAGGGTGAGCATGGTCGCCCATAGCTGGAAGTGATGCTTGCGTTTCAGGTGCATGGCACGTGCCTGGACAGAGGGGAAAGTGATAGAGGCAGCTTGTTTAACCATGGTTCCGTGAGCCGCATCTGGCGGCCAGGTAATGAACATAGTGCTATTGAACATCAAACAGCGCGATACGGCCAGTTGTCTTGCATTGTGTTTCGCTGCTTTACATAAGCGCGGGGCCTAACCGGCCTTTCAGTGCGAGGTATATTGAACCTATGAAAAATCACAACCACAACCGCAGCGACCTGGTCCGCATCGCCACTCACGTGATGGCCGAGCGCGGGCTGCAGCCGGACTTTACGGCGGCGGCCATGACCCAACTGGCCGCCATACGCGGCGCTGCCGTACCGGTGGATGATGCAGGTGGAGAGGATGAAACCATCGCTGACCTTACGGACATGCTCTGGTGTTCCATCGACAATGACGATTCGCGGGACCTTGACCAGTTGACCGTTTGCGAGCTGTTACAGAAGGGCAAGGACCGCGGTGCCATCAGGATGCTGGTGGCGATTGCCGATGTCGATGCAATCGTCAAAAAGGACAGCGCGATCGATGTCCACGCCGGCATCAACACCACCTCTGTCTACACCTCGGCGCGAATTTTCCCCATGCTCCCAGAGCGCTTGTCCTGTGACCTGACCTCGCTCAACGAGGGCGAGGATCGGCTGGCGCTGGTCACGGAAATGGTTTTTGCGGCGGACGCCACACTGTCCAGTGCCACCCTTTACAAGGCGAAGGTGCGCAACAAGGCCAAGCTGGCCTACGACGCCGTCAGCGCCTGGATCGAGGGTCAGGGCCCGTTGCCGGCAAAGGCCGCGAAAGTGCCTGGACTGGATGCGCAGCTGCACGCGCAGGATGCGCTGGCGCAGCAACTGCGTGCACTGCGGCATGAGCAGGGCTCGCTGGAACTGCAAAGCTTTCAGCCACGCGCCGTGTTTGAAGGCGAGCGCGTAGTGGCGATTGCCGAACAGGTGCAAAACCGCGCGCGCCAGCTGATCGAGGAGGTCATGATTGCGGCTAACGGCAGTGCGGCGCGCTTCCTGGCCGCCAAAGGTGGCGCGTCGCTGCGGCGCGTGGTGCGCTCCCCCGAGCGCTGGCTGCGCATTGTGGCGCTGGCCGCAGAGTACGGCACGACGCTGCCGCCCGCCCCCGATGCAAAGGCGCTGGAGGCTTTTCTCATCCAGCGCCGCAAGGCCGACCCGCTGCGTTTCCCCGACCTGTCGCTGGTCGTCGTCAAGCTCATGGGCCGGGGTGAATATGTGGTGGAGGCCCATGGCGGACTGCCGATTGGGCATTTTGGCCTGGCCGTGAGTGATTACACGCACGCCACCGCCCCCAACCGCCGTTTTCCCGACCTGATCACCCAGCGCATGGTCAAGGCCATACTGGCCGGCAAACCACCGCCCTACAGCGGCGGCGAACTGGCCCGCCTGGCGCTTCACTGCACCCAGCAGGAGGACGCGGCCCAGAAGGTCGAGCGCCACATGCGTAAGTCCGAGGCGGCGCTGCTGCTGGAGTCACATATTGGCCAGCGCTATGACGCCATCGTCACTGGCAGCAGCCCCGACGGCGTCTGGGTACGTGTGTTTTCGCCGCCGGCGGAAGGCAAGGTCGTGTCGAGGCATGACGCGCTGCAGGTGGGCGACAGGGTTCACGTCAAGCTGGTAGGGACCAATGTCGAGCGGGGGTTTATTGACTTCCAGGTGCTGGGCTGACGCAGGCGCTTGCGCGTGTCGGCTTCAGGCCTGTTTGGGGATGGCCAGATGCCTTAATGCTTGCAAGGCCAGTGTAGGAATCGTCCTGCATACGCCACCCGGCGTATATGCCAAAGACGCGCTGCTGTCCAGAATCAGTCCATCGCTGCATAAAAGCCTCAAGCGCCCTGTTTGACGGCTTGTGTGCAGCGACATTCGATTCAAACCTATTCAAGACTCACCGGAGAAGCACACATGCAAAGCACTCATTCACGACGCTTTACCCTTAAAGCGCTCACGGCCGCCGTCGCATTGACAGGCCTGAGCGCAGCCGCCCTGGCCCAGTCGGGCGGCACCATCAAGGTTGGCATCCTGCACAGCCTGTCGGGCACCATGGCCATTTCAGAGACGGTGCTCAAAGACACTGTTTTGATGGCGATTGACGAGATCAATGCCAAGGGTGGCGTGCTCGGCAAAAAGCTGGAACCCGTGATTGTTGACCCGGCCTCCAACTGGCCCCTGTTCGCTGAAAAAACCAAGCAGTTGCTCGGACAAGACAAGGTTTCGGTCATCTTCGGTTGCTGGACCTCGGTGTCCCGCAAGTCGGTATTGCCAGTGGTTGAAGAAATGAACGGCCTGCTGTTTTACCCCGTGCAGTACGAGGGTGAAGAGCTGTCGAAAAACGTCTTCTACACCGGCGCAGCGCCTAACCAGCAGGCCATTCCGGCGGTTGATTATTTGATGAGCAAGGCTGGCGGCGGTGCCAAGCGCTGGGTTCTGTTGGGTACCGACTATGTTTACCCACGCACCACCAACAAAATTCTGCGCGCCTACCTCAAGACCAAGGGCGTTGCAGACAAGGACATCGACGAAAAATACACACCGTTCGGTCACTCTGATTATCAAACCATTGTTGCTGATGTGAAGAAATTCTCGCAAGGCGGCAAGACGGCTGTTGTGTCGACCATCAATGGTGACTCCAATGTTCCGTTCTACAAAGAACTCGGCAACGCCGGCCTGAAAGCCAAAGATGTGCCGGTGGTGGCGTTCTCGGTCGGTGAAGAAGAACTGCGCGGCGTCGACACCAAGCCGCTTGTGGGTCACCTTGCTGCCTGGAACTACTTCCAGTCCATCAAGAGCCCGGCCAACACTGAGTTCATTAAAAAATGGTCAGCCTATGCCAAGGCCAAAAAACTGCCTGGTTCAGACAAGCCTTTGACTAACGACCCGATGGAAGCTACCTACATCGGCATCAACATGTGGAAGCAGGCAGTTGAAAAAGCCAAGTCTGTCGATACCGACAAGGTCATTGCAGCCATGGCTGGCCAGACTTTCAACGCACCGTCGGGCATCGTATCGAAGATGGATGAGAAAAACCATCACCTGTGGAAGTCGGTGTTTATCGGCGAAATCAAGGCTGACGGCCAGTTCAATGTGGTGTGGAAGACCCCCGGCCCCGTGAAGGCCAAGCCGTGGAGTCCGTATATTGAGGGCAATGACAAGAAGCCTGATGAACCCGTGAAGAAATAAGCCTTGTGTTCCCCCGCCTCCATGCGTGGAGGCGGGGTTTTTGACTCGGGCTTTCAGGGCTCTGACAACAGGCTGTGATGTTTAGATATTCATTTTTATTTGCTACCTTGCTAGTGGCTGGTAGTGCCCACGCCCTGACGGCTGACGAAGTGAAGGGCATGGCTATCGGCGAGACCGAGGCGCGCGTTGAGGCGCTGAACAAAGCCGCTGCCAACGCGGATGAAAAGACAGTGGCCTTTATTCAGGCCATGTCTGACGATGCCCTCAAGACTAAAGGTGAGAAGGTCTTTGTCGTCAAAGATGGCAAGGCTTTTGACCCGGTCACGGGTATCGAAGTGCCGTTGCCGGCAGATGCGGAAGATGTCATCAACCCCAACATGATGCGCGGCGAGATGGATACGGCGCTGGCAGCGCTCAAGCTCTTTAGCAAGGACGAAAAAATTCGCCGTGATGCCGTTAAAACGCTGGCCGGTGAAAACGACGAAGCGCGTTTGCCATTGATTGAAAAAGCTTACGCGGCAGAGACGGTGCTCGATATCAAAAGCCAGCTTGATCTGGTGCGTGCAGCCATATTGCTGGGCAGTAGTGACAAAGCCAGACGCCTGATAGCCGCAGGCCAGCTGGCCGACAGCAAAAACCCCGCGACCAAAACCGTGTTGATTGAACGCCTGGCTAAAGAGCAGGACGCGGATGTGAAAGTCGCGCTACAGGCCGCATTGACCAAGGTGCAGGCATCGCTTGCGTGGGGCGACAAGCTGGGCGCGATTTTCAGCGGCATCAGCCTGGGCAGTATTTTGCTGCTGGTGGCGCTTGGCCTGGCGATTACCTACGGGCTGATGGGCGTCATCAACATGGCGCACGGCGAGCTGATGATGATTGGCGCCTACGCCACTTATGTGGTGCAGGGGGTGTTCCAGAAATACCTGCCCGGTGCGTTTGACTGGTATTTGCTGGCTGCGGTACCGGTTGCATTTTTTGCGTCTGCCTTGACGGGAGCGGCGCTGGAGCGCAGCGTGATTCGTTTTTTATATGGCAGGCCGCTTGAGACCTTGTTGGCTACCTGGGGCATAAGTCTGATATTGCAGCAACTGGTACGTTCGATTTTTGGTGCCCAAAACGTCGGGGTTGAAAATCCGGTGTGGATGAGCGGTGGCGTGCAAGTGTTAGGTAACCTTTCGTTGCCCTACAACCGTTTGGTCATCATCGGTTTTGCGATCGCGGTGCTGCTCGGAATGGCCTGGCTGATTGGCAAAACACGGCTCGGCCTGTTTGTGCGCGGCGTGACGCAAAACCGGCCGATTGCGTCGTGCATGGGCGTGAACACGGCACGTATCGACACTTATGCTTTTGCGCTCGGCTCCGGTATCGCCGGACTGGCTGGTTGCGCGCTTAGTCAGGTTGGCAACGTTGGCCCTGACTTGGGTCAAGGTTACATCGTTGACTCATTTATGGTGGTGGTACTGGGTGGTGTGGGGCAGCTTGCAGGTACTGTTTATGCAGCGATGGGCCTGGGTATTTTGAATAAATTTCTTGAAGGATGGACAGGCGCTGTGCTGGCCAAGATTGCCGTGCTGGTGTTCATCATCATCTTCATTCAGAAGCGGCCTCAAGGCATCTTCGCGATGAAGGGCAGGAGTGCAGAATGAACGACCGCGCCACACCTGTCGTGCTGCCCGGTAAAGGCCCGCTGCTAACGCGCACTGGCTGGAGCGCTTTCATCATCGCCCTCATTGCCGTCTGTGCCGTTGCGCCCGTACTCAACCTCTGGATGCCTGAAGGCAGCATGTTCCACATGAGCACCTATGCGGTCGCGCTGCTTGGCAAGATCATGTGCTACGCGATCTGCGCATTGGCCATGGATTTGATCTGGGGCTACACGGGTATTTTGTCGCTCGGCCACGGTGTATTTTTCGCGCTGGGTGGTTATGTGATGGGCATGTACCTGATGCGTCAGATTGGCCGTGACGGTAATTACAAAAGCGACCTGCCAGACTTCATGGTTTTTTTGGACTGGAAGACGCTACCCTGGCACTGGACTTTCAGCGACAGCTTTATCGCCACGCTGATTTTGATTGTGGCTGTGCCGGGTATCGTGGCGTTTGTGTTTGGCTACTTCGCCTTTCGTTCACGTATCAAGGGCGTGTACTTTTCCATCATCACGCAGGCCATGACGTTTGCAGCCATGCTGCTGTTCTTTCGCAATGAAACCGGCTTTGGCGGCAACAACGGCTTTACCGACTTCAAGCGCATCCTGAATATCCCGCTGGCAACCCCTTCAATGCGCATGACGCTTTTTGTATTGACGGGCCTGAGCCTGCTGGGTTTCTTTCTGTTTGCGAAATGGCTGGTTGGCAGCAAGTTTGGCCGTGTGCTGCAGGCCATTCGGGATGCAGAAACGCGGGTCATGTTTTCGGGCTACAACCCGCTGGGCTACAAGCTCAGTATCTGGGTTATTTCAGCCATCATGTGCGGCGTGGCCGGTGCGCTGTATGTGCCGCAGGTCGGCATCATCAACCCCGGCGAAATGAGTCCCGCCAACTCGATTGAAATTGCCATCTGGGCCGCAGTCGGTGGCCGCGCCAGTTTGATCGGACCGATTGTTGGCGCGTTCATTGTCAACGGCGCGAAGAGCTGGCTCACGGTGGCCTACCCTGAGTTCTGGCTTTACTTTTTGGGCGCGCTTTTTATTGGCGTGACGCTGTTCCTGCCCAACGGTGTGGTCGGGCTGGTGAAGAAAATCGTGAGTCTTTGCGGGAAAGACCGCAGCTACGCGAAGCGAGCCAGCTCAGTCCCCAACACTTTAGGGATCGACAAATGACTCCCGATCTGCTTGAACAAGGCGCGCGACGTATTGCAGATCGCATGTTCGCTATAGATGCCGGTAAAACCAACACCGAATCTGGTGGCCGCAGCGCCAGCAACAGCCGTATTGCCACACCAGGCGAAGTAGACGTAACCCATGGTCGCATACTGTATCTGGAAGATGTGAGCGTTAGCTTCGACGGCTTCAAGGCCATCAACAAACTGAGCCTGGACATCGCACCCGGCGAGTTGCGCTGCATCATCGGCCCCAATGGCGCTGGTAAAACCACCATGATGGACATCATCACCGGTAAGACCCGTCCGGACGAAGGCACCGTATTTTTCGGCAGCACGATTGACCTGCTGCGTCACAAGGAGGCCGAGATTGCGCAGCTCGGCATTGGCCGCAAGTTTCAAAAGCCCACGGTGTTCGAGCACCTCACGGTATTTGAGAATCTTGAACTCGCACTGAAAACCAACAAGGGCGATGAACGTAATGTGTGGGCGTCAATGTTTTTCAGGCTCGACTCAGCCCAGAGTGATCGCCTTGCCGACATTCTGGTGACCATTCATTTGGCAGACAGCGTCAGCCGCATGGCGGGAAACTTGAGCCACGGTCAAAAACAGTGGCTGGAGATTGGCATGTTGCTGATGCAGGACCCGAAGCTGCTGCTGCTTGATGAACCCGTTGCAGGCATGACTGATGAAGAAACCGCGCGCACTGCAGAGCTGTTCCTCACCCTCAAGGGCAAGCATTCATTGATGGTGGTGGAGCACGACATGAGCTTTATCCGCACCATCTCTGAAATTGTCACGGTGCTGTGTGACGGCTCTGTGCTGGCGCAGGGCACGCTGGATCAGGTGCAACAAGACGAGCGCGTCATTGGGGTCTATCTTGGCCGTTGAGGACACAACATGTTGAACGTCAAAAACATCAATCAATACTACGGCGGCTCGCACATCCTGCGTGACGTGAGCCTGGACGCACATCTGGGCAAGGTCACCGTGCTGTTGGGTCGTAACGGCGTGGGTAAAACCACCTTGCTCAAATCGCTGATGGGTCTGGTACCCATCAAAACTGGCAGCATCGAATTTGACGGCAAGCCAATGCAAAACGCCACGCCCTATGAGCGTGCCAGAGCTGGCATTGGCTTTGTGCCCCAAGGCCGTGAAATTTTTGCACGCCTGACAGTTGAAGAAAACTTGATGATGGGCCTTGCCTACAAAAGCGCCAGTACGCCGATACCTGCAGAACTGTATGAGTTGTTCCCGGTGCTCAAGCAAATGTTGAACCGACGTGGTGGCGATTTGTCAGGCGGTCAACAGCAGCAACTCGCCATTGCGCGAGCGCTGGCTGCCAAACCCGAACTGCTGATTCTGGATGAGCCGACCGAGGGCATACAGCCCAGCATCATCAAGGACATAGGAAGGGTGATCCGTATGCTGGCTGATAGAGGTGACATGGCCATACTGCTGGTGGAGCAGTACTACGACTTTGCGCAGGATCTGGCCGACGACTACCTGGTGATGGAGCGAGGTGAATTCATCGCACGCGGCAAGGGCAAGGACATGGAAGCCAATGGCGTACGCCAATTGGTAGCGATTTAATTTCAGGCATAAAAAAAGGCCGCCAAAATGGTCTTGGCGGCCTTTCCTGCATAGCTCCATCCGTGGCGTTCATCACGCCCGCAAAGCGGAGTTTTAAGCAGTCCTTGATGGATTGTCTGGATATTACCTTGCGGGAATCACGACAATCGAGTCTCTATTGGTCTGTGGTTGAATATTGACAGTGGGGCCATCGCTAGGCAATACAACGGTTTCAACTTCACGAATGACACCACCACCGGCAACGCTGCCTTGCGTGTTACCACGGCCTGCTACGCGAACTTCGCAGGCGATCTTGTCTTCACCTTTAAATACATTGCATCGCTGTGCAGCATTGGCTGCGAACTGACCGCCGGCATTGTCCAGTTTTCCAGCACGCTTCTCGGCATTGGCGTTGTGAACTTCACGAAGGCAGGTTTGGCGATCCTGATTGGTAGTGCCATTGTTACAGGCGGCTGCCTCGCTTCGGGCGTTGCCTGTGCTATCAATGCCAGTCGTGCCGGATGCAACCTGGGCGGTTGCGGCGGTCATCGCCAAAACTGCCGTCAAGGCGAAACCTGCAATGCCTTTACCTGCGGCGCTAAATTTGATAGTTTTCAAAGCATTCATGGCTGACTCCTGATGGATGGCTTTGAAGAACTTTCCAAGGCCGATTTATGAATAATAAAAACAAAGCGTCAAGCGCTGTGACAGCCAATGCGGACAGCGACGCGTTGTTTGTGCCCGCCCTGAAGTAGGACAGTTCTTAGGTGACCTCGCTGTGTAGACGTTATGCAGGCCTTATGTGGCCCTTATGTGGCCCAGATTCGCGGGCTGCTGGAAGGGGTCGAAGCCTGTTGCCAGAAATGGTTGCGCCATGCCAGCCAGACCTGCCTTAGCAGTGCCATGGCGGGTTCCACCACGGGAGACAGCACCCGAACCACCACCACCTGCGCATCAGGGCTTGTTGCCCCGGCGGTGGCGCAGAGCGGGTGCGCCTCTATTACCTGCCGGGCCACGTCAAGCGCGCCCTGCCTGCGCTGGCGTTCCAGCTTGCTGCCGGCTATAAAAAACAGCGTTGCAACGCAGCGGTGACCCGCCATACCGAGCGGGCTGTTGAGCAGCAGTGTGTCGGTGGCCAAAAGGCGCGCGCGCTCCAGCCAAACGCCGCTTACTTCAATGTGCTGGCAAAAGCTGCCGCGCTCAAAGGGCTTGTCTGCGGCAGGCAAACCCAGCGCAGTGACATCCCAGCCCATCAGTTCGGCACCGGGTGCCATGGCCATGCTCAGGCGGTTTTCGGCCAGGCAGCCGCTGTAGCAAATGGCCTCCAGCGGCAGCCATTCCATGCGGGCACCGGCTCGCAGGCTCAAGCTGGTGCGCTGCAACGCCATCTCGCCTTCTGAACGATAAAAGCGGGTCGCGCCGGGTGTGGTGATCAAGCTATGCGATCCGGGGCCAGCGGTGACTTTCACATCCAGCGTGTCGCCACCTACCAGCCCGCCGGGCGGATGGACGATGACGTTGTGGCAAATAGCGTCACCCTCGGGGTAGAGGCTTTGCAGTATCCGGAGCGGCCCGTTATGCCTGAAGTGGGCAACCGTTTTGGAATCCCGGTGTGTGTAGTCAAGTTCCAGCGTCGCGTTCCAGGTCATTGGTCGAGTTTAACCAGTGACACCCATGCGTATTACTCGTTATTCGAGCTGCGGTGCGCCCACCCGGTCGTGTGCTTCTCGATGTAGCTGAACAGCTCGTACATCACCATCGCCATCGCACCTACAACGACAAGGCCGCTGAAGGCCAGGCCCATCTGTAGTGAAGAGCCGGCAGATATCAGCAGGTAGCCAATGCCCTCATTGGCGGCAGTCATCTCGCTCACGGTGGTGCCGACAAACGCCAGTGTGATGGCGACCTTGAGCGAGCCGTAAAAGTAGGGCATGGAGCGCGGCAAACCCACCTTGACCAGCACGTCCCAGCGCTTTGCACCCAGCACCCGCAGCACGTCTTCAAGTTCTGGCTCAAGCGTTGCCAGTCCGGTCGCAATATTGACCATGATGGGAAAAAACGAGATCAGGAAAGCGGTGAGTATGGCCGGGCCGATGCCGATACCAAACCACACCACCAGGATGGGCACAAACGCGGCCTTGGGTAGTGCATTGAATGCCGTCATCAAGGGGTAGACGGCGGCATACGCCAGGCGCGACGAGCCGACCACAAAGCCCAGCAGTACGCCCACCGCTATGGCGATGCCGAAGCCGACCATGGTGACCCAGTAGGTACGCCAGGCGTGGCCAAGGATGACCCACTTGAATTCCCAGGTCTGGACCGCGATGCGCCAGGGGCTGGGGAAGATGAACTCCGACACCTCGAACACGGTGCAAATCAGCTGCCATATGGCAATGATGGCGACCAGCAGAACCCACGGAGCCCAGAATTGAAGTTGTTTTTTACTCATCAGGCGTGCGCTGGTTGCGTTGCGTCGGTCTTGGGTATGGCCGCGGTTTGCCTGATAGCGCCAATGTGCCCGCGCAGCTCATGCACGACGTCGCTGAACTCTTTGGTGTAGGTAATCTCGAGGTCGCGCGGGCGCGGCAGGTCAATCTCGCGTTTGACAACAAAGCGGCCCGGGCTTTTGCTCATCACGTACACGGTATCGGCTAAAAACACCGACTCGCGCAAATCATGCGTGACCAAAATCACATTGAATTTTTGCACCGCCCACAAATCGCGCAATATGCACCACAGTTCTTCTCGCGTGAAGGCATCCAGCGCGCCAAAGGGCTCATCTAACAGCAGCATTTTGGGCTCATGGATCAGTGCACGGCAAATACTGGCGCGCTGCTGCATGCCTCCAGACAGCTGCCACGGAAACTTGTCTTCATAGCCACCCAGGCCCACGCTTTGCAGCAGCTTGCGCGCACGCTCTGCGTACTCTTTTTTCTTTTGCTTGAAGTTGCTGCGATACGGTTCAACGATTTCCAGCGGCAACAGCACGTTGTCCATGGTGGTTCGCCAGGGCAGCAATGAAGGTGCCTGAAATGCCATACCTGATATTTTGAGAGGGCCAGTAACCGGTTGACCGTCAATCAGTATCTTGCCGACTGAAGGCATTTTCAGGCCCGTAGCCAGCTTCATGAAGGTTGATTTGCCGCAACCCGACGGGCCAACGATGGCAATGAACTCGCCTTGCTTGACTTGCAGGTCAATCGCCTCAACCGCAAACTGTTTTTTGGCAAGCAACTCTTCGTTGTAGGCCAGCCATACATCGGAGAAGTCCACGAACAGTGATTCAGTTTGTGTTTGGGTGTTCATGGTGCAAAAACGGCTTTAAAAGACCAAAAAAAGCCTTTTGAATGGCTAAAAATGTCTGCAACCCAATAAATACGGGCGTGAGCAGCTATTAAATAAATAGCAGTTCTTTACTTCTTCGGCAGGATGTTCAGTTCAGCCGCTGTGGGCAGGAACGAAGGGTTCCACACTGCATCCGGATTAACGCGGGTTTTGGTACCGAAAGCGTCTGACACTTCAGAGGCCATCAGCGCCAGGCGCGGCCCCTTGACCTGGCCAAAACCTTCGGCGCGTGCGTCCGGGCTGTTGATAACGGTGTCAATCGCCAACTTGAGGCGGCGGGTTTCCAGCGGCACATTAATGATGCCGTCGCGTGCCTTGACGTACTCAATCGCCGCCGCCGGATTTGCGATCACGTCCTTCATGCCTTTGGTGAAAGCCAGCAGGAAGGCCTTGATGGCTGCCGGATTTTCCCTTATGAGCTTTGGCGATACGATAACTGCGTTGCCGTAATGCTTCACGCCATAGTCAGCGTAAGGCAGTATCACGACATCCTCGGCTTTCACGCCGCGCGCTTCCAGGTTCAGCAGCGAGGTGAAGGTAAAACCGGTGATGGCATCGACATCGCCACGGGCCAGCATGGTTTCGCGCAGTGGCGGGTCCATGGCGGTCCAGGTGAAGCCGGTGATTTTGTTGGCCTTCGCAAAAATCGGGAAAGCCTTGCGGCCTGCGTCAAATACCGGCGCACCCATTTTTTTGCCGTTTAAATCAGAGGGCTTGGTGATACCTGATTTTTTCAGGGCCATCACCGATGCCGGCGTGTTGTTGTAGACCATCATCACGGCGACCGGCTTGTTCGGTGCGTCGGGGTTGTTGGCGTGAAATTCCATCAGCGCGGCCAGGTCGGCAAAGCCCATGTCGTAGGTGCCCGAGGCGACTCGCGTGACGGCACCGCCCGAGCCATTGCCGGCATCAACGGTTACATCCAGTTTGTTGGCGGCGAAGTAGCCTTTGGCAACCGGTGTCAAAAACAGCGTTGCGGGGCCCTCAAAGCGCCAGTCGAGCTGGAATTTGATGGGTGTGTTTTGCGCATTGGCCTGACCCATAGACAGGGCGGCCGCAAACGCGACCGCCGTGTGAGCGGCGAATTGCAGGAAATTTCTTTTTTGCATGAGAACTCCAGAGAAAAATGAAACCGAAAATAAACAATGTGTGACAGCCAATAAGCAAAAACAGTGCCGGGTTTTTGGGGTCGGAGCCCAAATGCGACTAGCCTTTGGCTCGCCCGGAGGGCGCGGTGCAATGCACCGCAGCGAAATTGGTGTCTGACCCCAATAACCCCTGCTTTCGTGCAAGATTGTCTCGTATAAGTGCCAGCTTGAGGCAAGCGTAAACCCGGAACAGTGCATGCGTACTTCTAAAGGGCCTGCCAGCTAGCCCAGCAAGTCGTGCAGGGTGCGTGCCACGACTTTGGTGGCGCGGCGCAGGTCTTTCAGGTCCAGATGTTCGTCAGCGCGTTTGGCGTTGCTCTCGAGTACGGTGCGCGGGCCGGCGCCGTAGATCACACCCGGAATGCCGGCTTCGCCAAAAATGCGAACGTCGGTGTAGAGCGGCGTGCCGCAGGCGGCAATGGGTTCGCCAAACACCGCGCTGGCGTTGCGCGTGAGGGCTTCTACCAGAGGCAGGTTGCCGGGCAGTGGGGTGAGGGCTCTGGCCAGTAGCAGGCGCTTGATGTCGATCCTGATGCCTGCGTCAGTACCGTTAGTGCCTGCGTCGCTTCGAGCCTGGTTGAACGCTGTGGCTGCGCCCGAAATGACTTGGCGGATATTGGCTTCGACTTGCGCCGGGTCTTCTTCCGGGATCATGCGGCGGTCAAGTTTGATGGTGACTTTGCCGGGGATGACGTTGGTGTTGGTACCGCCATTGACCATGCCGACGTTGAGGTAAGGATGTGTGATGCCTTCTACCTTGCTGGTGACTCGCTTGTACAGTTCGTTTTGCGCATACAGCGCGGTCAGGATTGCATTCGCGCCCTGCATGGCATCAATGCCGCTGTCGGGTATGGCGGCGTGCGCCATTTTTCCGTGTACGGTGACTTCAAGCTGCAGGCAACCGTTATGCGCGGTGACGACCTGGTAGCTAAAACCTGCGGCAATCATCAAGTCGGGCTTGAGCAGGCCTTTTTGCAGCAACCACGCGGGGCCGACCTCACCACCAAATTCTTCGTCGTAGGTAAACACCAGTTCGATGCCGCCTTTGCTGGGCCCGGCTACTGCTTCGAGGGCGCGTGTGGCGAAGGTGAAAGTAGAAAAGTCGCACTTGCTGACTGCTGACGCTCTGCCATAAATTTTGCCGTTTTCAATCTCGCCACCGTAGGGGTGTTTAGTCCAGCCTTCGCCGGGGGGCACCACGTCGCCATGGGCGTTCATGGCCACCGTAATACCGCCCGCGCCGTAGCTACGTCTGGCTACCAGGTTGGTGATACTTTCAAGGCCCGCTACTTGCACTTCGGCTTGCGGCACTTCGTACTTTTCAACCGTAATTCCCATGGCTTCAATCAACTCAGCAGTGCGCAGCGCATGCGGTGTGTTGTTGCCGGGAGGAGTGTCCGTCGGTACCTGAATCAAGGCCTGTAAAAAGCGGGTTTGCTCGTCAAAGTGCGCGTCTATCCAGGCGTCGAGTTTTTCATAAACAGAAGCTCTTGCAGTGGTCATGGCAGCGTCTAAGCTTCAAGATGGGTGAGAAAATACGTAAAGGCTTCAATGCCGAGTTGAATGTCATCGCTGGTGGTGCTCTCCAGCGGGTTGTGGCTGATACCTGCGTTTTGGCCACGCACAAACAGCATCGCTTGAGGCATGATTTTGTGAAGCTTCATCGCGTCATGGCCGGCGCCGCTCGGTAGCTGGTAGGCGGGAAGGCCAAGTGCGGCCACCGCATCTTCCCAGCGGGTTTGCAACGCTGGCGCGCTCGGTGCTGCGGATGCGCGCTCGGTCAGCTCAAGGCTGACCTGCACCCCACGCCTGTCGCAAACCGCCTCGACTTCGGCCAGTATGTCGGCGGCCATCGCGTTGCGCCGGGCATCGTTCGGTGCGCGCATATCGAGCGAAAACAGGCAACGACCGGGCACCACATTGATGGAGCCATTCGGTACTTGCAGCATGCCAACCGTAGCCACCGAGTCAGGGTCTTGTGCAGCGCGCTTTTCAACGAACAGCGCAATCTCTGCAGCAGCAGTAGCCGCGTCACGGCGGCGGTTCATGGGGGTTGTGCCTGCATGGCTGGCAACACCGTTGATTTCACACAAGTAGCGTACGCTGCCGTTGATGGAGGTCACGATGCCCAGTGGCAAATTCAGCTCGTTTAATACCGGCCCTTGTTCAATATGCACTTCAACAAAACCCAGGTACCTTGACGCATCGCGCTTGAGCCCGGAAATAGCTTCAACCTTCAAACCAGCGCTGGCCATGGCGTTGCGCATCGCGACACCGTCGGCATCTTTTTGATCCAGCCACTCGGGCTTGAAGTCACCGACCAAAGCGCCTGAGCCTAGAAAAGTAGCCTTGTAGCGCTGGCCTTCTTCTTCAGCAAAGCCGACCACTTCTACGTTGAAGGGCAGTCGCCTGCCCTGTTTGTGCAGCTCGCGCACGCAGATCATGGGCGTGAAGATGCCCAGGCGGCCATCGTACTTGCCGGCATTGCGTACCGTGTCGTAGTGGCTGCCCGTCATAAGCGTTTTAGACTCTGGCGCGCCAGCAACCGCGCGATAAATACCCACCACATTGCCTACCGCGTCAATCGCCACGTCGTCAAAGCCGCACTCGTGCATTTTGCGGGCTATCATGGCGGCGCAGGCACGGTGCGCGTCGGTGAGGTAGGTCACTGTGAGCTGGCCTTTTTCAAGATAGCCGGGGTCACTGTACTGCGCCAGTTCGGCATGCCAGTCCCATAACTCGTTACCCAGCGTGGGCTGTGCGCCAAATTTGTCATTCAGACGCAGTTCCACCACGCGGTGCACGTTGTGAAGGCATTCACGCAACTCCAGGTCGGGGTGGTTGCGCAGACGCCGCTCAAAGGTGGCGATGATTTGCTGCTTAGTCAATCCCGCCCCCCGCGTGCCACGCACCGCCAAAATAAAGGGGAAGCCAAACTTCTCTTTGTAGCTTGCGTTAAGCTGGGTAATCGTCGTAAATTCTTCAGGCGTGCAGTGCGTGAGCCCAGCCGTGCTTTGTTCACTTGATGACTCGGTCGTCAGGCTGTTGCTCACCATGGCTTTGCCCGCCAGCTCAGGGTGGGCGCGTATCAGCTGCAATTGTGCATCCAGGCCTGCATCGTCCAGCACGCTTGTCATCACCCGTTTGAGGTGCGCCAGTGACTTGAACGGGCGAAATGCCAGAGCCTTTTCAAATATCCAGGGCGAGTGTTCATACAAGCCGTCCAGTAGTTTCGCCGCCTCCGAAGCCGGGACGGTGTTGATGTGCGCCAGGGTCAGTTGATGGGTCATGCGGTGAAAGGATGTGTGGTTTGCCAATGCTGCGCGATGTCAATACGCTTGCAGATCCAGACCTGATCGTGGTTTTGAATGTGGTCTAAAAAACGCTGCAAGCCGCGTAGCCGCCCCGGCCTGCCGAGCAAACGGCAGTGCATGCCAACGCTCATCATCTTGGGGCTGTTGCCGCTCTCTGGTGCGCCTTCTGCATAAAGTGCATCGAAGGTATCGCGCAGGTAAATAAAAAAGTCTTCACCCTGCGAAAACCCCTGCGGCAGTGAAAAGCGCATGTCGTTGGTGTCCATGGCGTAGGGCACGACCAGACGTGGCACGATCGTGCAGTCGGTACGCCGAACCTGGGTCCAGAAGGGCAGGTCGTCGCCGTAGTAGTCGCTGTCATAAACCAGCCGGCCATCGTCTGCGACCAGGCGGCGAGTATTGGGGCTGTCACGCCCGGTGTACCAGCCCAGCGGTCTGATGCCGGTGAGTTGCTCAATCGCGTCGAGGCCAAGCTGCATGTGTTCGCGCTCAGTGGACTCATCCATCGTTTGGTAATTGATCCAGCGCCAGCCGTGGCAGGCTATCTCGTGGTCAAGCTCCACGAATGCGGCGGTTACGTCTGGATGACGTTGCAAGGCCATGCCGACACCAAATACGGTCAGTGGCAGTTTGCGTTTTTCAAACTCTCGCAGTAGTCGCCAGACCCCCGCGCGGGAACCGTATTCGTAAATGCTTTCCATGCTGAGGTGGCGGTCTGGAAAGCTGGTCGGGTTGAACATTTCAGACAAAAATTGCTCTGACCCGGCATCGCCATGCAGCACCGAGTTTTCGCCGCCTTCTTCGTAATTCAAAACGAACTGCACGGCGATGCGCGCCTTGCCTGGCCACTGGGCGTGGGGCGGTGTGCGGCCATAGCCGACCAGATCTCTGGGGTAGGGCGTGGCGCTGGATGTACTCATGACAGCGCCATCGAAATATCGTTGCTCGGAACCTTGCGGTCAAAGGCCAGGTTTTCTTCGACACTCAAAAGGTGTTCAGTCATCAGGCGTACAGCGAGCTTTTCATCTTTGGCGGCCAGCGCCTTGACGATGTCGGCATGCTCTTCGTTCGAGTGTTCTGCGGCGCTGGCGGTCTGGTACATCAGGGTGATGAGCGCGCAACGCGAGATCAGCTCGCCCAGCACCTGCGCCAGTACATCGTTACCCATCAACTCCGCCATGCGCACATGAAAGTCGCCCAGCAGCTCGGTACGCCCGGCGGCATCGCCAAGGGCAACAGCTGTTTTTTCCCGGGTAATATGGTCTTTCAGCGCCTTGATTTTTGCTGGCGTGACCTCGCGCACAAAAGCCCGCGTCATTTCCGCTTCCAGCATGCGCCGGACAGCAAACACCTGCCGCGCTTCAATCACCGATGGCGCGGCTACAAACGCGCCACGGGCCGGTTCAAGGCGAATCAGCCGATTTTGCGAGAGCTGAAAGAGTGCTTGCCTGACCAGCGTCCGCGAAACCCCAAAGTGGTCGGCCAGCTTTTGTTCTGCGAGTTTGGTTCCCGGGTGCAGCCGATGCTCGACAATCGCTCTCGTGAGCGCTTCAACAATGGTGTTGGTGGCATTTGCCGGGGCGTTGGCGGTCGATTCCATGACTTCATCATATCTGCTAAGTCAAAAACTGTATACACTTTCAGTGAACCAGAACAGGCATCCGGTGCAGATTGCGCCAGGCATTTTTTATAAGGACTCGCCATGGGTTTAAGCACGCACGTACTGGACACCATGCATGGCACACCCGCCGCCGGCATGTCGGTTTCGTTTTACACCACGTCAGGTGACGCGGCCACGCCGGTCAAGCGCTTTGTGCTTAATAGCGATGGCCGCAACCCGGACGGTTTGCTGTACGACAACGCCACCCTTAAAGTGGGCACTTACCGCTTGGTGTTTGATGTTGCGGGCTATTTCAAAGCGCTGGGCGTGAAGCTGCCGGAGCCGAATTTTCTGAACAAGGTGAGTCTGGATTTTGGCGTTGCCGACACCAGTCAGCACTACCACGTGCCGTTGCTGGTGAGCCCCTGGAGCTACTCCACCTATCGGGGCAGCTAGGGCCTGTTCACATGTCCGGCGCTGCATGGCGCCGGTCGTACGGGCATAGCGCCCACACATAACCGTCCCACGCCTTTTTCGCGATCCCACGCGTTTTCCGGGCTACTGCTTTGGCCACCGGAGGCGCTTTCGCGTGGCTGGCTTTTGTCGCGTCGGCACAGACCTGCGCGGAGATGTGGTTGTTCATAAGGGTTTTTACTTGGTTTTGTCTTGGCGGCTGAATTATGATGCGTTACATCAGAAAATACTGTGTTTTGCACTATAAAACAGTAAATTCTGCAAAAGTTGATGTGAACACGACGAAAGAAGGCCCGCAATGCAGCAGACTGAAGAACAAAACTACGAAATTGCACCAGGCGCATGGCGCAAGGGCCAACCTGGGCTGGCCAAAAGCCTGCTCAAGGGTGCGATTGACCTGCATTGCCACAGCGGGCCGTCGGTCATGCCGCGCTACTTCGACCACTATGAAGCCATGCAGGAAGCGTCAGAAGCGGGTGTGCGCGCACTGCTGATCAAGGACCACTACTACTCGGTCACGCCAGTGACGGTGATGCTCAACAAGCATTTCAGCCACCTCAATGTGACGCTGCTGTCCGGCGTGCCGCTGAACAACCAGAGCGGCGGCCTGAACCTTTATGCGGTGGAGCATGGCATCGCACTCGGCGCCAAGCTGGTCTGGATGCCCACGTTCTCGTCGAAAAACCACATCGAGCAGCACAAAAAGGGCCAGACCACCAACTTCCCGAACTCCACCAAGCCAATGCTCGCGCCCACGCCAGTGCATGTGGTCGACGACGCTGGCAAGCTGCTACCCGAGGTACTGCCCATTCTTGACGCGATTGCCGACCGGGACGTGGTGCTGTCTTCAGGCCACCTCAACATCAGCGAGATCTGGCCGCTGTTTGAAGAGGCCAAAAAGCGCGGCGTCAAGCGCATGATCTGCAACCACCCGACCTTTGTAGTGGGCGCATCCCTGGCTGACATCACACGCCTGGCCGGCATGGGTGTGTACATCGAGCATTCAATGTGCATGTTTGCAGAGGACTCCAAATTCCGCGTGTTCGATCCGGAAAACCTGCGTGGCCTGATTGAAGCTGCGGGTGTGGACAGCACCATCCTCGGCTCCGACCTGGGCCAGGTCGGCAATCCCCGGCTGGTGGACGGTTTCCTCAGTGTTATCGAGATCTGCCTGGATCTCGGCTACAGCGAGGCGGACGTGCGCAAGATGGTGTCAACCAATGCCGCCAGGCTGGTTGGACTCTGAGAATCCCCCAACATGGCGGAACCCAAAGAAACGACTGGTGTACAGGCAGTATTGTTTGCACTCGAAATACTCGAGCACGTTGCAGTGCAGCGCGAACCGGTAGGCGTGACGGCGATTGCCGAGCATTTCAGCACCAACAAGAGCAAGGTCTTCCGGCATTTGCGCACACTGGCGCAGCAGGGGTATGTGGTACAGGACGAGGCGTCGGAACGTTACCGCGTCGGCGCACGCATGGTGGCGCTGGGGCACGCTGTGAGCGACAGTGTGGACATCGTGCGCGAGGCGGACCCGGTGATGCGCAAGGTGCGCAACACGCTCAAGCATTCCGTAATTCTCGGCATGATGGACAAGGGCGGTGTGCGTGTGGTGTCGGTTCAGTCGGGACCGTCGGCCATCGAGATCTCGGTCAAGCCTGGCTCGCTGCTCGGCTACCACTACTCCGCGCAGGGGAAGATCGCCATGGCCTATAGCGGCGCGGCCCTGATCAAAAAAGTGCTGGCCGCCGGCCTTGAGACCTTCACACCGCAAACCATCACTGACGTGAAAGAGCTTGAAAAAGAGCTTGCGCAGATTCGCCGGCAGGGCTGGGCGATTGCTCCCAACGAGGCCGTGATCGGGCTGAACGCCCTGGCCGTTCCAATATTCAATGCCGCAGGCAAGGTCGTGGCGACCCTCGCCATTGTGGATTCCGTGCAGTTCATGACCGTCAAACCGACAAAAGTGCAGATTGAGACGCTGGTCAATGCGGGCGCCAGCATTTCCGAAAGCATAGGTTTCAGGGCCGACCGGGACCGATAGGCCCTCAGGTTCACGGTAACAGGCCCACGAGGGCAGATTTTTTAACCCTCAATCAGGAGATAACCATGACCCACAAATTCTTTTCAACCAGCCGCCTAACCTTGCTTGCCGCAGCCTGTCTGGCGCTCGCCGCGCCCGTCATGGCGGCCGATGCATGGCCTTCCAGGCCCGTGAAACTGATCGTGCCCTATCCGGCAGGCGGCCCCATCGACGGTGTGGCCCGAGGCCTGGCTGATCGCCTCTCCAAGATATGGCACCAGCCGGTGCTGGTGGACAATCGCGGTGGCGCCAATGAAATCATTGCTGCCGATGCGACGGCCAAATCTGCGCCGGACGGGTACACCATTCTTCTCGGCACCGACCCGACCTTTTCCGGCAACCGCTTCCTGTTCAGCAAACTGCCCTACAACCCGCTGACCGACCTGGTGCCAGTGACCCGCGTCACGTTTGTCAACATGGCTTTCATCGTCAACGGCAGCAAGCGTGCCAAATCGCTGCCCAACGTGCCGACCTTCACTGAAGCTGGATATCCCGGCGTCGAGCTCGATTGAGGTGAGGCGGGGGGCTTGCCTCCGCTGCTTTTTAAAGAACAGGAACAAGCCATGACAGACAGGAAAAGCGGTTTACGCGAGCGGCTGGCCAGGCGCGACAGCCTGCTGGGCACATTCATCAAGACGCCTGGCGTGCAGGCCATTGAGGTGATCGGTGATGTCGGCCTCGACTTTGTGGTGATAGACGCGGAGCATGCGCCCTGGGACCGCAACGCGATTGACCTCGCGCTGCTCGCTGCCAGAGCAAGCGGCATTGATGCACTGGTGCGCGTCGAAAGCACGGCGACCATATTGACGGCGCTGGACTGCGGCGCCACTGGTGTAATGGTGCCGCACGTCTCCAGTGCAAAAGTGGCGCGTGAGGTGGTGGATGCCTGCCGCTACCGGCCCGGGCGGCGCGGTTTTACCAACTCGTCGCGCGCCGGCCACTACGGACGACTGGGACTGGGCGCACATATCGCCGAGAACGACACACGCACCACTATCATCGCCATGCTGGAAGACCCGGAGGCGCTGGACCAGATCGAAGACATCGTGGCCGTGCAAGGTATCGACGCCTTCTTCCTGGGCCGCGGCGATCTGACAGTCGCGCTTGGCGAATCGAAGACAGACGCTGAGCCGGTGAAGGCAGCCATTGCCCGCATTGTGAGCGCCGTGACGGCCGCGAACAAGCCGCTTTGTGCCTTCGTCAACAGCTCGGCAGAAATCCCTGCGCTGCGTGCGCTGGGGATCAATACCTTCATTATTTCTTCAGAGCAGGGGCTGTTGCGCCAGGCCGCCAGCGCCGAACTGGCGAAGTTCAGAGCCCTCTGATAGCCAGGCTTGACCCAACCCCAGCCCCACGATATTTCCAGGAGATCTTTGGTCAAACGTTTTCGGCCCGCCGCGCATGGACTTCTCGCTGCAGCCGGGAGTGGTTCGCAATGCGGATGAATATCCGATGCATGCGGTCAAGTAAATCGAACTCGGGGGGGGGTCTAATTTTGTCCCTCGGTCAGCGTATCCAGTTGAAACTTCCCGCTCTTGTGCCAAAGCCAGGTGTCGGTATAGACCACCTTCCCCAGTTTGCTCGGAGCCGGAAAAGGCGATGCCTCACGAACGGTACGCTCAATATTGGCAACCACCTCGGGCGCGTGATTCGGTGCGCGCATCCAGTCCAGTTTGGTAACCCGACCCACGCGGTCAATTTCTACGTTCAACACGCCGACGGCGTAGAGCAACGGCGGCATTCTGCCTTTGAAAATGCGGTCTGAGTTGAGTCCATAAATGTGGCTGGCCCCATCCTGCCGATAGGCGCGTGGCGTTGTTGCGCCAGAGCTGCGCGCTGACCCCTGATTGGCCTCAATCGGGCCTATCACGGCTGCCGGGGTTGCTGCCGGGGGTGTTGCGGTACCGAGATCAACGGCACTTTTGCAGGCGCTCACAATTGCGGCAACTGTACTCGAAGCCAGGACTGATAACCAGAACCTGCGTGCAGTGGTGTTTGAAGTGTTTTGTGTCATGGAGTGTCCCTACTTGTGCATGTCACCTGATATAACAATATCAACAGATGTTAAGGTCGCCTTTGAATCCCGATAAACAGGATTTTCTAGATCTATTGTCATCTTTTTGCCCTTATTGTCCAAGTCCTGTTCAACCTGCGGCCCCAGCCATGATCTCCAGCCATCCACTTGAACTTGCAAAGGGTTTTCTGGCCCGGCTGGCGCAAGAGCCTGCCGTGCTGGTGCAGATTGAAAGCACAGAAGGTTCGGTACCGCGAGAGGCTGGTACCTGGATGGCGGTTTTTGCAAACGACCTGGTAGGCACCATAGGCGGCGGCCACCTTGAATACGATGCGATTGCCAGGGCACAGACGTTACTTTTGCAGAAAAGCAGGCTTGACGACGGCCTGCCAAGTCCACAGCGCCTGCGCATTGCGCTCGGCCCCGCACTGGGCCAATGCTGTGGCGGTGTGGTGCATCTGCGTCTTGAATGCGTGAGACCCCAGGATGTGTCTATGCTGTCTGCAAAGCTGCCGCAAGATTTAGGGCAAACACCGAAAGCTGTAGCCTTGTTTGGCGGTGGCCATGTGGGTCATGCGCTGGTACGGGCACTCGCAAATCTGCCATTTTTATTGACGTGGATAGACAGCCGGGATGGCGTCTTTCCGGCCAGCGTTCCCGCGAATGTGATGTGTGAGCATTCAGACCCGGTACAAGCTGCGGTTCGCTATCTGGCACCCGGCTCGCGCGTGCTCATCATGAGCTTTAGCCATGCAGAAGACCTTGACGTGGTTGCCGCCTGCCTGCAACGCCAGCGCGAGCAGGCTGACTTGCCCTACATTGGCCTGATAGGCAGCAAAACCAAGTGGGCCGTCTTCCGCCACCGGCTTGAGGCGCGGGGATTTTCTGCGGCCGAACTGGCCCACGTCACCAGCCCGATTGGGGTGCCGGGTATTGCCGGTAAAGAGCCCGAGGTGATTGCCGTGGCCGTGGCAGCACAGTTGCTGCAAGGTATCGACAAGGCTATTACTTGAAGGATTTCAGAGCGCGTGGTGGAAAGTTCTTGAGCGAAACTCGTTAAACTCCATGCATCAGGTCGCAGCGGAGCCGGGAAACAGCGTCAACCATCGACGGTTTCTTTTGTTCGTGACCTTGTTGCTGCTTACAGCGCCCGCAGTGGTGAGCAGGTTTTCGCATAGGTTTCGCAATGGAAAGCTATCTTCTCGACTGGG
>JBBRQQ010000033.1:0-31003 GCA_038226155.1 Burkholderiales bacterium
AAAATAACAAAATTGATAAATTTGCACTTTCAGAAGCCTCTCATTTATGTCAAACAAACTCAAGACCTTTGAAGACGCGATCACCGCCGCAGACTTCTCCAGTGAAGACTATTGCGGCACCAGCTACGCCGCCAAGCTGCTTGGGTTGTCGGTAGCAACGGTGCAATCGCTGGTTGAAAAAGGTGAAATTGAAGCCTGGAAGACCCTGGGCGGGCACCGCCGCATTGCGTTGCGCTCCATCAATGCATATCAGGAAAAAAGCAGTAAAAAGATTATGCGGGCGCGGCCCGCTCCCGACAGCCGACTGCGTGTCATGGTCGTGGAAGACGACGAAGATGCCCGTGAACTCTACCGTTGCAATTTCGAGGAGTGGGACCTGCCCATAGACTGCACCTGGATGCCTTCGGCGCTTGAGGCCATGATGGACATTGCCAGCATGCGCCCCGACCTGCTCATCGCCGACCTTTCCATGCCAGGCGTAGACGGCCTCGAAATGCTCAAGGCCTTAAAGCGCAATGCACATCTTGCGGACATGCAGATCGTTGTTGTCAGCGGGCTGTCCCCACAAGCCATAGTAGCGCGCGGCGGAGTCCCCGTAAATGCCCACCTGCAGTCTAAACCTATCAACTTTGACTGGTTGCAGGGTTTCATGACCGCGCTCATTCCGGCCAATGCCCGGTGGCGTACCCGTGACCCCTAGCCCAGCCGACAGGAATCGCCTGCCGTGTCTGCAGAACCTGTCGCGATTCCGGTTCAGGACGGTGCAGGTATTCTGGAATGACCGCTTCCGGCGGCAAGAGCCAGACCTCCGGGGATGGCCGTGCCGCAGCCAGCACGGATGACACCGTGCGTGGTGCGCTGAAAACCGTGCCGGCGGTGACGCAGGGCGGGATGGTACTGCTGGACATGCAGGGTCTCATTACCAGAATCAATGCCGAAGCCCGGTACATGCTGCATTGTTGGCTGCCCGACGTGGCTGGCCGTGATTTCTGGGATGTGGTTCCGGAGCGGCTGGCCGAGCAGCACCAGGCCGTCACCCGCCAGGCCCTGGCCTCTTGGTCGCAGCATCATTTCACCGCCTACAGCGAGTTCCAGGACGACTGGATTGAATATGCCTTTGTGCGCCATGAAGCGGGTTGTACAGTCACCTTGAGGGACGTCAGTGCCGCCAAAAACATGGCGGTGCTGCTCAAGGACAGCGAGCGTCGCAACGACCTCATCTTCAACGCCAATCCTAATGCCATGTGGGTGTTCGATGCCGTGTCGCTGCGCATCATTTCTGTCAACCAGGCGGCGGTGGAGTTCTACGGTGTCCCCCGTAAGATATTTCTGAAACTCAAGATGGGCGCACTCTTTCCTGATGGCGAAGGCACCGCGCTGCTCAGTTCCATGGACCTTGGCAAGGGCGCGCGCGATGACGCACTCACGGTAGAGGTCTGCAAGCAGAAAAAGATGGACGGCCAGCTTGTGCTGGTCGAGCTGGCATGCGGGCGTATGCGCTGGAATGAGCACAAAGCCGTTCTTGTCAGCCTGGCCGATGTCACGGAGCGGCACCTGGCTGAGCGTGCATTGCGGCGCGAGAACGCCGCAATGGAAGAAGAACTTGAGGGGGTGCATGCAGAACTGAAAAAGTCCCGCC
The DNA here is from genome assembly GCA_038226155.1 of Burkholderiales bacterium. GTDB lineage: Bacteria > Pseudomonadota > Gammaproteobacteria > Burkholderiales > Burkholderiaceae_C > Polaromonas. The sequence continues at coordinate 1,640 of JBBRQQ010000033.1, forward strand.
GCGACCTGGGAGCCTTCACCTATGCCCTGTCCAACGATCTGCAGGGCCCGCTTCACGCGGCCAATGGCTTTGCCGCCATGCTGAGCGACAAATATTCGGCCGTGCTCGAAGATGCCGGCAGGCATTACATCAACCGAATACAGGCCAGCATACGCCAGCTTGCCAGGCTGGTCGACGACCTGCGCGTGCTGGTGCAACTGCCTCCGCCCGGCCAGATGGAGGCTGTCGACATCGCGGCCCTGTGCAAGCTGCTGATCGCAGACTTCAGAAGGCGTGACCCTGGCCGGGTGGTGATGATGGAGCTCGATACCGCGCGGCCTATAGTGGCCGATAAAATCCTGCTCACCAGGGCCCTGACCTGCCTGCTCGACAACGCCTGGAAGTTCACCGCCAGAAAAGCGGAAGGCTGGATACGGGTGGCGTTGCTGCCCGGCAAGGTGCCCGATGAGACGGTGCTGCAGGTCTCGGACAACGGTGTGGGCTTTGATGCGGCCTACACCGACAAACTTTTCACTGCTTTCCAGCGACTGCATTCGTCGGCAGATTTTCCCGGTAACGGCCTGGGGCTGGCGATAGTCAAGAGCGTGGCCGAGCGGCACAGTGGCCGGGTATGGGCCGAGACCAGTCCCACCGGTGCCAGCTTTTGCATGGTGTTTCCGCAGGAAAGTGCGGCGCCACCGGATCAAGCCGGATAGTCTGCCACCCAAAGCAGGCACCAAATGGCCTTTCAATACGGTTCATGTAACATCCGCCGGATGCATAATTGACGTTTACGTAAACGTCAAATCTCCTTCGTTGCCGGAACGATGAGAAATTCTTGCCCTGAACCCATTTTTCAACCACCATGGCCACTACGTACACCATCAGCGATCTGGCAAAAGAGTTTGACCTGACCACGCGGGCCATGCGTTTTTACGAAGACATGGGCCTGCTGCAACCACAGCGCGAAGGCCCGGGCGGGCGCAACCGCGTGTACACCAACCGGGACCGCACGCGCCTCAAGCTCACGCTGCGCGCCAAGCGGCTTGGCCTGTCGCTGGTCGAGGCCAAGGAAATCATAGACTCCTACGACAGCCCGCGTGACACAGCACCGCAGTTGCGCAAATTTCTTTCCATTCTGGCCGACCACCGCAAAAAGCTGGAGTCGCAATTCGTGGACTTGCAGGCCAATCTGGATGAAATACGTACCCACGAAAAAGAGGCCAAAGCCCTTTTAAACAAAACTGAAAAATCAAAATAACTTGATTCTTATTGACACTGGAACACCTCATGAACTTGCCCGGCCTCGACTTTCAACTCGGTGAAGACATCAACGCCTTGCGCGACACGGTTCGCGAATTTGCGCAGGCTGAAATCGCGCCGCGCGCGTCAGACGTTGACCGCAACGACCAGTTTCCGATGGACTTGTGGCAAAAAATGGGTGCGCTCGGCGTGCTGGGTATCACGGTTGGCGAAGAGTATGGCGGCGCAGGCATGGGCTACCTGGCCCACATGATTGCGATGGAAGAAATTAGCCGAGCCAGTGCATCGGTGGGCCTGTCTTACGGCGCGCACAGCAATCTGTGCGTGAACCAGATCAAACGCAACGGCACGTCAGAGCAGCGGCAGAAATACCTGCCCAAACTCATCACGGGCGAGCATGTGGGCGCCCTGGCCATGAGCGAGCCCGGCGCGGGCAGCGATGTGATTTCGATGAAGCTGAAGGCGGAAGATAAAGGTGGCTACTACCTGCTCAACGGCAGCAAGATGTGGATCACCAATGGCCCTGATGCCGATACGCTGGTGGTATATGCCAAGACTGAGCCTGAACTCGGTGCCCGTGGTGTCACGGCTTTTCTGATTGAAAAAGGCATGAAGGGTTTTTCAGTTGCGCAAAAGCTCGACAAGCTCGGTATGCGCGGCAGCCATACGGGCGAGCTGGTCTTCAACAATGTTGAAGTGCCTGCGCAAAACATTCTGGGTGGGCTTAACAGTGGCGCAAAAGTTTTAATGAGCGGGCTTGATTACGAGCGCGCCGTACTCACCGGCGGGCCGCTCGGCATTATGCAGTCGGTGATGGACAACGTCATTCCCTATATCCATGACCGCAAGCAGTTTGGCCAGAGCATTGGCGAATTTCAATTGATTCAGGGCAAGGTGGCAGACATGTACACCGTGCTGCAGGCCGGCCGCTCGTTTGCCTACACGGTCGCCAAAAACCTCGACATGCTGGGCATCGAGCATGTGCGCCAGGTGCGCAAAGACTGCGCCTCGGTCATTTTGTGGTGCGCCGAAAAAGCCACCTGGATGGCGGGTGAGGGCGTGCAGATTTACGGCGGCAATGGCTACATCAATGAGTACCCGCTGGGCCGCTTGTGGCGCGATGCCAAGCTCTATGAAATTGGCGCGGGAACGAGTGAAATCCGTCGTATGTTGATTGGGCGGGAATTATTCGCAGAGACCTGCTAATTCACGTATTTCTTACGCATTTTAAATTTCCGATAAAATAATTACTTTGTAATTACATCGAGTATTCCATGCAAGCCCAAATCGTACAAATCGGCAACTCTTTGGGCCTGCGCTTACCCAAGGCGGTGCTTGAATCACTGAATCTCGAGCGGTCTTCGAAGCTGGATATTCAAACCCGTAGCGGCAGCATTGTGCTGCGACCTTTAAAAGAGCCTAGAGACGGTTGGGCGGCCGCGTTTATCAAAGCGCCAGCGTCAGAGCCTGAAAACCTGTGGGGTGATGTGCCTGTTGCTGAATCTTGGGATGAGTAGGAGCGCATCAGATGGGTGTGTCTAAATTTCCCCGGCAAGGCGATGTGTGGTGGGTCAACCTGGACCCGACTGTGGGTAAGGAGATCAGCAAACGCAGGCCCTGCATGGTCGTCTCCCCCAATGACATGAACGAGCATTTGGGCACCGTCATAGCCGCACCCATGACCAGCACCATCCGCGCTTGGCCAACGCGTGTCACGGTCCATGTACAGCGCCAAAAAAGCTCGGTTGCCTTAGACCAAATCCGTATGGTGGATAACCGGCGCTTAATCAAAAAAATAACCAACATTGACGCGGAGCCCGCACTCGCGGTGTTGCGTGAGATGTTTGCGAAGTCTTAGATATCAATATGCCACTAGAAGACCTCTTCACCCACAACCGCGCCTGGGCCGCGCAAATGGAGCTTGAGAAGCCCGGATTTTTCACCAGCCTGGTCAAGCAGCAAACGCCCAAGTACATGTGGATTGGCTGCTCCGACAGCCGCGTGCCGGCCAACCAGATCACCGGGCTGGAGCCGGGAGAAGTGTTTGTTCATCGCAATGTGGCCAATATCGTGGTGCATTCCGATCTCAATGCACTGTCAGCCATCCAGTTCGCGGTGGAGCGGCTCAAGGTGAAAGACATCATGGTGGTGGGGCACTATGGTTGCTCGGGTGTGCAGGCTGCGCTTGAAGGCGCCCGTATTGGTCTCGCCGACAACTGGATTCGTCACATCCAGGACGTGCGGCACCGCCACCGTCAGATGCTCGACAGCCTCCCCGACACTGTGCGTGCCAACGCGCTGTGCGACATCAATGTGATCGAGCAGGTGGTGAATGTTTCCGTCAGTACCGTGATGGTTGATGCCTGGGCGCGCGGGCAAGACGTGACCGTGCATGGCTGGGCTTTTGGTGTGCACGACGGCTTGCTGCAGGACTTGCAAATGTCGGTTGGCCAACCAGCGACGATGGATGGCTTGTATCGCAAGGCGATTGATCGGGTGTGGGACATTTGGGCAAAAAAGGCTGACGCCAGGCACGCACTCCAAATCGATATTTAATTCAAACCTAAAAGGTAAAACCATGCAAGACTCCATCGTCATCCTCGGCGCAGCCCGTACACCCATGGGGGCATTTCAGGGCGACTTCGCTTCTCTTTCAGCACACGACCTGGGCGGTGCAGCCATCAAGGCCGCCATCGAACGCGCAGGCATTGCGCCGGCAAAAGTCGATGAAGTATTGTTTGGCAACTGCCTGATGGCAGGCCAGGGCCAGGCACCCGCGCGGCAAGCGGGTTTTAAGGGTGGCTTGCCGGCGAGCGCAGGCGCCGTCACGCTGTCAAAAATGTGCGGCTCGGGCATGGAGGCCACCTTGCTGGCACATGACCAGCTCATGGTCGGCAGCCGCGACGTGATGGTGGCAGGCGGTATGGAAAGCATGACGAATGCGCCGCACCTGCTGCTCAAGGGGCGAAGCGGCATTCGTATTGGCCATGACCGCATTTACGACCACATGATGCTCGACGGCCTTGAAGATGCTTACGAACCGGGGCGCGCCATGGGTACGTTTGGCGAGCAGTGCGCCGACAAATATAAATTCACGCGCGAGGCGCAAGACGCATTCGCCACCACCAGCGTCAACCGCGCCAGGGCCGCGACCGAGTCCGGTGCATTCAAGGCCGAGATTACGCCCGTCACCGTCAAGGGCCGTGCAGGTGAAACCGTTATTTCCATCGACGAAGGCCCGGGCAAGGTCAAGCTCGACAAGATTCCCACTCTTAAACCCGCCTTCAAAAAAGACGGCACCATCACCGCTGCATCCAGCTCGTCCATCAACGACGGCGCTGCCGCCCTGGTGCTGGCGCGGGCATCGACCGCCAAGGAGCTGGGCGTAAAGCCGCTGGCCCGCATCGTCGGCCATGCCACCTTTGCGCAAGAGCCGGAATGGTTTACCACTGCGCCTGTCGGGGCCGTCAACAAGCTGCTCAAAAAGATTGGCTGGTCGGTGAAGGATGTTGATTTGTGGGAAGTGAACGAGGCCTTTGCCGTAGTGCCCATGGCCGCGATGGCAGAGCTGGGCATCAGCCACGACATCGTGAACGTCAACGGCGGCGCATGTGCGTTGGGCCACCCGATTGGCGCCAGCGGCGCGCGCATCATCGTCACAATGCTCTATGCATTGCAGGCCAGGGGCCTTAAAAAAGGCATCGCCACACTCTGCATAGGCGGCGGTGAAGGCACGGCGCTGGCTATCGAATTGCTGTAAAAAAGTAGCTGCTTACACCTGTCAATGCCTGGCTGGAGACCGATTTTGATACTGAATGATGACCAGAGCATGATCCGCGAGGCGGTCCGTGCCTTTGCGCAGGCAGAACTTTGGCCTAACGCCGCCGCGTGGGACAAAGCGCATCACTTTCCGGTTGAGGCGCACAAAGGGTTGGCAGCGCTGGGGGCTTACGGCATTTGCGTGCCTGAAGCGTTAGGCGGCGCGGGGCTTGATTACCTGACACTGGCTGTGGTGCTGGAAGAAATTGCCGCTGGCGATGGCGGCGTGAGCACAACGATCAGCGTGACCAACTGCCCAGTTAATGCAATCCTGATGCGCTACGGCTCGCTCGCGCAGAAAAGGCAGTATTTAGCGCAGCTGGCTTGTGGCGACCTGCTGGGCGCGTTTTGTTTGACCGAGCCGCATGCGGGCAGCGACGCGTCGTCATTGCGCACCACGGCCAGTAAAGACGCTGATGGCTATGTGATCAACGGCGTCAAGCAGTTCATCACCAGCGGTAAAAACGGCCATGTGGCTATTGTGATTGCCGTTACCGACAAGGGCGCCGGCAAAAAAGGTATGAGCGCCTTCATCGTGCCCACTGACACGCCCGGCTACAGCGCTGCGCGGCTTGAGGACAAGCTGGGCCAACACTCCAGCGACACCGCCCAAGTTAACTTTGACAACTGCCGCGTGCCTTTTGAAAACCTGATCGGTAACGAAGGCGAGGGCTACAAAATTGCCCTCAGCGCCCTGGAGGGTGGGCGTATCGGCATTGCGGCGCAAAGCATTGGTATGGCGCGCAGTGCGTTTGAGTTTGCACTCGACTACGCCAGGCAGCGCGAAGGCTTTGGCACAGCCATCATCAACCACCAGGCCGTGGGCTTCCGGTTGGTCGATTGCGCCACGCAGATCGAAGCCGCTCGCCAGCTCACGTGGCACGCCGCTTGTCTGCGCGATGCAGGCCTGCCCTGCCTGAAAGAAGCCGCCATGGCCAAACTGTTTGCCAGCGAGATGGCCGAGAAGGTCTGCAGCGCCGCCATTCAAACGCTAGGTGGCTATGGCTACGTGAGCGACTTTCCAGTCGAGCGTATTTACCGCGATGTACGGGTTTGCCAGATTTACGAAGGTACGTCTGACGTGCAGAAAATCATAATTCAGCGGGCGCTGGCTTGAATTGACGAAAAAAAGCTATTTTTGATGCCTTAAAATAGCCACAGCCCAATAAAGACGGGTGCGAGCAGCTCCTTTATTAATAGCAATTAAAAATGACCGCTTTAAAATTTGACGCCGTTTTATTCGACTGCGATGGTGTGCTGGTAGACAGCGAACCCATCACCAACGGCGTGCTGCGCGATATGCTGGAAGAAGCCGGCTGGGTCTTGAGCCCGGCTGAATGTATGCGCCTGTTCCTGGGCAAGGCCGTCAAAGACGAAGCCCTACTGATTGAATCCAGAACTGGCAAGCCCCTGACTGAAGAGTGGATGGTGCGGTTTCGCCAGCGCCGCAATGACGGCTTGATGACCAGCTTGAGCCCGATTGCTGGCGCAGTAGAAGCCGTCAAAAAAATCCACGCGCTCTACCACGGCCGCATCGCTTGCGGGTCAGGCGCTGACCGCTTCAAGGTTGACTTGCAACTGGAGAAGTGCGGACTGATGCCTTACTTCAACGGCCGCATTTTCAGCGGACACGATATGCCCCGCTCAAAACCCGCGCCAGATGTTTACCTGGCTGCCGCAGCAGCACTAGGGGTAGACGCAAGGCGCTGCGCAGTGGTTGAAGACACCGTGACCGGCGTGATGGCCGGAGTGGCTGCCGGGGCAACAGTGCTGGGCTACAGCCCGTCTCAGGCCGGGCATGATGCGCCTGGAGCGCTACGTGCTGCCGGCGCAACAAGTATCTTTGCAGATATGGCCGCGCTACCGGGACTTATTGGCAGCCTGCAGCCATCATGAGCCCCCTGGACCGCCCAATCACAATAGCCCTCTTAAACACCTTCTTGATAAAAAAGAGAGAAACCGTAAATGAAATGCGCACTGGTTGGATCACGTTTTTTCGCAGCCTCGGTTTTTGAGGCACTGCGCAAGGAAGAAGGCATAGAGTTCACCAGTATCGTCGCACCGGCCGAGGACGACCGGCTGGCCGTGGCCGGGCGTGCCGCCGGCATACCGGTACATGTGCTTGCCAATCCGCGCATGGTGCCGGGCGAAGCGATTGCCGAGGGCACTGACATCATCATCGCCGCCCACACGCATGCACGCGTGAGCGACGACGCCCTGGCCCGCTCGCGCCTCCGCGGCATCGGCTATCACCCTTCGCTGCTGCCCCGGCACCGCGGTATCGCCGCCGTTGAATGGACGATTCTTGAAGGCGACCCCATCGCCGGGGGTTCGATATATCACCTGGCCGATGGCTGGGACGCCGGCGCCGTCGCCGCCCAGGACTGGTGCTTTGTAGCCAAAGGCGAGACCGCCCGCGAGCTGTGGGAGCGCGCCCTGGCGCCTATGGGCCTGGCCCTGCTGAGTAAGGTCGTGCACCATGCGCGCGTGCATGGCCATGTACCTGCTTTCCCGCAGGACCCGCGCTTTGCCACCCGCGCGCCGATGATCCGCAAGTCCGTGGTGCTGACCGAAGAAGTCTCGGCCACAACCACCTCGCTCGTCGTATCCATCGTCGGCCCCGACCGCCACGGCATCGTCAGCATGCTGGCCGACAGAGCCCAGCGCTACGGTGCAAACTGGGCTGCCAGCCGCATGACCAGGCTGGCCAGCGAGTTTGCCGGTACGGTGCACTTTGAAGTCCCGCGTGAAAACGCCGACGCCCTGGTCAAGACGCTACGCGAGCTGGAGTCCAGTGGCCTGCAGGTAGTGATAGGCCGAAGCGACGGCGCCAATATGCCCGACACCGTGCGCGTGGTCGAGCTGGAGTTGGTCGGTTCAGACCGTCGCGGCATCGTCAGCAGCCTGACCAAAATACTGGCCGAGCGTGGCATCAGCATTGAGAGCATCCATACCGAAATCATCCGCAGCGGCGTATCAGGAAATCAGACCTTCAAGATAGAAGCCCACCTGCTGGTGCCCATCGCCCTGTCGATTGAAAAGCTGCGCCTGGAGCTGGGCTCGCTGGCCAGCGAAATGATGCTCGACATCGGGCTGGGCGAGCGGGTGAGCCCGGGCCTTGTGAGCGCCTAAAAACCCCAAGCACGTCAAAAGTGGCCTGCCGTGCTAATCTTCCAACTTGCTTTTTAAAAGACTGCGAGACACACCATGCCCGGACTCCTACCCAATATTGACCCAGACGGCCTGCTCGAATTTTCGGTGGTCTACACCGACCGCGCGCTCAACCACATGTCCAAAAGCTTTCAGGGCGTGATGACTGATATTTCAAGCATGCTGAAAGAGGTGTACAACGCCCATTCAGCCGTGCTGGTTCCCGGTAGCGGGACATACGGCATGGAGTCAGTCGCACGCCAATTTGCAGGCGGCAAACATGTAATGGTGATTCGCAATGGCTGGTTTAGCTACCGCTGGACCCAAATTTTCGACATGGGCAGCATTCCTCTTAGTGCCACGGTCATCAAAGCGCGGCAAGCGGTTAAAACCGCACAGGCGCCTTGGGCCCCTGCGCCCATTGCCGAAGTGCAAGCCACCATTGCCAAAGAAAAACCCGCCGTGGTGTTCGCCCCGCACGTCGAAACCTCTGCCGGCATGATCTTGCCTGACCACTACCTTCGCGCAGTGGCCGACGCTGTGCATGCCGTGGGGGGCCTTTTTGTGCTCGACTGCATTGCCTCTGGTGCGATGTGGGTCGACATGAAGGCTACCGGCGTTGACGTGCTGATATCTGCGCCACAAAAAGGCTGGAGCAGCTCGCCCTGCTGCGCCATGGTCATGCTCAGCGAGCGCGCCCGGGAAGCGATTGAAGGCACCACCAGTTCCAGTTTTTCATGCGATCTCAAGAAGTGGTTGCAGATCATGGAAACGTACGAAAAAGGCGGCCATGCCTACCACGCCACCCTGCCCACAGACGCCCTTGCGCGCCTGGCCGTCACCATGAAAGAAACCCAGGCCTACGGATTTGCCAAAGTCAAGGCAGAGCAGGAATTGCTAGGCAAAAAAGTACGCGAACTGTTTGAAGCGCGCGGCCTGAGCAGCGTAGCCGCCGAAGGCTTCAAAGCCCCTGGCGTTGTGGTCAGCTACACCACGGACACAGACATTCAGTCAGGCAAAAAGTTTTTAAATGAAGGCTTACAAACCGCTGCCGGTGTGCCGCTGCAATGCGACGAAGGCGCTGACTTCAAGACCTTCCGCGTCGGTCTGTTTGGTCTGGACAAATGGCACAACGTAGACAAGACAGTCGCCAACCTGGCTGGGGCGCTTGACCGGATTGGGGTTGTCGAGAAAGTTGCTGAGACGGTCTAGGCATGAGCTCACTGCGTCCTGCAAATTCGCGGGCTGGGGTGCAAATGTCTATTGACCCTCACCCTTCATGCCAGTAGCTTTGATGATGCGGGCATAACGCTCGCGGGTCGTTGTCAGCCTAGTGGCTACATCAGCGCCGCTCAAAGTAGATGGAATGGTGTCCAGGGCCCTGAGCCGCTCTTGGATATCGGGTTGTCGCAGTGCCTCTGTGATGCCTGTCCTGATGGTGGTCACGATGGTTTCGGGGGTTTTCTCTGGCACCAAGGCCAGAAACAGGAACTCCAGCTCAAGGCCAGGAACGCCTTGTTCGGCAGCGGTAGGCAATTCGGGCAACATGCTCGAACGTTGTGAGCCGGCGGCGGCCAGTGGCAATATCTTGCCGGCCTTGATCTGCGGTAGCAACCCGGCCGTTGCAAGAATGCCGGCCTGCACTTCTCCGGAGACCAAGGCCATAACTGCCGGTGCATTGCCGCGGTAGTGGATGGGGTTAACTTTGATACCGGTGGCATCGGACAACATCAGGGCAGCGAAATGACCGGGGCCGCCGCTGCCGGGAGAGGCAAAGGTCAGCGGCTCTAGTTTTCCTTTGGCGATCAGCTCGGGTAGTGTCTTGATGCCGACGCCAGGGTTGACCGCCAGTGTGCTGGCCGTGCTGCCCATCATGGCGATGGGCCTGAGGTCTGTCATCTTGAAGGGTGTTGCAGCTGAAAGCAGCGGCGTCATTGTGAAGGGCGTGTCGATGCTGAAGAGGATGTTGTAGCCGTCGGGTTGTGCGCGCGCAATTGCCGATGCGCCGATATTGCCGGATGCACCGGTGACGTTCTCGACGACAAACGGTTGTTTAAGTGTGGTGCTCATGCGGGCGGCGATCACGCGGGCAATGATGTCGATGGGACCGCCTGCAGGCCAGTTGACGATGATTTTGACCGGGCGCTCGGGATAGTCGGCTGCCAACGCAGGCGCACTCACAGCGCCTGCCGCGATGGCCAAGCCGGTCAGCAGTAGTGTGCGAACGCGGTGGTTAACGATGCTTGGGGATTTCGGGGTGTGGTTCATGGTCGGCTCTCTTGTCTCATTGTGAGTTGGGGTAAACAAAAAGTTGCCGAACTGGTCATGCCAGAGCGGTAGGGTTGGGGCTGGGGTCGGCGTAGTGAATCATGGACTTGGCCATGCGATGCAGCAACTCGCTGCGAACTGCCGCGGCCCCTGGTTCTTCCCAGAGGTTGCGGCTTTCGGTGGGGTCGTTTTCAAGGTCGTAAAGTTCGCCCCAGTCGGCGCCTTCAAATACGCTGAGCCGGTAACGGCGGGTTTGCAGGGTGCGCATTTTGGTACGCCCCGGAAAGCCGAACATGACGCGTTGGCCCTCTTCCTCGATCAGGATTTCGTCGCGCGGCATTGCTGCGCCGGAGGCCATGGCTGGTAACAGAGACAGGCCTTGAATGCCATTGTGCAGAACGCATCCGGCGCGCTCCAGGATGGTGGGTGCAATGTCTATGGTGGAGCAAAGGTTGGTGATCTTGCCGGCGCCTGCCTGCGGGTCGGCCCAGATCAGTGGCACGCGGGTAACCCCTTGGTAGTGCAGCGGGCCTTTCCAAAGCAATTGGTGGTCGCCAAAAAAATCACCGTGGTCACTGGTGAACAACACGACGGTATTGTCTGCGATACCCAGCTTTTCAAGCTGCGCCAGCACGCGGCCAATGGTTTCATCGATGTGCGCGATGGAGCCATAGTTCAGGGCCAGTGCTTCGCGGACCTCACGTTCGGTGGCAGCAAACATCGCAGGCGTGTGCTTGACAGCCTTGCCGTTGTTGCGCTGGTTGTGCAGCCAGGCGAGGTGCGGTAGCGGGCCGGTGACCTCGCTGTGAAAAGAGTCTGGCAATTGCATGTCTTCCGGGTCATGCATGTTCCAGAACCTGCCGGGCGGTGTGAATGGGTGGTGTGGGTCGGGGAACGAGCACTGAATAAAAAAGGGCTTTCCTTCATCTGAAAACTGCTCAATGAGCTTGCTGGTTTCAGTGCCGACAAACGCGGTGGTCGAAAGCTCTTCAGGTACCCGCGTACGCCAGGCTTGCTGGAAGGTCGACAAAGCGTAGTCGGGCGTGGGAATGGCGTTGGCAGGCCCAGTCAGCTTCGCGGCTCCGGGGTGTTCTTTTTCAAGCCAGCGGCGGTAGTGACCGCCTGCTGTGTCTCCATGGTTGATGACCAGCCTGACTTTTTCAAAGCCGTAAAAGGGCAGGGACATTTCGAAGTCCGGGTCTTGCTCCCATGAAGGGCCCCACTCTTGATCGGTGCGACCGGCACCGGGCTTGTGGGCTTCGCCCACGGTGACGGGGTCAGTCGGGCGCGGCCAGGAGGGCCCGTTGCCGCTGATGTTTTGTAGATGCGACTTGCCCACCAGTGCGGTGGCGTAACCGCTGTCGCGCAGGCGTTCTACAAATGTGACCTCGCTGAAGGGTAGGGGTATGCCGTTGTGCCGCGCGCCATGAATGGACGGCAGGCGCCCCGTCATCAACGAGCCGCGGTTGGGCATGCAGATGGGCGAGGCGACATAACACTTTTCGGCCAACCAGCCACGTGTTGTCAGGGCATCGAGGTTCGGTGTGCGGACGATGGTATTGCCATAGGCGCCAATGTGGTCGGCGCGTTGCTGGTCTGTTATAAAAAGGAGGAAGTTGGGGCGTTGCATGGGATGGCAGTAGACGTTGGTCTGCAGATTATGGGGAGGTTTGCCATTGCCTGATAATGGTTTTATGCACCCTTGTCATGTCATTTTTGTTATGAGGTTCATTTTATGAACTGGTCCGAACGCCTGAAGTTTCGGCATCTCAAGCTGCTGGTTGCGCTGCACGAAACCCGTAACCTGACGCAGGCAGCCGACAGGATGTCGATGACGCAGCCGGCGCTGTCCAAATGGTTGAAAGAGCTGGAGGACGACATCGGCGTCCCCTTGTTTGTTCGCCATGTGCGCGGCATCCTGCCCACTGGCCAGGGTGATGTGCTGGTCGCCACCGCCAAACTCATTTTGAACGAGCTGGACCGAACTGCTGGTGCGATGGACCTGATGTCGGCCGGGCTGCAGGGCAAGGTGCACATCGGCATCACGCCGGTGGCCGAGGCTGAGCTGATACCGGTGTCCATCACGGGCTTCATGAGGGATTTCCCCGGTGCGACTGTCAATGTGACGGGCAATTACCTCGATGCGCTTTTGCCGCAACTCAAGGATGGGCGGCTTGATTTTGTAATCTCGCGGCTGGAAGACCTGGATCACGGCGGAGAACTTTCGCAGGAGCGGCTGTACGCCGAAAAGATTGCCGTGGTGTGCAATAAAAAGCACCCGTTGCTTCGCAAGCGGGCGCTGGGCTGGCAGGACATGCTGCAGTACCCTTGGATAGGTCCACCCCGCAACAGCCCGCTGTACCGCGAGCTGCAGCATGAGCTTGCGCTGGCCAACCTGCCGCTTCCGCGCATCGTGGTGGAAGGCTCGTCGACCATCCTGCTGACCTCCATTCTTGAGCGCAGCGAGATGTTGTCCATGGTGTCGTCTCGCACCGCAAGGTATTTTGTCCAGTCTGGCAGGTTGAATACCTTGAAATTTTTGCCCAAACGCATCAATTACGTCGGTGTACTACGGCGCAAGGACCGGGCGCTGGACCCGCTGGCAGAGGGTTACTTGAACGCGCTCAGGATGGCAAATGTACTGACAGCACCATGAGGGCGCAGCGGCTCAGCCTGTGCGGCGGAATTCCTGTGGCGTGGCGTTGGCCCAGGTGCCAAATGCGCGGATAAAACTCTTCTCATTCCGAAACCCCGAAGCCGCAGGGACTTACTTGATCGACTTTGTCGTCCGCAATAAAAAATGCTTCGCGCGCTCAAACCGCACCTCATCCTTGAGCTGCTGCAGCGAGAAGCGTATTCAAACCGAAGTAATCAGCAACTCCTCAATACTGCTAGGCACCTGCCCCCGCGCCAGCATCCGCTTGAAGGTCTCATACACATCGGTTTTAGCCCCAGCTTTGCGCAATGTGTTCTCGTCGTTAAACCATACGTAAATGATGATCTGGATGGGGCTCGACGCGAATCGAAAGAACAGGCGGTAGCGCTCGGGCATACCCTTTTTAACGCGTCGCCAATGCGTGGCTGCGGCCCCTAGCGTTTTGCCCAAGCGAAACTCGGGTGCATCTGGGTTGGCTGGTACCTGCTGTGTGATGGAGCGGTACACCGAGGCCAGCAACTTGGTTTTAGGATGGGTTTTGTAGCTCTTGGGGTCTTTGGCTGCCAGTTGGGTGACGCTGGCCTCTAATTCGTCAAGTGCGGCTTGAAAGGCTTTGAAGTAATACAGCTGCCAACCGTTGGCGACCTTCACTCGTCTTTGCCTTTGACCAGCTTGCCAATGCGGGCCAGCTGCGCTGCATTGGCTGGGGCAATGTGTTCGGGGTGGTTGGTCAATTGCTTTTCCAGAAAGCTCAAAAAACTTGCAAACACCGGGTCTGCAACTTCTGCGGCTGTACCGCGCGTAGCAGGTACTTTGGCGGACATCAACACCTGGCCATCGCCCACTGGGGTCAGGCTTACTTTGCCTTTAAATTCAGGGTGCGCCTGAAAAAACCCGGCGGGCAGGCGCATACCCCGGCTGTTACCGACCTGAATGACTGAGGCTTCGTATTGAGGGGTGGTCATGGTACGTTTCGATATGTGATTACAAATGTGACTACGTTATTTTACTGCGTAATTTCCGATAGCACCCGTCATCGGTGCAAAATCAAGTCAGCAGCCAAAACCACCTAGAATTGACGTTTACGTAAACGTCAATCAAGCGTTTCAAGCCAGTTTGACTGAAAAGCTTCTTCAAAAGAAAGACCGGAATGCCCGCTCTGGAGACAAAACTAAATGCCCGTTCCGCCGACTTCCAGGCCAATGCCGCTGCCATGCGTGCGCTGGTGGATGACCTGGGCGAGAAGGTTGCCAAATCGGCTGCAGGTGGTGGCGAGGTGGCGCGTTCCAAGCACGTCAAGCGCGGCAAGTTGCTGCCGCGTGACCGGGTGCAGATGCTGCTGGACCCGGGCACGCCTTTCCTGGAACTCTCGCCGCTGGCCGGTTATGCGATGTACCCCGACCGTGACGGCACTGACAGCGCGCCGTGTGCAGGTGTCATCACCGGCATTGGCCGCGTCAACGGCATCGACTGCATGGTGGTGTGCAATGACGCGACGGTGAAGGGTGGCACCTATTACCCGATGACGGTCAAAAAGCACACCCGAGCACAAGAGATCGCGCAGCAAAACAATCTGCCGTGTGTGTACCTGGTCGATTCGGGCGGTGCAAATTTGCCGAATCAGGACGACGTTTTCCCTGACCGTGACCACTTTGGCCGTATCTTTTACAACCAGGCGCAGATGAGTTCTCTAGGCATTGCGCAGATCGCCGTGGTGATGGGCAGTTGCACCGCAGGCGGGGCTTACATGCCGGCCATGAGCGACGAAACCATCATTGTCAAAAACCAGGGCACGATTTTTCTAGCGGGTCCGCCTTTGGTAAAGGCTGCGATCGGCGAAATCGTCTCAGCTGAAGACCTGGGTGGTGGAGATGTGCACACGCGGCTGTCGGGCGTGGCTGACCACCTGGCGGAGAACGACGCGCACGCATTGGCCTTGGCCCGCCAGGCCGTTGGCAGCCTGAACCGTAAAAAGAACGTGCAGCAGGTATTGCGCCCGCCCGAGCCGCCGCTGCACAGCCCTGAAGAGCTGGGTGGCGTGATTCCGGTTGACACACGCAAGCCGTACGACGTGCATGAGGTCATTACCCGCATCGTCGATGGCAGCGAGTTTCATGAGTTCAAGGCGCGCTACGGCACCACGCTGGTCTGCGGTTTTGCACACATCGAGGGCATGCTGGTGGGCATCATTGCCAACAACGGGATTTTGTTTTCAGAAAGCGCACAGAAGGGCGCGCACTTCATCGAGCTGTGCTGCCAGCGCAAGGTGCCGCTTGTGTTTCTGCAGAACATCACCGGCTTCATGGTGGGCCGCAAATACGAGGCCGAAGGCATTGCACGCCATGGGGCCAAGCTGGTCACGGCAGTGGCCACGGCCAGTGTTCCAAAGTTCACCGTCATCATCGGGGGTAGCTACGGCGCGGGCAACTACGGCATGTGTGGCCGGGCTTATTCGCCACGCTTTTTGTGGATGTGGCCGAATGCGCGCATCTGCGTCATGGGTGGCGAACAGGCATCCAGCGTGCTGGCCACTGTCAAGCGCGATGGCATTGAGGCGCGTGGCGGCAGCTGGAGCGCGGAGGAAGAGGCTGCTTTCAAGCAGCCGATACTCGACCAGTTTGCCCACCAGTCGCACCCCTACTATTCAAGCGCCCGCATCTGGGACGATGGCGTGATTGACCCGGCAGACACGCGGCGCGTTCTGGCGCTGGGTTTGTCGGCTGCCTTGAATCAGCTTATTGGCGAGCCGAAATTCGGCATCTTCCGCATGTAATTTTGAAGAATAAAAAAGATATTTATGGACAACATCTTCATCACCCCCGAGCACGAACTTCTGCGAGAGCAGATTGCACGCTTTATCGCCCGCGAGGTCGAGCCCTTTGCCGCCCAGTGGGAAGAAGACGGCTGCGTGCCGCGAGATGTGCTGCGCCGTATGGGAGAGGCAGGCTTCTTTGGCTTGATGTACGACAGCGAGCACGGCGGCAGTGAAGCCGATGCGCTAACTAACCTGGTGTTTGCCGAGGCACTGTCGCAGTCGACCTTTGGCGGTTTCATCATCACCGTGCTGGTGCATACCGACATGGCCAGCCCACACCTCTTTCACGCGGGCAATGCAGTGCAGAAGGCGAAATACCTGACCGATGTGATTGCTGGAAAAACCATCACGGCGGTTGGCATCAGCGAACCAGGTGCGGGCTCTGACGTTGCGGGTATTCGTACCTCGGCAAAACGCGAGGGTGATGAATGGGTCATCAACGGCACCAAGATGTTCATCACCAATGGCGTGCATGCCAACCTGTACTTTGTGGCAGCCAAGACCGGGCCGGGGAAGCGTGACATGTCGATGTTCATTGTTGAAAAAGGCACGCCCGGTTTTACGGTTGGCCGTGCGCTGAAGAAAAGTGGCTGGCTGTCGTCAGACACGGCAGAGCTGATTTTTGACAACGTGCGCATCCCGGCGGGCAACCTGCTGGGTGAAGAGAACAAGGGTTTTTATTCGGTCATGAAAAATTTTCAGACCGAGCGGATTGCGTTGGCTGCGATGGCGGTTGGGCATTGCACCCGCGCACTGGAAATGACGATTGACTATGTGCGTCAGCGAAAAGCCTTTGGCGGCACGTTGTGGGAGCAACAGACGATCCGCCAGCGCATTTCGATGCTCGACGCCAAGACACGCGCGGCCCGTCAGTTCATGTACCACTGCGCCTGGGCTGTCACGCAAAAACGCGACATTGTGCAAGAGGTGTCGATGCTCAAGGCGCTGACGGGCGAGCTGGTCAACGAAGTGCTTCTGACCTGCCAGCAGTTCCACGGCGGCATGGGCTTTATGCGCGAGACAGCGATTGAACGGCTATGGCGCGATGCGCGAGTACTGGGCATAGGCGGCGGTGCGACGGAAGTAATGCTGGAAGAAGTGGCAAAGAGGTATTGATATGGCGCATTTGAATATCAATGTATTGGGCGCGGTCGCCACCGTCACGCTCAATCGACCTGAAGTACGCAATGCCTTTAACGACGAAGTCATTCTTGAAGTGACGGCGGCATTCAAGGACTTGAGTGCGCGGACTGACGTGCGTTGCATCGTTCTGGCTGCCAACGGAACAGCCTTTTGTGCAGGCGCAGACCTGAACTGGATGCGCAGCATGGCCGACTACACGCGCGAGCAGAACCTCGAAGATGCTGGCCGCCTGGCCGAAATGTTGCGTACGGTTTATGAATGTCCGAAGCCAACGATTGCCCGCATACAGGGGGATGTGTATGCGGGCGGTACCGGGCTGGCGGCGGCATGTGACATCGCGGTAGCGGTCGATACCGCCGGGTTTTGCCTGAGCGAAGTCAAGCTGGGTCTGCTGCCCTCAACCATCAGCCCGTATGTGATCCGTGCAATGGGCGCGCGTGCGGCGCACCGCTATTTTTTGACGGCAGAACGCTTCAGCGCGGCAGAGGCACTGCGTATTGGTTTTGTACATGAGGTGGTTGCTGCCGATGCGCTGGATGCCAAGGTGGCGGAACTGACTCAAGCGCTGGTCAATGCCGGCCCTGCAGCGGTGAAGGGCTGCAAGAAGCTGGTGCAGGACGTGGCGGGTTATGACATCACGCCTGAGCTTGTGGCGATGACGGTAGGGAGTATTGCTGATGTGCGTGTGAGCCCTGAGGGGCGTGAAGGGCTGCAATCGTTTTTGCAAAAGCGAAAGCCGAACTGGCTGCTGCCATAAAAGACAAGAGGTCAATCAATGCCTGCACTCGATACCGCTCAACTCATTGCCCTGGCTGGGGCGCTCGGCTGGGCGAGTGGTATTCGCCTCTACCTGGTCGTTTTGCTAACCGGCCTTGCAGGCTTTATGGGCTGGGTGCAATTGCCGCAAGGCCTGCATCTGCTGGCTAACCCGGTCGTGCTGGGTGCCAGCGGCTTCATGGTTTTCATCGAGTTTTTTGCTGACAAAATTCCAGGCCTTGATTCGCTCTGGGATGTGGTGCACAGCGTGATTCGTATCCCGGCAGGTGCGGCATTGGCTGCGGGTGTCTTTGGAGCTGACAGTGGCGTGATGGGATTGGTGGCTGCACTTGTGGGTGGCAGCCTTGCTGCGACCAGTTTCACGGCCAAGGCGACCAGCCGCGCAGCCATCAACACATCGCCTGAACCGTTCAGCAATATCGGTGCGTCGCTGCTTGAAGATGGTCTGGTACCGCTGGGCTTGTGGCTGGCGGTAGCGCACCCCTTTATATTCATTACGCTGCTTGCCTTGATGCTGGTTATTAGTATCTGGCTGATACGCATTTGCTGGCGGTTTTTACGGCAACTGTTTATGCGCGTAGCCAAAATTTTTAGCGGCCGCCCCGACCCCGGCACGACCAACGCCTTGAGTCTGAAGCCACCTTTTTCCAGGACGGACAAACATGTTTAAAAAAATCCTTATCGCCAATCGCGGTGAAATAGCGTGCCGCGTGGCAGCAACTGCACGCCGCATGGCCATTAAAACTGTCGCAGTCTATTCCGATGCCGATGCCAGCGCCAAGCATGTCGGCGCTTGCGATGAGGCCATCCACATTGGAGGCAGCGCGCCCAAAGACAGCTACCTGCGTTGGGAGCGAATCATTGAAGCCGCCAAAGCCACGGGCGCGCAGGCGATTCACCCTGGCTATGGCTTCTTGAGCGAGAACGAAGAGTTTGCGCGGGCCTGTGCCGATGCGGGCCTGGTTTTCATCGGTCCGCCACCGTCAGCCATCAAGGCCATGGGCCTGAAAGCCGAGTCCAAACAGCTGATGGAAAAAGCCGGTGTGCCGCTGGTGCCCGGTTATCACGGCAGCGATCAGAACCCAGCGCTGCTCAAAAAAGAAGCCGACCGCATTGGTTACCCTGTGCTCATCAAGGCCAGCGCTGGCGGCGGTGGCAAGGGCATGCGGGCGGTTGAAAAATCTGAAGACTTTGCGGCTGCGCTTGAATCCTGCAAGCGCGAAGCCATCAGTAGTTTTGGCGACGATGCCGTACTGGTTGAAAAATATGCCCAGCGCCCGCGCCATATCGAGATACAGGTGTTCGGCGACACGCACGGCAATTACGTTTATATGTTCGAGCGAGACTGCTCGGTTCAGCGCCGCCACCAGAAAGTGCTCGAAGAGGCCCCCGCACCCGGCATGCTTGACAGCATGCGCAAGGAAATGGGCGAAGCCGCCGTGGCCGCTGCACGCGCCGTCAAGTATGTGGGCGCAGGCACTGTCGAATTTATTGTCGAGGGGTTGGATGGCAATGGCGATATAGAGGTCCGTTCCGCCGACAGGCCGCCCTTAGGCGGAATAGCCCCCTCGGGGGGCAGCGCATTACGCGAAGTGAAAAGCGTGGGGGTCAATTTTTACTTTATGGAGATGAACACCCGCCTGCAAGTCGAGCACCCGGTGACGGAAGCCATCACGGGCCTTGATCTGGTGGAGTGGCAACTGCTGGTCGCCGCAGGTGGCAAGCTGCCATTGGCGCAGCACGCCTTGCGCATCAATGGTCACGCGATTGAGGCGCGCATCTGCGCCGAAACGCCGGACAGCAACTTTCTGCCCGCAACCGGCAACCTGCATGTGTACGACAAACCCGCCTGCACCAGCTTTGAAAGAGGCGATGTACGTGTGGATGATGGCGTACGGCAGGGCGATGCGATTTCGCCGTTTTATGACTCCATGGTCGCCAAGCTCATCGTGCACGGTAAAACGCGTGAAGAAGCGCTGGCCCGGCTGGACGAGGCACTGGCGCAAACCCGCATCGTCGGGCTCGCCACCAACGTGCAGTTCTTGCGTTACGTGGTGCGCAGCCCGTCGTTTGCGAATGCCAACCTTGACACAGCGCTAATCCCGCGCGAAAGCGCCTTGCTGTTCAATCAGGAGCCAGTCGGACTGGCGATGGCAGCGGCCAGCGCGGTGGCGCAAACCCTGCTGGACGAGAAAGCGTTGGAAGACAATGACCCTTTCAGCCGCCGTGACGGCTGGCGCTTGCATGGTGTGAATGTGCGCCGCTTTGAATTTGAATTTCATGGTGAGCCGGCCAAAGCTGAGCTGACCTATCTGCATGATGGCGCCCTGAGTTTGAGCGTGGGTGACGTGTCGGGTTTGTTGGTGTTTGGCAAAACGGCGCAGGGCACGGATGTGCAGTTTGCAGGCCAGCGCGTCAATGCAATGGTGTACCGACAGGGCGAAGTGGCGCATGTGTTTGCCGCAGCCGGTGCAACGCAGATCACGGTAGTCGATATGCTGGCCCACGCCGGCCAGGGCCCGGCAGAAGGCGTCCGCCTGACAGCACCCATGCCGGGCAAGGTGGTGTCGTTTGGCGTGAAGGCCGGCGACAAGGTCAGCAAGGGCCAGCCGGTGGCAGTGATGGAGGCCATGAAGATGGAGCACACGATTGCAGCACCTGCCGACGGTGTAGTCGAAGAACTGTTGTATGCAGTTGGTGACCAGGTGGCCGAGGGTGCGGAACTGCTCAAGATTGCGATGGCCGCTGCTTGACCCTTGCAAAGCCTTCAAAGTGAGGCTGGTTTAATACCCGACATGCGCATTACTTTTTGTTTGACCGACACCAAAGTCCAGCCCTGGCTGGAGGGTTTTCAGGCTGCTTTTCCCGATGCTGTGATTGAACAGTGGTCAGCGGGTGCCGCACTCGCCGACTA
Organism: Burkholderiales bacterium; assembly: GCA_038226155.1. GTDB lineage: Bacteria > Pseudomonadota > Gammaproteobacteria > Burkholderiales > Burkholderiaceae_C > Polaromonas. The sequence goes on from JBBRQQ010000033.1 coordinate 22,424, forward strand.
CGCCGTGGTCTGGGCGCCGCCGCAAACTTTTTTTGATGAGCAGACGGCTTTGAGGGGCGTGTTCAACATCGGTGCGGGTGTGGATGCCCTGATGAAGCTACGCATACCGCCGCGAGTGCCAGTGGTTCGTCTTGACGATGCGGGCATGTCGGTACAGATGGCCGAATACGTCTGCCATGCTGTGATCCGTCACTTTCGCGAATTTGATGCGTATGAGGCCGATGTGGTATCCGGCAAGTGGTCTTATCGCAAACCCCGTTTGCGTAGTGACTATCCCGTCGGGGTGATGGGCCTGGGCGTGCTGGGCGAGCGTGTTGGCAAGGCGCTGGCGCAGTTTGACTTCCCGGTCATGGGCTGGAGCCGGTCGGCCAAAGCGGTGGCTGGCATCACGTGTTTTTCGGGCGAGGCTGGCTTGAAGGATTTCCTCAAGACAACGCGGATTCTGGTGTGTTTGCTGCCGCTGACACCCGAAACTGAAAACATCCTGAACCGGGAGGCCTTGGGCAGTTTGTTGCCGGGCGGCTATGTGGTGAACGTCGCGCGTGGTGGCCATCTGGTCGATGATGACCTGATCGCGCTGATTGACGGCGGACACCTGGCGGGCGCCACGCTTGATGTGTTTCGCACTGAGCCGCTACCTGACGCCCATCCATTCTGGAAACACCCGAAAATAATTGTTACGCCCCATACCTCGGCACGCACCTTGCGCGATGAAAGCATCGCCCAGATCGCAGGCAAAATCCGCGCCCTCGATGGTGGTGCGGCTATAGACAGCCTGGCGGGCGTGGTTGACCTGAACAAGGGATACTGATGGCACTGAAGGATGGCTTGGCTGTCATCCCCGGCCTGACCCGGGATCCATCCCCGTTTTTTATTGCGGCTTGCGCAGGACAAGATGGCTTGCGTATCAAGTCCGCAATGACAGACTGTTCAGAAAAACATTGGAAAATCGATCCATGAAATACCCCTCAAAAGTCAAGCTTGTAGATGTTGGCCCGCGCGACGGCCTGCAAAATGAAAAGGCCATGGTGCCAGCTGCCGTAAAAATCGAGCTGGTACATCGTCTGCAGGACGCGGGCTTGAGAGAAATTGAAGTCACCAGTTTTGTGTCGCCAAAATGGGTGCCGCAAATGGCTGATGCGCTGGAGGTAATGGCGGGCGTTCGCCGTAAAGCAGGCGTGCGTTATTCGGTGTTGACTCCTAATTTGAAAGGCTTTGAAGCCGCAGTACCTTCACGGCCTGATGAGGTGGTTGTGTTCGCCGCTGCCAGTGAAGCCTTTAGCCAGCGCAATATCAATTGTTCGATTGAAGAAAGTATTGAACGCTTCAGGCCGGTAGTCGAGGCGGCCAAGGCAAAAAATATTTATGTACGTGGCGCTATTTCTTGCGCGGTTGGCTGCCCCTATGAGGGCGAGATAGCGCCAGCGCGGGTAGAGATGGTTGCGCGCTTGATGAGGGGTATTGGTGTGGAGCACATGGGCGTTGCCGACACGATTGGCGTTGGTACGCCGCTTAAGGTGCAGCATGCGTTGGAGGCAACGCTCAAGCACTACGCTATCGACGATATATCAGGCCACTTTCACGACACCTATGGCCAAGCGCTTGGCAATACGCTTGCCAGTTTGCAAATGGGGGTGTGGCAATACGACACATCTGTTGCAGGCTTGGGCGGTTGCCCGTTTGCCAAGGGCGCAACCGGTAATGTAGCGACGGAAGATGTGGTTTACATGCTGCACGGCATGGGTATTGATACCGGTATTGATCTTGAAAAGTTGATCGACGCGGGTAAGTTCATCAGCGACTTTCTGGAGCGCAAGCCGAATTCGCGTGCTGCAACGGCGTTGTTGAATAAAAGGGTGGTCTGATGCGAGCATCGGAACTGCCTGCTTCGCCTGAAGGAGGTTATTGGTGTCAGACGCCAATTTCATTGCGGTGCGTTGCACCGCCCCTGCAGGGCATGCCGGAGACACGATGAATTTGGACTCTGACCACAAATACCTCCTTCAGCATGCCATCGAGCTTGTGAAAATGCGTGCTCCCGGCATCACAGTGCAGACCGAGGTTCAATCGCCATGTATTTCAGTTTGCCGCATCAGCGATAACTCGGGCCTGTGTATGGGCTGCTTCCGTACGGGCGATGAAATTGCCAGCTGGAGCAGTGCAAGTGATGATGGCAAGCGCGGTATCTGGAAGCGGATTGAGCAGCGTATGGACTGGTTATTGTCGTCTGACTCCAAAAACCCTCCATGAAGCACATCAACTTTTACCTCGACTTCATCTCGCCCTACGCCTATCTCGCGTTTGAGAACCTGCCCGAGGCCTTGCAGGGATTGAGCTACAGCGTGAGCTACAGACCAGTGCTGTTTGCCGGCATGCTCAAGCACCATGGGCAACTTGGCCCTGCCGAGATCACACCCAAGCGTGACTGGACTTACCGCCAGGTGCTGTGGCTGGCACGCAGCAAAGGTATCGCACTGCGAATGCCAGCCGCGCATCCATTTAATCCGCTGGCATTGCTACGCCTGGCCGCGGCGTGTTCAACGTCGCCTGAGACTGCAACGCCCAACCGCTATGTTTGCGAAACTATTTTTCACCACGTCTGGCAAGGTGGCGCAGACGCGGCTGACGCACAGCGGCTTGAAGTACTTGCGCAGCAGCTTGCTCCGCAAAATCATGTGCAGGCTGATGACGCAAAAGCGCTGCTCAAGAACAACACCGATGAGGCAATTTCAAAAGGTGTTTTTGGTGTGCCCGCGTTTGAAGTGGACGGCAAAATTTTCTGGGGCCTTGACGCCCTGCCGATGCTGCGTGACTACCTCGCTGGCGATGCGTGGTTTGCTGGCGAAGATTGGGAAAGCGTCAGCAAGGTTTCTGTTGGCATTGCCCGTAAGACTTAAGCGTTTTCCCTGAGGAGCTTCGCATGCTGAAATGTCTTCAAAGGGTTTCCCCTTGAGTTGTCAGCCCCGGATAAGTTTGGCGCAAGCTCCTGTTATTTTCACGTCAGAGCTGGGTCAGCGATAGGCAAAATAATCAGCACAGCTTCTACTTTGGAGGCGTTACTATTTTGGAGACAAATACATGGCAATAGCAGTCGACAACAGACCTATGAGCAGTGAGCAGAAGAAAGTTATCTTCGCCTCATCGCTGGGCACCGTATTCGAGTGGTACGACTTCTACCTTTACGGTTCACTAGCTGCCATTATTGCCAAGCAGTTCTTCAGCGGACTGGATTCCGGTTCGGCCTTCATTTTTGCGCTGCTTGCTTTTGCTGCCGGTTTTATCGTGCGTCCTTTCGGCGCATTGGTGTTTGGCCGTCTGGGCGACATGATTGGCCGCAAATACACCTTCCTGATTACCATCGTCATCATGGGTCTGTCGACCTTCATCGTCGGCCTGCTCCCAAACTATGCGTCGATTGGTGTTGCTGCTCCGGTCATCCTGATCGCACTGCGTATGCTGCAAGGCCTGGCGCTTGGCGGTGAGTATGGCGGTGCTGCCGTGTATGTGGCCGAACACGCGCCACATCACAAGCGGGGTGCCTATACCTCGTGGATTCAAACCACAGCAACGCTGGGTCTGTTCCTCAGCCTGCTGGTTATTCTGGGTGTGCGTACCGCGATCGGCGAAGCCGCTTTTGCTGATTGGGGCTGGCGCATCCCTTTCATCGTCTCCATCTTGCTGCTGGGTGTTTCGGTCTACATCCGTTTGTCGATGAACGAGTCCCCTGCTTTCCAGAAGATGAAGTCGGAAGGCAAGATTTCCAAAGCACCGCTGTCCGAGTCTTTCGGTCAATGGAAAAACCTGAAGATCGTTATCCTGGCATTGATTGGCTTGACCGCCGGCCAGGCTGTGGTCTGGTATTCCGGCCAGTTCTATGCATTGTTCTTCCTGACCCAGGCGCTTAAGGTTGATGGTCCTACCGCCAACATTTTGGTGGCCTATTCACTGATTTTGGGCACACCGTTTTTTGTCATCTTCGGAACGCTGTCGGACAGGATTGGTCGCAAGCCCATCATCATGGCGGGTTGCCTGCTCGCTGTTGTGACCTACTTCCCGGTGTTCACGGCATTGACCAAGGCTGCCAACCCTGACCTTGCTGCTGCACAAGCCAAAAACAAGGTGGTTGTTACCGCTGATCCAGCCGAGTGCTCCTTCCAGTTCAACCCAACGGGTACCGTCAAATTCACCAGCTCATGCGATATTGCCAAACAGGTTCTGGCTGGCGCTTCTGTGAGCTACGACAACGTGGTGGCCCCTGCCGGTACGATCGCTAGTATCAAGATTGGTGAAACCGCGATTTCAAGCTACACCGCCAAGGGCATGCCTGCTGACGATGCCAAGAAGAAAGATGCCGAGTTCAAAAAGGCAGTTGCTGATGACTTGAAAGCTGCTGGTTACCCAAGCAAAGCGGATCCAGCCAAGATTGACAAGGTCATGGTCACGGCCATCCTGTTCTATCTGGTGTTGCTGGTGACCATGGTCTACGGCCCTATCGCTGCCATGCTGGTTGAGTTGTTCCCGACCCGTATCCGCTACACATCCATGAGCTTGCCGTACCACATTGGTAATGGCTGGTTTGGCGGCCTGTTGCCTACGACGGCGTTTGCCATCGTGGCACAGACCGGCAACATGTACAACGGCTTGTGGTATCCCATCATCATAGCGGGCGTGACCTTCGTGGTTGGTACGCTGTTTGTAAAAGAAACCAAAGACGTGGATATCTACGCCAAAGACTGACCCGGCCTGTTTCCTGTTCGGCGGGTGTGTGTCCAAAACCGCTGCGGGAAATATGTAGTGGCGTCATGAGCTACTAGCCTCCGTCACCTGACGGAGGCTTTTTTTTTAAGGAAAACTGAAATATGGAAAGTAGTTGTCGGATTTATCGTGTTTGCAGGTCTTGCGCTATTCATCCTGGACAAGGGTGGAGACATTGACATTAGCGGTGAGAAACACGGGTTACTGAGTTCGGTGTGTATGCTCGCCGTCTGAATGGCGGTTTTCCCCTGTTGAGCGTCATCAGCAAACCACTGATAATCGTTTTCCACCACAGCATTTAGCTTCAGCCGGGACGAGCTACCTGAGGCTTTATAAATTGGAGACAAACTTGTGATTTACATCAAGACAGAATTGGGTCACACCGCCTTGCATGATCGGTCGCTGCACTTGACTCCGCGCCAGCGGTCTGCCTTCATCATGTTCGACGGCAAGCGCAGTCTTGACGACGTTCTAACGGCTACATCGGGTCTGGGCGTGACACCAGATGATGTTGACCATTTGGTTTCTTTGCGCTTGCTGGCACCTGACGCTGCGGCGGCTCCAGGCCCGGTTGCTGGCTCGCCTGCTTCAGCGGCTCCCGCAGCAGCAGCACAGCCGCACGCCATGCTTTCGCAAACACCGGAAGGTCTACCCACCCTGAGTGCCCAGCAGCACTATTCAAAAGCCTACCCAATTGCAGCTCGCCTGACAGCCGGCCTAGGCTTGCGTGGCTTCCGGCTTAACCTGGCTGTTGAGGCGGCCGGTGACATCGACAAGCTCAAGGAGCTGGCCCCCAAAATCAGGGAAGCCGTTGGCCCCGAGAAGTTTCTGGAGCTTGAAAACGCCCTTTATTACTGATCTTTTCTGACAGCTGTTGATGGCTGCTGACAGCCGTTCAGCGCTTAAACTTTCCGTCAGCGCCAATGATGGACAGGTCAGCAAAATCAAGGCCCGTGTGGTCATCGGCGCTGTAGCTGATCTGTAACCCGCCAAGATCGAATTTGTTCAGGCTTTCCAGGGCCACAATCAATTTTTCACGCGTTGGTTTCGGTGACGCGCGGCGCAGGCCTTCTACCAACACTTTGGCAGCGGAGAACCCTTCCAGCATGGCTGGCGACACTTCTTGTAGTCCTTTGGCTTTTGCCAGGCCCAGGGCTTCCTTGACCAGCGGGTGGGCCACCGAGCGTTCATTCGGAAACACCTGCGTAATGATCACGCCCCGGCTATTAGTACCCAGCAGCTTGATGAAGCCGCCCGACGCGTTGTTGGACAGGGTCACCACCTGCGCTGCAGATCCGGCCTCACGCAAGGCCTTGATGCCCTCAGACACCGCCGTGCCCGAGCCTATCCACAGCACAGCTTGTGCGTTGCTTTTGACAACTGCCGGAACAATCACTGAATAGTCCGGCTTGTTGCGATCGGCCTTGACCACGACCACAGGCTCCAGTTTGGCTTTGGCAAAACCTTTGGTGGCCCCGCCCAAAGCGTCAACTCCAAAAGAGTCGTCCACATGCACTACCGCGATGCGTGTCATGCCCAGTGTCTGCAGATGAGTGACGGCCTTTTCGGCTTCGCGCTGATAGCTGGAGCGGACATTGAAGATGTAGCGGTTGACCGGGTTGTGCAGCACCATGGCACCGGTGGAAGGAGCCACCAAAGCGATACCGTACTCCTTCAGGAGCGGCATGATGGCTTCGGTATGCGGCGTGCCGCGGTTCATAAACAGCGCGACGACGTTTTTATCCACTATCAGGGTACGTGCGTTTTCAAAAGCCAGCTTGGGATCAAATTTATCGTCGAGCGTGATGAGCTCAATTTTTTCCCCCTTGATGCCGCCCTTGGCATTGACGTTGTCAATATAAAGCCGCGCACCCAATACCGCTTCATTGACGGTAGCGGCGACGGCGCCGGTCATGCCAACGGTTTGGCCTATCAGTATCTGGCTGTGCGCGCCAGTAATGAGCAGGCTCAACGTGGCCGCAACAAGCCAGTTTTTGTGGGGGGTCATGTCTGTCTCCTTGGTGACTTTTCAGTTTAGGCGGCTCAGTCGCCTGCGCCATTGTGGCTATTACGTTGTGGAAGACCACAAGACCAGCCTGCAAAAAGCTATTTACATAGGCCCTATGGAAAGCTTGCCCGTCGATAGTACCTAGAATCTTCGGGCACTTCCAGAAAGACCATGTGTATGAGCCAGATTGACGAGCAAAAAGGGACCATCCGCATTCGCGGCGCGCGTCAGCACAATCTTAAAAACCTTGACCTTGACATTCGCACCAACGAAATGACAGTGGTGACCGGCCCCAGCGGTTCGGGCAAGTCATCACTGGTTTTCGACACCCTGTTTGCTGAAGGGCAGCGCCGCTACGTGGAGACTTTCAGTGCCTATGCGCGGCAGTTTTTGGACCGTATGGACAAGCCTGCGGTAGACAAGGTTGAAGGCGTTCCGCCCGCGATAGCGATTGACCAGACCAATCCCGTGCGCAGTTCGCGCTCCACCGTTGGCACGATGACCGAGTTAAACGACCACCTCAAGCTGCTTTACGCCAGGGCAGCCCAGTTGTTCGACAAACAAACCGCGCAAAGCGTGCGGCACGATACGCCCGAGTCCATCTACGCAGAGCTGATGGCCCGCACGGCGGGCGGTGACCAACGCGTCGTTATGACATTCCCGGTTGAGCTACCAGGCAATACCAGCGACGAGCAACTGGAGCAATGGCTATCGGCCAGCGGCTTTACCAAAATACATACCCGGCGGGAAGTCGCCACACCTGCCGGACCGCACATATTGCTAGACGTAGTGGCAGACCGCTTTCGCATCCAGAACATCGAAAAAGCCCGCGCCATTGAAGCAATCGAAACCGCATTAAAGCGTGGCGGCAAGTTAAATGTTTATCTCATGGGGTCAGATCCCAATTTCGCCAGCAACTCGTCATTCGATTCCGGCAGCTCATCGAAATTGGGCTCTGACCCCATCCCTTCAAATGACCCCATTTCCCCGGGCGAGATGTGGCGTTTCTCAAGTGGCCTGCACTGCCCCGAAAGCGACACCCGCTACACAGACCCAACCCCCTCGCTCTTTTCATTCAACTCCGCCATGGGTGCCTGCACCACCTGCAAGGGCTTTGGCCGCGTGATTGGTGTTGACTACGGTTTGGTGATCCCCAACGACAAGCTCACGCTGCGCTCGGGCGCTATCAAGGTGATGCAAACCCCGGCGTGGAAAGAAGCACAAGACGATTTGATGCGTCATGCCGAGGTCGCAGGCATTCCCCGAGACACGCCCTGGTACAAGCTCACCCCCGAACAGCAGGCCTGGGTGATTAACGGCTCACCCGGCTGGAACGGCAAATGGAACCAGCACTGGTTCGGCATCAAGCGCTTTTTTGAATATTTGGAGTCCAAGGCCTACAAAATGCACATCCGTGTGCTGCTGTCCAAGTACCGCAGTTACACAAAGTGCGAAACCTGCGGCGGCGCGCGCTTGAAGCTCGAATCATTACAGTGGCGGCTTGGTACCAAAGAAGCGGCTGATGCGGTTTTGCCGCCCGTAGAGCGATTCATGCCCGTAGGTGTGCAGTGGACGCGCGCCCAGCTGGAGGCCATGCCAGGCCTGTGCCTCCATGATTTGATGCGCCTGCCAATTGAGCGCCTGCAAAAGTTTTCCAGCAGCCTTTCGTTCGCAGCACTGGGAGACGATGCGGAACAAAAGGCGCTCAAGTCGTTGTTTGAAGAAATCCAGACCCGACTTAAATACCTTTGCGATGTCGGTATCGGCTACCTCACGCTAGACCGGCAAAGCCGCACCCTGTCGGGTGGTGAAGTACA
>JBBRQQ010000034.1:0-30156 GCA_038226155.1 Burkholderiales bacterium
AGGCTTCTTTGGTGTAGTACTCGTCGCGATAGATGAACATGATGATGTCGGCATCCTGCTCGATTGCACCGGACTCACGCAAATCGCTCATCATGGGGCGTTTGTCGGTTCTGGACTCTACTCCCCGACTTAGCTGCGACAGCGCAATGACGGGGCATTGCAGCTCTTTGGCGAGCATTTTCAGGCCGCGTGAAATCTCGCCGACTGCTGTAGCGCGGTTTTCTTCGCTCATGCTGCTTGAAACGCTCATCAGTTGCAGGTAATCGACCACGATCAAACCGAGCTTGCCGCACTGCCGCGCCAGCCGCCTGGCGTTGGCGCGCAGCTCGCTGACTGTGAGTCCGGGCGTCTCGTCAATATGCAGCGAGACATTGCGCAGTTTTTCAACCGCCTCACTCAGGCGCGGCCACTCCTCGTCAGTCAGCGCGCCAGTGCGCAGGTGCGTCTGGTCAATGCGGCCAATTGAGCCGACGATACGTACGGCCAACTGGGACGCACCCATTTCCATCGAGAACACCGCTACCGGTAAACCTTCGTGGAGCGCAACATGCTCGGCGATGTTGATCGCCAGGGCCGTTTTACCCATTGAGGGTCTTGCAGCCAAAATGACCAAATCCCCCGCCTGAAAACCGGAGGTCATGCGGTCAAGGTCGTAAAACCCGCTGGGCACGCCGGTGACTTCGTTGGGGTTTTCGGACATTTCGGTGACGCGGTCCAGCAGGCTGACGACCAGCGTATCCATGCTTTGAAAGCCCTGCTTCATGCGCGAGCCCTGCTCGCCGATGTTGAAGATTTTTTGCTCCGCCTCGTCAAGAATCATGGCCACGGCCTTACCCTGCGGGCTAAAGGCGTTGGTGGCAATCTCATCACTGGCAGACACCAACTTTCGCAGGATGGAGCGCTCTCGCACGATCTCGGCATAGCGGCGGATATTGCTGGCGCTCGGCACATATTGCGCGAGTGAATTGAGGTAGCTCAAGCCACCTACTTCGTCGGCTTTGCCCTGATTTTGCAGGTGCTCATAAACCGTGATCACGTCAGCCGGTTTGGTGGCGTTGATGAGCGCGCCAACGGCGGCATAAATCAGCTTGTGCTCGGCGCGATAAAAGTCCTGGTCAGTCAGCAAGTCGCCGACGCGATCCCATGCATTGTTGTCGAGCAGCAGGCCACCCAGCACGCTGGATTCGCCTTCAATCGAGTGCGGCGGTATGCGTAGCTGGGCAATCTGTTTGTCGGGTGTATAGCGGGGGTCGTTGTATGTGGAAAGTACGGCGGACATGGAATTCCTTGAGGATGCTAAATACTACGCCCACCACGAAGAAATACCGTGGATAAGGTTGTGCATAAACTGGGTAAATTCGGTGGAAATGCAGCATGGAGATGTGCATAACGCCGGGGCTGAGCAGGCATAAAAACCGCCATGAAAAAAGCCGCTCTGTGAGCGGCTTTTTGATGAGCGAGAAAGCTTAAGCTGTTTCGCCGTATACCGTCACGGTGATGTCCACTGCCACGTCGGTGTGCAGGGCAACCGTTACAGGGTGGTCGCCAACGGTCTTCAGCGGGCCGACAGGCATACGGATTTGCGACTTGGCAACCGCAAAGCCCTGCTTGGTCAGTTCGGCAGAGATGTCATGGTTGGTGACAGAGCCAAACAAGCGGCCGTCAACGCCGGCTTTTTGCGTCAGCTTGATGGTGGTACCACCGAGCTTTTCGCCCTGGGCCTGCATTTCAGCAAGCTTGGCGGCTGCGGCTTTTTCAAGTTCGACGCGCTTCGCTTCAAACTCTGCCTTGTTGCTGGCAGTGGCGCGGCGGGCGCGGCCAGACGGGATCAGGAAGTTACGTGCGTAGCCGTCTTTGACTTTGACGATTTCGCCAAGGTTGCCGAGGTTAACGACTTTGTCGAGCAGAATGATTTGCATGGTCGTATCTCCTTACAGGCTACGGTGCTGGTCGCTGTACGGCAACATCGCAAGAAAGCGAGCGCGCTTGACGGCGGTGTTGATCTGACGCTGGAAAATCGCGCGCGTACCGGTCAGACGTGCGGGGATGATCTTGCCGTTTTCAGATACAAAGTCGCGCAGGGTGTCGATGTCCTTGTAATCAATTTCTTCGACGCCAGCAGCGGTGAAGCGGCAAAAGCGCTTGCGTTTGAACAGCAGTGATTGTGTGTTGCGCTTGGGGCGCTTGTCTTTGTTGAAACGTTTCGGTCCGGGCATGATGGACTCCTTAAATTTGGGTTAAATATCGGCTATTGCCTGAATATGAAAAACGATGCTTTTGCTTGTACGTGCATTAATCAGAAAACCGTTGAACAGCTGGGTTTTGCCTAGTTCGAGCCGGGCTGAAGTTTCAGCCAGCGCTCCAAATGCAACCGCCCTTACTGTGAGCTTGACCTGCCTTGTGACCCCTGCTTCTTCAACTTCGGACTCGTGTTCGAGGACGAGGTTGAGGGCTGGGATTCTGGCGGGCGTGTAGCGAAGAGGGCTTGCCTCGGCGATACGCGCAGTCAGCGCTACGGTGTTCAATGACTGATTAATTGCCTGCGTATTCAGCTTGCTGGGTCTTGCGCGCTTCTTCGCGTTCGACATTGCGCATCATCAGGGATGGGCCGGTTTCGGCTTTCTTCTTGACGACGGTCAGGTGGCGCAGCACGGCGTCGTTGAACTTGAACGCATGTTCGATTTCGTCCATCACGGCCTGGCTGGCTTCAATGTTGATGCACAGGTAGTGGGCTTTGGCCAGTTTCTGGATCAGGTACACCAGTTGACGGCGGCCCCAGTCTTCAACACGGTGGACAGTGCCACCGCCGGCGGTAATCATGCCCTTGTAACGCTCCAGCATGGCTGGGACTTGCTCGCTTTGATCCGGATGGATCAGCAAGACGATCTCATAGTGACGCATAAACTCTCCTTGTGGGTTAATAAAAGCCACCCCGGCGTCAAGACGGGTGCGGCAAGGCAAGCCCAACATTATAGCGTGCTGCATGGATAGCCCCTGAATTACAGGCTTTTCAAGTCCGGATACCGAACGTATTCCACCAGGTCTTGCGCTTTGTCGCTGGGCGGCGGGGTCACCAGGCTGACCAGCACAATCACTGCAAAACCCACCGGAACGCCGAAAATACCGGCAGAAATTGGGTCTATTCCCCACCACAGCTGGATTGGCGATGTGATGCCAAATGTGGCGCGCAGCCAAGGCTGGTTGACCAGCATGTAGTAAGCCGTGATGCCAAGGCCTGCCACCATGCCCAACGATGCGGCAATGCCTGTGGCGCGTTTCCAGAAAATACCCAGGCTGAGTGCCGGAAAAAACGAGGCCGCTGCAAGCGAAAACGCCGCAGATACCAAAAATAAAATGTCCGCAGGCTTTTGCGCAGCCACATAGGCCGCCAGCAAGGCGACGATGAGCAGCAGGATTTTCGACACCGTCACGCGGCTGACGGTAGAGGCGTTGGGGTCAATCATCTTGAAATAAAGGTCATGGCCCAGCGCATTGGAAATGGTCAGCAGCAGGCCGTCGGCGGTTGACAGAGCCGCAGCCAGGCCACCCGCCGCTACCAGGGCCGAAATGACATAGGGCAAACCGGCCAGCTCGGGGGTCAGCAGCACGATGATGTCGCCGCTGATCGTCAACTCATTGAGCTGCAGGATGTTGTCTTTGTTGACATCAACCACCGAAAGCAGGTTGGCATCTATCTTGTTCCAGGTATTGACCCAGGCGGGCAACTGGTCAAACGGCATGCCCACCAGTGAGGTGAAAATTTCGTACTTGACCAGCACCGCCAGCGCGGGCGCCGTGAAGTACAACAGCACAATAAAAAGCAGCGACCAGGTTACCGACTGCCGCGCTGCCCGCACGCTGGGCACGGTGTAGTAGCGCATCAAAATGTGCGGCAACGCGGCGGTACCCACCATCAGGCAAAAAACCAGCGCCAAAAAATTGCGCCGCGAGGTGTCGTAAAGCGCCTGTTCTTTGGGCGTGCCGTCAGGGTTGCCTGAAAACTGCGCCGCGTGTGGTGGCATGCCATTGAGCGGCAGGGTTTTGGCATCCGCCTCGGCCTTGGCCGCCGTCCAGGCCTTGACAGCCGCCGCCTCGTCTTTGGGCATGTTGGCCACAACCTTGCCGGCAGCCGATATCGCCGCTACAGAGGCATCGCCGCTTTTAAGCGCCTCGATTTTTTTGGCAGCGGCTACCTTGTCTTCTGCCAGTGATGTCGTTGGGTGCTTGAGCTTTTCATTCAGGACATCAGAGCGCTGCTGAAAAATCGAACGCACCTGCTTTTCTTTGGCATCGTCGGTTAGCTCTTTTTCTTTGGCGGTGACTTTTTCAAGCTGGTAGCCATAAATAAGCTGCGGTATCGGCACATCCGTTTGCTTGACCGACAGCCACACCACAGGGATCAGGTAGGCGACGACCAAAATAATGTATTGCGCCACCTGCGTCCAGGTCACGGCGCGCATACCACCCAAAAACGAGCACACCAGGATGCCGCCCAGCCCCAGAAAAATCCCCAATTCAAAAGCGATGCCAGTCAGGTAGGACGTGATCAAACCGACACCGTAAATCTGCGCTACCAGGTAAGTAAAAGAGCACACTATGGCTGCGACCAGGGCAATCAGGCGCGGCAGTTGCCCGACATACTTGCCGCCATAGCGTTCACCCAAAAAATCAGGAATGGTGAACTGACCAAACTTTCGGATGTAAGGTGCCAGCACCAGCGCCACGAGACAGTAGCCACCAGTCCAGCCCATGATGAAAGCCAGGCCGTTGTAGCCGGTGAGGTAGAGCGTTCCGGCCAGCCCGATAAACGATGCGGCAGACATCCAGTCGGCCCCCGTTGCCATGCCGTTGTACAGCGCAGGCACCCTGCGCCCGGCCACGTAATATTCAGACGCCTCGGTAGTGCGGCTCATCACACCTATGCCCGCATAAAGCCCGATAGTGGCCATCAGAAAAGTAAAGCCTATCCACAAGCGCGGCAGGCCCATGCGCTCTGCCACCGCCAATAACAGCACAAAGAGCACAAACCCGGCTGTGTACCAGCTATAGACACGATTGAGCTGGGCCTTGAATTGCTGGCCTGTTAGCCGGATACCGTCACGAACGCCAAAAAAGCCAGCCATGCTTAGTCCTGCTCCTCTTCAACACCATGCGCAATGTCCAGCCGGTTCATGTACCAGGCGTAAAAACCAATGAGGAGGCAGTACACCAGCAGCGCACCCTGCGCGCCCATCCAGAAGCTGAAGGGCCAGCCGAAAAAATTAAAACTCAAGTACCGTGCAAAGTAACTCACCCCGAATGTCACCACAAACCAGATCAGCAGCAGTAGCGCAATGACGATACGGTTCTTGCGCCAGTAGCTGCGGTGATTGTTGAGTGTTTGGGTAGAAGGCATGCGCTGGAAAAGACCAAAGAGACTTGAATGTCTTGCAGGGCTTAAAAAGAAAGCCCCCCCGATTGTCATCGGAGGGCTTTCAGATTTGCACCCTTGAGGCCGCAGAACCTGCCGGGGTTTTCCCTTGGGCTAACCGGCAATACCGATTAGTTCGATCAGTTCGCCAGCAGCTTCCATACGTCTATCACGGTATCCGGATTCAGGGAAAGCGAGCCGATGCCCTCTGCCTTGAGCCACTGGGCCAGATCCGGGTGGTCGCTCGGGCCCTGACCACAGATACCAACGTATTTACCCTGGCGATTGCAGGCACTAATCGCCATACGGAGCATCGCCTTGACGGCCGGATCGCGCTCATCAAAGTCTTTCGCCAGAATCTCAAGACCTGAGTCGCGGTCCAGGCCAAGCGTGAGCTGCGTCAAGTCGTTCGAGCCAATCGAGAAGCCGTCGAAATATTCAAGAAACTCGTCGGCCAGTACAGCGTTGCTGGGTACCTCGCACATCATGATGACGCGCAGGCCATCCACCCCGCGAGTCAAGCCGTGTTGCGCCAGCAGTTCTGTCACTGCCCTGGCCTGGCCCAGTGTGCGAACAAACGGCACCATGACCTCGACATTGGTCAGACCCATCTCGTTGCGCACGCGCCGGAAAGCTTCGCACTCCATGGCAAACGCCTCGCCAAACTCTTCGCTAACATAGCGCGCCGCGCCCCTGAAGCCGAGCATTGGGTTTTCTTCTTCTGGCTCGTAGCGGGAGCCACCAATCAGCTTGCGGTATTCATTGGATTTGAAGTCAGACAGCCGAACAATCACGGGCTTGGGCCAGAAGGCCGCGCCAATCGTGGCGATGCCTTCTGTCACCTTGTCAACATAAAACGCACGCGGCGACGCATGGCCTCTGGCAACGCTTTCTACTGCTGTTTTCAGGTCGGTATCAATATTCGGGTAGTCAAGAATCGCCTTCGGGTGCACGCCGATATTGTTGTTGATGATGAACTCCAGCCGCGCCAGGCCCACGCCATGATTCGGGATCTGGCAGAAGTCAAACGCCAGTTGCGGGTTGCCCACGTTCATGGTGATTTTGATGTCAATCGGTGGCATTTCGCCGCGCTGCACTTCAGTGACCTCGGTCTCAAGCAGGCCATCATAAATGTTGCCGGTATCGCCCTCGGCGCAGCTCACCGTGACCAGCATGCCGTTCTTCAATTGCTCGGTCGCATCACCGCAGCCGACCACGGCCGGAATACCCAGTTCACGCGCAATGATGGCGGCGTGGCAGGTGCGGCCACCCCGGTTCGTCACGATGGCGCTGGCGCGCTTCATCACGGGCTCCCAGTTCGGGTCTGTCATGTCGGTCACCAGCACGTCTCCGGGCTGCACCTGGTCCATGTCCTTGATGTCGTAAATCACGCGCACCGGGCCGGTACCGATCTTTTGGCCAATCGCACGGCCTACCGAAAGAATCGCGCCCTTGGCCTGGTTTGCCTTGAGCTTGTAGCGCTGTTCGGCCTTACCCTTGGACTGGCTCTTCACCGTCTCGGGGCGGGCCTGCAGGATGTAGATTAAGCCATCAAGGCCGTCTTTACCCCATTCGATATCCATAGGTCGACCGTAGTGGGTCTCGATAATGAGTGCGTATTTGGCAAGCTGCTCAACATCAGCATCCGTCAACGAAAAACGGTTGCGCAGCTCGGTCGGCACATCAGTGGTTTTGACCAGCTTGCCGCCAGATTTTTTCTCGTCCGCCGTGGTGAACTCCATCTGCAGCAGCTTGCTACCCAGATTGCGGCGGATCACTGCACGCTTGCCAGCCCGCAGCATCGGCTTGTGCACATAAAACTCGTCAGGGTTCACAGCGCCCTGCACCACCGTTTCACCCAGGCCATAGCTGGACGTGATGAAGACCACATCTTCAAAACCGCTCTCGGTGTCGATGGTGAACATCACGCCCGCCGCGCCCTTGTCGCTGCGCACCATGCGTTGCACACCGGCTGACAGTGCCACATCGGAATGCGCAAAACCCTGGTGTACGCGGTAGCTGATGGCGCGGTCGTTATACAGGGATGCAAACACCTCTTTCATCTTGTGCAGCACGTCTTCAATGCCAACAACGTTTAAAAACGTTTCCTGCTGGCCGGCGAAAGATGCATCTGGCAGATCTTCTGCCGTGGCGGATGAGCGCACCGCAAAGCTAGCCAGGGCGTTATCGCCACAAAGAGTTTTGAAAGCCTCGCGAACTGCTTTCTCAAAATCAGCCGGGAAAGGCTGCGCCTCAACCAATGCGCGAATTTTACTGCCCGCGTCACCGAGCGCCTTGATGTCTTCGGTGTTGAGTGCATCAAGCACTGCGTTGATTTTTTTGTCCAGCCCGTCGTGCGCCAGAAACACGCGAAAGGCATGGGCCGTGGTGGCAAAACCGGTCGGCACGCGCACACCTTCAGGGCCGGTGGGCAGTTGCGAGATCATCTCGCCGAGGCTGGCGTTTTTACCGCCTACCGCCTCGACATCGGTCATTCTCAAATTTTCAAAGGGTACGACTAAGGCTGCCTTATCAAACAGGTTGGACATGCAAATACTCCGGGAGGTTTAAAAACCGGGAACACCATCACGCGCGGCAGGCAACCTTGTTGTTGTTTGAAGGGGTTGATGCGGGGCATGATGCGTCAAATCTGGATAATCCTTCAATTGTAAAGCGCCAGCGCCAAACGCTGGCTCAGCTTCCCTTTCAGCAACCTGAACAGCCACCATGTCCAATCGCACCGTATTTTTTATCTCTGACGGCACCGGCATTACCGCCGAAACTTTTGGCAATGCCATACTGGCGCAGTTCGAGATGAAAGCGCGCCACGTGCGCCTGCCCTTCATTGACAGTGTTGACAAAGCCCACCAGGCGATTCGCCAGATCAACCACACGGGTGAAGTCGAAGGCAAACGGCCCATCGTCTTCACCACGCTGGTCAACATGGACATCCTGGCCGTCATCAAGGCCAACTGCCATGGCATGCTGCTCGATATGTTTGGCATGTTTGTGGCCCCGCTAGAGGTCGAGCTGGGCCTGAAGTCCAACCACCGTGTGGGCCGGTTTTCAGACGCATCAAAAAGCCAGGAATACGATGCCCGCATAGAGGCCATCAACTTCTCGCTGGCGCACGACGACGGCCAGAGCAACAAAGATCTGGCCGGGTCGGACGTGATACTGGTTGGTGTCAGCCGCAGCGGCAAAACGCCCACCTCGCTGTACCTGGCCATGCAATACGGCCTGAAGGCATCGAACTACCCGCTCATCCCCGAAGACTTTGACCGCCGCCAGTTGCCCCCGGCCCTCGTGCCGCACCGCAAAAAAATCTTCGGCCTGACGATTGCCCCCGAATGCCTGGCGCAGATCCGCAATGAGCGCAGGCCCAACTCCGCCTACGCCAGCCTGGCCAACTGCCGCCACGAAATCCACGAGGCCGAAGCCATGATGCGGCGCGAGGGCATTCGCTGGCTGTCCACCACCACCAAGTCGATTGAAGAGATCTCCACCACCATACTGCAAGAGATCAGACCTGAACGGCTGGAGTATTGAAGGCTAAAAATCTGTAATCAGCCGTGTTTTGCAGTTTTCGCACGCTTTGGGGCCAAAAATAGCCCTTTTTGAGCCCTGAAAGTAGCTACAGCCCAATAGATACGGGCGCGAGCAGCTACTGAATTTATAGCAACTGAAAAATCAGCCAAGCACCGCCACGCCCTTGACCTGGGCAAACACCTGCATGCCGGGCATAAGCCCAAGCGCGTCTGCCGACTTGCGCGTAATGCGGGCCAGCAGCGTACTGCCGTTGGCATCAAGCCCCAGCATGAGCTGGCCGGGACTGTCGGGTGAGACGGTGGTAACGGTGACGGCGAAGATGTTTTGCACGCTGGTGCCCTGCTGGCGCGCAAGCGTGATGCTCACGTCGCGCGCCTGTATACGCACCCGCACGCGCTGACCGACGTTCAGTAACGGATTAAGCAAATTGATACGGCCGCCTGAAAATTCGGCGTGGCTCAGGTGGTAAGCGGCATCGACGCTGGTGACCAATGCATCAATGATGGCTGCGGCGCTGTCGCCGTGAGCCAGCGGCAAGTCGAGTCGGGTCATCAGCTCGCGCGTTGGCCCGGCGGCCTGCACACGACCAGCGTCGAGCAACACCAGGTGGTCTGCCAGCCGCGCCACCTCGTCTGGCGCGTGGCTGACGTAAAGCACGGGGATGCTCAGCTCGGAAACCAGTCGTTCAAGGTAAGGCAGTATGTCGGCTTTGCGTTGGCCGTCCAGCGAGGCTAGCGGCTCGTCCATCAGCAGTAAATTAGGGCTGGTTGCCAGCGCCCGCGCGATGGCCACGCGCTGCCGCTCGCCACCGGATAGGGTGTCGCTTTGGCGCTGTAGCAGGTCTTTGATGCCGAGTAACGCAATGATTTGATCGAGCGACACGCGATGCGCATCAGCCGGCACGCGCCGCTTGCCGTAGTCAAGGTTGCGCTGCACCGTCAGGTGTGAAAAAAGACTGGCCTCCTGAAACACATAGCCCAGTGGCCGTTGGTAGACCGGCATGAAGATGCCTTGCGCGTCGTCCTGCCAGACCTCGCCGTTGACCGAGAGGTAGCCGCCGCGCGCGTGCTCCAGCCCCGCAATGCTGCGCAGCAGGGTTGTTTTGCCGGAGCCTGAGGGGCCGAAGATAGCCGTCACGCCTCGACCGGGCAAGTCAAGTGCCACGTCAAGCGAAAAGCGGCCCAGCGATTGCTTGAGCGTTGCTGTGATGCCATGATTGCCCGCGTTGCTCATGCGCCCTTCCCTTTTTGACTCTTCTGTTTGCGGCCCGTCGGCTGCACGGTGTAAAGCGCCAGCAGCACCAGGAATGAAAACACCATCAAGCCGCCCGCTAACCAGTGAGCTTGCGCATATTCCAGCGCTTCCACGTGATCATAAATTTGCACCGACAGCACACGCGTTTTGCCGGGGATGTTGCCGCCCAGCATGAGCACAATGCCGAACTCGCCGACCGTGTGTGCAAAACCCATGACGGCTGCTGTCAAATAGGCTGGCCGTGCCAGTGGCAGCACGACGCTGAGAAAAGTATCAAGCGGCGATGCGCGCAAGGTTGCAGCGACTTCCAGCGGCCTGTCGCCAATTGCCTCAAATGCGTTTTGTAAAGGCTGCACCACAAACGGCGTGGAATACAGCACCGAGCCAATCACCAGCCCCGTAAAGCTGAAAGGCAACAGCCCCAAGCCAAGCGACTGCGTCAGTTGCCCGATAGGCCCCTGCGGCCCCATCAGTACCAGCAAATAAAAGCCCAGCACTACAGGCGGTAACACCAGCGGCAACGCGACCAGCGCACCGATCGGACCTTTAAGCCACGAGCGTGTGCTCGCCAGCCACCAGGCCAGCGGCGTACCGAGCAGCAGCAAAATAATGGTGGTGGTGGCCGCCAGCCTGATGGTCAGCCAAATCGCCTGCAAACCTGCCTGGTCCATAGCTTAAGTAAACCTCACGGCTGGTACCCGAAAGAACGGATGACCGATTTGGCTTTCTCAGTTTTCAAAAAATCCATCAGCGCTACCGCCGCCTTGTTGTCTTTGCCCTTGGCGAGCAAGACTGCATCCTGGCGAATCGGGCTGTGCAGGTTGTCAGGCACTATCCAGGCAGAGCCGCTTTTGAGCTTGCCGCCTTCATAGACCTGGGACAGCGCCAAGAAACCAAGCTCGGCATTGCCAGTGGCAACAAAACTGAAAGCCTGGCCAATGCTTTCACCCGTCACCAGCTTGGGCGCCAGCATAGCCATCAGGCCGAGCTTTGTGATGGTTTCAACTGCAGCTGCTCCGTAAGGGGCCAGCCTGGGTGCCGCAATGGCTATTTGTTTGAAGGTGTTTTTCGTCAACACTTCTCCCTGTGCGTCGACCACACCCGCCTTGGCAGACCACAGCACCAGCTTGCCAGTTGCGTAGCTGAAGTGGCTACCGCCGACCGCGACGCCTTCTTTCTCAAGCTTGGCGGGCGTTTCATCGTCGGCTGCCAGGAAGACGTCAAATGGCGCACCGTTGGTGATTTGCGCGTAAAACTTGCCGGTGGAGCCAAACGCCAGGATCGCCTTGTAGCCAGTGTCTTTTTCAAAATCAAGCGCAATCAGCTGCATGGGTGCCGAGAAGTTGGACGCTACAGCGACCCGCACCTCGCCTTGGCTCTGTGCCCAAGCGGGGAGCGCCAACGCCAGTAACGACACACTCAGCAGAATGGCCAAGCAGCAAGTTTGAAAAATGCCGATCCGATTTTGCATTTCAGAATGTCCAAATTAAACGAACCGCTGGGCAGTTAAGGGATAGTCACCGGCCATTGTAACTATAGCTAATATCTATCGATTGTGATAACTTATTAGCGTACATTAATGACTCGACTCAAGACAAAGCAAACAGCAAGTGGCGCCAATTGCTGATACGGTACTGAAGTGGTGGACTCTCAAGCAGCCACTCCACCCTTTCTGACAGCAACTATTCTTTATCAACAACTATTTACTCAGGAAATCACATGTCTTTAATCAACACATCCGTCGTCCCCTTCAAAGCACAAGCCTACCAAAACGGCAAATTCGTAACCATCACCAACGACACGCTCAAAGGCAAATGGTCTGTATTCGTATTTTTCCCAGCTGCGTTTACTTTTGTGTGCCCCACAGAACTGGGCGACTTGGCAGACAACTATGCTGAATTTCAGAAAATTGGCGTAGACATTTACGGTATCTCAACTGATACCCACTTCACGCACAAGGCGTGGCATGACAGCTCCCCCGAAATGAGCAAGGTCCAGTACCCGCTGATTGGCGACTTTGCACAGGTATTGGCCAAAGGCTTTGATGTGCTGATTGAAGAGGGCGACGATGCCGGACTTTGCCTGCGCGGCACCTTCATCATCAACCCGGAAGGCAAGATCCAGACGATTGAAGTCCATCCAGACGGCATCGGCCGCGACGCCAAAGAATTGATGCGCCGTGTCAAAGCGGCACAGTACATCGCAGCACACCCGGGTGAGGTCTGCCCTGCAAAATGGAACGAAGGCGCACAAACGCTCAAGCCATCGTTCGATTTGGTTGGCAAGATTTAATTCGACCACACGCCAAGCCCGGGCGCGCAGGCTTCCGGGTTTTTTTATTCCTGTAAATTCGTTTTGCCTGAGAAAGTGAGTTTGTGATGCTTGATTCAGCAACCAAAGCCCAGTTAAAAAGCTACCTCGATCGCGCTACCAAGCCGATTGAAATCGTGGCGTCGCTCGATGACAGCACGGCCTCCGGCGAGTTGCAATCGCTGCTCAAAGACATCACAGACTCGTCACCGCTCGTCACCTTGACTGAAAGCCGAGACGACGCGAACCGCAAGCCATCGTTTTCAATCAATCGCCCCGGAGAAAACCATGGGCCGCGCTTTGCCGGACTCCCTATGGGTCACGAGTTCACCTCACTCATACTGGCGTTGCTGCAAGTGGGGGGCTACCCGCCCAAGGTTGACGAGGAGGTGTTGGAGCAAATTCGCGCGCTCGACGGTGATTTTGAATTTGAAATTTATATCTCGCTCACCTGCCACAACTGCCCGGACGTGGTGCAGGCGCTCAACCTGATGGCGGTACAAAACCCGCGTATCAAAAACACCATGATTGATGGTTCGCTGTTTCAAAGCGAAGTCAAAGAACGGCAAATCATGGCCGTGCCCACCGTGTTTTTAAACGGCACCGAGTTTGGCCAGGGCCGCATGAGCCTGGAAGAAATTTTGGCCAAAATTGATACCAGCGGCGTGGAGCGTGAGGCGCGAAAAATTGATGCCAAGGAAGCGTTTGACGTGTTGATTGTTGGCGGTGGCCCTGCGGGCGCTGCGGCGGCTGTGTATGCGGCGCGCAAGGGTATTCGCACTGGTGTTGCATCAGAGCGTTTTGGTGGCCAGACGCTAGATACCCTGGGTATTGAGAACTTCATATCAGTCAAGGAAACCGACGGCCCCAAGTTTGCGCTGGCGCTCGAGGAACACGTTCGCAGCTACGACGTGGACATCATGAATTTGCAACGCGCCAAAGCACTGATTCCGAATAGTGGGCCTGGCAAAAACCTGATCGAAATCAAGCTTGAAAGCGGCGCAACGCTTAAAAGCAAATCAGTAGTTATCTCTACTGGCGCACGCTGGCGCAACATCAATGTGCCCGGCGAGTTTGAATTTAAAAATAAAGGCGTTGCTTATTGCCCGCACTGTGACGGGCCGCTGTTCAAAGGCAAGCACGTGGCGGTAATAGGCGGCGGCAACTCGGGCGTTGAGGCGGCCATTGACCTGGCCGGTATCGTCGGCCATGTGACCCTGATCGAGTTTGACACCGCCCTGCGCGCTGATGCCGTGTTGGTGCGCAAGCTGAATAGCCTGGGTAATGTGACGTTTCACACCAATGCGCAAACCACCGAGATCACAGGCGACCAAACTGTCAACGGCCTGGTCTACAAAGACCGCACTTCAGGTGAGTTAAAGCGCGTTGATCTGCAAGGCGTGTTTATTCAAATCGGGCTGGTACCCAATACGGACTGGCTCAAAGGCGTGGTCGAGCTGTCAAAGCACGGCGAGATTGTGGTCGATGCGAAAGGTCAAACGTCAGTACCCGGTGTGTTTGCAGCAGGCGACGCCACCACCGTGCCGTTCAAGCAAATCATCATTGCAGCGGGCGATGGCGCAAAGGCCGCGCTGGGTGCGTTTGATTATTTGATCAGAACGCCAGTTGTGGTGCCAGCTCCGGTGAGTGAGCTGGTAGCAGAACCTGCCTGAAGACTGGGTACACGTAGTAAATTAGCAACTGAGTTGAATTCATTAGTCCGATATGCAGGTGCTTAAAACAAAAACGCCAATTACTCGGATTCGGCGGCAGCACGAATAAAGCGGGTCATAGATTTTTTTTGCTTGCTCTATTCAGCTTGCCTACAGACAATCTGGGCATTCCAATTACTAAAAGGATCCGGCATGAAAGGCGACACACAAGTTATCTCCCATCTACAGGCGCAACTCAAAAACGAGTTAACAGCGATCAACCAGTACTTTCTGCACTACCGCATGTACAAGCACTGGGGCCTGGACAAGCTGGCGAAAAAGGAATACGAAGAGTCCATCGGCGAGATGAAGCACGCCGACAAGCTGATGGACCGCATTTTTATGCTGGACGGCCTGCCCAACCTGCAAGACCTTGGCAAGCTGATGATTGGCGAAGACGTGCCGGAGGCTTTGGGTTGCGATTTGAAAGCCGAGACTGGCGCGCAAACAACCATTAAGGACGGCATGGCCCATTGCGAAAGCGTGCGGGACTACGTGTCGCGTGATTTGCTGCAGGGCATATTGGACGATACCGAAGAGCACATCGACTTTCTGGAAACCCAGCTTGAGCTGATTAACAAGGTAGGTCTTCCAAACTACCTGCAAAGTCAGATGGGGGAACTGGCGTAGCCAAGCCGCAGCGTTGACAGACCCCTAAATGCCCCCAAAGAAATAGGGGTCATAAAAATCAATTGCAAATGCGACCGATTCGCATTTATACTTGCTGAACGGAATTTAATCACCCAACCAGCAAGCCAAACCATGATCGTCTGCGTCTGCCGCCGAATTTCTGATCGCGAAATTACCCGCCATGCGAAAGCTGGCATGGGGTTCGACGAGATCCAGTTCGAGCTCGGTGTTGCCACCCAGTGCGGCCAATGCGAAGGTTTCGTGCGGGACGTTGTGGCGCAGTGCAGCGCCGTTTGCCCCAGCGCCAATATCAAGCTCGGCGCTAACCCCGTTACAGGCAGTATGGAAGCCAGTTCGTGGTCTCTCGCCCAAACTTTTATTCCGCATTATTTCTAGCCCTCCCCATCAGCCTTTTATTGGTTGCAGGCGCATGTAGGTGTGTTTTCCTACGCTAGAGTTACTCCCTCGGCATTAATATTGAAAGTGCTGCGCAAAAGTGCGCCGGCTCTTCTACCCATCTGTACATGACCGCCACAGTACTTCCTGCAGCCCGAAGCATGCTTCCATTAGGTCTGCCTGCAGGCTTGGCTGCACCGTCCACCCGACCTCGCAAAGGCATGCAACCAAGCCGCAATGCCATCATTGCGCTTGCCGTAGTGGCCTTGCACGTCGGATTTATCTGGGTGCTGCAAAGCGGTTTGCTGATGCGCGCGGTTGAAATCATTGTTCCGGCCGAGGTGTTGTCGCAATTTATTGAGCCGCCCACCCCAAAGATAAATCCGATATCGCCAGTAGTACCGCTGTCGCCAGCGCCCCCCACCACGCCCAAGCCCGTCAAAAAGGCAGAGGCCAGGGCGCCCGCGCCGCAACCCCTGGCCATTGCAGACCCAACGCTCTCACCCAACGCCCCGACGGGCGCCACCACACCACAACCAGACCCTGCCCCAATCGCTGCAGCGGTTGCAGCTGCGCCCGTGGGACCATCCGCGTCGTCCGCAATTCAGTTGCCATCGAGCGATGCCGGCTACCTGCAAAATCCAAAACCGCCTTACCCGGCACTGAGCCGCCGCCTTAATGAGCAGGGCAAAACAACGGTGCGTGTGATGATTGGCGCCGACGGCCTGCCGCAGCGTGCTGAAATCGCGAAGTCGAGCGGCTTTGACAGGCTTGACCAGGCTGCCCTGGCAACTGTCATGCGCTGGCGCTACGTGCCCGGCAAACGCGGCGGCGTGGCTGAGGCGATGTGGTTTAACGTTCCAATTAACTGGGTTCTGGAATAATTTTTTACCCTTGTAGAGCACCCCATTTTCTGATAACCGGAGTATTGATTCATGAACCCCCAATTCGGCCTTGCCAACGTCTGGGCACAAGGCGATCTCGTCACCAAATCGGTTGCGCTGCTGCTGCTGATCATGTCACTTGCCTCGTGGATGGTCATCATCGTCAAGACGCTGGATCTGATCAAGTTCAAGCGCATTGCAAAAAGTGCCGAAGGGTTCTGGCACAGCGAAGACTTTGCCGCCGGTCTGATCAAACTCGGCAGCGACCCTGCCAACCCTTTCCGCCAGCTTGCGCTTGAAGGCCGCGAGGCCACACTGCACCATCGCGAGACCAAGGCACACCTGCATGATTCGCTTGACGTGAGCGACTGGGTCACACGCACCTTGCGCAACGCGATTGACGAGTTCACCTCCAAGCTGCAATCAGGTCTGGCCATACTCGCATCTGTCGGCTCCACTGCGCCTTTCGTGGGTCTGTTTGGCACTGTTTGGGGCATCTACCACGCGCTGCTGTCGATTGGCGCTGCAGGCCAGGCCACCATCGACAAGGTGGCAGGCCCCATTGGCGAGTCACTCATCATGACCGCACTAGGCCTGGCTGTAGCTATTCCTGCGGTGCTGGGCTATAACGCGCTGGTACGCGGCAACAAAGGCGTGCTGCAAAAACTCAACCGCTTTGCCCACGACATGCATGCCTACTTTGTGACGGGTGCGCGGGTAACTGCCGCCGACACGGTGGCTGCAACCAACGTGCTGCCTATCAAAAAAGCCTGATAAAAAACTTGAGCTAACAGGACAAACGCCATGGCTTTTGGAACCCAGGATGACACCGATGACGTGATGAACGAGATCAACATGACTCCCATGGTGGACATCATGCTGGTCTTGCTCATCATCTTCATCATCACCGTGCCGGTCATGAAGCACGCAGTGAATATTGATTTGCCGCGCGCGACAAATGAACCCGAACTCATCAAGCCAGCCAACGTGGTGCTGAGCGTGAACGCAGAAGGCGCTTATTTTCTGGATGGCGCGCAAATCAAGGACGAAGAGCTGGCGCCACGCCTCAAATCAGCAGCGGCCCAGAACCCGCAGCCGGATTTGCACATTCGTGGTGACAAGGCCGTGCGCTATGAGCGCGTTGCGCAGGCCATGGCGGCAGCGCAGCAAGCCGGTTTGCGCAAGATCGGCTTTATCACCGAGCCCAAGAACTGAAACCTGACGGCTCGTTTTAAAGCCCGATAGCGGCAATACCGGCACGCGCAATCTGCGCATCTTCACTCGACTTGACACCGCTCACGCCGACAGCGCCAAGACACTGGCCATCTTTGAGGATCGGTACGCCACCTTCCAGCATGCCCTGCAAATATGGCGCACTCAAAAACGACATTCGGCCACCATTGATGGTGTCTTCATAGATCTTGCTGTCGCGGCGGCCCATGGCCGCGGTATTGGCCTTGGCTGGCGCGAGGTGTGCGGTGATCGGCGGCGAACCGTCCATGCGCTGCACGTACAGCAGATGGCCACCGTCATCAACAATGGCAATGGTGACCACCCAGTTGTTTTTGACAGCTTCTGCCTCTGCTGCGGCTGCAATGGCTTTAACGTCAACGAGTTCAAGTGCGGCTTTTGATTTCATGGATTTTTTGAAGGTAATTGCTTTGGAAACCGCTAGCATACTCAAGTTTTTGCACCTTCCCGCATGGTATTGGGTGCGGATTGGCTTTGAGAACCCTTACAAAAAGTAGGAAGCAGGCGATACAAAACTATTGAAATATCAGGGCTGACCCCTAAAATACGTTTGCCTGCATGTGCTGGTACCACGGAGACAACTCCTTATGACTGACAACGTTCAAACACTCAACACCGCAGATTACGGCACCGTTGCCTCGCCCGAGCAACGCAACCGCGTGCTGCGCAACACCTATTGGCTGCTGGCGCTGAGCCTGTTGCCAACGATTCTTGGTGCGTGGGTCGGCGTGGCCACCGGCATCACCCGCTCGATGGGCGGCATGTTGGGCATGGTTGTTTTCCTTGGTGGCGCGTTCGGCTTTATGTACGCGATTGAAAAAACCAAAAACTCTGCTGCAGGTGTGCCTGTGTTGCTGGGTTTCACCTTCTTCATGGGCCTGATGTTGTCGCGCATGATCGGGCAGATTCTGGGCTTTAAAAACGGTTCTGAACTCATCATGACCGCCATGGGCGGCACGGCTGGCGTGTTCTTTGTCATGGCATCGCTTGCCAGTGTCATCAAGCGTGACATTTCCGGCATGAGCAAATGGCTGTTTGTCGGTGCTGTCGTCGTGATGATTGGTGGCATCATCAACGTGTTTGTCGGATCCAGCGCAGGCATGATGGCAATTTCAGTCGCCGTGATCGCGATTTTCAGCGCCTATATGCTGTATGACCTCAAGCAGATCATCGACGGCGGCGAGACCAACTACATAAGCGCTACGCTGGCTTTGTACCTCGACATCTTCAACGTCTTCCAGGCGCTGCTGGCATTGCTGGGCATTTTTGGCGGTGAGCGTGACTAACGCTTTGCTGCTCTCATGAAAAAGAGCCTCTCGGCTCTTTTTTTTGCTCTTTTGGTTCGCTTTGCTTATTCCCGCTCAAAAACCGCAATGCTCTCCACGTGCGCTGTGTGCGGAAACATGTTCACCACCCCCGCTGATGTACAGCGGTAAGCGCCACTCTGCACCAGTACACCCGCATCGCGCGCCAGCGTTGCCGGGTTGCAGCTGACATAAACAATCCGCTGCGGCGGCTGCCAGCTACCTAGCTGCAAGCTTTGCTGGTGAATACCGTCATCACAAGGGATGCCAGTGACGATTTGCTGATGCAGCGCTGCCAGCGCCTTGAACAGCTCAAACGCACCTTCGCGCGGCGGATCAACCAGCCATTTGTCGGCCATACCGTCTTTTGCCAGCATCGCCGGGGTCATTTCAAACAGGTTACGCGCTACAAAAGTCGTAGCTGCCAGCGCCTGTCTTTGTTGGCTCGCAGGCTTGTTTCTCTCAAAATTTTCGCGTGAGCGCGCAACCAGCGCTTCACTGCCTTCAATGCCCAGCACCTCACGCGCCTTGGTTGCCAGTGGCAACGTGAAGTTCCCCAGTCCGCAAAACCAGTCAATCACCCTCTCATGTGCCCGCACATCAAGCAGGCGCAGCGCGCGCGAGACCAGCACCTGGTTGATATGCGGGTTGACCTGTGTGAAGTCGGTCGGCTTGAAAGGCATCACCACGCCGTACTCAGCCAGGCCGTAATTCAGTTCCTGACCCCGCGCGGAGCCCGTGGCCGGGTCAAGCAGCGCGACAGTATCCAATCCACCCGGCTGCAGCCACCATTGCAAGCCAACGCCGACATGGGCCCTGGCAAATGCGCGCAAACGCTCCAGGTCGCCGTCACTCAGTGCTTCCATATGCCGCAACACCATGGCCGTCACGTCGTCACCGCAGGCAAGTTCGATTTGTGGAATGGTTTCCTTCGCATCCATGCTGGCGACAAGCTCGCGCAACGGCAGCAGCATGGCGCTGACATGCGGCGGCAACACCGGGCATACGCTCATGTCAGCCACATAAGCGCTCTTGCGTTCGTGAAAGCCCACCAGAACCGCGCCCTTCTTGTGCACGTAACGCACCGACAGGCGGGCGCGGTAACGATAGCCCCAGGCCGGGCCTTCAATGGGCCGCATCAGGTGGCCGGGTTTGAGCTTGCCAATGTGCTGCATCGCGTCTTCAAGCACCCGCTGCTTGACAGCCACCTGAGCGCCGACGTGCAAGTGCTGCATCTTGCAGCCGCCACAGGCACCGGTGTGCATCCCAAAGTGCGGGCAACCCGGCGTGACACGTTGTGACGACTCACGGTAAATAGCCGTCAACGTGGCTTTTTCAAACGTGCTTTTTTTACGGAAGACATTGGCTGTCACCACTTCGTAAGGCAGCGCGCCTTCAATAAAAACCACCTTGCCATCCTCACGGTGCGCAATGCCCTGAGCTTCGATGTCGAGCGACTCTACATTGAGCAGGTCAAGCGGATATTCTTTTGCGGGTGTGCGCAGATTGCTGTTCATCCGAGAACCATCAAACCGACCTGCAACACCAGAATCAAAACCAGTGCTGACAAATCGACCCCGCCAAGCGGCGGAATCACCCGGCGCAGTGGTGCCAACAAGGGCTCGGTCAAGCGCCCCAGCAATGCATAGGCAGGCGATCCGGGCTGAATCCACGACAAGATGGCAAAGCCGATAAGAAGCATCATCATCGTTTGCAAAGCGACGCGAATCAGCATCTTGAGCGCAAACACAACCAGGCTGATGATGGGGGTCGGCGCAAAGCCGGGCATGGCGTTCACCGCGCCCAGCAACAAGCCGAACAACACGCTCCACAACAGCGCATAAATCAGCGCAAACAAAACTGCAGCAATCACGCTGGCCCAGTCAATGCGTGACTTGAGCACTTGCACAGGCAGTACGCGGCGCAGCGGCTTGACGAGCCAATCGGTCAAGGCCATCACGAAACTGCCGGGCTGCGCGCGCATGTTGACACGCATCCAGTTCATCCAGGCACGTAACAGAGATGCACCGATGAGCAAAAAGAAAAGCGTCTCAAGCAGAAAGGAAAGAACCCGGATCAGCATGAAGTTTCAGACATGAAAGAAGAACCAGACAACATCAGCGCCGGGGCTTTTTGCCCTGCTGGCGACCAGGCTTGGATGCTTTTCCAGCCGCTTTTTTAACCGATGCCTTCAAGGCCTGAATCGGAGAAGGTAATGACCGGCCAGATCCCTTGTCGGTGCGACTGCTGGAACTGGACGCGCCGCCAGTACGGCCACCGCCCGCGCGAGCTGACCCTCGTGAGCCGCCTCCTGTGTCAGCTTGCTTGCCAGCGCCCCGGTTGGCAGCGCTACCGGCACTACGCTCCTGGGCTGGCAACTCAGCCAGATGACCACCGGTCTTGTCTTTCATGGCCCGGTTTGTAACTGCCAACAGTGCTTCCCCCTCATGCACCAGACGGAAATCAATCTTGCGGCCATCCAGGTCGACACGACTGACCTGCACACGCACCCGTGTACCAATGGCATAGCGAATGCCGGTGCGCTCGCCGCGGAGCTCTTGCCGGGCTTCGTCAAAACGGAAGTATTCTCCGCCCAGCTCGGTGATGTGCACCATGCCCTCGACATACATCGCGTCCAGCGTGACGAAAATTCCGAAGCCCATGGCCGCCGTGACCACGCCGCCAAACTCTTCGCCCAAGTGCTCGCGCATGTACTTGCATTTAAGCCACGCTTCCACGTCACGG
Organism: Burkholderiales bacterium; assembly: GCA_038226155.1. Lineage (GTDB taxonomy): Bacteria > Pseudomonadota > Gammaproteobacteria > Burkholderiales > Burkholderiaceae_C > Polaromonas. The sequence continues at coordinate 21,446 of JBBRQQ010000034.1, forward strand.
CTGGCTTCGTCGGCGCGGCGCTCGTTGGCGCTGCAATGCAGACCGGCTGCTTGCCATGCCAACTCGTCGGCACTGATTTTTTTCGGCTTCTGGTCGGGCTCACCTACGTTTTTAATACGCGAAGCCAGGCGTTTAGACAGCTTGGCTTCAGCCTCACCCGGTGTCGGCAACAGCGGCAACTGGTACTTTGTCTTGGTCAACACTGCCTTGATAACGCGGTGTACCAGCAAGTCAGGGTAGCGACGGATCGGGCTGGTGAAGTGCGTGTAAGCCTCGTAGGCAAGACCAAAGTGACCGCTGTTGATGGGCGTGTAAATAGCCTGCTGCATGGAGCGCAGCAGCATCGAATGGATTTGCTGCGCATCTGGCCGGTCCTTTGTGGCAGTGGCGATTTTCTGGAAATCACCCGGTTGCGGCTCATCACCAATCGTCATCCCGAGACCAATCGCCTTGAGATAGTTGCGCAGCATGTCTTTTTTCTCGGGCGTAGGACCTTCATGTACGCGGAACAGGCCTACGTGTTTGCTGCCAGAAATAAAGTCTGCCGAGCACACATTGGCGGCAAGCATGGATTCTTCAATCAGCCGATGTGCGACATTGCGGGTACGCGGAATGATTTTTTCAATGCGTCCGGCTTCGTCGCAAACGATTTGCGTTTCAGTGGTTTCAAAATCGACGGCGCCACGCACGCCGCGCTCTTTCAACAGTGCCTGGTATACGTCGTGCAAATCGAGCAAGTGCGGGACCAGCGCCTTGCGCTGCGCGGCCTCGACACCGCGCGTGTTGGCCAGAATTGCCGCGACTTCGGTATAGGTAAAGCGTGCGTGGCTCAACATCACTGCGGGGTAAAACTGGTAAGCGTGAACTTCACCCTTGGCGTTGACCAGCATGTCGCAAACCATACACAGGCGTTCAACGTTAGGGTTCAGCGAGCACAGCCCGTTGGACAGCTTTTCGGGCAGCATCGGTATGACACGGCGCGGAAAATACACGCTGGTCGCGCGGTCATAAGCGTCGATGTCAATTGCGCTGCCGGTTTCGACATAGTGGCTGACATCGGCAATCGCCACCAGCAAACGCCAGCCCTTGCCCCGGCCGACCTTGGCAGGCTCGCAATAAACGGCATCGTCAAAATCGCGTGCATCTTCGCCGTCGATAGTGACCAGCGGCACGTCGGTCAAATCTATCCGGCCCTTTTTATCCTGGGGCCGTACGGCATCCGGCAGCGCTCGAGCCAATGCCATTGCAGCGTCGCTGAATTCATGCGGGACGCCGTATTTGCGCACGGCGATTTCAATTTCCATACCGGGATCATCAATCTCGCCCAGCACCTCCTTGACGCGGCCCACTGGTTGGCCAAACAGTGCCGGTGGCTCGGTCAATTGCACCACCACGACCTGCCCGGCCTTGGCTGTGCCCGTGGCACCCTTGGGGATCAGCACATCCTGGCCATAGCGCTTGTCTTCAGGCGCGACCAGCCAGACACCGCTTTCATGCAGCAGGCGGCCAATGATGGGATTGGGCGAACGCTCAAGGATTTCGGTCACGCGGCCTTCGGGCCGGTTTTTGCGGTCGTGCCGCACGATCCGTGCCTTGACTCGATCTTTGTGCAGCACAGCGCGCATCTCGTTGGGCGGCAGATAAATATCGGCCTCGCCGTCGTCGCGCTGGACAAAGCCATGGCCGTCACGGTGGCCTGAAACAGTGCCGTCGAATTCAGCAAGGAGACCAGCGGATGCGCCAGTGTTGTGGCCGCTGTTTTGGCGGCTGGTTTGATGAGTTGTTTTGATAAAAATCTCTTTTTTCGAAGTTTTATGGGGGAGGGTTATTGGGGTCAGAGTCCAAATTCTTCGCGCCCTTGGGCACGCCCTTCGGGTGCGATGCTTTGCAGCGTCATGAAATTGGCGTCTGACCCCAATAACTCTCCCGGCTGGAGCCCGAGAAAACGTTGATGTAATGGTACACTGTTAGATGTGCCCGGGTGGCGGAATTGGTAGACGCGCACGGTTCAGGTCCGTGTATCGCAAGATGTGGAGATTCGAGTTCTCTCCCGGGCACCAAGATTACCCAAACTTCAGCCACCAGGCTGAAGTTCAACATCAAAAGCCACTGCCAAGTGGCTTTTTTATTGCCTGCTGTTTTTGCAATCAGACCGGAACGGCAATCAGGTCATGCCCCTGCGCACCAACGATGCGGGCCTTGGTGAACTCACCGACCTTCATGGTTTTGCTGAGTTTTTCTGGCGGCAGCAACTTCACTAAACCATCAATCTCGGGCGCATCGGCATACGACCTGCCCGTACCACCCTTGCGACCCATAGCCGGGGCCGAATCAACCAGTATCTGCATGGTCGCACCTATGCGCTTTTGCAGCTTCTGGCTTGACACCTCTTCAGCCACCGCCATAAACCGTGCGCGCCGCTCTTCACGCAACTCAATCGGCAACATGCCCGGAATGTCATTGGCAGTTGCTCCACTCACAGCGCTGTAGGCAAAACAGCCAGCACGGTCAATTTTGGCTTCCCGCATGAAGTCGAGCAGGTGCTCGAATTCGGCTTCAGTCTCACCCGGAAAACCGGCGATAAAGGTGCTGCGAATCACGATCTCGGGACAGATCTCGCGCCAGCGCGCAATCCGCTCCAGATTTTTCTCGCCGCTGGCCGGTCGCTTCATACGTTTGAGTACATCGGGGTGGCTGTGCTGCAAAGGCACATCAAGGTAAGGTAGCACCTTGCCGGTTGCCATCAGGGGCAGTATGTCGTCAACACCTGGGTACGGATACACGTAGTGCAAGCGCACCCAGGCGCCAAAGGGTTCGGCGATCTCGCCAAGGGCCTGCACCAAGTCGAGCATGCGGGTTTTGATCGGCTTGCCGTCCCAGAAACCGGTACGGTACTTCACGTCAACGCCATAGGCAGAGGTGTCCTGACTGATGACCAGAAGCTCCTTCACGCCACCTTCAAACAGGGCCCGAGCTTCATTGAGTACGTCACCAATAGGCCGCGACACCAGGTCACCGCGCATCGACGGAATAATACAAAACGTGCAGCGGTGGTTGCACCCTTCACTGATTTTCAGGTACGCGTAATGTCTTGGCGTGAGCTTGATACCCGCAATGCCAAACGAATTGGGCACCAGGTCAACAAACGGGTCATGCGGCTTGGGCAGGTTCAGATGCACCGCGTCCATGACTTCCTGGGTCGCATGCGGGCCAGTAACAGCCAGTACGCTGGGGTGCATTTTCCGCACCATATTACCGCCGTCCTCGCCTGCCTTGGCACCCAGGCACCCCGTCACAATCACCCGGCCATTGGCAGCCAGTGCTTCGCCAATCGTGTCCAGGCTTTCCTTGACGGCATCATCAATAAAGCCGCACGTGTTGACGATAACGAGGTCAGCGCCTTCAAAGGTTTTGGACGTCTCATAACCCTCGGCGCTTAACTGCGTCAGGATCAATTCAGAATCAGTCAGCGCCTTGGGGCAACCCAGACTGACAAAACCCACGCGGGGCGCTGGTTTAAGGGTAGTTGGTGATGGTGGGGAAATGACTTCGCTCATGGCTCTATTGTCTCAGAGCATGAGTTATCGCTTCAGGCCAAAAGCAGACAACATCTGCTCACTCTGCTTTTGCATCTGTTCCTGCATCTGGGTAAACACACCCTTCGACTGCTCGACATAAGTCCCCATCATGCCCTGCATCATGGGTGACTGGGCATTCATGAATTGCGCCCATTTTTCGGGGCTCAGGTCTTTGGACTGCTCGGCCATTTTGACTTGCAAGTCCATGAAACTCTGCACGTTTTTCTCAAGGTAGGCGCCCATGAAACCCTGCATCGCATTACCGTAAAAACGGATGATGTTGGCCAGCACGGCCTCGGTAAACATGGGTGCGCCGCCAGACTCCTCTTCCAGAATGATTTGCAGCAATATGCTGCGCGTCAGGTCTTCCCCGGTCTTGGCATCCAGCACTTCAAACGGTGTACTGTCCATCACCAACTGGCGTACATCCGTGAGAGTGATGTAGGCAGAAGTTTCGGTGTCGTAAAGCCGCCGGTTCGGGTATTTTTTAATCACCCGGCCTGCTACTTCGCCAGGTGCAGGCACATCAAGTTTTGAAGTTTTCTTGGTTTGGGTAGGCACTTGGGCGGGCTCCTGTGTGTGAACGGCAAATACATATGCATCACACCACAAAAAATGGTGCTGTGCATCAAAATATTCTATGAAGTGTGAATTGCCGCAACCCCCTTGGTTTACCCTGTACGCACCATCAAATGATGTGAAGGGAAACACTAAAGAAGGTTGGTAGGCGCGATTGGACTCGAACCAACGACCCCCACCATGTCAAGGTGGTGCTCTAACCAGCTGAGCTACGCGCCTGAAAGTCTAAGCCTCAAATTATAGCATTCCAGATTATGGCCGCCACGCTAGCCCACTGCGTGTGGCCACTGCCCCCCAAGGGCTGATTTTTTTAGGGATGGCCCGTCGAAAAATTATCCCTCTCCGTTTCTGGTTTGGTTGTCATCGTCTACGGGCCGACCTCACCCCGGCGACCTCTGCCACCACGCCTAGCACCTGCTTGAGCCGCCCCGACTGCGCGACTTCTACCGTGAACGTCATCCAGGCGGTGCCACCCCGGTTGTCTTTGACCGACTGTGTCTGCACACCGATGACGTTCATCTTTTCTTTGGTAAAGACTTCTGAAATATCCCGCAGCAAGCCCTGGCGGTCCGTGGCTTCAATGGCAACATCGACGGGATAGACCGCGCCGCTTGCAGACCCACCGGCTGACCTGGCATCGTTCCATTCCACCTCGATCACACGGTCCGGGCTGCCCGTTGCCATGTTGCGAAAGTTGCTGCAATCGCTGCGGTGAATGCTCACGCCCTTGCCCTTTGTGACAAAGCCCAGGATGTCATCGGGCGGCGCGGGCTTGCAGCACTTGGCCAGTTGCGTCAGGAGTGAACCCATGCCCACCACCAGTACACCGCCTTGACTGGATTTTGAATTCGGGTTGGTGCGTGGCTTTCTGGCCAGCACAAAGTCATCTGCCGTGGGCTCGGGCTCTGCTGGCCTGAGCATGTTTTCAATCGTGCGGAGCGAGAGTTCGTCCTTGCCCACCACCTCAAACAAATCGTCCGCCGCCTTGAAGCCCAGTCGCACCGCAAGGTCGTCCAGCTTCATGGCTGTCTTGCCTTCGCGTTGCAACAGTTTTTCAACCGCCTCACGGCCCTTGGCAACGGTTTGCGCCATCTCGAGTGCGTTAAACCAGGCGCGCACTTTTGACCTGGCACGGTGGCTTGATAAGAAGCCCAACTCGGTATTCAGCCAGTCACGCGATGGCCCGCCTTCCTTGACCGTGATGACTTCAACCGTCTGGCCGTTTTGCAATGGCGTATTGAGCGGCACCATCACGCCGTCGATGCGCGCGCCACGGCAGCGGTGCCCCAAGCTGGTGTGTACGCTGTAGGCAAAGTCAACAGCGGTAGCGCCCTGCGGCAACTCGACAATTGCAGCTTCGGGTGTCAGAACGTAAATACGGTCTTCAAACAGGCCTTTGTTACTGTCCCGCGCCTGCTGCGCTGTCGGGCCAGACAAGTCGCGCTCCCAGGCCAGCAACTGCCGCAGCACGGCAATCTTGGCATCATATTCACTGCTAGCCGTTACACCTGCATAGCCTTTGGTACCTGCTTCCTTGTAGGCCCAGTGCGCGGCCACGCCATGCTCTGCGTGGTCATGCATGGCCTGGGTGCGGATCTGGATTTCAACCGCCCTGCCAGAGGCGTCACGCACCACCGTATGCAGCGACTGATAACCGTTGGATTTAGGCTTTGCAATGTAGTCGTCAAACTCGCCATCGACCTGCGTGAAGTGCGCATGGACAAAGCTGAGGGCCGCATAACAACCCTTCACGTCCGCCGCAATCACGCGCAGCGCCCGGATGTCAAACACCTGATCAAAGTCAAGCGACTTGCCGCGCATCTTTTTAACAATGCTGTAGATGTGTTTGGGCCTGCCCTGCACCAGCGCTGCTATGCCGCTTTTGTTCAAATCGCGCTCTAGTTGCGCGCGCAACGCCTCCATGAACTGCTCGCGCTCTACGCGCTTTTCGTCCAGCAGCTGAGCCGTTTTTTTATAGGTATCAGGCTCCAGAAAGCGAAAGGCCAGGTCTTCCATTTCCCATTTGACCTGCCAGATCCCGAGGCGATTGGCGAGCGGCGCAAACACATGCAGCGACTCGTGCGCCAGTGACGGCGGCGCGGCTTGTTTGGTCGCCGCATAGTGGCGCAAGGTTTGCAGGCGCGATGCGAGGCGCAGCATGACCACGCGCAAGTCGCGCGAGAAAGCCAGCAGCATCTTGCGCACGTTCTCGGTCTGTGCGGCGGGGTCTTCCGTTAGTTGCGCTGTAGCGCTGGCAGAACGTGCCTGCCGCTGCACCTGCACCAGCTTGGTGGTTTCAATCGCCAGCGCTGCGTAGTTGGCACCAAATGCTTTGGTAATGACTTCCAGCGGCTTGGTCAGGTGTTGGCATGAATGCACCAGGTACGTTGCCGCCTGCATGGCCTCCGAGCCGCCAATAGATTTGAGGATGGCGGCCACCGCATCCGCATGGGCCAGGATGTTTTCGCCCGTGTCAAGGCTTTCACTGGCGATCAGGGGCTCGGCAAAGGCCCGCGCACGCGCCAGCGCCTGCGGCTGCTCTTGCAAGCTGTCGGCCGTGGCGGCCATGATGGGGGCGGTAGCCTCGGCGATATTGGGGGAAGCTGCGTGACCATTACTTACCTGCGAATTACTTTTCATATCAACTTAATCAACATCGCTCTTGGTAGGCTGAATTAACCCAGCAAAAAATCAACAACGGTTTTAACTTGGTCCTCGGCAACCAGCGTAGGCGCATGGCCGACACCTGCAAACTCCACCAAACTGGCGTGGGGGCCGCGTTGCGTCATGGCCTGCGCTGTATCAGTACTCAGCAAATCAGAATCAGCCCCGCGCAGCAATAGCGTTTGCGCCTTGATGCCGTCATACAGGTGCCAGAGCGTGGCAGAGCCCTGCTTGGTGGCTTCTTCTGTTGACTGCTTGAAAGGTAGCGCTATTGCCGGGTCATAGTGAAGCCGGACTTTGCTGTCGGGCGCACTTGACAAGGGCTTGAGCATAGGCTGTGACAGCGCCAGCCATTGCGCAGGCGTGTGCGGCCCAAAGCCGGTTGAAATCGCCCACATCGCATCAGCCGCAGCCTGCACAGAATCGAACTCCCCCGCCTGCCCCAGGTACATGCCGATACGCACAATCGCCTGCCACTCGACCGTGGGGCCGACATCGTTGAGTACCAATTTACGAATCGGTACCAGTAATTCAATGTTAGGAGGCAGTCCGGTCGCGGCGACGCGCGGCATCCCCGCGACCACGATGCCAATCAACCCACCCATGCTGGTGCCAACCCAGTCCAGGGTTTTGATCGGTGCCTGCGCTTGCAGATGTGCCAGCAAAGCCAGCATGTCGGCCGCATAGGCTGGCACCTGGTAGCCCATCGGGTCTTTGAGCCAATCGCTAGCGCCACGGCCCGCCACATCGGGACAGATGACGCGAATGCCGCCAGATAAATCCTGAGCCGCATCACACAGCCCCTGGGCCAGCACGTCAAAGTCCCGCCCCTGCCGCGACAGGCCGTGTACGCACATCACGACGTGGCTGGCATCCGGGCTACCCCATTGCCAATAGGCCATGCGGTGGCCGCCGTTTGCGTCTGGGCAGCTTAGGTAGTTCAGCGTAGGTTCTGTCATCTGTAGGGCGATAAATTAAAGGCTTGATAATCGATGCATAAAAGTAATCCAGTCATCGTAAATCATCCGGAGAAACACATATGCTCAAAGGCAAAACTGCACTCGTCACAGGTTCCACCAGCGGTATTGGCCTGGGCATTGCCAAGGCACTGGCTGCGCAGGGAGCCAATATCGTCATGAATGGTTTTGGCGACATCGAAGCACCCAAGGCCGAGATTGCAGCGCTGGGCGTGAAAGTCGTTCACCACGGCGCCGACATGAGCAAGCCTGCCGAAATTGAAGACATGATGAAATTCGCCGCTGCGCAGTTCGGCGTGGTCGACATCCTGGTCAACAACGCCGGTATTCAGCACGTTGCCCGCGTCGAAAACTTTCCCATCGACAAATGGGACGCGATCATCGCCATCAACCTCTCCAGTGCCTTCCACGCGACGCGCCTGGCACTGCCAGCCATGCAGAAAGCCGATGGCGGCAAGGGCTGGGGCCGCATCATTAACGTAGCCTCTGTCCACGGGCTGGTTGCCTCAGCTGAAAAATCGGCCTACGTCACGGCCAAGCACGGTCTGGTTGGTTTTACCAAAGTCACAGCACTGGAAAACGCCACCAGCGGCGTGACCTGCAACGCCATTTGCCCCGGCTGGGTGCTGACCCCGCTGGTGCAAAAACAGGTTGATGCCCGGGCGGCGGCTGGCGGCATCAGCAACGCGGTAGCCACGGCCCAGCTACTGGGCGAGAAAGAGCCATCACTGCAGTTCACCACCCCCGAAGAGCTGGGCGCACTGGCCGTATTTTTCTGCTCGCCAGCCGGCAACAACGTTCGCGGGGTAGCCTGGAACATGGACGGCGGCTGGGCTGCACAGTAAGGTTTGAGCTTGGCGATACCAGCCTTTTGCTATTAAAATCGTAGCTGGTCACGCCCGTATTTAAAGGG
>JBBRQQ010000035.1:0-29973 GCA_038226155.1 Burkholderiales bacterium
TGACCTGACCTACCTTGCAGAAAACGACCTCATCTCCGGCCTCGATTTGCCCGCCACGCTTTACGCCGACATGGGCGGGTCACTAATGGCCAGCGAAGCAGCATTGCAGGCCACGCTAACTCAGCGTGCCACAGGCAAAGGCGTGTTCATTGAAATTGCGCTGTCAGATGCTGCGGCTTACCTGGCGTTGCCACGCCACTGGGGCCTGACAAAACCAACAGGTCCCGTCGGTGGCGCACATGCGGGCTATGGCGTGTATGCGTGCAAGGATGGGCGGGCGGCGGTGGCGGCCCTTGAGCTGCATTTTGCGAAGCGCTTGTGTGAGGCAGCAGGCGTTGCTGTTTCGGATTCAAAGGCCATGCTCTCGCCGAACACGCGGCAAAGTATTGGCGACTTTTTTCAGAGCCAGACGCGCGGCCAACTGGATAGCCTGGCCGCATCAAAAGATATTCCCATTCACACCCTGAAATAAGAACTTGCAGTTGGCACTGCCGGGTTAGTCCCTAGCCATCGCTCCAGCCAGGCGAATACCATAAGTACACATAGCATTTGAACCAAGAGGCTTAAACATGATGCGGCTTGTACTAAGCACCACGCTTTCCCTTGCACTGATCGCCATCGCAATCCACACGCCGCAGGCCGCTGCACAAAGCTACCCAGACAAACCCATACGCCTGGTCGTGCCCTACCCCCCTGGTGGTGGCAATGACGCGCTGGGCCGCATCGTTGCGCAGCGTCTTTCTGTTGCGTTGGGCCAGCAGGTGTTTGTTGAAAACAAGGCTGGCGCCAGTGGTAATGTGGGTACCGAGTTTGTCGCCCGCGCCAAGCCTGACGGCTACACGCTCAACCTGGGCTTTGTGGCCAACATGGCGGTTACGCCGCACATGGGCAAGGCGGGCTATGACCCGATCAAAGACTTTGCGCCCATCAGCATGGTGGCTAATGGCTATCAAATTTTGTCGGTTAGCCCAGCCTTTCCTGCCACATCTGTAGCTGAACTGGTGGCGATAGCGAAGGCCAAACCAGGCACGCTTAACTTTGGCTCGGGCGGTAGCGGCACACCGCTGCATACGGTTGGCGAGCTGTTCAAACTTGCCACTGGTACCGACATCATGCACATCCCCTACAAGGGCAGCCCGCAGGCTACGGCGGCGGTACTGGCGGGTGAAACGCAAATGGTGTTTGGCAGCGTGGTGGCAACCCTGCCTTTCGTAAAAGCCGGCAAGCTGCGGGCACTGGCTGTCACATCACCCAAACGCATTGATGCCGCTCCCGATGTGCCGACGCTGGTTGAACTGGGCTACCCCGGCGTAGAAGCCAGCTCGTGGTATGGCCTGTTTGCACCCAAGGGCACACCACCTGCCATCATCGGGCGCCTGAACAGGGAAATGCTGGCCCTTAGCCAGAACCCGGAGCACCGCGAACACCTCGCCAAACAGGGGCAGGAGGCGGTTTACAGTACGCCCGAAGAGCTGGCGGCCTACGTCAAGTCGGAATCCGACAAGTGGGGCCGCGTCGTCAAGGCTGCAAAAATTCAAATGGATTGATTCATGAACCCACTACCTCTAACGCTGGCCATTGGGCCCTATGACCACACCAGAGACGTGACCGACGGCACGCTGCGCGTTGAAGGCGTGCAACTGCGCACGCTCGACTTGCCGATTGAAGAAATCTTTTACCGCTTTACTTTGCACCGCGAATGGGACATCTCGGAAATGTCGATGGCCAAGTACATTGCGCTGCGCTCACAAGATGACACGAGCATCATGGCGCTGCCAGTGTTTGTATCGCGCGCGTTTCGGCATTCGATGTTTTATGTACGCGAAGGCAGTGCCATCAAACGGCCAGAAGACCTGAAGGGCAAACGCATCGGCATCCCCGAGTGGGCGCAGACAGCGGGCGTTTATGGGCGTGGATACCTCAGCGACTATGTGGGCTTGAAACTGGCCGACCTGCAATGGGTGCAAGCCGGCGTGAACGAGGCGGGCCGCAAGGAGAAGGTCAAGCTCAAGTTGCCCGATGGCATCCAATACAGCAACGTAGCTGATAAGAGCCTGAACGACATGCTGCTCAGTGGTGAGCTGGACGCCGTGATGTCGGCCCGGCCACCGCTCGGTTTGGGCAAAGGCATAGCCCGGTTGATGCCGGATGCGCAGGCAGCAGAAGCCCAGTACTTCAAAGACACCAACATCTTTCCCATCATGCACGCGCTGGTCATCAAGAGCCCGGTGCTCGACGCCCACCCGTGGGTGGCAATGAATTTGTACAAAACTTTTCTTGAAGCCAAAAACAGATCCATGGAGCGCCTGTCAGACGTGACTGCATCACACGCGCCGCTGGCCTGGCTTTACGACTACACCGAACGCTTGAAAAGTATTTTTGGCGCTGACTTCTACCCCTACGGCATTGGGGCCGGACGAGGTGGCGACATCAATCGCGCCACGCTGGAGGCCTTTGTGAAGTTCGGGTTTGAGCAGGGTGTCTGCCACCGAAAACTTTCGGTTGAAGAGCTTTTCCCAAAGCAGGTGCTGAGTTCTTTCAAGGTCTGAAACGATCAGCGAAGCAGAACCGCTACTGAATTAATAGCTGGTTACGCCCGTATTGATTGGGCTACAGCCATTTTTCGGCATCAAAACATGCTGTTTCAAGGCTTCATGCGTGCTTGACAAGGCAAATTAGCCTTGCGTTTAAGATGCCACATGCTTAAAAACACCCTCATCACCCTCGCCCTCGCATCTGCTGCCCTCGCAACGTCGCCTGCACAAGCCCAGTCAGCAGCGGCCAGCCCCGCCAAGAAAGCGCTGGTCGCCCGCATCCTCAAGGTGCAGCAGCCCGTCATTGAAGGCTCGGGCGGCGCACTGGCAGAACGGCCGGCGCTGGACATGATTGACCAGGCCAGTGCCGCACTGGAGTCACGTGTGCCTCTTGAGAAGCGCGACGCTGTAGCCAAAGAAATCCAGGGGGATGTCAAAAAGTACATGGACGATACGGTGCCATTTGTACGTGACCGCGCCGTGAAGCTGGCACCACAAACCATAGGTGTGTTGCTGGAGCAGAAATTCTCCGAAGATGAGCTAAAGCAGCTGGCAACGTTTCTGGAATCAGCGGCTTACAACAAGTATCAGCAACTGGGCGGTGAGATGCAAAAGAGCCTGGTTGAAAAACTGCTGGTCGACACGCGCGGTACGGTCGAACCCAAGGTCAATGCCCTGAATCAAGCCATCGGCAAACGCCTCGGCATTGCGCCAGCCGCAGCACCGCTGAAGTAATTTAGACTTACCGGGCTTTCTTCGCCAACGGCTTGGCACTACCGGCGCCTGCACCGTGGGCCAGCGGTGGTAAGCCGGTATGGCGCGTCAGCAAACGTCCCTTGACCACCTGAGATGCTTTGGTCACCCCCGTTGAAGTGGTTGAATTCTTTTTGCGCGCGCTCTGGTAAGTACCGTCCGTCATGGGCTGAAACGTGGGTATCAAATGATGCTTGCCATTGCCGATCAGATCAGCCCGTCCCATGGCTTTGAGCGCATCGCGCAGCACTGGCCAGTTGTTGGGGTCGTGGTAGCGCAAAAAAGCCTTGTGCAGCCGCCTGCGACGTTCGCCGCGCACGATGTCTACGGTGTCTTCATCGCTGGCTGCACGGCGGATTTTGCGTAGTGGGTTGCGGCCTGTGTGGTACATCGCCGTGGCGGTGGCCATGGGTGACGGGTAAAAGGTCTGCACCTGATCAGCCCTGAAGCCGCTCTTTTTGAGCCAGATCGCCAGGTTCATCATGTCCTCGTCGCTGGTGCCAGGGTGGGCGGCGATGAAGTAGGGAATCAAAAATTGTTTTTTGCCCGCTTCAAGCGAATATTTCTCGAACATCTGGCGAAACTTTTCATAGCTGCCAATGCCGGGCTTCATCATCTTGGTAAGCGGGCCCTGCTCGGTGTGCTCGGGCGCGATTTTCAGGTAGCCACCAACGTGATGCGTGACCAACTCTTTCACGTACTCGGGACTTTGCACCGCCAGGTCGTAACGCAGGCCGGAGCTGATCAGGATTTTCTTCACGCCCTTCAAGGCCCGCGCGCGGCGGTACATATTGATGAGCGGGTTGTGGTTGGTGTTGAGGTTGGAGCAGATGCCCGGGTACACGCAACTCGGTTTGCGGCAAGCGGCTTCAATCTCGGGGCTCTTGCAGCCTATGCGGTACATATTGGCCGTCGGGCCACCGAGGTCGGATATTGCGCCAGTAAAGCCCTTGACGGTGTCGCGTATGGCTTCAATCTCACGAATGACGGAGTCCTCAGACCGGCTTTGAATAATGCGGCCTTCATGCTCGGTGATGGAGCAGAAAGTGCAGCCGCCAAAGCAGCCGCGCATGATGTTGACGCTGAAACGAATCATCTCCCACGCCGGGATTTTGGTGCTGTGGTCGTGGCTGCCGTTTTCGTCTGCGTAGCTGGGGTGCGGCGAGCGTGCGTAGGGCAAATCGAACACGTAGTCCATCTCGGCGGTGGTGAGCGGAATGGGTGGCGGGGTTATCCACACGTCACGGGCTGTTGTGCCTTCGCCATGTGCCTGTACCAAAGCGCGCGCGTTACCGGGGTTGGTCTCTAAATGCAGCACGCGGTTGGCGTGGGCGTACAAAATAGGATCGCTCTTGACCTGCTCGTAGGACGGGAGTCGAATCACAGACCGGTCGCGCGGCGGGACTTTGATCTTGCCCTGCGCGGTTTGGATTGTTGACGGCAGGTTGGGGTTAGGTACAAAGGTCAGCGGCTTGATCGAAGAACCAACGATTGAACCGGTGTTCACCGCTTTGCTAAAAACCTGCGCTTTCACAGCCACCTCAGCCGCCTCATCCTCACGCGCGCAAGTCGCACCCTGCTCTTTCGCGACGTCCGAAATCATCATGTAGGGGTTGACATGCGCCTCAACCCTGCCGGGCGCGTCTACGCTGGTTGAATCAATCTCGAACCAGCCTTGCGAGGTCTCGTCGCCGCTGCGGCGTATGAAGGCGGTGCCGCGCACATCGGTGATGCTGGCAATCAGCTCTTTGGCTGCCAGGCGGTGGGCAATCTCGACAATCGCGCGCTCCGCGTTGCCGTACAGCAGCAAGTCGCACTTTGCATCGACCACCACGCTGCGGCGCACCTTGTCAGACCAATAGTCGTAATGCGCAATGCGGCGCAGCGAGCCTTCAATACCGCCCAGCACAATCGGCACGTCTTTGTAGGCCTCGCGGCAACGCTGTGAATAAACCAGCGCCGCGCGGTCAGGCCGCTTGCCGCCAATGTCGCCAGGTGTGTAGGCGTCGTCACTGCGGATTTTGTGGTCTGCGGTGTAGCGGTTGATCATCGAATCCATGTTGCCGGCCGTCACGCCGAAGAACAGATTCGGTTTGCCCAGAATGCGAAAAGGATCGGCACTTTGCCAGTCGGGCTGGGCAATGATGCCGCACCTGAAACCCTGGGCCTCCAGCATCCGGCCAATCACGGCCATGCCGAAGCTCGGGTGATCCACATAGGCATCGCCGGTGACGATGATGATGTCGCAACTGTCCCAACCGAGTGCATCCATCTCGGCCCGGCTGGTGGGCAGAAATTTGGCCGTACCAAAACGGGCTGCCCAGTACTTGCGGTAACTGGTCAGCGGCTTGGCGGCGCGCGCAAAAAAGGAGACGTCTATGGGGGCGTTCATGGCAGGTTTGATTAACCAGCAATTGTAAGGTTTACCCTGATTTTCCACTGTTAAATCAGCATTTAAGCCCTACAAATACCCGACGACGTGGTTAAAGTGGTTGATGGACGCGGCAGAACGCCCAATATGTACCGACGATCGCCACAAAACCTTTCCCCCTCATCACGCGCACCCTTTTCACATGTCTGGCTTTTCACCTGTCTCCAGCGCGTTACTGGCAGATCTGATGCTTGCCCTGCATGTCGGCATCGTCTCGTTTGTGGTGGGCGGGCAGTTGCTGTTTGTACTGGGCGGCATTCTTGCCTGGGCGTGGGTACGCGATCGGTGGATCAGGCTGGCGCATCTGGTCCTGATCGCCTTTGTCGTCGTGCAAAGCTGGCTGGGTGCAGTGTGCCCGCTGACTATCTGGGAGCAGGCGTTACGGCAACAATCCGGGCAAGCAGGCTATGCCGAATCATTCATTGAACACTGGTTGTCCAGACTGATATTTTTCCGCGCACCTGCATGGGTGTTTGTGATGGCCTACTCGCTGTTTGGCGCGCTGGTGCTGCTGACTTGGTGGTGGCTTCCTACGGGGCGATTCCGGCCCAATAAAAAAGGCTGACTTCGCAAAGAAATCAGCCTTTTGAGCAATAAAGACGGGCGTGACCAGCTATCAAATTGATAGTAGCTTATTCACGTCATTGTTGTATTGAAGTGGTACGCAGTCAGTTGCGAACCGTCATCTGGCCGCGAACTTCACCGCCTGGGTTGGCCGCAGTATGGATATTGGCGTACCACCTGCCGGCCATCAGGTCAGCCGCTTGCGCAGCCGTCAGTGTGGCGCTGCCTTCCATGGCATTGGCAATCGGATTGGCCCAGCCGAGCGCTACACCCGCATTGGCACCGACAGCTGCCGGGCCGTGAAAGTGTCCGGCCACCGCAGGGCCGCTTAAGCCACTGTAGTTGACCTTCCAGCGCAGCAGGTTGGTGTCTTTGTTGAACATGGCATCAACCGAGCCACTAGCGGTGCTGGAGTTGGCTGGCACTTCGTTTGAGCCGCGAAGCTGAGTGGTCAGCGCTACCTGATTCGAAGTGGCCATCATCGAGCCGCAACCCGAAATGGCGACGACCGCACCAGCTGCCACCAGCGTAAGTGCGGCAAGGGAAGCGCGATTTAATTGACGACGTGTTTGCATGAGGAACTCCTGTGTATAAAAGTTTGATTGTCAGGGTGGTATAAAACGTGGCGGGCTAGGATAAACCCCATCACAACTGTAGTTTATAGCCAACCTGTCCTTCCCGCCTGAATAGGCCCAACAACCAGGAAGGCAAAAAAAGGGGGCAGCACACTGTGCCGCCCCTGGTTTGCCAGGCCTCGAGTGCCAGCAATAAAGCTTGAAACGCATGTTTTTAGACACGCAAGCTCATCGTGGCGCACCAGGCGCTGGGAATTGGTCGGGGAAAGGCAGTTCTGCCTGTAGGAAAAATCGCTCATTTTGAAACAGTTTTTTGAGGACTATTGAACTGCCGTCATGTTTCAGATGAATTCTTCAGTATCAACTTCACTGGTACCTTGAGCGCTGTAGCGCGGGCCGGTGACGGTGTGCTGGTTTATCAATGCCTCAAGCCGGGCCAGAAGGTCTGCGGGGAGCGCGATATCAGCAGCACCAAGGTCATCATGCAAATGCTCCAGACTGGTGGTACCGGGAATGGGAATGATGTGCGGAGCTTTATGCAACAACCACACCAAGGCCAGTTGTGCCGGGCTACAGCCGACCTCTTTTGCCAGCGCGCTGTAAGCGGGCAGCAGTTTGACGTTTGCTGCGTAGTTCTCCAGCAGAAAGCGCGGCATGCTCCGGCGAATATCTTTCGCATCGAGCGTTGTGATGTCGATCGGGGAACCGCACAAAAACCCGCGCGCTACCGGACTGAACGCGACGAAGGCGGTTCCGAGTTCACGGCAGGCATCGAGTACGGCGATTTCGGGGTTACGCGTCCAGAGCGAATACTCGGTCTGCACGGCGGTGATGGGGTGTACAGCGTGGGCTTTGCGCAGCGTAGTGGCTGACACCTCAGACAAACCAATGCTGCGAATGTGCCCTTTTTGCACCAGCTCGCTCAGGGCACCCACGCTGTCTTCAATCGGCACCTTTTTGTCCCAGCGGTGCAGGTAGTAAAGGTCAATCACATCGGTTTGCAGGCGGCGCAGGCTGTCTTCGCAGTTTTTGCGAATGGTGGCGGGGCTGCCGTCAATCACGCGCACCAGCTTGCCATTGCCCGCTACATCCACGCCATGCAAGCCGCACTTGCTGGCCAGTGTGAACTTCTGGCGGTGATTTTTAAGCACCTTACCCACGAGCGTTTCGTTTGCGCCAAAACCATAGAGCGTGGCAGTGTCAAACAGTGTTACGCCAGAATCAAGCGCCGCCAGCAGCACGCGCTCGCCCTGCTCCGCACTGATGGGCTCGCCATAAGCATGGCTAAGGTTCATGCAGCCAAGGCCGATTTCGCTGACGTTAAATAGGCCCAGTTTTCGAGTTTTCATGCTTGTATTGTGCCGTTTGATTCAGGAGTTATCAGCCTTTGAGCTGCTGTTCCAGGTCATGCAAAACCTCGTAGCAGGCCAACACTTTGCGAACACTGCTATTGGGCTCACGCCCTTCCTTGATGGCCGCAAAAAATTCGCGATCCTGCAGCTCGATGCCGTTCATGCTCACGTCAACCGCGCTGACATCAATCTTTTCATCCTTGCCATTGAACAGGTCGTCGTAGCGCGCCAGATAAGTCGCGTTATCCCCGATGTAGCGGAAAAAGGTGCCCAGCGGTCCGTCGTTGTTAAAACTCAGCGACAGTGTACAAATGGCGCCACTAGCCGCCTTGAGCTGGATGCTCATGTCCATCGCAATACCCAGTACCGGGTGAATCGGGCCCTCAATGGCATTGGCTTTCACAATGGGGCTGCCACATTGGTAGGCGAACAAATCCACCGTATGTGCGGCGTGGTGCCACAGCAGGTGATCCGTCCACGAACGCGCCTGCCCCATGGCGTTCATGTTGGTACGCCGGAAAAAGTAGGTTTGGACATCGAGCTGCTGAATGTTGAACTCGCCCGCCACCACTTTTTTATGAACGTACTGGTGACTGGGATTGAAGCGCCGCGTGTGGCCGCACATGGCCACCAGACCTGCGCTTTTTTGCGCCGCAACGACGGCTTGCGCACCCCTGAGGCTGTCGGCTAGCGGAATCTCGACCTGCACATGCTTGCCCGCTTTCAGGCAGGCAATCGACTGCTCTGCGTGCATTTGCGTCGGCGTACACAGAATGACGGCATCGACTTCTTTCAGTGCCAGACTTTCTGAAAGGTCAGTCGTGACATGGCCGATGCCGTATTTGGCAGCGACTTCTTTGGTTTTGTCGATGTCGCGACTGATGAGTGATACGACCTCAACCCCATCAATGTTTTTGATGCCATCCAGGTGCTTGATGCCGAAAGCACCAGCACCGGCCAAGGCGACTTTGATCGGCTTGCTCATATCAATTATTCTCCAAAATCAGGTTGCCGACCGCCGTGTTGGACGCAGGCACATGGTAGAAGCGGTGCTTCACCGTTGGCGGTGGGCCACCGTTCAAATCCGACAGTGCCCCGCGTGCGGTCAGCCACATGACCAGCTCGATGCCTTCGCTGCCGGCTTCACGCACGTAATTGATGTGCGGCACGGCGGCTTGTGCTTCGGGGTCACTAATCATCAAGTCCATAAAAGCGGCATCGAACTCTTTGTTGATAAGGCCCGCGCGGGCACCCTGCAACTGGTGGCTCATGCCGCCCGTGCCCCAGATCTGCACGTTGAGGTCTTTGTCGAAAGACTCCACCGCTTTGCGAATTGCCTTGCCCAAGTTGAGGCAGCGCTTACCTGACGGCACGGGGTATTGCACGACGTTGATGGCAACCGGTATCACCGGGCATGGCCATGCATCAGGCTGGCCGCACATTAACGTCAGGGGCACGGTCAGGCCGTGGTCCACGTCCATCTTGTTGACGATGGTGATGTCAAAGTCGTCCTGGATCACCGACTGCACGATATGCGATGCCAGCTCGGGATGACCGATAACCTTGGGCACGGGGCGCGGGCCCCAGCCCTCGTCGGCAACGGCGTATTCGGCGGCACAGCCAATCGCAAAGGTCGGAATCATCTCCAGGCTGAAGGCTGTAGCATGGTCATTAAAAACCAGAATGATGACATCCGGCTTGTTGTCCTTTAGCCATTGTTTGGAGTATTCATAGCCCTTGAAAACCGGCTGCCAGTACGGCTCATCGGTTTTGCCAAGGTCAACTGCCGCACCGATGGCAGGTACATGGGATGTAAAAACACCGGCGGTAATTCTGGCCATGTCAAACGCTCCCTTTTATTGCTGCTGATGCCGCTGAATGTTTGCCTTGCGGCTGGTGATTGGCCTGCGCATCGCCGTTTTCGCCAATGACGCGGTTGCCTTCAACCGAGCGACCACCGGCAATCATCATGTCGCGATATTCCTCTTCGGTCATGCCGGTCATGCTTCCGGCCATCTGCTGAAAGCTTTTACCGTGGGTAGAACCCAGTTTGGCCAGAAAGTAGATGTTGCCGCCCAGCGAAATGGCCTTGTTCAGGTCAACATCCAGCACCGCCTGCTTTTGCGGTTCAGTCATTGGCCATTCGTCAACGTAGGCGCGCTGGTTGGCTTTGAAACGCTCGCGGTTCTCAGCCTTCATGAGCGACATGCAGAACTGGTTGAGCCAGTAGCCAGCCCGGGACTGGTCCATGTCGAACATCGTGGTGCCCGGCACATCAAGGTATGGTTTTTTCAAAGCCATTTTTAACTCCAGTAAAGACGGTTGGGGTTATCGACAAGCAGCTTTTGCTGCAACTCTTTTGTCGTCGCAATGTGAGGAATAAAGTCAACCAGCAGGCCATCGTCTGGCATGTGGTCTTTCAGGTTGGGATGTGGCCAGTCAGTGCCCCACAGCACGCGATCGGGAAAAGTCTCAACCAGATGCCTTGCAAACGGAATCACATCGCGGTAGGCGTTTTGTTCGCCATTCAAGGCGGGTGGGCCGCTCACGCTCAAACGCTCGGGGCAACTGACTTTGCTCCAGATATTGGGATTTTCTCGCATCATTTTGACGAACAGGCTGAACTCAGGGCCATCGACTGGCTTTGTCACATCGGGGCGACCCATGTGATCGACCACCACCGTGGTTGGCAGCGCCGTGAAAAAGTCGTACAGCTCTGGCAAATCTACCGCCTCAAAATAAATCACTACGTGCCAGCCGAGTGGTGCAATGCGGTTGGCGATTTCAAGCAACACCTCGCGCGGTGTGAAGTCGGCCAAACGCCTGACGAAGTTAAAACGTGTACCGCGCACGCCAGCACCATGCATATCCCGCAACTCCTGGTCGGTCACGCCCTGCTTGACGGTAGCGACCCCTTTGGCCTTACCTTTCGAGGCCTTCAAAGCATCAACCAGCGCGCGGTTGTCGCTGCCGTGGCACGTGGCCTGGACGATCACATTTTTATCAAACCCAAGGTGGTCACGCAAGGCAAAAAGCTGCTCTTTGCTGGCATCGCAAGGCGTGTACTTGCGCTCGGGCGCGTAGGGAAACACATTGCCAGGGCCAAATACATGGCAGTGCGCATCCACCGCACCGGGAGGTAATTTGAAGTTGGGCTTGCTGGGGCCTGTGTACCAGTCGAGCCAGCCAGGGGTTTTGGAAAATTGCATTCGTCTTCCTCAGGATTTGCAGTTAATCAGGTTTGATATCGGCCTCACGCACAACTTTGGCGTAACGCAATCTGTCAGCCCGGATCAGGGCTCCAAACTGCTCCGAAGTGGCGGGTAAAACTTCTCCACCCACAGAGGTCATGCGTTCGCGTACTTCGGTGCTCAGCAGTGCTTTTTGTATCTCGGCGTGCAGCTTTGCCACCACGGCTTTCGGCGTTGCAGCCGGGGCTAGCACCCCGTACCACACCGATGCCTCAAAGCCGGGAAAACCACTTTCTGCAATCGTCGGCACGTCAGGCAAAGTGGCTGCCCGTTTGGCACTCAGTACAGCGAGCACCCTCAAGCGACCGCTTTTGACATGCGGCAAAACCTCCAGCGCGTTGACCGCCACCATGGGCACCTGCCCGCCAATCACATCAGTAATGGCAGGGCCACCACCACGGTAGGGCACATGCGACAAACTGATGCCTGCCGCGCGTTCGAACAGCTCGACGGCCATGTGCGGCGTAGAGCCGTTACCCGGTGATGCGTAATTAAACGCGCCGGGCTTGGCCTTGGCGGCCTCAATCAGATTTGCCAGCGTGGCAGGGCCGGTAGCGGTATTGACAGCCAGTACGACCGGCACACGACCCACCAGCGATACCGGTACCAGGTCTTTTTCAGCGTCAAAAGGCATTGGCTGGTAAAGGGACATGTTGGCAGCCAGTGCGTTGGCTGCCATCAACAGCGTGTAGCCGTCAGGCGCGCTGTCAATGACCGCCTTGACGGCAATATTGGTGCCTGCACCCGGACGATTTTCAATCACCACGGATTGCCCCAGGCTGTTCGACATGCTTTGTCCAATCGTGCGGGCAACAATGTCCACTGCCCCGCCGGCAGGGTACCCAACCACCATTTTGATGGGTTTGGTAGGGAAGTTCTGTGCCAGCACACCCAAAGAAAAGCCTGCCGCAGCCGCGCCCAGCAAGCAGGTCAAAACCAGTTTGCAGCGTTGCGAAGTGAATGTCATGTTCATGAACTGTCTCCTTGAGTGTTGATTTTTCATCGTTGCAAATTCTGCTACAGCTTCATTGCGGCTTGACAGTGCCACGCAGGCCGGCTTTGGCGATGTACGCCTGAAGTTGCCCGCCTGACTGCATGTCCTGCGCGAACCGGTTCACGAACGGCATGGCCGTTTCGCGGCCCTTGGGAATGGCAATGGCGATGTGCTCCAGGCCCCAGCGACCCGGCAGCAGCTTGAAGCCGGGCAGCTCGTCCAGCATTTCCGACAGGATGGCCTTGTTGGTGGCGAAGGCCTCGACCTCGCCGCGGCGCAACATACCTTGCGCTTCCTTCAGCGAGTTCGCAGGTACCAGCGTGACCGCATTTTTGTACAGGCGCGGCAACGCGGCCTGCGAGCTGCTGCCCTGGCTGACGCCGATGCGCCGACCGGCCTTGTCCACGTCGGCCACGTCTGCGATAGGCGAGTCGGCCGACAGCAGATAGCCCAGCTCCACCTCGAGCAGCGTCGGAGTGAAGTTCATGTCGCGGGCCCGCGCCTCGCTGGCATTGGTGAATGCGAAATCGACCGCGCCGGTCTTGACCGCGTCGATCACCAGCGCAAGCCGCTCGAACTCCACGACCTGCACCGGCACGCCAAGCCGCTGCGCAAGCGCCTGTCCCAGTTCCAGCCCCACACCAGTTTTTTCGCCAGTGCGCGAGTCGATCACGAGGGAAGAAGGACTGCCCCGGTAGACCCCCACCCGAAACGCGCCGGAGGGCGCCAGCGCCTGCCGAACGGCGGGATCAATCGGTAGCGGCTGCGTGGCGCAGCCCGCGGCCAGCAGGGCGCCGGCCGAGACAGAAGCAAGGAGGTGACGGCGCAGCATGGTGGCCCCTCAGTCGAGGTATTTCAAGCCGGCTTTTTCCAGCGGCTCACGCATGTTGTACATGTCCAAGCCGAGCACGCCGGACGCCAGTTTGAGGCGTTTTTCACCCTCAAAAGATTCGCGAGCAATGGCGGCTTCCAAAGTTTTTTGCGCTATGGCGGCTGGTACGACCACCACACCATCGTCGTCCGCAACGATCACGTCGCCAGGGTTAACGACCATGCCCGCGCACACCACCGGGATGTTGACCGAACCCAGCGTGGCCTTGATCGTGCCTTTGGAGCTGATCCCCTTGCTCCATACCGGAAAGCCCATTTCTTTAAGCGTTTTGATGTCCCGGCAGCCACCGTCGATCACCAGTGCCCGTGCCCCGCGCGCAATGAACGAAGTGGCCAGCAGATCACCGAAAAAACCGTCGCAATTGTCAGCACTAAGCGCCGCCACAACGATGTCGCCCGGTTGAATTTGCTCGGCCGCCACATGCATCATCCAGTTGTCCCCGGGGTGCAGCAACACGGTGACTGCCGTACCGCTGACCTGTGCGCCCGAATAGATGGGCCGCATGTAGGGCTTCATCAGGCCCACGCGGCCCATGGCCTCATGTACGGTGGCGGAGCCCAATGCGGCCAAGCCATCAGCGGCTGCGCGATCTGCGCGTTTGATGTTGCGGTAAACAACGCCTAGTTCGTGCATGATCAGAGTCCCTTCAATGTGAGTTGGCTATCCAGGCGTGGAAAAACACGACGCACATTGCCTTCGTAAATTTGGTGTTTATCGTCGGCGCTCAGGATTTTTGACGCTTCGATATAACGCTTGGTGTCGTCGTAATAGTGACCGGTTTGCGGGTCAATGCCGCGCACGGCGCCGATCATTTCTGACGCAAACAAAACGTTTTTCACTGGAATCACGGTATTGAGCAAGTCAATGCCAGGCTGGTGATAAACGCAAGTATCAAAAAAGATATTGTTGAGTAAATGCTCATCAAGCAAGGGTTTTTTCAACTCTTGCGCCAGCCCGCGAAAGCGCCCCCAGTGGTAAGGCACTGCACCACCGCCGTGCGGGATCAAAAAACGCAGCGTCGGGAAGTCTTTGAACAGATCGCTGGTCAAGCACTGCATGAAAGCGGTGGTGTCGGCATTGAGGTAGTGCGCACCCGTGGTGTGAAAAGCGTGGTTGCAACTAGTGGACACATGGATCATGGCCGGGATGTCGTACTCCACCATCTTCTCGTAAATCGGGTACCAGTGTTTGTCGCTCAGCGGTGGCGAAGTCCAGTGACCGCCCGAGGGGTCGGGGTTCAGGTTGATACCGACATTGCCATACTGTTTGATGCATTTTTCAAGTTCAGGGATACAGGTTTTGGGGTCCACGCCGGGTGACTGAGGCAGCATGGCAACAGGCACAAAATGATCAGGGAAGAGCTGGCTGACGCGGTAGCACAGCTCGTTGCAAATCGCCGCCCAGGTAGACGACACGCTGAAGTCGCCAATGTGGTGCGCCATAAAACTGGCGCGCGGGCTGAAAAGTGTGATGTCGCTGCCCCGCTCCTTCATCAGGCGCAACTGGTTTTGCTCAATCGTCTCACGCAGTTCGTCGTCGCTGATTTTGAGGTCTGCCACTTTGGGCATTACTACTGCATCCTTGATGCCTGCAATCTGCTGGTTGCGCCAGGTCTCCAGGGCCTTCGGGGCGGTGGTGTAGTGACCGTGGCAGTCAATGATGAGTGACATGTGTTTTCCTCTGACTCTAATGACGGGATGGGTAGGGGTATCAGTGAGGGCAGTTTTCAGGTGGCATCCATGCCGTGCCGCCGCTTGCTGGCTGCTGCTTCTGGTAATGCCATGAAAGCAAATAAACGTTCAAGCGCCTCTTTTTGGATTGACACAGTGCAAACACCTGCCGAAAAAATGGTGGTAATACTGGCCGCCTCGGGCAGCGTGCCGACTACAGAGATGCCTTTGAGGTGCATGAGCTCGCTGAGTTGCTGGAAGCCCAGTGCCACGTCACCACGCGCGACCAGCGTACCCACTGATACACCGGGCGGAGCCTGCACGATGCGGGGCGCAAGCGCATCAGCCATGCCCCAGCGCTCAAACAGTTTGACCAACGCTACGCCGCTGGGTCCAGTCGAATAACCAATGGTAGGTGCTGCCGCGATGGCGCTGCGCAGTGCTGCCTCGGAGCTGATGTCAAGCTCCGGCGCGCCCGCTTTGACCGCCACGGCCACGCTGGAGCGCACCAGGTCAACCCGGCTGCCCACCACTACAAGTCCCCCTGCTATAAGTTTGTCGATAGCATCGGAGGCCAGCACCACGCCGTCAAAGGCCTCGCCTGCCTGCACGCGTTTGGCGGCATCGACTCCGCCTACGGACTCGATGGCCACCTCAACGCCGGAGGACTTTTGCCAGGTGGCCGCCAGTTCGGTGAGCACTTGGCGGGTAGCCATGGAAGAAATCAGTTTTAGCATAGCTGTTCCAAAAAATCCCTGATCGCAGCAATGGTTGGCTCTGGCCGCTCCATCAGCACCATGTGGCCCGCCTCTTGAATCACGCTCAGACTGGCGTGCGGCGCAAGTGCCTGCATGGCCGCGTGCTGCGCCACATTGGCCCAAGCGTCCTGCGCGCCGCACAGCATCATGCATGGAATTTTTAACGCCGCCAGTACCGGGCTTGCGTCGGGCCGCGACAGCAAGGCGTTTTGCTGGCGCGCAAAGTGTTCGGCTGTTTTGCGCTCGAACATCGCCACAATCGATTCGATGAGCGCTAGGTCAGTCAATCGATCGGGGTGCACCATGCCCTTGACCCATTCGGCGCACATGGCCCGCACACCCTGGGTTTTGGCAGTATGTACCAGCGCCATGCGGCCGGTCTTCTCGAGCTCGCCTTTTTCGCCCTGGGCGCGCGGCAAGTGGCCGGTGTCCATCAAAATCAGTTTTTGCACCCGGGCAGGAGCCAGCCGTACAACTTCAAGCGCCACACGCCCGCCCATGGAATGCCCGGCGAGTGAAAAAACAGGCGGCGCGGCAGCCAGCACCGCCTGGGCCATGCCATTGATGGTGTCGGCATCAGCGTAATTAATTACCTGCCCCGCCAGCGACTGCGGCAGGGCAGCCAGCAAAGGCTGCCAGAAGGTGTGGTCGCACATCAAGCCAGCGAGCAGTAACACGCGGGCTTGACCAGACAGGTTTGTCGTATTTTTGTCGTTTTGCACCTGGCAATTTTGCGCTGCAATGCCCAGTCATGGAAGCTGTCAGTATCGCTAGCAGTTAGAACAAACACGCATAGCTTTCGAAATGTTATGTCAATACACTACTGCCATGGATTTAAAACAACTGGAATATTTTGTCCGCGTGGCCGAGCTGGGCAGCTTTACCCGCGCATCCATTGCGCTTGACATCGCACAGCCCGCACTGAGCCGGCAGATACGCCTGCTTGAAGTCGAGCTGCGGCAAAGCCTGCTGACGCGTAATGGCCGCGGTGCCCTGCCCACGGAGGCGGGTACCTTGCTGCTCAAGCATGGTCGCGGAATATTGCATCAGGTAGAAGTCGCTCGTGAAGAGCTTGGCGCGGTGCGCGGGGCGCTGGCCGGGCGGGTTTCCATAGGCCTTCCACCCAGTTTGTCACGGCTCATTACGGTACCACTGACCCGCGCCTTCATGCAACGCTTGCCGCAGGCGCACCTTACACTGACAGAAGGCTTTTCAGTCCTGATGCATGACGGCCTGCGCGTCGGCAACCTCGACATGGCAGTGCTCTACAACGTGGAGCATTCACCTGAAATGGAGATCACGACGCTGCACACTGAAGAGCTGATACTGATTTCAAAAAAATCGGATGGTAAAGCGAAAGACAAAGGCAAAAGTAAAGATAAAAATGCTGTCCGCAAGCACCAGCCCATCAGCCTAACTGACGTTGCCGGCTTGCCGCTCATACTGCCAAGCAGGCCGAACGCATTTCGGATTCTGATTGAAAACGAAATGACCACCATCAAGCGCAAGCCCGACATCACGCTGGAAGTCGATGGCCTCAACGCCATCCTGGGGCTGGTCAAGGAAGGCCTGGGGCACGCGGTGCTGCCGAGCTACACCCTGAGCAACTACGAGGACCCCTCCCCGTTTGAGCTCCGTAGCATTCACAGCCCGCGCATCATGAGCGAGCTGATGCTGGTGCGCTCGTCACGCAGGCCGAGCACCGAAACCCAGAAGATCGCAATTGAAGTTGTCAAAGCGGTACTGGTTGAAGCCATGAAGCCGTATTCGTGATCGCACAAGGCATCCTGTCTTCGGACCGGGTCAAGGCAGAATGAGATTTTTCTGTAACTGATATTCGAACCCACATGACTCAACAAACCTTCGGCCTGGCTGGTGTCATGGGCTGGCCTGTAGCCCATTCGCGATCCCCACAAATACACAATTACTGGCTGCAAAAATACGGCGTTAAGGGCGCGTATGTGCAATTAGCTGTGCAGCCCGGTAACTTGGCCGTTGCCCTGTCAGGTTTGAGTGCGCTCGGCTTCAGGGGCTGCAACATCACTATTCCGCACAAGGTCGATGCGCTCAAACTGATGCACGCTGTCGATGCCAACGCCCAGCGGGTAGGTGCCATCAACACGATAGCGGTTCAGGCTGATGGCTCGCTCAAGGGCATGAACACTGACGGCTTTGGCTATATACAGAGCTTGCTGGACGCAAAGCCTGATTGGCGCGCGGACACGGGCCCGGTCACCGTGCTGGGTGCAGGCGGAGCCGCGCGCGCGATCGTGCTGGCGCTGGCGGACAGGGGCGCGAAAGAAATCAGGCTACTCAACCGTACTGCGGGCAAAGCGCAGGCACTCGCAGCCGAGTTTGGCGAGCCAGTCAAGGCGCTGCCGTGGAGCGAGCGACACGCAGCCCTGGCTGACGTGGCGCTGCTGGTCAACACTACCAGCCAGGGAATGCACGGCAACCTGGCTCTGGAGCTGACGCTGGACGCACTGCCAGGCCACGCGCTGGTGTCAGACGCAATCTACGTGCCGCTTGAAACGCCGCTGCTGGCCGCTGCAAGGGAACGCGGCAATCAGACCGTTAACGGCCTGGGCATGTTGCTAAACCAGGCACGGCCTGCCTTTGAAGCGTGGTTTGGTGTCATGCCAGAGCTTACGCCAGAGCTGAGACTGGCGATTGAGTCGACTTTATAGGCGCTATTAAATGCATAGCTGGTAATGCCCGTTTTTATTGGGCTGCAGTCTTTTTTTACTATCGCAACCGGAGCTATTCTGCCTGAATGCCAAACTCTTTAATCACCTTGGCGTAACGCTCATGGTCAAACGCGTTCAGCTTGCCCAGCGTGGCAGGTTCGCCTCCCACAGGTACCAGAGCCAGCGTGATCATCTTGGCCTGCACGTCAGGCATTTTGAGGATGTCGTTCATGTTGTCGTTGAGCGTGCGCACCACATCAGCCGGTATGCCCTTGGGGCCCATTAGCCCTTGCCATGCACCGACGTTGACGTCTGCAACACCGGCTTCAGCCAAGGTGGGTACATTGGGCTGCAAAGGCGAGCGTTTAGGGTCGGCGACCGCGATGTTGACCAGCTTGCCCGAGGTTATGTGCGGTAGCACAGGGCCCAGCGTGGTCCAGAACATGGGCACGTGCCCACCAACGAGGTCAACCACGGCCGGGCCGCTGCCGCGGTAGGGCACCTGCGCTATTTTCACAGCAGCGGCCTTGTTGAAGGTCTCTCCGAGAATGTGCATGGGTGAGCCGCTACCCGGACTGGCATAGCCCTTGACCTTGCCGGCCTTGGCCGCATCGACCAGCTGCCTGACGCTGGTGATGCCAGTGTCCTTGTTGACGACCAAAAACAGCGACTGGCTACCCGCCTGAATGATGGGAGTGAAGTCGTTGAGAACGTCATAAGCCGCACCCGAACCAGCCTTTAAAACCAGCGTGGCGATTGAAATGGTATTTGGAGTGAACAGCAGCGTGTAGCCATCAGCGGGAGCCTTGGCGACGTAGGCATTACCAATGGTGCCACTGGCACCGGGCTTATTGTCTACCACCACCGGTTGGCCGAACTTGGTCGAAAGTTTTTCCGCAAACATGCGGGCCAGGGCATCAGTGTCACCACCTGGCGGGTAAGACACCACGATGGTGATGGGCTTGCTGGGGTAAGCGCCCTGCGCTAGAGCTTGACCAGAGGCGAAGCACGCTCCCAGGGAAGCTATGGAGGCAATCACAGCAAACAAATGGCGACGTGTGTTTTTCATGACGAATCCTTGGTAAAGAAATTTTCGTGAATGGATGCATTTGAAACGCAAGCCACACAGCTTACAGCGACTGGCTAAATCACAGCATGGCGTAAGCCACTACCTCAAGTTTCATGCCAGATACAACCAGGGCCGCAACAGCAGCGCTAGAACGATTGGGGTACGGGGCAGTAAAGAACTCGCGATACACCGCGTCAATGGCGGGCATGTCTTTAACGTCGGTCATGTAAATAAGCACCTGGGTCACGTCTGCAAGGGTGCCGCCCGCAGCCATCAAAGCCATGCGCAGATTTGAAAACGTCAAACGCGCCTGTTCTTCAATAGGGCCCGTATCAATCGTGCCGTCCATACGCACCGGACCATGGGAGGTGAAAAGCATCTGGCCAGTTCCCTTGACAGCCCAGGAAAACGGTTGCTTCAGCGCTGGTAACCCAATGTCAATCACCTGCTTCATGGTGTGTTGCTTTCAATCATGTGTTTGAGGGTTTGATACCAGGGGTGGGCTGTATCACGTAGCGATGTGTGGGCTGAAAAATGGTCTTGACCCTGTCGTATTGCCAGCGTGACAGGCGCATTTTGCAGCTTGAGCAGCTCGGCCATGCGGAGATTGGATTTTTGTACCCGGTCGCTGTCATGTTCGCCAAAACTCAGTGCAAACGGCACGCGGTTATCCGCTGTCCAGCAGATCGGGCTCATCACGGCATCGAGCAACGGGTTTTGCAGCACCATTGAATAAACGCGCTCTTCAAGGCTGCCTGGCGCGGGTGAAGGGTGGTACAAATCCATGATGCCGCTAATCGGCAAACAGCCGCGCACCGCATGGGGCGGCACACCCGCCTTGGTGCAGTCGGCCACGCGCAAGGCCGCCAGAGATGCCAAGTGCGCACCAGCCGAGTGCCCGGCCAGATACAGCTGGTGTGGATCACCGCCGAACTGCGCGACATTTTGCGCAACGTGCGCCAGCATCTGCAGGCTGTCTTCAAACGCCGCTGGCAATTTCGCTTCAGCCACCAGCCGGTACGAAGGTGACACCAGCACGCAACCTAGGGCAGTGATATGTGGCGCCATAAAGCTGTTGTAAACACGATAGCCGTTGGTCCAGCCGCCGCCATGCCAGCACACCAACACAGGCGCGTTTTTGGCGTCTGGCGGGCTGAAGACGTTGTAGCGGTGCAGGCGGTTCGGGCCGTAAGCAACGTCCATCTGCACGTCCATCTGCACCTTCATATGGTGGCCAGAAAGCTCGTTGGCCCAACCCATCACCTCGCGGGCGTAGTCGTCTGCGGCCTTGAAGGGCATGGGTGCCTGCTGGTCGGGGTTGTAGTCAAAAATTGTCAACATAGGGCGCATCCTACAGGCTGTCGTTATCCTGCAAAGCTACCTGTAAAACACCGCAAACGCAGTGGCTGCGTTCTGGCAGCCGCCAGGCTTAAGCCCAATTGCTATTGCTTGAACAACTGGTCACGCACGTTTTTATTGCATCGGTATCTTGGCTTGTGCAATCACGCCAGACCAGCGTTTGATCTCGGCCGTCAGTAGATCGCCCAGCTGTGCCGGGGTGCTGGGGCTGGCCTCGATATTTAAGTCGAGCAGACTCTTTTTAACGTCAGGCGAATTGAGGGCGGCGAGCACTTCTTTGTTCAAACGGATAATGAGGTCATTGGGCGTTTTGGCGGGTGCAGCCAGTGCGTTCCATGATGCGGCGTTGAAACCAGCAAGACCGCTTTGGGCTGCAGTAGGCACGTCCTTCAGGGCGACTGAGCGCTTGGCACCCATCACGGCCAGCGGGCGCAGCGCGTTGGCGCTGATTTGCGGCAGCATGGGGCTGAGGATTTCAACGGCGGCATCGATCTGGCCGCCGCGCAAGGCAGTGATGACGGCTGGCGTGCCGTTGAAAGGCACCACCTGCACATCAATTTTGGCACTGCTTTTAAATAGCTCGGCCGCCAGGTTTTGCGTGCTGCCAACGTTGATGCTGCCGATATTGAGCTTGCCGGGGTTGGCTTTGGCAAAGCTCAAAAGATCAGCCAGCGTTTTGTAGGGCGAGTTTTGCGGCACCACGATGGCGATGTCGAAAAACCCGAGAGTCGAAATCGGGGCAAAGTCTTTGAGCGTGTCAAACGGCAGGCTTTTGAAGAGCCCCGCACTGACCGCCGTGCCGTTGGACATCAGCAGCAGGGTATGACCGTCTGCATCCGCCTTGGCAACCGTATCGCCTGCCACCACGCCGCCTGCACCAGGCTTGTTTTCAATCACCACAGCCTGGCCCATGTTCTCGGCCATTTTTTTGGCGACCACGCGGGCCGTCAGGTCAGCCACCCCGCCTGCGCCGAAGGGCACAACGATTTTGATGGCGCGGTTTGAGAGAGGCTGGGCCTGTGCGGCAAAAGTCAGTGCCAAGGACGCCAAGAGTACAAAAAAATGTTTTTTCATAATGCTTTTGATTTTTCGTTTGTTCATGCGTTGACTTGTTCCGCCGCAATCTGCCGCAGAGCCTGCTCAAACACTTCAACCGGTTGCCCGCCCGAAATTAGATGTTTGTCATTGATGATGATGGCAGGCACCGAGTGAATGCCCTGATTCAAATAAAACTGCTCGCGCTCGCGCACGTCCGCAGCAAATTCGTCAGAGTCCAAAATCGCTTTGGCCCTGGCCACGTCCAGTCCTACCTCGCCCGCTACACGTACCAGTACCTCGTGCGATCCAGGGCTTTGGCCGTCGGTGAAATAGGACGTAAACAAGGCGTCCTTCAAGGCCTTTTGCAACGCCGGGCTAATGGTTTCTGCCCAATGCAGCAGGCGGTGCGCGTCAAAGGTGTTGTAGACGCGGCTACGGCCACCCCCAGCTTCATCGGCCTTGCTGAACTTGAAGCCGAGCTCGGCACCGCGCTGGCGAATATTCTCGCGATTGGCGTTGGCCTGCGCTGGGCTGATACCGTATTTTTGCGTGATGTGCTCGGTAATCTCCTGGCCTTCAGCGGCCATCTTCGGATTGAGTTCAAACGGCTGAAAGTGCATCTCGACGGTGATGTCGGGGCTGACGTTGGCGAGCGCTTTATCTAGCGCCTTCAGGCCTATGACGCACCAGGGGCATGAAACGTCAGAAACAAAGTCGATTTTTAATGGGGTTTGAGTGGTCATGTGTGAGCCTTTGGAAAATTGATTTCCCCTATTTTCGCTTTTTGCTGCGAATGTGGTGTTTTCAAAAAACTGTCACACAAACTTTCTATGCTCAGTCGGGTAATTACTCCCAATTCAGGACAAGCTCAATGCCTTCACAAAAAAAGCTCTCACGCCGCTCGGCACTTAAAGTCATCTCCGGCGCGCCGATGTTGCCGTTTGGCGCATTAGCCAGTGCTGCCTTGCTACAAGGATGCGCCACAACTCCCGGCAGTCCGTCCTCTCGCTACGTCGCCAGCAACTTTGTGTCCATGCCCGCGCCCAATCTGACCAACCCCGCAGCCATGGCCACCACGTCGGTCGCGTCGGGCCTGCAAGTCAAACTGGCTGACAACTCGATTCAAAACTACAAGCTCGCTTACCAAAGCTTTTTTATCACAGGTGACCGGGTGCCGGATGGCAAAGGCGGCACGGTTCTGGCCGGCGGTTATTTAGACATCAACAATCAGCCAATTATTGACAGATCGGTCGTGGGCAAAGAGCGTCAGATTTATTCCGACTCGCCTGACGGCACCTCGCTGCTGGCGCTTGCCAATCCGACCGTTGCAGGCATCAAGGGAAAGGCTGTATTTGCCGTGGTGCAGTTTGAATACACCACGCGCGACCAGGCAGGCGCAGACAGCTACGGCAACCTGCCCTCCCCCATCGCAGTGCTCACACTGGATCAAGACCAGTCCACCGGCAAACTCAGCCTGGTGAAGTACCACAACGTTGACATGTCGAGCGCGCACGGCTTGTGGATCACCTGCGGGGCCAGCTTGTCACCGTGGAACACGCACCTGTCGAGCGAAGAGTACGAGCCTGACGCGCATTTTTCGCCAGAGAGCGTACAGTTCAAAAAATTCAGCAAGAACCTCTACGGGGACGAGTCCAAAGCCAACCCGTATCACTACGGCCATTTGCCAGAAATCACGGTTCACGCGGACGGTACGGGTTCGGTTAAAAAACACTACAACATGGGCCGCATCTCGCACGAGCTGGTGCAGCTCATGCCCGACAACCGTACGGTATTGATGGGCGACGACGCAACCAACAGCGGCCTGTTTGTGTTTGTCGCAGACCGGGAAAAAGACCTGTCCAGCGGCACGCTATATGTGGCAAAGATCGGCGCAGGGTTTTCGATTGACCCGGCAGCCGAAGGCGCAAAACTCTCTTGGATCAAACTCGGCCACGCGACTAGCAGCGAGATCGAAAAAATGGCCAATACTCTCAAGCCAGCCGACATCATGAGCGTATCCAAAACCGACCCTAATGACGTATCGTTCACTAGGGTTTTTTATAACGGCAATGTCAACTGGATCAAGATCAAGCCGGGTATGGAAAAAGCCGCAGCGTTTCTGGAAACCCACCGCTACGCCTACCTTGCGGGCGGCAGTATGGGCTTTACCAAAATGGAAGGCACGACTGTCAACATCAAGGACAAGATTGCCTACTCGGCACTGCAAAACATTCAGGACTCGATGGTCAAGTCCGGCAAGGGCTGGAACGCAGCCAGCGGCATTGCGCTGGACCAGGCGCTGATAGCGGGCGGGGTCATGATGCACAAGCTTGACGGCGGCCAAAAAGACCTTGGCGGCAACGCTATCAACAGCGAATGGATGCCGGTACATACCAAGGCCTTGCTGATGGGCCAGGACATTGAACCTGATGAACTCGGCAACCGCGCCACGGTCGATATGGTGTCCAACCCCGACAACCTGAAGTTCTCGGAAAAAATGCGCACGCTGTTCATCGGTGAAGACAGCAGCACTCACGTCAATAACTTTTTGTGGGCCTACAACGTCGATACCAAAAAGCTTTCACGACTGATGTCCATGCCTTCGGGTGCCGAGGCTACCGGCCTGCATGTGGTCGATGACCTTAATGGCTGGACTTACATCATGAGCAACTTCCAGCATGCCGGTGATTGGATCCCCAGCCTGCACGGCAAAGTGCAGCCCACGCTGGACCCACTGGTGCGGGCCAACTACAAAGACCGGTTTGGTGCCTGCGTGGGCTACCTGACAGCAGACACCACCAGCATGAACCTTGGCGGCGCATGATTTAGCTACAGAACGCCAAAAACGGTTAAATAAAGTCTTTTTAAACTGCTTTTTGCGTTAATTTAGTTCTGCAAGCCAATAAATACGGTCGTGACCAGCTACTTATTTAATAGCGACTCCAGTTCGAGTTGATTGCCGCATCTCATGGCGATAATGTGCCCATGACAAATTTGGACGACCCCAAACGCCCGCAGCCCGAGTCGCTAACTGACCTGTTTGTTTCGTTTACCGTACTGGCCTTACAGGGCTTTGGCGGCGTGCTGGCCGTCGTGCAGCGCGAGCTGGTCGAGAAAAAACGCTGGATGACGCGCGATGAATTCGTTGAGGAATGGGCCGTGGCGCAAATCATGCCGGGGCCCAACGTCATCAACCTAGCCATCATGATTGGCGGGCGTTACTTCGGCCTGAAAGGCGCATTGGCGGCACTCGCCGGGATGTTGACTGCACCGCTGTTCGTGGTGCTGATTCTGGCGATTTTTTATGCCCAGTTCTCAAGCTATCCTGCGGTGGCCGGTGCCCTGCGCGGCATGGGTGCGGTAGCGGCAGGGTTGATTGTGGCGACTGGCCTGAAACTGCTGGGCTCATTGAAAAAAAACGCCATTGGCCTGCCGCTCTGCACCCTGCTTGGCGTACTGTGTTTTGTAGCCATCGCCCTGCTGCGCTGGCCGCTGATTTATGTCCTGGCAGGGCTGGGCGGCCTGGGCTGCGTGGCGGCTTACCGGGCATTAAAGCCAGCGCTTGTGGTTATTGCGGCAAATCCATCGGAATCTTCTGGCCATGACTGAGCAGATCCAGATAATTTTCACGCTGCAAGACTGGCTTGCGCTGTTTTTTCACTTCCTGTCGCTGTCGCTGCTATGTGTAGGCGGCGCCATATCGGTAGCGCCCGACATGCACCGCTTTCTGGTCGAGCAGCAGCACTGGCTGAATGATGCGCAGTTCAATGCGTCGATTGCAATTGCACAGGCAGCGCCCGGGCCCAACGTGCTGTTTATCGCCCTGCTGGGCTGGAATGTCGGCCTGAATGCGGGCGGCATGCTGGCTGGGTGCGCAGGCATTGCCGTCACCATGCTGGGCATCATGATTCCGAGCAGCGCGCTGACCTTCGTGACGACCCAATGGAGCCACAAAAATCGTGAGCTGCGCGCGGTGCGGGCCTTCAAGCAGGGCATGGCACCGATCGTGGTTGCGCTACTCATCGCTACCGGCTGGATTCTTGCAGCTGCCAATAGCGCAGCAGGCAACGCAGGCCCCGGCAGCAGCAGCGTTTTGCAAAACTGGCCCGCATGGCTGCTGACGGCCATCACTGCTGTCATCGTCTGGCGCACAAAACTTCACCTGCTTTGGCTGCTTGGAGCGGGCGCGCTGCTGGGCTGGTTTGGGCTTGTTTGAGGGCAGACCACGGCGGCTCTTGCAATCCTGCCGCCCCGTGCACGGCCACTATCTATCAAAGGCACGGCAAAAGAATTCTGTTGCCATTTTTAGCAGACACTGCCCCGTAAATACGGATACAGCTTGATACACTCGCTGCATCTTCTTAACAATTCCTTGAGGAAGCCATGAGCCAGCCCACCGAAACCCCGATTCCAGCGGGTACGCCGCTTTTCGATGTCGTCATCAAGGTGCCGCAAGGTGCGCGCCTGAGTGACATTGAGCAGTTGGCACGTGACGTGGCAGGTATGCCTTCAGACCGCGTGGCCAACATGATCAAGGCACTGCGCAGCATTCCCGAGGCGAAAGTCGGTGCGGGGGTTACGCGTGAAAAAGCCGACAAAGCCAAAGAGCAATTTACCAAGGCTGGCCTGAATGTAGAAATCACGCCGGTGCTGGGTATTGCGGAGGGTCCCCTCGACAGTACCCTGGTCTGCCCCGGCTGCCGCGAGCGGGTTGATTTACCTGCCAGCAGACAGTGTCCCAAATGCGGTGTGTACGTCGACAAAATGACCGACGAATACCTTCTGCGCAAAAAAATCATGGACAAGGAGCGCAGCAGCATCGCCTCGCAGTTGGACCGCAGCGCGGCACGTAGCGAAAAAAGCGGCAAGCAGTCGGTTGAAGATGCCATTCGTGCCAGCGTTCGCAAAGAGCTGGAAAAAGAATATGGCATCAACAAAGGCGGATTTTTAAAAAGTAAAACTGCGATGGTCGGTTTGGTAGCGGCTCTCGGGCTGACCGCTGTGGCCTATACCGGTGGCAGCAACCTGGCGGCATTAAACCCTTTTGGT
Source organism: Burkholderiales bacterium (assembly GCA_038226155.1). Taxonomy (GTDB): domain Bacteria; phylum Pseudomonadota; class Gammaproteobacteria; order Burkholderiales; family Burkholderiaceae_C; genus Polaromonas. The sequence goes on from JBBRQQ010000035.1 coordinate 26,977, forward strand.
CCGAAAAAAGAGGCCAAATCTGTTGACAAAATGCTGGATGCGGTTGGCCCTCCGGGAGCACCCGGCGCCGGTACAGCAGGCGCGCCAGGTTCCGAGCCAGCAGGCGCTGCGGGTACCGCTACGGGCGACCCGGACATTGATGACCCGCTCATTCAGGCCGCAGGCGGCAAGCGCATCGGTGCCAAGGGCCTGACGATGGAGGAGGCCGTGGCTGCTGCCAATGCTCTTGGCAAGAGTGTCGGTAACACCACCGCAGACCGCGCCCTGAAAGGCGGCGCAGGCGCACCAGGCGCTGCGGCTGCAGCGGGCACTAGTGGTGGAGCTACTACCGCAGCCGCTGACGGTGGTGGGGCCGCCACTGGCGGTGCGGCTGCTGGCGCTACGGGGGGTGAGCAGACAGCGCAAGCCGCCGTTCCCAAGCAGGCCAAACAATTGTTGACGGTCGAGTTCGCCAAAGAACTGGCAGAGCTTGGCCAGGGCGCAAGGGCCCGTGAAGTGATCAAGGCCCTGAAGGCAGCCCCTGGCCTTGCTTCTGACCCTGCTGTCGCCACTGCAGTGCAAATCGCCGACCTTGAAGTGCGTGCATGGGCCGTTGGTTCAGGCGGCGGTGCCCGTCAGGCCATGGACACGCTGAAATCAGATGCCGCCAGCATCGGCGATGCGGCAGACAAAACCTTCGCATTGGGCCGCATAGCGGTCATCTTGAGCCATAACCCGCAATTGCCAGCCGAGGCCGCACGCGTCTTTCTGACGCTGGCCGCCGAGTCATTGAAGTCGCTACCGGCCGCGCGCCAGCAGGGCGGCACTGCGGGTGACTGGGCCGCTGCACTCGGCGAGGTGCTGGTGGCAGAAGCCACCTCGTTTGCGCGCACGGGGGCCTGGGGTAAGGTGAAGGCCGCAGCCGCGCAGCTGGAGACGCTGACCAAAGACGCACCCGACGAATCGTCAACGGCACGCCTCAACGCCGTCGGCTTCAAAATGAACCAGTTGGTTGGGCAATCCGACAAGGCCCAACAAAACATGCAGGTGGCCGTGACACTGGCAGCCAAACAGGGGAAGCTGCCCGAGCAGGCGACCTGGTTGCGTAGCATTGCGCAGCTCTCCGGTGTGCCAGATCACGAAAAAATTCAGGCGGCCATTACGGCGCTGCAAGCACAAGCAGCCGGCAAATCGGGCATGGAAAAAGCACAAACCATGGCCACCCTGGCGCTGCTCTACGCCGACGCAGGCTCTCGCGGCAAGGTCAGCCAGTTCATACAGCTGGCGCAATCGACCAGCGGCTTGAGCGCTGCGGACACCGTCAGCATCAATTCCGACTTGCTGGTGCGTGGTGACCTGTCGCTAGCCAAAGCGCTGCACGGCTTTGGCATGTACCCGGATACAGAAGTTTTGTTGCAGCGTGTGGGCGGTTATTTACTTTGAAGGCTCAGCCTGTCGCTGGCCTGCGCTGACGTAGCGCTTCGTACAGGCAAACGCCGCTGGCCACTGACACGTTCAGGCTTTCAACCGCCCCGTGCATCGGAATGCGCACCAGTTCGTCGCAGGTTTTGCGCGTCAGCTGGCGCATGCCCTCTCCTTCTGCGCCCAGCACCAGAGCGACGGGGCCAGTCAAGTCAACGTCGTAAATGGTTTTTTCGGCGTCGTCACTGGTGCCTATGCACCAGATGTTCCGCTCTTTCAACTCGCCCAGCGTGCGCGCCAGGTTGGTCACCATGAAGTAGGGCATGGTCTCGGCTGCGCCGCTGGCAACTTTGGATACCGTGGCATTGATGCCCGCTGCGTGGTCCTTGGGGGCAATGACTGCATGAGCGCCTGCACCATCGGCCACCCGCAGACAAGCGCCGAGGTTGTGCGGGTCGGTCACGCCGTCAAGTACCAGCAGCAGCGGTAAAGCAGTTTTTGATTCTTCAAGCTGCTCCAGCAGTTCATCAAGCGAGGTGACTTGCGCCACCGAATCGACGCGCGCCACCACGCCTTGATGGCCGTGACTGCCGCACATTTTGGCCAGGCGCAGCCCGTCCGACTCGACAAGCTTGATGCCTGCTTCGCGCGCCCTGTCGATGAACTGGCGCATGCGCGCGTCACGGCGCGACACATCAAAAAACACTTCAAAAACAGATTTGGGTGCGGTTTTGATCCGCACACCGACAGCATGAAAGCCAAAAAGAACTTTATTCGAGGAAGCCATGCGCCGATTATCTCAAAGGGTTTTTGGGGTCAGAGTCCAAATTCATCGTGCCCTTGGCACGCCCTTCGGGTGCGATGCTTTGCATCGAAATGAAATTGGCGTCTGACCTCAATAACCCTACCACCTGCCCCGCCTCAATTGTGATGCGCCGCTCGCAGCGCGATGCAATGCCTTTGTCATGCGTGACCAGCACCAGCGTCGTGCCCAGTTCCTGATTCAGCTCAAACATCAGGGCCATGACTTTCTCGCCCGTGGCGAAGTCAAGGCTGCCCGTGGGCTCATCAGCCAGCAACACGGCGGGCTGCACCACAAAAGCTCTGGCCAGTGCCACGCGTTGTTGTTCACCGCCTGACAGCACCTTGGGGTAGTGCCCGAGTCGCTCGCCCAGGCCGACGCGCTTGAGCATTTCGGTGGCCTGGGGCCTTGCATTGGCTGCACCTGCAAGCTCCAGCGGCAGCATGACGTTTTCAAGTGCCGAGAGGTTGCCCATCAACTGAAAGCTCTGGAACACAAAACCGACCTTTTGCGCCCGCAGGGCGGCCCGGTCGTCTTCGCTGATGGCGAAGAGGTTTTGCCCGGCCAGGTACACCGTGCCGCTGGTGGGCGTATCAAGCCCGGCGATGATGGACAGCAGCGTGCTTTTGCCAGACCCAGACGCACCGACAATGGCAGCTGTTTCGCGCGCCTTCAAGGCAAAATCAATATCACGCAAAATGGTCAATGTGCCGGTTGAGTCGGTCACTGACTTGAAAACATGCTCAACAGAGACAATGTTGGAGTCACCCGTCAAGTTGCCCGCATTTTTCTCA
>JBBRQQ010000036.1:0-28632 GCA_038226155.1 Burkholderiales bacterium
ACTGCCACCCGTCGCTGGCGTGATGCCCAGCGCCGCACGGACATGCTGGGTAATCAGCCGCCCGCCGAGCGTGGCGCCTTCCATCACATACAGGCAGCCCAGCACCTCAGCCTGGGTGCGCAGCAGTGGCAAATCGCGGCAAAGCGGCAGCACGTGAGCAGGGACGCCGAGGTGGTGAAGGTCTTGCTGCAGATGGGCAGTTTTGTTCAGGCGGGCAGCAAGCGCTGAAGAGATGGCATCTGAGAGAGGGGACTTGCAGGCTTTGTCGGCTAGCGATTTGCCATGGGATTGCAGCGCCATTTCCAGTGGCGCATAAAAGCCGTAGAACTGCCCGAGCTGGTGGGCGTAGCTTTGGCGCGTGGGCGAGTGGCTCATCAAGTCCAGAACCTGCTCTACGGCCTCGTGCTCCTTACGCGTCTCCGCCCGCAGCCGTGACAGGATCGAGGAAGTCGCAACAAGTGGATGTGCCTTTTCCTGCTGATTTGCAGGATCGGCGACTACGAAAACGGCCATGAGGGGTTGCCATGCTTGAGGAACTGCACAGCGGTTCCAACCTCAAGAAGGTAACATTATTACGCCCGTTCCAATGTAGGACATTTCCTACAAAGCAGCGGCCAGCATAAAACATGCTATTATTTTAATAGCTACTTACACATGTATTTATTGAGCTGCAGGCCAATTTAGCTCCCAAATACGGCACTATCGGTTGAAATAATCCAGCGTCACCTTGCCTAGGCTGGCAGACACACCGCTGACCAGCGTGCCCCAGGCCATATCGATAAATGTCAAGCCCAACGGCCAGCCTTTGACAACTGCCAGATTCGTCAGGTCGTACGTGGCATAGGCGAAAAAACCAAACAACGCGCCCATCGCCGCAACCTTCAGCACAGTGCTCGCCTCGCCTGGAAGCACAGCAAAAACCAGCAATCCCACGGGGAACATCAAATAAAACGCCGCTGCTGCAAACAAGTTGGGTGAATCAGTCAGCAGTGGCCCCATCCCCTGGGAATACCAGCCGACTGCGATCACGCGCAACCAGATCATGTCTATGACAAACATGGTGAGAAAAACGGCCAGGTAGATGCCAGCATACTTCAGCATGATGAGTTTGGCTCCAAAGGGTTGATATCAAAACGCGAACGATCAAAACCAATACTAACCGTCGCCTGATTTAACGAAGCAAGTGCGACCCGCTTGTCAGCTTACAAAGCAGACAGCGTCAGATTTAAATTCGATGTTGGGGTGATGCGATGCAGCGGTTCTATCGTCCCGCGGTGCAACTCGGAACGACCATACGAGACGCCGCGGTTGTGCACCTTTGGAGACCATCTTTTCAGGCCTCGGATCGCCAGGCAACGCGAGACTCTGGGTTATTCCTGTGACTTGATTGAAATTGTCCATGCTGCACCTTTTATCAAAAACAAATTTTTTAGAGCTTGTTGCCTGTAAGTCCTATTACCTTGCATCGAATGTATGAGCCCTTACGATGCACTGGCGTCGGGGTTTCAATAAATCGGCTGTAGGACAAATGTTGATTCACATTTAAGCAAATATTGAAGCAATCAGTCGTGGCAGGAAGCCGCCTGGAAGGCAAATGCAATTACCCTTTTTATTGACGTTATTGGTGCATTTGTATGCAATCTCATGAGGTGCTATTGGGTTACAGATGGCTAGCCCGTACACGCCATCGGAAACAAAACCAGAATAAGTTAAATAGAAACATAGGCTTATAAAAAACATTGTCATAAATATAAAAACTGGCACAGTGCATGCAAGAACTCCTGATTCATTTACCAAATCTGGAGGAATTTCGTGCATTCACACCGTGAAAAACCCAAGAAGTCGCCCCGTTTGTCGGGATGGCTGTTGGCCGTACCACTAGCTTTGTCGCTGCATGCAGGCGCCTTTGCCGAAACGATTGCCCGCTACGGCATCTCGATGGCCGACATTCCTCTGACAACCGGCCAGCCCGACCGCGGCGCAGGCGCCTACCAGTTCACCGGTCACACAATTTATGACCCGCTGGTGGCCTGGGAGTCCAATATCGACTCGCGCCCCGGCAAGCTGATCCCCGGCCTGGCGACCGAGTTCAACGTGGACCCAAAGGACAGCAAAAAATGGATTTTCAAGCTGCGCAAGGGTGCAATATTTCACGATGGTTCAGAGTTCAAGGCCGACGCCGTGATCTGGAACCTGGACAAGGTTCTGAACGACAAGTCCCCCCAGTTTGACCCCAAGCAAAGCGCCCAGGTGCGCCCGCGCATTCCCTCAATTGCTTCGTACAAAAAGATCGACGACTACACGGTCGAGATCACCACAAAGGCCGTGGATGCGCTGTTTTTATACCAGTTGCCCTGGTTTTTGATTTCGAGCCCGGCACAGTATGAAAAAGTTGGCCGCGACTGGAATAAGTTTGCATCGCAACCATCAGGCACCGGCCCTTTCAAGCTCGACAAACTGGTCCCGCGTGAGCGAGCCGAGCTGGTCAAGTACGCAGGCTACTGGGACAAAACCCGTATCGCCAAAACCGACCGCATCGTGCTGATCCCGATTCCGGATGCACTGACGCGCTCCAATGCGCTACTGAGCGGCCAGGTGGACCTGATCGAAACACCACCACCCGACGTGGTGCCACAACTGCTGAAAGGCGGCTTCAAGCTGGTGAAAAACGTAACGCCGCATGTGTGGCCCTACCACTTCAGCACCATGCCTGGGTCACCATGGGCGGACATCCGCGTGCGCAAAGCCGCCAACCTGGCGATTGACCGTGATGGCATCGTCAAGCTGATGAATGGTTTGGCTGTGCCCGCCAAAGGCCAGCTCGACAGCACCAGCCCCTGGTTTGGCAAGCCGGCTTTCAAGCTGACGTACGACCTGCCCGCAGCCAAGGCGCTGATGGCTCAAGCCGGTTACAGCAAGGCCAAGCCGCTCAAGGCCAAGGTGATCATCGCCCAGGGCGGAACCGGGCAAATGCTGTCGCTGCCCATGAACGAATACATCCAGCAAAGCCTGGCGGAAATCGGCATCCAGCTGGAGTTTGAAGTGGTTGAGCTTGAGGCGCTGTACCTGCACTGGCGCAGCGGCGTGAAGGCCGACATGAATGGCGGCAAGGGCATCAGCGCCATCAACCTCGGCTATGTGACCTCTGACCCGTTCTACGGCATCACGCGCTTCGTCGACAGTCGCTACATAGCCCCCAACGGCGTGAACTGGGGTGGTTTCAAGGACGACAAAGTTGATCAGACCCTGGATACCCTGCGCAACAACTTTGACACCAAGGTGCAGGACAAGCTCCTTGCGCAGGTTCATGAACGCATGGTCGACGACGCGCTGATGCTTTGGGTTGTGCATGATGTGAACCCGCATGTGCTGTCGCCCAAGGTCAAAGGCTTTGTGCAGGCACAGCACTGGTTTCAGGACCTGACGACGCTGAAGATGTAATTCACGCGACTTGACACGTTAAGGCCCTGCAGGCATGCGCAGCAGATGCGCGTGATGCCACAGGGCCGTCCTGAAAGTTTTAATGTTTTCGTATGTTTTCAAGCGCCTCTTATTGACGCTTCCGATTGCATTAGGCGTCACATTGGTGGCGTTCATGCTGGTGTACATCGCCCCGGGCGATCCGCTCAACGCCATAGCACCAGCCGATGCGCCGGTTGAAGTGATTGACGCGCTCAAGGCGGCCTACGGCCTTGATAAACCCGTGCCGGTGCAGTACGGCAAATGGCTACTGCGCGCCGTACAGGGCGACCTGGGCAAGTCCATAGCGTCGGGTCGCGAAGTCGCAACTGAAGTAATGAGCGCAGTCAGCAACACCTTGTTATTGGCGAGTGTCGCCGGTTTTGCAGGCGTGCTGGTTGGGTGCGTGCTAGGAGCGCTGGCCGGTTACTGGCATGGCGGTTTTATTGACCGGCTGGCCACCGTGCTGTCGGTGGTCGGCGTGAGCATTCCGCACTACTGGCTCGGGCTGGTCTTGACGATTATTTTTTCGACCTGGCTGGGCTGGTTTCCGGCGATGGGTGCGGGCCCCGGTGGTTCGGCTGAATGGGCGTTTGACTACGACCATCTGCGCCACCTTGTACTGCCAGCCCTGACGCTGTCGGTGATTCCGCTAGGCATCATCACGCGTACGGTGCGGGCCCTGGTGGCCGACATGCTGGAGCAGGAGTTTGTGATTGCCCTGCGCGCGCGCGGCTTGGGCAACCGGGCCATCTTCAGGCATGTAGCCAAGAACGCCGCGCCGACCATTCTCGCGGTGGCCGGTTTGCAAATCGGCTACCTGATGGGCGGCTCGATTCTGGTTGAAACAGTATTTGCCTGGCCGGGCACCGGTTTTTTGCTCAACACCGCCATCTTCCAGCGCGACATCCCGTTGCTGCAGGGCACGATTCTGGTGTTGTGCATGTTTTTTGTGGCGCTGAACCTGCTGGTGGACATCCTGCAACCACTGATTGACCCGCGCATGGGTCGTGCATGACATGGACCCCATGATAGAAAACCCCTCCCTGACTGCCGTAACGCCAGCAGGTCTTATCGCACCGGCCCTGAAAGCTGCGGGGCCCAGCCGCAGCTTCTGGTTGGTCGTACTCAGGCAACTGAGGCAAGACCCGGTGGCCATGACGGCTGCGCTGGTGCTGCTGATCATTGTTGGTGCAGCCGTTTTTGCGCCCTGGCTTGCACCGGCAGACCCTTACAAGGCCAGCATGTTGAATCGCCTGCTGCCCATCGGCACACCTGGCCATGTGCTGGGCACTGACGAGCTGGGGCGCGACATGCTCTCGCGCCTGATGTACGGCGGTCGGCTGTCACTGCTGATGGGTGTAGTGCCGGTACTGGCGGCGTTTGTGATCGGCACGTCGATTGGCCTGTTTGCGGGTTATGTTGGCGGGCGCATCAACATGGTCATCATGCGGATACTGGATGTGTTTTATGCCTTCCCTTCGGTGCTGCTGGCCGTGGCTGTGGCCGGTGCACTGGGTCCGGGCATGAGTAACAGCCTGATCGCGCTGACGCTTGTATTTGTGCCGCAGGTGGTGCGTATTGCCGAAAGCGTGACGACGCAGGTGCGGCGGCTGGACTACATCGAGGCGGCGCGCATGAGCGGCTCCAGCGTGTTTTCAATCATCCGCGTGCACGTGCTGGGCAATGTGCTGGGGCCAGTGTTTGTGTATGCCACAGGCCTACTGAGCGTGAGCATGATCCTCGGCTCTGGCCTTTCATTCCTCGGCTTGGGCGTGAAGCCGCCCGAGCCTGAGTGGGGCCTGATGTTGAACACACTGCGTTCAGCGATTTTTCGCGAGCCGTTTATTGCGGCGCTGCCCGGGGCGTTTATCTTTTTCACCTCGATCGCATTTAACCTGCTTGCAGATGGTGTGCGCTCGGCCATGGATGTTCGCCGATGAGCGCTGATACCACCCTCATGACACCTTCACAGGATCGCGGCGGCCCGGCACAGCCGCTGCTGGCTGTCCACAATCTTAAAAAATACTTTCCTGTGCGCGGCGGCCTGTTTGAGCGCGAGAAAAAGTTTGTGCACGCAGTCGACGGCGTCAGTTTTTCAATCGCCAAGGGCAAGACGCTGGGTATTGTCGGCGAATCAGGCTGCGGCAAGTCCACCACCGCAAGGCTGATTGCCAAACTGATGGCGCCCGACAGCGGGAGCATGATTTTCGACGGCGAAGGTGTCGGCGAATTCGGCGGGCTGGAACTAAAGGCCTTCAGGAGCAGTTTGCAAATGGTATTTCAGGATTCATTCGCGTCGCTGAACCCGCGCCTGACTATTCTTGAAACCATTGCCTATGGCCCCCGGGCGCACGGGCTATCGCGCGAGAAAGCCAATGAGCGGGCGCGTCAGTTGCTGAGGCGGGTCGGGCTGGAGCCGGACCAGTTTGGATCACGCTACCCGCACGAGCTGTCAGGCGGCCAGCGTCAGCGTATCAACATTGCCCGCGCCCTGGCATTTGAGCCGCGCCTCGTTATTCTGGACGAAGCCGTGGCGGCGCTCGACAAGTCGGTGCAGGCACAGGTGCTTAACCTGCTGCAGGAACTGAAAGCCGAGCACCAACTGACCTATCTGTTCATCTCACATGATCTGCATGTGGTGCACTACATCTGCGATGAGGTCATGGTCATGTACCTGGGCCAAGTCGTCGAGATCGGCCCGGTTGAGCAGATTTACGGTGCTGCTGCACACCCCTACACACGGGCGCTGCTCTCGGCCGTGCCGTCGATGGACCCGGCGCACCGCACTGAAAAGCCGCCCCTGGTTGGCGACCCGCCCAACCCCATCAACCCAGCGGCTGGCTGCCGCTTTCGCGAGCGCTGCCCGCATGCCGAGGCGGTTTGTTCCGCGCGTAGCCCGCTACTCGCCAGCTACAAGGCTGCTTCACAGTTTGAAAACCACCTGGTCGCATGTCACATGAATGACAGCAGCTCTGGCCACAGCGCCGCAGCGACGGAGAATGCAGCATGACCACATTCGACCATTCCCCCCCACTGGTTTCGGTACGCGACCTCACGGTCGAGTTCCACGGCAGCCGCAAAGCCAGCGCGTTGAACCAAGTCAGCTTTGACCTGCGTGCCGGCGAAGTGCTGGGTCTGCTCGGCGAATCAGGCTCGGGCAAAAGCGTGACCTTGCGCACCCTGCTCAAGTTGCATCCGCAGCGTACGACACGCATTAGCGGCCAGATCACGGTGGATGGTCAAGACGTGCTGGCGCTGCAGGGCCGAGCACTTGAACAATATCGCGGCGGTGTGACGTCCATGGTATTTCAGGAGCCGGGACTGGCGTTTGACCCGGTCTACACCATAGGCCAGCAGATCACTGAAGCCATACGGGCCCACGAGGCCATCAGCGAAACCAGCGCCCGTGCGCAGGCACTGCAGATGCTGGAACGGGTGCAGATACCTCAGGCCAAAAGACGCTACGACGCCTATCCGCACGAGCTGTCGGGCGGCATGCGGCAGCGCGCCATGATTGCGCTGGCACTGGCCTGCAAACCCAAACTGCTGCTGGCTGATGAGCCCACAACCGCGCTTGATGCGACGGTGCAGATACAGATATTGCTGCTGCTGCGCGAGTTGCAGCGCGAGACCGGCATGGCGGTGATTTTTGTCACCCACGACATCGGCGCGGCCGTCGAGCTGTCAGACCGCATCGCAGTGATGTATGCAGGCCGTATCGTTGAAGAAAACCCGGTGGCCGCCATGGTGCATGCACCGCGCCACCCTTACAGCGCGGGTTTGCTGGCATCAACCGTGAGCAGTCATAACCGGGGCAAGCCCTTGAGCGCCATCCCGGGCTCTCCCCCTGACCTGGCCGCCCTGCCCGCTGGTTGCAGCTTTGCACCTCGCTGCGCAGAGGCAAGCGGCCAATGCCGCATAGAAACACCTCCAGTGGTTGAGCTTCATGGGTCGCGTCTGGCCTGCTGGCACCCGCTGCTTCCCCTGGCGCAGGCCGCATGACCGCCGAGCTGACCTCATCCATATCGCTTGCGCAGCCTGCACAGCGAGGCGCACGCGCCGATGCGATCAGCAAAAAAATAGCTGACGATATCGTGCTCGGCCACTTTCAGCCAGGGTCGCGGCTGGACGAAGTGATGCTGGCCGGGCTTTTTAATGTGTCGCGCACACCGGTACGTGAAGCCCTGAAGCAACTCGCCATTCAGGGCCTTGTGGTGTGCCGCCCCAATCGCGGCGCCATCGTTGCAGAAATGACGCCCGGACAGCTGGACCAGATGTTTGAAGCGATTAGCGAGCTCGAAGCATCGTGCGCGCGTTATGCGGCGGTGCGCATGGGGCAAAGCGACCGCGAGCGCCTGTCGGACCTGCACGCACAGTCACGCGCTGCGATGCGGACCGGCAATTTTGAGCTGTATGACCAGCTGAACCAGGCGCTGCATGACATCATCATCCATAGCTGCGGCAACCCCACCCTGATAGAGACGGCCCTCAGTTTGCGGCATAGGGTGTCGCCATACCGCAGCTCGCAGTTCCGCAACCTTGAACGCATAAGCGCATCGTTTGGCGAGCACGCGGTGATCATTGAGGCATTGCTGAACCACGACGCGGCGACCGCGCAGCGCGAGATGCGGGCGCACCTGCTGTCTGCCCGGAGCGTAGCTGCACGCATGACGGCCAGTGCCTGATAATAAAAACCGCATGCCCCAGCCTGAACCTGTCACATTCACACCCATGAAGGTTTTTTCATGACTTGGTCCATCATCGCGCGCGACACCTCCGGCGCTTTCGGCGTGGCCGTTGCCAGCCGCTTTTTTGCAGTCGGGGCGCTGTGTCCGCATGCGCGCAGCGGCGTTGGGGCAGTGGCGACCCAGGCTCTGGTGAATCCGCTGTACGCGGGCCCCGCGCTTGACGATATGGGCCAGCATCTTGACCCGGCCGCCATCATTTCCCGCCTGACAGCCGCCGATGAAGGCCGTGACCACCGCCAGTTGCACATGATTGACCACAGCGGCAAGTCGGCCGCTCATACCGGTGCATCCTGCATAGACTGGTGCGGCCACATGGCTGGCGCTGGTTTTTCAGTAGCCGGCAATATGCTGGCCGGGCCGCAGGTGATTTCAGCCACGGCGACCGCCTTTGAGGCAAACGCTGCCCTGCCCTTTGCGCAGCGCCTGATCGTTGCACTGGCTGCAGGTGAGGCCGCTGGTGGCGACAAACGCGGCAAGCAGGCGGCGGCGTTGCTGGTATTCAGCACCGAGGATTACCCGGCGCTAAGCCTGCGGGTCGACGACCATACCGACCCGATTGTTGAAATGCAGCGTCTTTACAACAAAAGCCTTGAGCGCTATCAGCCCTTCACGGCCTGCCTTCCCTCCAGCACACGGCCTGCGGGCATCACCGACCGCACATTGATCGAGGCCGAGGTCGAGCACTTTCATGCACAGCTGCGGGTAGGCACCTCATGACAGCCCTGCTTGAAGTCAGCGGCTTGCGTAGCAGCTTCCGGATGGAAGGCGGCGGCGAATTTTTTGCCGTGGATGGCGTGAGTTTTTCAGTCGAATCCGGCAAAACGCTGGGCATTGTGGGCGAATCGGGTTGCGGCAAAAGCGTGACCTCGCTGTCGATCATGGGCCTGCTGCCCAAGGGTCAGGGGCGCATCACCAGCGGCTCCATACGCTTTGAGGGCCAAGACCTCGCAACACTTACACCAAGCGCCATGCGGGCCCTGCGCGGCAACCGCATGGCCATGATTTTTCAGGAGCCGATGACCTCGCTCAACCCGGCATTCACGATCGGCAACCAGTTGATCGAAGGCATTCGCTGCCACCAGGACATTAGCCACGCCGATGCGCGTGTCCACGCCATCGAGATGCTGCGCCGCGTGCGCATCCCCTCGCCCGAGCAGCGCATCGACGAGTACCCGCACAAACTGTCTGGCGGCATGCGCCAGCGCGTGATGATTGCCATGGCGCTGGCTTGTGAACCCAAACTGCTGATTGCAGACGAGCCGACCACCGCACTGGACGTGACTATCCAGGCGCAGGTACTGGACCTCATGCGCACCCTGCGTGAAGAAACCGGCACCGCCATCATTTTGATCACGCATGACCTCGGCGTCATTGCCGAACTCGCCGACGACGTGGTCGTGATGTATTCGGGCCGCATCGTCGAGCGGGCCAGCGTGGAGGCGCTATTTGCCAACCCGCAGCACCCCTACACCATCGGATTGCTGGGGTCCATACCCAAGCTGCACCTGGAGCAGTCCAGGCTCAACGCGATTGAAGGACAGGTGCCAACCCCGATGACCGAAGTACAGGGCTGCCGTTTCGCGCCGCGTTGCCCGTTTGCCTTAGACAAATGCCGCCAGGAAGCACCGCCGCTCATCCTGCTGGACAACGGCCATGAGGCCGCTTGCTGGCGCGCACCGCTAGACATCGGCATGGAGCTTGCAGCATGAGCGCGCTGTTGAAGGTTGACAAACTCGTCAAACACTTCCCGGTGCGGCAACACCTGTTCGGCCGGCAGACGGCCGTGGTGCATGCGGTCGATGGCGTGAGCTTTGAGCTGAACACAGGCGAAACCATGGCCCTGGTGGGCGAGTCGGGCTGCGGCAAGTCAACGGTGGGCCGCCTGTTGCTGCGGTTGCTGGACGCCACCTCGGGCTCGGTCAGGTTTGACGGCGACGATCTGATGACCCTGCCGCCAGATCGCATGCGTGCCCGCCGGCGCAACATGCAGATGATTTTCCAGGACCCGTATTCGTCGCTCAATCCGCGCATGACGGTGCAGCAAACCCTGACTGAACCGCTGGGCCTGCATGGCCTGGCAAAGGGGCGGCAGCGCGAGCGGGCTGCCGAACTCCTGGACCTGGTCGGTCTGGCGCCACAGTATTTGCAGCGCTACCCGCATGAGTTTTCAGGTGGCCAGCGGCAGCGCATCGGCATTGCCCGGGCACTGGCAGTAGAGCCCCGGCTGATTGTCTGCGACGAGGCTGTATCGGCACTTGATGTGTCGATACAGGCTCAGGTTGTCAATCTGCTGCAGGACCTTCAGCAACGCCTGGGACTGGCCTATGTTTTTATTGCGCACGACTTGGCGGTGGTCAAACACATCGCCTCACATGTAGCCGTGATGTACCTCGGACAGATTGTTGAATACGCAGACAAGCGAAGCCTGTTTGCGCGGCCACGCCACCCCTACACCCAGGCCCTGTTGTCGGCCATCCCCATTGCCGAACCTGGCCTCAAGCGTGAGCGGCTTTTGCTACAGGGCGATGTGCCCAACCCGATCAACCCGCCTTCGGGTTGCCGCTTCCGCACCCGCTGCCCCTATGCACGCGAGAAGTGCGCGCAAGAAGTACCCGAACTCCGGAGCATGCAAGGCCATGCGGTAGCCTGCCATTTCTGGGAAGATATTCCGGCGCCCACCAATGTGGCTGGCGGCGCAACGGTGAATGCACGGCTGCTGCGGCTGCAAAGCGCGTTTAGCGGCGGTTCGGCGAACACTTAAGTCAATCCGGTAACCGTGACCTTGTTTAACTTCAACACAACGTAAAGGAAATAAGCGATGCATAAAAAACTAATGATGGGACTAACGCTGGCAATCACAACGATGGCCACTTGTGCCTTACAAGCCCAGACCCTTCGTATTGGCCTGGCCGAAGACCCCGATGTGCTGGACCCAACTCTGGCGCGCAGCTTTGTGGGACGTATTGTTTTCTCGTCGCTGTGCGACAAGCTGGTGGACATTGACGAAAAGCTCAACGTCGTGCCGCAACTGGCAACCTCCTGGGTCTGGTCGGCGGACAACAAATCGCTGACCATGAAGCTGCGCAGCGGCGTTACCTTCCATGATGGCGAAAAGTTTGATGCAGCCGCCGTCAAGTTCAACATTGACCGACATAAAAACCTGGCAGGCTCCAACCGCCGCGGTGAGCTGCTGCCCGTCACCACAGTGGACGTGATTGACGACCTCACCGCCAAAATCAACCTCAGCGCGCCCTTCTCGCCGCTGCTGACCGTACTGGCCGACCGTGCGGGCATGATGGTGTCGCCCAAGGCTGCGCTAGCCAATCCAACCAACTTTGGCACCAAGCCAGTGTGCTCCGGTCCGTTCAAGTTCGCAGAGCGTGTAGCGCAAGACCGTATCGTGCTGGAGCGTTACGCCAACTACTGGAACAAGGCCGAGATCCACTTTGACAAGGTCGTCTTCCTGCCCATCGTCGATGCCACCGTCAGACTGGCGAACCTGCGTTCTGGCCAACTGGACTTTATCGAGCGCGTCGCACCGTCTGACGTGGCTTCCATCAAGGCCGACAAAAAGCTCTCCATCTCGCGCGTCACCGAGCTGGGTTATCAGGGCATCACCATCAATACCGGCAAAAGCGATTTTGCGCAGAAGAACCCGCTGGGCCGCGACCCGCGCGTGCGTGAAGCGTTTGAGCTGTCACTAGACCGCGCCGGTATTGTGCAGGTGGCGATGGACGGTGAGGCCACCCCGGGCAACCAGTGGGTGCCGCCAAGCAACAGCTTTTATGCGAAGAATGTACCTATCCCGAAACGCGACATCGCACGCGCCAAAGCCCTGCTAAAAGAAGCTGGCGTCCCCAACCCGGTCTTCACGCTGATGACGCCCACTACCTCCGACAGCCAGCGCGTGGCACAGGTGGTGCAGGCAATGGCCAAGGAGGCCGGTTTTGACGTGAAGATCCAGTCGACCGAATTTGCCACCTCGCTCAACCTTGCCGACAAGGGCCAGTTTGATGCCTATGTGCTGGCATGGAGCGGCCGGGCCGACCCGGACGGTAACCTGTTCAGTTTTTACGGCTGCAAGCAGCCGCTGAACTACAGCGGTGAGTGCAGACCGCAATGGGACGAGCTGCTCAACCGTTCGCGCAACACGCTGGACACAGCTGGCCGCATCAAGGTGTTTGCCACGCTGGCGGCTGAAGCCGTTCGCGAACGCCCCATTGTTTACCTGTATCACCGCAACTGGCTGTGGGCCTACAACAAAAAGCTGACCGGCATGCGCACCATTCCTGACGGGCTGGTGCGGGTGCAGGGCCTGAAGATGTCCTAAACGACCGGCGCTTCAACCTCATGCTCAACTACCTGCTCAAGCGGCTGGCCGCGATCGTACCGACGGTTTTTTTCGTCACGATCATCATCTTCGGGCTGCAGCAGTTGCTGCCCGGGGACCCGGCCGTGATTCTGGCGGGTGAAAACCAGGACCCGGACGTCATCGCCTACCTGCAGAAAAAAATGCATCTGGACGAGCCGCTGCCCATGCGCTACGCATACTGGATTTCCGGTGTGTTCCATGGTGATCTCGGCGAATCGCTGCGTATCCAGCAGCCGGTGCTGGAGCTGATCCAGCAAAAGCTGCCGGTCACGCTGGAGCTGGCGGCGCTGGCGATGCTGATTGCGCTGGTGATAGGTATCCCCGCAGGTATTGTGTCGGCCGTAGGCAAGGACTCTGCATGGGACTACATCGCCAATGTGGTGGCGCTGTGGGGTTTGTCGACGCCGAATTTCTGGCTCGGCATTTTGATGATCCTGCTTTTTTCAGTGTCGCTCGGGTGGCTTCCAGCGTCAGGTTACGTCAGCCCGTTTGAGGATCTCAAGGGCAATCTCGCGGCGATGATCATGCCGGCCTTTGTGCTTGGCAATGCCATCGCGGCCGTGCTGATGCGGCATACCCGCAGCGCCATGTTACAGGTGCTCAATGCCGACTATGTTCGCACTGCGCGGGCCAAGGGGCTGGATGAACGCACCGTGGTGCTCAAGCATGCGCTGCGCAATGCGCTCACGCCCATCATCACACTAGGCGCGCTGGAGTTCGGCACCCTGCTGTCGGGCGCGGTGCTAACGGAGCAGGTGTTTTCAATCCCCGGCTTTGGCAAGCTCATCGTTGATGCCGTTTTCAACCGAGACTACGCCGTGGTGCAAGGCGTGGTGCTGTTTACATCGAGTGTGTACATCGTGCTCAACCTGCTGGCCGACATGGCCTATTTTTTAGTGAATCCGCGTCTGCGGGGTTGACCGATGCGTGCTGTAACTTCCGTAGCGATCCCGCGCGAGCCCACCCCGGCGCAACGCGCGTTGCGCCGCCTGGTGCGTCGGCGTGGCGCCATGCTGGGGCTGGTGATTGTGCTGTTTTTTGTGTCGCTGGCAGTGTTTGCATCGATCATCGCACCCTATGACCCCATCGCCACCAGCTGGAGCGCGGTGCGCAAGGCGCCCGGCGCGCAATACCTGTTTGGTACCGACGAAATCGGGCGTGATGTCTTGTCGCGCGTGGTCTGGGGTGCGCGTGCCTCACTGATGGCGGGCCTGGTGTCGGTGTGCATATCGATGGCGCTGGGCGTGCCCATCGGGCTACTGGCCGGCTATGTGGGCGGCTGGACGGACAGCCTCATATCGCGTTTCACCGACGCGATGCTGGCCGTACCCTTTCTGATTCTGGCAATTGCGCTGGCCGCGTTTCTTGGCCCCAGCCTGAGCAACGCCATGATTGCGATTGGTGTGTCGGCCACGCCGGTTTTTATCCGCCTCACGCGGGCACAGGTGCTGGCCGTGAAGGTGGAAGATTTTGTCGAGGCTGCGCGTGCCGTCGGCAACCCGCACTGGCGCATCGCATTGCGACACATCTTGCCCAACGTGCTGCCGCCCCTGATCGTACAGTCCACGCTGGCGATTGCCGCAGCCATCATTGCAGAGGCCAGCCTGTCGTTCCTGGGGCTGGGTCAACAGCCACCGGCGCCGAGCTGGGGCAGCATGCTCAACACCGCCAAAAACTATGTCGACAACTCACCCTGGATGGCGATCTGGCCGGGCCTGTCGATCTTTCTGCTGGTGCTTTCGTTTAACCTGCTCGGCGATGGCCTGCGCGACGCGCTCGACCCCAAGCATAAATAGTTCAGGCGTTGCTCAGGCCTTCGCTGGCACAGGTACCGGTAACCAGCCGTCTTTTGTGCCAGCAAAGACCTGAGTGCCGTTATTTTTGAACACACCGTGTTCCACCGCCCAGCCGATCTGATCGACCTCTACGCGGTCACACTCCACACGCAGCAGGTTGAAGGAATTGACCTCACCCCTTTGCCGCGTAGAGGTTGCGGTACCCGCCTGAATCGACAGCGCCGAATACGTTCCATGCTTGTAGCGGCCCTCAGTGCTGACGGCTTCGCTGCTGTGCATGTGGCCGCCCAGCAGCACATCGACACCGCAGCTTGCAAACGCTTTCATCCCCTTGCGGGCACGGCCCACCAGGTCGTCCCTGCTCATGTGGGCGGGCAAATCAAACGGGTGGTGGGTGACCAGTATCTTCACCACTTTGTCATCGAGAGTGCCCAGGCGCGCGCGTACGCGCTCCAGCTGATCGCTATTGACGCGGCCACTCTTGAAGGTCAGCGAGCGTGCCGAGTTCATGCCCAGCACCGCAATTTCATCGTCTGCAAAAAACGGTTCCATGTCGGCTGTGATGTGGCGCTGGTATCTTTTGAGTGGACTAAAAAAACGCCGAAATACGTCGTACAACGGCACGTCGTGGTTACCAGGCACGATAATTTTTGGGATGCTGAAGGTTTCCAGAAAGTCGCGTGCGGCGATAAATTCCTTCGATTTGGCGCGCTGCGTCAGGTCGCCCGACACCACCAGCACATCAGGCCTGGCCGCCTGCAAAAACTCGGTGAGCGGCGCCAGTACCGCCGCATCCACGCGGCCAAAGTGCAGGTCTGATAAATGGGCAATGGTGCGCATGTTTCTGTACTCCGTGTCTATTCCGACTCTATTTCGCTCTGGCTGCAGGAACAAAAACTTTAAGGCTTGCAGGCCTAATGCGGTACACCAGCGGCGTGTTCATCAGGTTGACCTCGCCATCAGTCGCCACCCGTAATTGCTGGTGGCGGCTTTCAATCGTCAATGTGGTGGCCGACAGCATTTCAAAGTCCTTCGCCTGCTTGAGCCGCCCAAACATCGCACGCATTGCCAGCACCAGCAAGCCCAGTCGACCTGTTCGGTGTGCGAAGTAAAGGCTCAGACGGCCGTCATGCAGGTTGCTGCGCGCACCGATGTTGAAGCCTTCCATGATGTATTCGTTGTTGCCTATAAAGATAAACGGCGTACGTTGCCGGTAGCTGATCTCATCTGTGGTCAGCGTGAGGTTCAAGAACGGGTAGCGCTTGAGCGAGGTCAGTGCCGCCCAGAAGAACGCCGGCCATTTGCTGCGCCCCAGCCGACGCTGCTGCCACTCGCGGCGGTGCACCGTGTCGGGGTACAGGCCCAGGCTGGAGTTATTCAGAAAGCTGCGGCCATTGACCTCTGCCGTGTCGACCCATGTGCTGTGCCCTGCGGCAATCGTCGCCACCGCGTCGTCCATGGCCAGCGGAATGCCCAGGTCTTTGGCGAAGTGGTTGAGCGTGCCCAGGGGCAGCACGCCCAACACCACATCGTGGTCTATCAGTTCTGAGGCGACCGCGTTTTGCGTACCATCGCCGCCGCCTGCCGCGACCATGGTCATGCCATCTTCCACCGCCTGCTTTGCAGCGCCCACAAGTTCGCGGCCATCCCTGGCCAGCGTCACCGTAGCCGCCATGCCATGGGCGGCAAACTTTTCCGCAAAACTTCTGGCAGCATCTTCATTGCAACCCGAGCCTGCAGACGCGTTGAGGATGACTGCGATTTTTCTAGGTGCTTGCATTGGATGGTTGTAGTGTTTGTTTGAAGGTTCAAATCAAGCCTGGCGGTTTAGGCGTTCTATCCAGTCCTGGCGCTTGCGCCAGGTGCTGACGCCGGTAAACACAACCGCGAGCCACGCAGTGCTCGATGCCATGGCGGCGAACACGTCGCTGGGGTAATGCGCGCCGAGGTAGACGCGACTCAACGCCACCAGCGCCACCATCACCGTAGCTAGCATCACCACGGGCGCATGCCAACGGCGCTGGAGCACCGTCACCAGCCAGGCACCCAGCACACCATAAAGCAGCGTGGCGGCTGCGGTGTGCCCGCTCGGAAAGCTGTAAGTCACCAGGCTCAAGAGCGGCTGGTCAAACGCCGGGCGCTGACGCTGAAAGATGCTTTTCAGCAGCACATTGAGCAGCATGCCCAGCGGCACCGACAGCAGCGCACGCAGAACCCAGTCCCACGACCGCATGTAGGCCAGCCACAGTACCAACAGCGTCGTCATCACCAAAACGCCCAGCGTATTGTGCCAATGGGTGACAAAAAGGAAAAAAGCCGTGCGCCCCGGTGTGGTGTGGGCGTGTAGCCACTGGATCACGCGCTCATCAAGCAATATCAGGCTATCACGGGCCACCACGTCCTCGGCAATATGGGCAAATACAAACACCGCAAGTAGCAGCACAGCCATGCCTACCGTCAGGTGCAGGCCCAAATAACCTTCAGGTGACAGGCGCGCACGCAGAAAGCCCATTGATTTGTGTGGTTTGTTCACGGTTTCGGGCGATGGGGGTGGCATGCGGGAAGCTTAGGTCATCAAGGTCGCCGGCCCGGTAGGACTGCGCCGCCGTATAGCGTTGGCCTGAAGCGCACTACGCGGCGTGGCGCTGGCAGGCTTGATAGCAGCTCGGGCTGGACGGCAACTGGAACTCTCGGCGAGAGGCTTTTTCTCAGACTGGCCTTGAAACCGTCACAAAATGCCCTTATGATTAGCACTCGATGATATTGAGTGCTAACAATTGGACTCAAAGTCACCAGATATGGGTGCCAGCTGCATGGTTGGCACTTTTGATTCCCTCAAACCCATTGTTTTAATACAAGGAGCTCTTATGAAACTTCGTCCTTTGCACGACCGCGTGATCGTCAAACGCGTGGAAAACGAAACCAAAACCGCCTCTGGCATCGTCATTCCTGACAGCGCCGCCGAGAAGCCAGACCAAGGCGAAATCCTGGCTGTTGGTCCCGGCAAGAAAAACGACAAGGGCGAGCTTCAGCCTGTTGGCGTGAAAGTCGGCGACCGCGTTTTGTTCGGCAAGTACTCTGGCCAGACCGTCAAGGTTGATGGTGACGAACTGCTCGTGATGAAAGAAGAAGACCTCTTTGCAGTGGTCGAGAAGTAATTCTTCTCAATCTTTCAATCCCTAATTAACTGAATCTGGAGAATTAAACATGGCAGCAAAAGACGTCATTTTCGGCGGCGAAGCCCGCGCACGCATGGTTGAGGGTGTCAACATCCTGGCCAACGCCGTCAAAGTAACCCTGGGCCCTAAAGGCCGTAACGTGGTGCTGGAGCGCTCTTTCGGCGCCCCAACCGTGACCAAAGACGGTGTGTCCGTCGCTAAAGAAATCGAACTCAAAGACAAGTTGCAAAACATGGGCGCGCAGATGGTCAAGGAAGTCGCTTCCAAGACTTCTGACATCGCTGGCGACGGCACCACGACCGCTACCGTGCTGGCACAGGCCATCGTTCACGAAGGCATGAAGTACGTTGCCGCCGGCATGAACCCGATGGATTTGAAGCGCGGTATCGACAAGGCTGTGACTGCACTTGTGGAAGAGTTGAAAAAAGCTTCCAAAGCCACCACCACTTCGAAAGAAATCGCACAGGTCGGTTCGATCTCTGCCAACTCTGACGAAACCATCGGCAAGATCATCGCTGACGCGATGGACAAGGTCGGCAAAGAAGGCGTCATCACCGTTGAAGACGGCAAGTCACTTGAGTCCGAGCTCGACGTGGTTGAAGGCATGCAGTTTGACCGCGGCTACCTGTCGCCTTACTTCATCAACAACCCTGAAAAGCAGTCGGCAATTCTGGACAACCCGTTTGTTCTGCTCTACGACAAGAAGATCAGCAACATCCGTGACCTGCTCCCTACTCTGGAACAAGTCGCCAAGGCTGGCCGCCCACTGCTCATCATCGCTGAAGAAGTTGATGGCGAAGCACTGGCAACGCTGGTGGTCAACACCCTGCGCGGCATCCTGAAGGTTGTCGCTGTCAAGGCTCCTGGTTTCGGCGATCGCCGCAAAGCCATGCTGGAAGACATCGCAACGCTCACCGGCGGCAAGGTCATCGCTGAAGAAGTCGGCATGTCGCTTGAAAAAGCCACGCTGGCTGACCTCGGTTCTGCCAAGCGCATTGAAGTCGGCAAGGAAAATACCATCATCATCGACGGTGCGGGTGCTGCTGCTGACATCGAAGCACGCGTCAAGCAAGTGCGCGTTCAAATCGAAGAAGCCACCAGCGACTACGACCGTGAAAAACTGCAAGAGCGCGTGGCCAAGCTGGCTGGCGGTGTTGCCGTGATCAAGGTTGGCGCTGCCACCGAAGTCGAAATGAAAGAGAAAAAAGCCAGAGTCGAAGACGCACTGCACGCTACCCGTGCTGCTGTCGAAGAAGGCATCGTGGCTGGTGGCGGTGTGGCACTGCTGCGCGCCAAGCAAACCGCTGGTGTTATCAAGGGCGACAACGCTGACCAGGACGCCGGTATCAAGCTGGTGCTCAAGGCCATCGAAGCGCCTCTGCGCGAAATCGTTTACAACGCGGGCGGCGAAGCCTCTGTAGTGGTAGCAGCTGTAATGGCTGGCAAGGGCAACTACGGCTTCAATGCAGCCAACGACACCTACGGCGACATGATCGAAATGGGCATTCTTGACCCAACGAAGGTGACCCGCACCGCACTGCAGAACGCGGCCTCCGTCGCATCCCTGATGCTGACGACCGAAGCCATGATTGCTGAAGCTCCAAAAGACGACGCAGCTGGCGGCGGCATGGGTGGCGGCGATATGGGCGGCATGGGTGGAATGGGCGGCATGGGCATGTAATTGCCGATCTGCCTGCCAAGCCGGATTTAAAATTCGGTCTGCCAGTCAAAACCCCAAAAGGGCTGCAACGCGAAAGCGCTGCAGCCCTTTTTATGTTTGCGATTAAGCCCAAAAGTGCCGAAAACTTCTAAAAAGACCTGTTTTCAGGCATTGAATCAGTCTCCAGCCCAATAGGCACGGGTGCGAGCAGCTATTAAAGAAATAGCACTCTTGAATCGCCCGGTTTTTAACGACCCGCCATAGGCAGTGCCCGCTCGTAAAAGGAGAGATCCAAATACTTGGCCGGGTCGGGCGCCTGGCCACCCCACTGCCCTTCAATCTCGGCGCGCAGGGCCAGAACATTGCGAAAGCCGTCCATATTGAAGCGTGCATCGCGTGCCAGGCCAAACCT
This sequence comes from Burkholderiales bacterium, assembly GCA_038226155.1. Lineage (GTDB taxonomy): Bacteria > Pseudomonadota > Gammaproteobacteria > Burkholderiales > Burkholderiaceae_C > Polaromonas. The sequence continues at coordinate 19,630 of JBBRQQ010000036.1, forward strand.
CGGGGTGTTCAGGGCGTCGTAGCTTTGGGCTGCGACTGCTTGCGGCAGTTTGAAGCGTGTTTCAAGCAGTTTGATCATCTCGGCGCGGTTGGCCGGGTCCATCGCATAGCGTGAGCCTTCGATGTAGGCCGCCATGTAACGCTCCAGCGCCGACGCATTGGCCGCCGCCCAGCTTCGCATCACAAAAGCGCCCTGCGCCTGGTAAGCGCCAGCCAAATCGGTAGCGCGGCCCAGGCTTTTGATGCCGCGCTCGCGCACGGTGAATGAAAACGGCGGGTTCACCATGCTGGCCGCGAGGTCGGGGTTGGCGACCATGGCGGCGGAGCGCCCCTGCGTGCCGCCGGCCAGCTTGAGGCTGTAGTCACGCCCGTCAATCAGGCCGTTGTTCTTGAGGATTTTGCGGGCCACCAGAGCGTAGGCGGTGTTGGGGGCATCGACGGCGAGCGACTTGCCGCGAATGTCGGCGAAGGAATTGATTTCAGGTCGCACCATGAATTCGTTCATGCCAGAGTCACCGCCCATCACGATGATGACGTTGTTCTTGGCGACCTCGACCATCGCAACAGCGTTGTCCACCGCAGCAATGGCGATTTCAAATTTTCCAGCGGGCAGTCCGGCGCGCTGCGAGTCGGAATCCGGCGTGTTCTGCACTTCGACTGTGACGCCACGCCGGGCGAAAAAACCCTTGTCGATGGCGGCCAGCAACGGCAGGTTGCTCGAGCCGGGAAAGACATTGACCCGCAGCGTCACCGACGGCGGCGGCGGGGTGGCGCAACCCGAAACGATGACGGTGGCGAATACGGCCGCGGCCACAGCCCCTGCCGTGAAAAAACGTCGATGCATGCGTGTCTCCAGTGTTGTGTGTATTGCTTCCCGGAATCATTGTGCGGGGAATACGAGGCCATCGCCATACTGGTTTACCACGCGAGCAGGGCGTTGCAAATCCTGCTGAATACAAAAAATCCGCAAGACTTTCATCTTGCGGATTTATACGAAGCTGTTGTGCGGCGACTAGACAGGCGCAGCATCGTACTGACTGCTACCCTCCACTGTCGGCTGCGCCCACCAGTAAATTAGTACCAGCAGGCCGATGACGGTGAGCATGATGAGTTGCCACCAGCCGCTTTTGCCGATGTCGTGCAGGCGCCGGGCACCTACTGCCAGCGCGGGTAGCAGCAAGGCCAGCCCGACCAGGCCGCTGATGGTGTCGCCCAACATGCCGGCGAGTAGTGACACCAGTATTTGAAACAAGGTGAACCACCAGAACTCGGGGCGCGATGCGCGTCCGGTGAATGTTGCGTATTTGCTCAGGCAGACGGAAATGGATTGGCCGAAATTCATGACGCTCTCCTCCTCAGGACTTGTTCGGGGGCAATTCCCCCTCGCCATGATAGGGCAGCAGCGCAGGCGCGGCTACCTTGCTATGGTTTAGACGCGGTCAGAGCGCTTGCATGGCCTTGCGCCGACCTGTTGGGCTGCAGTGTGAGCGGACCGTACCAGGCCTGTAGCGGGCCAAGGTCTCTTTCGCCCTCGGTAAAGACCGCAAAACTGAGCAGGGCACCGGGTTCTTCGCCGAACACCTGTCGGTAGTCCGCGCGGATGTCTCTTTCGTAGCTGCGCCACTGGTTGTATCCCTGGTCACCGGACTCGATAACCAGTTTTCGGATGCGGTCGGTTTGATCGTTTGGGATGACTTCGCCTGTTTTGTTGACGCGCGACCAGCTGTATACGAGGCTCGCGTAAGGCATTTCTTCGCCGGTTAGCAGGCGGCTCAGTTCATTGAGCAGGGTGTTCTTGAAGGAAAACTTTGACCGGTCACCTTCAAAAGCCAGCACCACACGCACCGGTACGTCGTCAAGCGTGGCAAGCCTGGTATTGGCGCCAGATGCGGTGTCAGGTACTTTCCATGAAAAGTTAAGACGGCCCAACTCCGCTGGCTCAACACGGTGGCGGTGCCGCAGTATGCTGCCAGTTGCGTCTGCCACAGCCAGAACGGCTTCGCGGCCCTCGTGCTGCACATAACGGTATTGCGTGGACTCTTTACCGGGGACCCGAAAAATCTCCCAATCAAGGCTTGCGGGTTTGCCGGTGCCGTACATCAAGGGCGCAGACTGCTCCGCCCAGGCCGTGCCGGACACGTCGACTGCGGGCCCCAGCGTACCGCCACGGCTTTGTGTAGGTTCGTCATCTGCTTCAGTCGCTGCACTGGGGCGCGTTGCGCAACTGGCAAGCATGGACACAAGCGCCACAATTGCGGCAGCAAGGGCCAGCGTCGATCTGTTTTTAAATGAAGTGGGCAGCATCAGCATGGCGCGCAGTTTAATAAATTTATATGACTCGAAATCGACGCAGCAAGCCCGCGGTTGATGCGTCAAGCCCCAAGGTATCACCAGTCACCAGCCTGGCCTCAATATCCCGAGCAAGTACCTTGCCAAGCTCCACACCCCATTGGTCAAAACTGTTGATGCCCCAGATGGCACCGCTGACAAACACGCGGTGTTCCTGCAAAGCGATCAAAGCGCCCAAGCTGGCGGGGGTGAGTTCATCCAACAACAGGAAACTGCTCGGGCGGTTACCGGGAAAGTGCTTATGCCCGCCCTCATCCGCCTTGCCAAGCATCAATGCCTGCGCCTGCGCCAACGCATTGGCTAGCAGCTTGTTTTGGTGTCCTGGAAGACTATTGGTCACTTTTTTCGCGGCGATAAATTCAACGGGTACCACCGTCGTGCCTTGGTGCAGCATTTGAAAGTAGGCATGTTGGCCATTCGTGCCGGGCTCGCCCCACAGCACGGGTGATGTTTGGAAGGGAAGCGTTTGCCCACTTGCGTCAACACGCTTACCGTTACTTTCCATCTCCAGCTGCTGCAAATAGGCTGGTAAGCGGCGCAGGGCGCTGTTGTAAGGCGCAATGCTGCGGCTGCTAAAGCCGTGGAAGTTGCGATACCAGACATCAAGCAAGCCCAGGCGTACGGGCAGGTTCTGCGCCATCGGGGCGGTAGAGAAGTGCTCGTCCATGGCATGTGCTCCCGCCAGCAACTCACGAAAACCCTCGCTGCCTACGGCCAATGCAATCGGCAAACCAATTGCGGACCAGAGCGAATAACGCCCCCCCACCCAGTCCCAGAACCCGAAGGTGGTGGTAATGCCAAATTCATTGGCGGCTTTGACGTTGCTTGTTAATGCTACGAAATGACGGTCAACACCTTCCCCACCCTGCGCTTCAAACCACTGCCTGGCCGAATGCGCGTTGGTCATGGTCTCGGACGTGGTGAAGGTCTTGGACGCGATCAAAAACAAGGTGCTCGCGGGCTTGCACTGCGCGAGCACGCTGGACAGCTCTTGCCCGTCAACGTTAGAGACGAAATGAAAGCGCTTGGTCTTCGTTGTGAATTCAGCAAGCGCCAGCACCGCCATCTGGGGCCCAAGGTCTGAGCCGCCAATGCCGATGTTGATGATGTCGGTAATCGCATCGTCAGCGCGTATTGTTTCGGCGTAGGCCAGCATGGCATCCAGCGTGGCGTGTACTTTGGTCAATTCATTTGCTATGTTTTCAGTAGCTTGTCGCGCCCGTGCTTGTTGGTCTGGAGCCGTATTTGATACCTCAAAAACAGGTTTTCGGAGCAAAAAATGCATCGCCGCACGGTTTTCAGTGCTGTTAACCAGCTCACCCGCAAACATGGCGTCGCGGTGCTGCTCAAGCTGGCACTGCATGGCGAGGTCAAACAGCAACGTCTCGGTAGCAGCGTCAATCAGGTTCTTGGACAGGTCAGCAAAAACGTGTGGGGCCTGTTGGCTGAAATGCTCAAAGCGCTTGGGGTCCTGAGCAAACGCGTCACGTAAATCGAAGGCATGACCACGTTCTTTGAAAAAATGATCGAGCGTGCCCCAAGCAGGCGTTTGATCGCAACGTGCCCTGACCATGCTCATGCTCTCAGACCGCCAACATCAGTTGCTCAAGCTTCACCGCATCGGCTGCAAAGGCGCGTATACCCTCGGCCAGTTTTTCGGTGGCCATCGCGTCTTCATTCAGCGCATAGCGGAAGCCCGCTTCATCGAAGCTCACGGAAGGCAAATCAAGCACTCTTGCAGTATCTGCATCCAGCGCACGGGTCAAAGGCGCACTGGATGCAGTCAGTTGCGCGAGCAAGTCGGGGCTGATGGTCAGCAGGTCGCAGCCTGCAAGTGCCGTGATCTGGCCGACGTTGCGAAAGCTCGCACCCATGACTTCTGTGGCGATGCCGAAGTGCTTGTAGTGGTTGTAAATCTCGCGCACCGACTTCACGCCTGGGTCATTGGCGTTTGCGTTCTCATGCTCTACCCACGCGGCTCCGCCTGATTTTTTATACCAGTCGTAAATCCGCCCGACGAAGGGTGAAATCAATTGCACTTTGGCCTGCCCGCAAGCAACCGCCTGGCAAAACGAAAACAGCAGTGTGAGGTTGGTGTGAATGCCGCGCTGCTTCAGCTTTTCGGCAGCTTTAATGCCTTCCCAGGTTGCCGCCACCTTGATGAGCACGCGGTCAATATGCACGCCCTCGGCCTGGTACAGCTCAATGATGCGTTCACCGCGCGTGAAGGTGGCGTTGGTATCAAAGCTCAGGCGCGCATCAACTTCAGTAGACACGCGCCCAGGCACGATGGACAAAATCTCGCAACCAAAACGCACCAGTAATCGGTCCATGATTTCGTCCAGCGCCCGGCCCTTGAAGCGGCTTACCGTGCTGGCCAAAAGTGGCTGGTATTCAGACTTTTGCACCGCTTTCAAAATCAGTGATGGGTTGGTGGTGGCATCCTGCGGCTTGAACTGGCCAAGTTGTTTGAAGTCGCCGGTATCGGCAACAACTGTTGTGATTAGTTTGAGGGCGTCTAGTTGATTCATGGGCAAAGTGTAGGCGGCGAGACATCGTGCATGAGTTACCATTATGCCGAGAAATGGTGAAACTTTATTACATGGTTTTTGGGGTCAGAGCCTGATAACCATGCGCTACGCACGCTTCGAAAGTTTTGATTTATGAGCTTTGATCTGATCCTGTTTGGCGGCACGGGCGACCTGGTGTGGCGCAAGCTCTTGCCGGCGCTTTTTCAGGCCTTCCGTCACGGCTCATTGCCTGCTGGCGGGCGCATTGTGGGTGTGGCCCGCGATGATTTGTCGGACGCACAATACCGCGCACTCATCAAGTCACGTTTTGACAATGTCGAACTCGCCAAGCGCCCGAGCGAAGAAGAGTTTGCGCGTTTTGCGGCCCTGCTGTTTTACCTGCGCATGGATTTGTCAAACCCGCTTGACTACTCGGGGCTGGACGCAAAACTCAAGGAACATACCGCCGACACCGTGGTGATGTACCTCGCTACCGCACCTGGCCTGTTCACGACCTTCTGCGAGCAGCTTGCTGCTGCTGGCCTGAACCATCCGAATATGCGGGTGGTGCTTGAAAAGCCGCTGGGTCACGACCTGGCATCGAACCGCGCCATCAACGAAAGTGTGCGCTGCGTATTTGCGGAGCGGCAAATATTTCGCATTGACCATTACCTCGGCAAGCCATCGGTACAAAACCTGTTTGCGCTGCGCTTTGGCAACGCGCTGTTTGAGCCGCTGTGGCGACGCGAGAACATTGCGAATATTCAAATCACTATTGCTGAAGAGCTGGGCATTGAAAAGCGCGGCGCTTTCTACGACAGCACCGGGGCATTGCGCGACATGGTGCAAAACCATGCACTGCAGTTGCTGTGCGCGGTAGGCATGGAGCCACCCATCAACGCGCATGCCGACGCCATACGTGATGAAAAACTCAAGGTACTGCGCTCACTGAAAGCCTGGACTCCCGAGACGCTAAAACAGCATGTGATCAGGGGCCAGTATGCTGCTGGCAGCGTTGACGGTATGGCCGCTGCCGCGTATCGACAGGAGGCCGGTGTCAGTGATGCCAGCAACACTGAAACTTTTGTAGCACTGCGTTGCGAGATTGCCAACTGGCGCTGGGCTGGCGTACCTTTTTACATTCGTACTGGCAAGCGCCTGGCAGATCGCGTGGCCTATATTGAAGTCAACTTCCGTCCTGCGCCGCACGCCATTTTCAACTCTCCGCTTGGCGCTGCCAATCGCCTTGTCATTCACCTGCAACCCAAGGACGGGCTGGAGCTGCATTTGCTGGCGCAGGGACAGGACAATCGTCACCACAAGCAAACCAGTCAAACGCTGTCGGCCGTACAACTCGATCTTGACTTTGACAAACGCTTTGGTTCGGAACGCGTGGGCGCCTATGAACGACTGCTGCTAGATGTGATTGATGGCCGCCTCAATTTGTTTGTGCGCAGCGACGAGCAGGAAGAAGCCTGGCGCTGGGTGGAACCCATCATGGACAGCTGGAAGAGCGCCACAGAAGGGCCAAGGCTATATGCAGCAGGTACCTGGGGACCAAGCGCGTCGAGCGCGATGATTGCAAGAGATGGATTTTGTTGGACCGAGGAATGCTAGACCGTATCAAAGCATCATTGCCGTCGCTCGCACCCGCAGAGCAACGAGTTGGTCGGCTGGTTTTATCTGATCCCCGAGCATTTGCGAACTTGCCCATCAGTGAACTTGCCGTGCGCTCCCACGTCAGCAAGCCAACCGTGGTGCGGTTTTGCCGCAGCGTGGGCTATGACGGGTTGAGCGACTTCAAGCTCAAACTGGCCGGCAGTGTGAGTGAAGGCGTGCCTTTTGTTCACCGCAGTGTGGACGTGGATGACAAAACCAGCGATGTCGTCGTCAAGGTCATCGACAACACAGTAGCGGCATTTTTAAAATACCGCAATGATGCCTCGTCAGTTGCGATCCAAAAAGCCACCGATGCGCTTGAAGCCACTTACAACACCGGCAAGCGTGTGGAGTTTTTCGGCGTGGGTAATTCCGGCATCGTCGCGCAGGACGCGCAGCACAAGTTCTTCCGGCTGGGCGTGACCAGCATTGCCTACAGCGATGGCCACATGCAGGTGATGAGCGCATCGCTGCTCGGGCCAGGCGATTGCGTGGTGGTTATTTCAAACTCTGGCCGCACGCGCGATTTGATGGATGCCTGCGATATTGCCCGCAAAAACTCAGCAACCACCATCGTCATCACAGCGACCGGCTCACCGCTGGCCAACATCACCAAGCAGGCAGGGCATATTCATTTGGCAGCCGACCACCCCGAAGGCTACGACCGCTACAGCCCCATGGTTTCGCGCCTGCTGCATCTGATGATTATTGATATTTTGGCCACTTGCCTGGCGCTGCGCATTGGCGGCAAGTTGCAACCGTTGCTCAAAGAGATGAAGAACAATTTGCGCAACAAGCGCTATGCGTGAATGCGCATTTTGTCATTGATAGACTTCACGTCGATTGCCAACTTTCACTATCAATATGACCAATCTGTTGTCCTCAATGCTGCTGATAAGTCGGTAGTCCCCAACGCGGTATTTCCAAAAATTGCCGAGCTTGGTACCCGTCAGTGCGTCGCCAATACTTCGCGGGTCATTTAGTTGGGCAAGCCTTTCATAAAGAAAAGTCAAAATTCTCCGCGCTATCTGCGGATCAAGCTTATCGAGCTCGCGCTCAGCAGCGCGGTCAAGCTCAATGATCCAGGCCATAACGCTTCATGACGCTTTCAAGACTCACTATTTCGCTTCTTCCTGCCCTGATGTCAATCAGGCGCTGCTCGGCGATGTACAAGTCTTCCAAATCATCCAGCCCATCTGTCACCAGCTCACGCAGGTAATAGGCTTTGGTGCGCCCCGTCATTTGCGCCAGCCTGTCGAGCCGTTGCTCAATAGCAGGCTCAAGTCTTATGGAAGTTGCCATAAATTACCTTTAACAAAAATACATTGAATACATTTGTTCATTGTATCGTCACTGGCGTCTACTTTTAGAAGCACCCATAAAAAAACCCCGCTGCGTTTGCAGCGGGGTTTTTATCAATCGAATTCAAAGCTGGACTAGCCAGCCAGTGAATTAGAAGGAGTGAGCAACACCAACAATGGCTTTCTTGTCGATGTAGTACGAAGTGGTACCAGCAAGAGCTGCTGCTTCGTTTTTGGTCTGGCCGTACATGAAATAAGCCGTCGTACGCTTGCTCAGGCTGTAGCGAACACCGACTTGATACTGTTTGTAGTCTTCAACACGGTTGGTCGCTGGGGAAGCCAGTGTTGCACCGGTACCATTCACGTTGTTGCTGTCGGTCGTTGCACGGCCATAAGCAATGTACGGAACGATCGCGCCAAACGGAACCGACAGGCCGATCTGGTATGCACGGTAGTCAAGGTTGAAGCCTTGAGCGCCTTGAGCTTGACCAGCACCCAAAGTGGAGTTACCACCGTTTTTGCCGCGGTTATAGGTAGCACCCAGTTTGGCAACGCCGAAGTCGTAGCTACCACCCAGTTGGAACAAGTTGGCAGAACGGTCTTGCTGCGTCAGAATCGCACCAGCAGCACCGGCATTTGCCGCACCAGTTGATGTGTTAAACGTCACCAAGTTGCTAGGCACTCCGTAAACGGTCAAAGCACCACCGGTCGCGCCATTGCCAGCGAGGTTAACCGATTTGAAACGGACGTTGGTGTATGCAGCAGCAACCGACACTGGGCCGTTTGCGTATTGCAACATCAGCGCGAAGCGGCGCTGTTTGTCTGTGGTCAGACCGTTGGCGCCAGGAGCGGTAGACTCGACAGACTCGCGGCCGTCACCAGAACCGTACTGAACACGGGCTACAAAACCGCCACCAAAGTTGGGGCTGATGTACTGGATCATGTTGGCACGGGTGCCGCCAACGCCAGCTTGACCATGCAAGTGAGCCTTGTCAGCACCGGGAATGCCTTCCGAGCCAACTGCATAGCCAGACAGGGTGCCCAGCTCATACAGAGCGGTGTACTGACGACCAATGTTGAACGTACCAACGGTGCTGCTGGCCAGGCCAACATACGACTGACGGTTGGTACCGGTGGAATAAGCACCAGCAGCGCCTGACAGAGCGCCAGCGCTACCAGCAGCCG
>JBBRQQ010000037.1:0-28619 GCA_038226155.1 Burkholderiales bacterium
CTCTTTAAGAGGCGCGCTTGTCGGCTGGGGAAATCTTGAGCGAAAAGCTACCGTGCACTCGGGGACGTAGTTTGTAACCATTTGGCTGCCTTACGACTGCCCCCATTGCAATACCTGGGCATGAAATACTGCTAGTGAGACACTGCAATCAGGGGATGGTAATCATGTTTATCAAATTGCAATACCTGGGCATGAAATACTGCTAGTGAGACTGCTTTCTGCCATGAACTGACTGTCGCATTTGCTGCGAAAGCGGAAGTTAACTCCCTAAAAGCCGGATAAGGTTTAACTTTGACTCTGCCTGGCATGTAGCAAGTATTGCGAAGTTACCTTTTACAACCGCATGTCCGCGCATGGCGCCTTGTTATCCCAAGTAGTCATTTCTAAAGTTCCTATCCGCGAATATCCAACGACCGCCGATCGCTAAAGCTGCGCCCAGCGCTGGAACCAACCACCACCCCGGCAACCAGCTCCAAGTCTTAGCCGCCATTCCCAGCGCAAGCGCGGCTGGAAGCAACAGCCTGTGAGCGCGGAGATTGCCTCGAGCGATAAGGGCTGCAGCGACATACAAGCTAATGCAACCCAAAACGTCAAAAACTAAGATACTTCGATTTGCAGCACCGACGCGGATCAATTCATAGTAAACGCGCGCAAGAAAGCAGGTAGCTACAAAGTGTGTTCCGACCAGAACAAAGAACACTAACCTGGCGGTGTAGGAAAGTTTTTTCTGCATCTATTTGATCTATAAACGATTCTCAGGTGGTTGCCGTCAAACGATTGGACTTGACTCGCTTTTGTAATCAAACTTTAGCTTACCCCACTAAGTTATTGGGTGTCTGCTATGTGCCACCTCCAGACAGTGACTTAGTGCGCCGCGCTACCGGAGATTGGCAGAACTGGTCCCTGGATTGCCCGGCGATGAGTCGACGAACTGTAAGCTGCTATATTTTTAGTAGCTGGTCACGCACGATTCTATTGGTCTGCAGACCTTTTTTTCCTCCAGAAAGGCCTGTTTTTTACCCGTTGAGAGCTGTAGTGGGGAAAACCGCAGCATCAGATACGCGTGCTGGTCGCTATATTGGGTTTTTCAAAACACCACAACAACAGCGGCGGCACCATGAACAAACCCTTGCGTTTTCTGATTCCCCTGGCCAGCCTGCTATTGGGCTTGCTGCTTGCCGGTTGCAGTGCGCCAGCACAACGTATTGAGGGCGTGACGGGCAACGCTGGCACGGCAGATGGTCCGCGCTATGCGGTCGATCCTTATTGGCCCAAGCCGCTGCCGAACAACTGGATCGTGGGGCAAGTGGCTGGCATTGCCACTGACAAAAGCGACAACATCTGGATCTTCCACCGCCCCGGCAGCATCACCGACGACGAGCGCGGGGCCACCCTGACGCCGCGGCGTTCGAAGTGCTGCACGTCTGCGCCTCCGGTGCTCAAGTTCGACCGCGCTGGCAATCTGCTGGCCAGTTGGGGCGGGCCTGGTACGGGCTATGACTGGCCCAAGAACGAACATGGCATTTACGTTGACCCGGTGGGCGATGTGTGGATTGCCGGCAATGGTGCTACCGACGGCATGGTGCTCAAGTTCAGCGGCGCGGGTAAATTTTTGCTGCAAATCGGCAAGCCCAGCAGCGACATGAACAGCAACGCGACCGATCGCCTGGGCCGCCCCGCCCACATGGAGCTTGACCCTGCTGCCAATGAACTCTTCATCGCCGATGGCTACCAAAACCGCCGCGTCATCGTGTTCGATGCCAGCACTGATGCCTACAAGCGCCACTGGGGTGCCTATGGCAAGCGACCGGACGACACCAAGCTGCCTGAATTCAACCCCGACTCACCCCAGTTCGCCAACCCGGTGCACTGCGTGCGCCAGACCAAAGACAACCTGCTGTATGTCTGCGACCGCATGAACAACCGCATACAGGTGTTCCGCAAAAACGGTGAGTTCGTGCGCCAGTTTGTCATGGAGCCTGAGACACGTGGCTCGGGCTCACCGTGGGACTTGGTGCCAAGCGAAGACGCTGAACAGCGTTACCTGCTGGTAGCCGATGGCACCAACAACGAAGTCCACATCGTGCTGCGCGCCACTGGCGAGCGCCTGGGTTCGTTCGGCCACCCGGGCCGGCAGGCGGGTGACTTTCATTGGGTACACAACATCGCCATCGACACTGAAGGCAGCGTTTACACCTCGGAAGTCGATACCGGCAAGCGGGCGCAGCGCTTTAAGCGCGTGAAGTGAAGGCATTTGCTGTAACAGTGAATAAAAATTCCTGAAACCCAATAGAAACAGGCGTTAGCAGCTACCGAATTAGTAGCAACTACAAGCTCAAACCAGCTCGGCAGTTGGGCCGCGTCCCATCAGCGTGGCGACTGCCTGAAGCGGGGTGATCTTGCTGTCGAGCAAGGCAACCACGGCGCTCGATATAGGCATCTCGATGCCAAGGCCTGCGGCGCGTTGCACCACGGTACGAGCGCAGTACACGCCTTCTGCCACATGGCCGAGTGACTCGACGGCCTGCGCCAATGTTTTGCCCTGCGCCAGTGCCAGGCCGACCTTGCGGTTGCGGCTCAAATCGCCGGTTGCCGTGAGCACCAGGTCACCCAAGCCGGACAGGCCGGTAAAGGTCTCGGCACGCGCGCCTAGCGCCACGCCTAGGCGCGTCATTTCAGCCAGGCCGCGGGTAATCAGTGCGGCCCGGGCGTTAAGGCCTAGTTGCAGGCCATCACACAGGCCGGTGGCAATCGCCAGCACGTTTTTTACTGCCCCGCCAACCTCGACCCCGACGATGTCGTCGTTGGCGTAGACACGCACAGTGGGGCTGTGAAAGGCGTTGACCAGTGCATCGCGCACCTCAGCATGTTCACTTGCAGCCACCAGCGCTGTCGGCTGGCCGCGCGCCACCTCTTGTGCAAAGCTCGGGCCGCTGAGAATGCCTGCTCTTAAATTAATAGCTACCTGCGCCCGTATTTCATGCACAAGCAGACCATTAGCGTGATCAACCGGGGCTTCGAATCCTTTACAAAGCCAGGCAACCGGTGCCTCAACGTCGGCCAAACGCTCTAGCAGGCCGCGCACGCCGGAGACTGGGGTGGCGATGATGATGAGGTCTTGGGCACTTACCGCATCAGCCAAAACGTTCTCACCGCCTATGAGTTTTAAGCTGGTGGGCAAGGTGATGCCCGGCAAGTAACGGACATTGGCGTGTGCGGCTTGCAAGGCCGCGACCTTGACCACATCACGGCCCCACAAGGTGACCTCATGCCCTGCCTTCGCAGCGCAAATAGCCAGTGCTGTGCCCCAAGCGCCCGCTCCTAGAACAATGATTTTCATGTGTAGGCGCCTAGGTCAACGCCAGTATCGTCAAACGATGATTTGTGGCGCAGCCGGCGCGGTTGCAGCGGCGGCCTGGGCCTGCTGCTGCTCGTACATCGCCTGAAAGTTGATTTCCGCCAGGTGCACGGGCGGGAAGCCGCCGCGCTGGATCACGTCGGCCACGTTGCCGCGAAGGTAGGGGTAAACAATTTGCGGGCAAGCGATGCCGAGCACCGCGTTCATCTGCTCGGGCGGCATGTTGCGCAGCTCGAAAATACCGGCCTGCTTGGCCTCAACTAAAAACACGGTTTTGTCACCAATCTTTGCCTGCACGGTGGCCGTGACGACGACTTCGAACATGCCTTCGGTTACGGGAGCGGCTTCAACACCGAGCTGGATGTCGACCGCAGGCTGCTCTTGGTTGAGCAGGATTTCAGGCGAATTCGGTTGCTCCAGCGACACGTCTTTAAGGTAAACGCGCTGGATCTGGAAAACGGGGTCAAGAGCGGCTTCTGCCATGGAAAACTTTCGGATGGTTATTTTGGGGAATTGATGGCCACTCACAGGACGAATCGAGCGGCGCGGGCGAATTATCTCAGGTGATGTTCACACGCCTTTTATGCGGCGTTCAGCAAAGGCATCAAGCCGCCCTTGCCATCGAGCGCCACCAGGTCATCACAGCCGCCCACATGGGTGCTGCCTATGAAAATCTGCGGTACGGTGCGGCGCCCGGTGATCTGCATCATGGTCTGGCGCTCGTCGGGAAGCATGTCAACGCGGATTTCGTTGAGCTCTGCTACGCCGCGTTGCTTGAGGAGTTGCTTGGCATGGATGCAGTAGGGGCAGCTGCCGGTGGTGTAAATCTTGACGGTTTGCATGCGTGAATCTCGTGGAGGCAGGGGGAATAAAAATCAGGCCTGGAAATCAGGCTTTGGCCAGCGCCTTCTCGATCGGCAGGTTGGCCTCTTTCCAGGCTTTCAACCCGCCGCCGAGGGCCTGGGCCTGCTCGTAACCGAGCTTTTTGGCCACAGCCACAGCGCGGTTCGCTTTGGCACCGGTAGCGCAGACCAGAATCAGCGGCAAACCCTTGTTTTTGACGGCTGTGGGCAGCTTTTCTTCAAGCTGCGAAAAAGGCACGTTTTTGGCGCCACCGACGTGGCCCGCCTCGAATTCGTCAGCTTCGCTGACATCAACGACTACGGCTTTTTCGCGGTTAATCAGTGTCACGGCACCGCTGGCGCTCAAAGCCCCGGCGTTCATGCCGCTGGCAATCATGGGCCAGACCAGCATCCCGCCAGAGGCCAGAGCAATGGCAATCAGCATCCAGTTATCAATCAGAAATTTCACGTTTAAGCCTTTTAAAATTTTCATTCAAGCCGATGATTTTAGAATGCTGATGTAACTTTGCCTTTTTGTTCTGCTTTAGCCCCCATATTTAGCCTTGTTCCCGGCATTTTTCATCCTTCCAAATGCATAAACTTGTACTCATACGCCACGGTGAATCAACCTGGAATCTGGAAAACCGCTTCACCGGCTGGACCGATGTGGACTTGACTGAAACCGGCGTGCAGCAAGCCAAAACTGCTGGCAAACTGCTTGAAGACGAAGGCTACGACTTTGACCTGGCCTACACCAGCGTGCTCAAGCGCGCCACCCGCACGCTGTGGCACACGCTGGACGAAATGGACCGCACCTGGCTTCCCGTGGTGCACAGCTGGCGGCTCAATGAGCGGCATTACGGCGCCCTGCAGGGGCTGAACAAGGCCGAGACTGCCCAGAAATACGGTGCCGAGCAGGTGCTAGCCTGGCGCCGCAGCTACGACATCCCACCGCCCCCCATGGATGCCAATGACGAGCGTAGCGAACGCGCCGACCCGCGCTATGCAAAGCTGAAAGCCGGGGAAGTTCCATTGACCGAATGCCTGAAGGACACGGTCGAACGCGTCATGCCCTTCTGGAACGAGGCCATGGCACCGGCCATCAAGGCAGGCAAGCGCATCGTCGTTGCAGCCCACGGCAACTCAATACGCGCACTGGTCAAATACCTTGACCATGTGCTTGATGCCGACATTGTTGGCCTGAACATTCCCAACGGCATTCCGCTGGTTTACGAGCTGGACTCGGCGCTAAAACCAATGCGCCACTATTACCTGGGTGACCAGGAAGCAGCAGCCAAAGCCGCCGCAGCAGCAGGCGCAGCTGGCAACGTGTTGAGCACCAGTTAAGCCGCTGACAATGTAAACCTGCGGTAAAACCCAGTTGAGGGCGCTGGTTTTGCACGCTTTTAAGATGTTCCGGGTCACGAGCCAAGGAACTGATGCGCCAGGTCTTTGTCCTAGGTGTATATTCTTTAAAAGCAGTTAAACAAAGGTTTTTATGGGTCAAAAACTCAAAATCGCAGGCTGGATTTCAGTCGGCGTACTCACAGGCGCTCTCACCACGGTACAGCTGCAAGCCGTAGCGCGTGGTGGCCTGGCGCCTTTGCCGCTTGAAGAGCTGCAACAGCTGGCAGCAGTTTTCGGCATGGTCAAGTCTGATTATGTGGAACCGGTTGACGAGAAAAAACTGATCTCGGACGCCATCACAGGCATGGTTGCCAGCCTTGATCCGCACTCGGCCTACTTCGACAAAAAGTCTTTCAAGGAATTTCGCGAGGGCACCAGCGGCCGCTTTGTCGGTGTTGGCATTGAGATCAGCCAGGAAGACGGCTTGGTCAAGGTGGTGTCGCCCATCGAAGGCTCGCCCGCTGACCGCGCTGGCCTTAAACCCAATGATCTGATTACCAAGATCGACGACACCAACGTCAAGGGGCTGTCGCTCAACGATGCTGTCAAAAAAATGCGTGGCGAGCCGCGCAGCAAAGTGGTGCTGATGATTTTCCGCAAGGATGAAAGCCGTACCTTCCCGGTGACCATCGTGCGTGAAGAAATCCGTACCCAGTCGGTTCGCAGCAAGGTCGTTGAGCCCGGTTATGCCTGGATTCGACTGAGCCAGTTCCAGGACCGCACGGTTGAAGACTTCACTACGAAGATGGAGCAAATCTACAAGCAGGAGCCAAATCTCAAAGGTTTGGTGCTGGACTTGCGTAATGACCCGGGTGGCCTGCTTGATGCAGCGGTAGCGATTTCAGCTGCGTTTTTGCCCGAAAACGTGACGGTGGTGTCGACTAATGGCCAGCTTGCAGAAAGCAAGTTTGTGTATAAGGCCGCGCCAGAGTTTTACCTGCGCCGTAGCGGTAATGACCCCCTCAAACGCCTGCCTGCCGCGCTTAAAACCGTGCCGCTGGTGGTGCTGGTCAATGAAGGTTCAGCCTCGGCCAGCGAAATCGTCGCCGGTGCATTACAAGACCACAAACGCGCCATCATCATGGGCAACCAGACCTTCGGCAAGGGCTCAGTGCAAACCGTGCGGCCGCTGGGTCCGGACACCGGCATCAAGCTCACCACGGCACGCTATTACACGCCTAGCGGCAAGTCGATTCAGGCCAAGGGCATAGTCCCCGACGTGATGATCGATGAAACCCTGGAAGGCAGCCCGTTTGCTGCCCTGCGTACCCGCGAGGCTGATCTTGAAAAACACCTGAACAGCGGCCAAGGCACCGAGGTGAAAGACGCGAACCGCGAAAAAGCCAGAGAAGCCGCCTTGAAACGTCTTGAAGAAGATGCCAAGAAAACGCCCGAGCAGCGCAGGCCGCCGGAGTTGGGCAGCGACAAGGACTTCCCGCTGCTGCAAGCCATCAACAAGCTCAAAGGTCGCCCGGTCATCGTCAGCAAAACCGCGACGGTTGAAGACAAGAACGAGAAAAAAGAGAATTGATGGCTTGGCACCTCAGTGAATGATGCCCAGTTACTAAGGTATTCGCGCCACATTCTTCTCGACGAAATTGGCATTGAAGGCCAAGCCAAGCTACTCGCCGCACACGCCCTGATCGTAGGCGCAGGCGGCCTTGGTTCACCTGCTGCCCTGTACCTCGGGAGCGCAGGTGTAGGCCATATCACAGTGGTCGATGACGACCTGGTAGATGCTACCAACCTGCAGCGGCAGATTGCGCACAAACTGTCAAGCATCGGCCTGTTCAAAGCCGAATCCATCAGGCAGGCGATAGCCGATATCAACCCGGATGTGCAGGTCACCACCGCGTGCGCACGCGCTGACGATGCGCTGCTGGGCGAGCTGGTAGCACAAGCTGATGTCGTGCTCGACTGCACCGACAACTTTGCCACCCGCCATGCGATCAACCGCGCGTGCGTCAAGCACCGCACGCCGTTAGTGTCAGGCGCGGCCATCCGCTTTGACGGGCAAGTGACGGTCTATGACCCGCGAAGTGAAACCTCTCCCTGCTACGCCTGCGTTTTCCCCGAAACCGGACTGTTTGAAGAAACCCGCTGTGCAACGATGGGCGTTTTTGCTCCTATGGTGGGCATTATTGGAAGCGTGCAGGCAGCAGAAGCCCTCAAGCTACTGTGCGGTGTGGGTGGCACGTTGGCAGGCCGTCTGCTAATGCTGGACGGCCACAGCATGGCCTGGAATGAAGTCACCATCCCGCGCCATGCAGAGTGCAGCGTGTGCGGCGCGGGTACCCACTAAAAAACTGGCCTTGCTAGCGCATTCCCGGGGGGCCGATTGCGGGCGTTTTACCTGCCGCGGTAGCAGGTAGCCGTTTGGCTACTGGTGCTGGCGTTACTGTTGATGTCGATGCTGACGCTGAAGCTGGCTGAGTCACACCTTTAACGATAGCCTGGGCCTTTGCTTTCGGGTCTGCCGCCAACGCCAGCGTGGCGCGGCAATCGGCGTCCTTGCCAGGGCCCGTTTCAATGGTCGCTGCCAATGCCAGCAAAGGATTGAGCAAGCCCAGCGCAATCACCGCTCCGGCGCGCGCACCAAGTGCCAGCTTGTCCGGCCCTGCAGATGGTGAAGCAAACGTTCCACCTATCTTCAAAGGCGATCGAAGACTCAGTATGCTGCGGTCTTTGGGCTCGGGTTTGAGCGTGATGTCCAGCGTTTCATTGGCCAGGTTAACCTGGCCCGTACCGTGGATCACGGTATCAGTGGTGTCAAGCAAAATGGTTTTGCCATTCATCACACCCTGCTTGACTTCAAACGCAGTAGCGGCGCACAGCAGCTTGACGTTGCGGTCACCTTCGATGAAAAACTTGATAACTTCACCGCCGTCAAGCCCTATGAATTCAAGCAGTATGTTGCTGATTTCGCCCCTGCCCATCACCAGGGCCATATCGCCTGACGCAGAACCCAGCATTTGCGCTACAGAGTTGCCACGCCCTTTCAAGTCAATCTGTCCGCTGATTTTTCCGAACGCGCTTTTGGTATTTTCAATCGTCGGGAACAGCTGGTTGAGCTGCACGCCGCGTACCGCCAGCCGGGTGTCAACGGCGGCGGGCACGACATTGATGTCAATGCTGATTTTTCCGGCCAGCGAACCACCCGCCACGCCAAGCGCGATGGGGTCAAGCTGCAACACACCGTTTGTCAGCTTGACATGCACCGAACCGCTGTCGAGCGGCAACTGTTCGACGTGGCGAATAGCCTTTGCGCTATAAATCACGTCGGCGTTCATGGCTTTGAGCCGCTCGAGGTCAAGGGTGGCGGTTGGCAACACCTTGCGCCCGCTGTTGGCTGGGGCAGGCGGGTTCTGCGGCTTTGGAGTAGCGACTTTCTTCGCACTCAAGCTGGCCATCTTGCTCGCCTTGGTTGTGCCGGCCATCGTTGACGATGACTTGACAGGCAAGCCAACCACCGGACGCAGGTCTACAAAGTCCAGCAATTTTGATTGCACTTTTCCAGTCAGCAATGGCAGTGCAGCCGAGGTATCAAAACTCAATTCACCCGCAATATCTGAACTGCCAAGAACACCCTGCATCTGGCTTGCTGTCCAGACCTTGCCAAGCTTGCCGAGCTTGCCGCGCAATTTGTAGGGCGGTGTGGACGGCAACACCACACCGGCCAGTTTGTAGAGCTCCTCCAGGTTTCGGCCTTCAATATTGAAGGTCGCGTCCAGCCCGCTGAATTCCTGCAGGTTTTCAATCGAGCCTTTGGCACGCAACGTGGTTTTGCCTGTTGCAGCATTGACCTCGACGGGAAAAGATTCCGTGAAGTCCTTACTCAGTTGCAGCACACCACCGGTTCGCCCGCTGGCCGTAAATGCTTCGTTGCGCCACTTGCCTGAGGCTTTGTAGGCCAGTGGCAAGGGTCTGGTGCCCGCGGATACCCTGTCGCCTTCTGCGGCGAGCGAGAATTGGGCCACGATGTCGGCACCATGCGCCGGTGCCAGGTATTTGACGATGCCGTGGTCAACCAGCAAAGCGCCTATGTTCGGGCTTGCGGATAGATCAGAAGTGTCGCGCGATAACGCCCAAGTGCGGCGGCCATCAGGCTCGATTTGCAGCCCCAGTTGCGGATCAGTTAGCGACACCCTGGGCAGCTCTACCCTGCCAAGCAGCAAAGGCCAGAGCTTGACATCAAACTCGGCAGCGGTGGCCTTGACCAGATAGGGCTCTTTGGCCCACTCGGGGTTGGCGAACTCCAGCCCGTCTGCCCGTACCGTGGTGGTTCTGCCCAGATCGACCGAAAGGTGACGGGTTATTTCAAAACGCCTGCCCAACTGCCCCGAGACATAGCGGTTGATGGGGCCACGTAACATGTCCCACGGAAAGAAAAGAACTACAAGAACCATGACCAGCAGAAAAACGGCGATACCTGCAAGCACTCGGTGAACGATCGGCCAACGGTGGGCAGAAGTGGAGGTAGAGCTCGAGGTAGAGGTGTTCATGCTGCTGGCATCCAAAGACAGGGTGCACCAATATCCCGGAAGCGACAACTGCCTGCAAGGGAGAAGTGCCACGCCGCGCTGTGGTCATGTACCTATACCTTAAGGTAGGAAACATCCTACAAGCATGCCGGGGTGATGCTGTCAGAATAGTTACCAATATGCAGATGCATCGAAAAACAAATAAATTGAACCGCTTTTGTTCGTGATCGGCACACGTTGGCAGCCATCCGAAAATCACGCACCCCAACCGGATTTAAGTAGTGAGACTCAAGACCTATATCGTCGAAGATAACCCGACCATTAGAGAAAACCTGATTGCGACGCTTGAGGAATTGGCCGACGTCGAGGTTACTGGACTAACAGACAACGAAAACGATGCCAAAATCTGGCTGAACGACAGTCGGAATGTTTGGCATCTGGCCATCGTCGATTTATTTCTCAAACAGGGCAGTGGACTGGGCGTGTTGCATGCGTGCAGGGAACGCAACGAGCTGCAAAAGGTGGTGGTTCTGAGCAACTATGCAACCGCAGACATCCGCAAGCGCTGCGCCCAGTTGGGGGTAGACGCAGTCTTCGACAAATCAAACGAAATTGATGGGCTACTCGTCTATTGCTCGGAGCAAAATGCCAATCGCGCAATCAGCCCGACTGGTGAGTGACGAAAGTTGACGCCTGTGCTGACCAACGCCGGCCTGCTTCAGCGTCTCCCGGAATCAGTCGATAAGCTTGTTTTTCAGCGCGTAGTAGGTCAGGTCGCTGTTGGAAGCCAGACTCATTTTTTCCATGACACGTGTTCGGTAAGTGCTGACTGTTTTGACGCTGAGAGACAGCGCCTTGGCAATATCACCGGCAGTCTCGCCCTTGGCCAGTTTGAGGAACACCTGAAACTCCCGCTCCGACAACTGCTCATGCGCTGCCATGTCGTTGGGCCGGTTCAGTTGCTGCGCCAGCAGTTCTGCCACCGTCGGCGTGATGTAGCGCTTGCCCAGGGAAATCACACGGATCGCATCCACAATTTCCGACGGGTCGCATTCCTTGTTGAGGTAGCCGCTGGCACCCTGACGGATCAGGTTGACGGCGTAGTGCTCTTCCGGGTAGCCGCTGAGGATAAGAATGCCCACATCAGGTGCCTTGGCACGGATCATGGCCAGCGCGTCAATCCCGCTTTGGCCGGGCATGGACAAGTCCATAACGAGAATGTCGAGCTCAACATTGCGCACCAGGTCTATGGCTTCGCGGCCACTGCCCGCCTCACCCACTACGCGCAGATCAACTTGGTCCGAGAAGAATTGTTTGAGACCAGAGCGGACGATGGCATGGTCGTCGACGATTCCAATTTTGATCATATTGATGTCTTTAGAATTAAGTTAAGTTATAAGCAGGCTTTGAAACGCTATACGCTTGTAAAGAAAGAGCCGCAACGGTTTCGAAGGCGTGAATTTCAGGTGCCATTATTGTCCAGTTCTTCACAATATACCCATACAGCATTAGCGCACATATTGACATGAGAAAATTTGCCATGCCAAAAATGGCGGTTAGCTTGCCTCTGGCGGTGCTGGTTGCAGTGTTGCTAATCGTTGTAAACGAATCGGGCTTCCAAAGCTCACGCACCGCGATGATGCAGATAGACCAGGCCGAAAACACCCGCGCATCTATCAACAAACTTTTGCAGAAAATGCTAAACGCTGAAACTGGGCAGCGCGGTTTTTTGCTCACGGGCGATGAGAAGTATCTTGAGCCGTACAACGCGGCCCTGGCAGACCTGAATGAAAATTTGGATGAGTTGCGATCTCTGACCTCTACTACTCCGGGCGAATTGGCGGAGTTTGCAACGATGTCGCGCAATATAGCGCGCAAGCTGGCCGAAATGGACTTGACCGTTCGCATGCGTAAAAACGGCCAAACCGATGCGTGGAAGTTTGTGCTGACCACTGACGTCGGCAAGCAGCAAATGGACACCATACGTGAACAAGCTAACAAGCTTGGATCGGTCAGCATACAAAAGCTGGAGCAAGGTGAAGCTCAAATCAGTCAATCACTGCAGCTCTCGCGCATTGGCGTCGCCATCATGGCGCTTGGCGGCTTGCTAGCTTTTTACAGGTACCTCCAGCAAACGCAATCCTTGCTCGAGTCCGGAGCGCGCGAAAAAGACTCGCTGGAACGCGAGCGGGATCAGCTCGATTCGCAGGTCAAAGAGCGTACCGCCAACCTGGCCGAATTGGCGACGCATCTGCAAAATGTAAGGGAAGACGAACGCGGGCACCTGGCGCGCGAGCTGCATGATGAACTGGGCGCGCTGTTAACCGCAGCAAAACTCGATGTGGCCCGGCTCAAATCACGCCTGCCGCCTAACCTGCCCGAGGTGCTGGAGCGCCTGGCGCATTTGACCAACATACTGAATAGCGGCATCGCCCTGAAACGCCGCATTGTTGAAGACCTGCGGCCATCGTCGCTTTCGCACCTGGGCCTGGTGGCATCGCTTGAAATTCTGGCACGCGAGTTTGAGGAGCGCTCCGGCCTGCACATCACCACTGACCTTGAACAGGTCGAGCTGAGTGGCTCGGCCCAGTTGACCGTGTATCGCCTGGTGCAGGAGTCGCTGACCAACATCAGCAAATATGCCGAAGCGACTCAAATCACCATCAGCCTGCAAAACATGGAAAGCTATATCACCATCGAAGTCCATGACAACGGCAACGGTTTTGATATCAGCAAGGTTGCTGCCACCAGCCATGGCTTGAGCGGAATGCGGCACCGGGTAGAAGCGGGTGGTGGCCGCTTGACCGTAACCAGCGAAAAAGCCAGTGGCACCAGCATTCATGCGGTGCTGACAAAGACGGCGTGATCGGTTGGGTTTTGGGGGTCAGCGTCTTCCTACGCTGCATCACCCTCAGCGCTGACAGGGGTCCAAGGCTACAGCCGATGATGAAAAACTGACCGCAACATTAACCTTGCAGCATATATTTAAAACCCGCAAGGAGCTTTCGAGATGTTGCACTATTCGGTTATTTTTCTGGTGATTGCTCTGATAGCCGCCGTCTTCGGTTTTGGCGGTATCGCAGCCGGTGCCGTTGAAATAGCCAAAATCCTGTTCTTTATTTTCGCCATCATGGCCGTGATCAGTTTTGTCGTCAGTCTGGTTCGCAAGAACTGAGGCCATACGCGATTTAAATGATTCAAATCCCTTCCCTGCCCCCTTTTTTCCACCGTCAATCCAACCCGCTTAACTGCTTTAACCACTTCAAG
Organism: Burkholderiales bacterium; assembly: GCA_038226155.1. GTDB lineage: Bacteria > Pseudomonadota > Gammaproteobacteria > Burkholderiales > Burkholderiaceae_C > Polaromonas. The sequence goes on from JBBRQQ010000037.1 coordinate 13,356, forward strand.
GACTTCACATGAACCCCACCGCTTCAAAATTCGCCATTGATTCAGCCAACGTTGCGCCCCACATTCACCAGGCTTCAGACGGCTTGCTTCAATCGGCTGGCAATGCCATTGAAACTACGCGCGAATTCGCAAACGACAAGCTCGACAAGGCTGAGGACAAGGTTCGCACCATTCGCGAGAACATCGACCCGGTGGTAGACATGCTCACGGCAAAAGCTCAAAAGATGGCGCGCCAAAGCCTTGACATGGCTGCCCAGGCCAGAGACCGTGCGCAACAATCCTTGACCCGCGCAACCGATGTAACCACCCGTTATGTCTCCGAGCAGCCGCTGCGCTCCGTCTTGATAGCAGCAGGCGTGGGCGCCATGGTTGCGTTGTTGATTTCCGCAACTCGCAACCGCAACCAGTACTGATTTGCTCCACAGCCTTCACGCCGCCACGTTGTCATCACTTTCAATTGCCCATGCTGCATCCTCTTTTTTCGACGCTGATACAAAGACCTGACCTCGTAGCAGACCATGTGGCGGCATATGGTTCATTGTTCGTGCAGGAAGCAACTGATGCAGGCGAAGAAGTTTTAGCCAAAGTGATTGCGTGGTTTGTAGCGGTCCTGGCTGGTGTGGCTTTTCTCGGGCTGGCTGGCACAGCAGTGATGTTGGGTGTAATGGACAACCACTTTCACTGGGTACTGGTCGCGGTGCCGGGTGTTGCCCTGCTGCTGACCTTGGCTGCTGTGCTGCGGGCTCAAAAACCATTGGGCAACAAGCGTTTTCCGGAGCTGAAGGCCCAAATTGACAGCGATGCCAAAGCCCTGCGGATGGCCGCGTGATGTCGGCCCAAGTTATGCCCACACCAATTGAGCCAACACCACAAGAGCGCTTGGCGACCACTCGCAAAGCCATCATCAGGCACATGACAAGGGGCGATGGCGCTTCCCAAACTTATGCGGCAGATGGAAGCCAAAACCGTAGCTACACAAACAGCGCTCCAGACTCGATAGGTACAGGTCACGGTCATGGCGACAGTAACTGGAGTGTCATTAAAAAAACTGTGCTGGCGTGGTGGCATCACCACCCAGCCCATGTGGCGTTTGATGTGGCCAAACCCGTAGTCGAGAGTTATACCCGCCACCACCCCTTGAAGGTGCTGGGCATTGCCGCAGGCCTTGGTGCGGCAGCGGTATGGATCAAACCATGGCGACTGGTGTCTGTGGGGGGGCTTGCTGCTTTAGCCATACGCTCCACCAATATTACAGGCGCTGTATTTTCAATGCTCACACCCTCACGTGCACCATCTACTCCAGCCAGAGGTTCTGACAGTTTCAACAGCGACAATCACCGAATTAACAAAGATATCCCATGAAAAAACCTATCCCAACAAAAACGTCATCTGGTACTCCGTCCGATATCCTGACCCTGGATCAAAAAGGCTTGTCCGCTGCACGCAAAAGTCTTGATGACGGCGCGGTAACGCCCGCCTATGGCCCGCACCGTGATGCTATTGTCAAGTTGCTCAATGATTCGCTGGCAACAGAGCTGGTGTGCGTGCTGCGCTACAAGCGCCACCACTTCACCGCGACTGGCTTGGCTTCCCCTGCGATTGCCGCAGAGTTTTTGGTACACGCCAATGAAGAGTCGGCCCATGCCGACATGATTGCGGAACGAATTGTGCAGCTCGGTGGCGAGCCGGATTTTTCACCCAGCACACTGCTTGAGCGCAGCCATGCTGACTATGACGACTCACGCGATTTGAAAACCATGGTGCGGGTCAACCTGATAGCCGAACGCGTGGCGATTGAGACCTATCACCAGATGATTCAGCTGATCGGCGACAAGGACACGACAACACGACGCATGCTGGAGGCCATCCTGGCCCAGGAAGAAGAGCATGCCGACGAGCTCTCCGACTGGATGAAAGACTGATTTTAAAAAACCGCCAGCCCATCAGCGTGGTGCGACTGATGGACGGGCTTTTCAACTCCAGCACTGCTTTGATACAACCACTAAAGGAAATAACATGAAATACGCTCGCGCAATCACCATCGCCACCATGGCAGCCATGACCAGCATCACCATCCTGTCTGCAGGTTGCGCCGTTGTGCGTGGCCAGGAAACGACCGGGGCATACATTGATGATGCAGGCATCACCACCGCTGTCAAGGCCAGGTTTGTTGAAGACAAAACAGTTTCGGCAACATCCATCAACGTTAAAACGCTTAATGGCACGGTGCAATTATCCGGCTTCGCCAAGTCTTCTGCTGAAAGGGCACAGGCTGAAGCGCTGGCCCGCAACGTCAGTAACGTTCGCGCCGTAAGCAACGACATCATCGTCCGTCCTTAAACCTCCTTCATAGGGCAACATCGTCGCCCAGCAAAAAGCCTCCTTACGGAGGCTTTTTGCCGGGCGCTGCTTTGTGACAACACCAGAAAGTAATAGCCAGTACTAGCCGCCTTTGACCACCAGTTTGTTGTCAACCGACATCACGCCCTTGACCGCCTTGGCCAGCGTAGCAGCCTTGTCGCGTGCCGCCGCAGTGGGGGCCGGCCCGTTTAAGGTGACAGCGCCGTCTTTGGTATCGACGTTGATCTTGATGGCACTCAGGTCCGGGTCTTTGGCCAAGGCTGCGGAAATCGATGTTGTGATGGCGATGTCCTGGGCTGTGGCCGAAATCTTGTCAGCCGCCTTGTCAATGCCCTTCTTGGTCGAGTCTTCAGCCTTCTGAGCGTCGACCTTCATCTTGTCTTCGGCTTTGGCAATCGATGCCGATACCTTTTCTTTCGCCTCGCTAGCGGCTTGCTCTGTCTTGGCAATCGCCGAATCGACCTTCTGGCCTACTGTCTGCGAATCATCCTTTTTACCGCAGGCACACAGCGCAATCAGCACCAGCAATGAGCCAGTAATTGCAAGGGTAGCCACCGGACGAGATGCCCTAAGGCCCGCATGGGGTGATGTGTGTGATGTCATGTTGAACCTCCTCCGAAGAATGAATAAAAAATGTAGATGAGCCTGAAAGCCATATCTGCTGCCGCCGGATTTGATCGCTCAGCAGACATACGTTGTCAGATCTTGTTGATTAATTTTTTGGCCTTATCCTTGACATTTTCCCTGGTATCGCCAAAGACGGTTTGCCCTTTGCCCTTGGCTTTTTCAGCGCGGCCCTCGGCCTCAAGCCTGTCGTTTCCGACGACCTTACCGGTTACTTCTTTTACCTTGCCAAGCGCTTGGTCAACACGGCCACTAAGCTGATCCTTGTTCATAAGATTTCCTTCAATGTAAAAAATAAAATGCACTCGGCGCAATACGGTACGAATGCGTTAAGGCCAGTTCAAACTGTCATATCAATCTAAAACAGAATAGAGACGCCGACTGTAAGAAGCGGCTGCTTCCGCTGTAGGACAAGCCTGCGTTGGCTGCTGACGAGAACCCCATGCAAGGCGCTCATGGACTTCAGATGACGGTAATGCTATTTATTTCGTAGCTAGTTACGCCCGAATCTATTGGGCATAAGGCACTTTTAGCCCTTACAAAACGCCAAACATCACGATTTTTCACATGCAGATAACCAATTTGCAACGCAAGCCATGCTGCGAGCGTGCGCTAGCGCACAGACACCATTCCGGCCGGGAAGTAAAAACAGTCCATCAAGTCAACCACTCTGGAGAAAATCAATGAACCCGTCCGACACCAAAAAGGCGCGCACGCTTAGACAGCGCCGAGAAGCGCCACTGGCCACGCCCACCGACCTGAAGGCGAAGGCAACCAAAGACATCGCTGCTGCCCTGAACGCCGTTCTTGCCGACGTGTTTGCGATCTACCTGAAGACCAAAAACTTTCATTGGCATATGAGCGGCCCGCACTTTAGGGATTACCACCTACTCCTCGACGACCAGGCTGACCAGCTTTTTGCGATGACGGATCCCATCGCAGAACGCATTCGAAAGGTAGGTGGGCAAACGCTGCGCTCGATCGGGCATATCGCGCGTACTCAGCGCGTGCTGGATAACGATGCGGACTATGTCGAGCCATCAGACATGCTGGCCGAGCTGCGTGACGACAATAAATCACTCGCCGCCAACTTTCGGGAAGCGCACGATTTGTGCAACGACCACCGCGACATCGCCAGCGCCAGTCTGATTGAAGTCTGGATTGACGAAACCGAACGTCGCACCTGGTTTTTGTTTGAAGCTACGCGATCGGCTGACGCGTCCGGCCGTTAAGCCACCACAGGGTCGCGCCAAAGCCTGTGCGGTGCCGCTGCCACCCCCGTGCCCGCACATGCCTTAGCCACCATGCCCACATTACTGGTGGGCAAGTGTTCGTAGGCCAACTTGATGACATGGGCGCACTCACAGCTTTGCTTTTCCAGCCCGATGCGGTTTTCGATTGAGATATGACCACGGCTGTATCGAATGACACCTCGGTTCTGCAATTTACCCAAACCCTCGCTCACGCTTTCGCGGCGCACGCCAAGCAGGTTGGCGATTCGTTCATGCGTGGCTAATATTTCGCTGGCGTGAAGATGGTCTAGTTGCCATAGCAGCCAACGGCTAAGTCTTTGTTCAAGCGAGTGGTGACGGCTACAAACCGCCAGTTGCGCAATTTGAATCAGCAACGCTTCGATATAGCGCAGCAACAGCTGCATCGTAAGGCTATTGCCCTCAAACTCTTTCTTTACCAGGGCTGCTGACAGCCTGAAGCCGTAGCCCTCGCTTTGCACTACTGCGTGGCCTGGCATTGAATGCCCACCCATGAACGCTTCAACGCCAACAAGCCCCTCGCATCCGATACACGCCACAGCAGAAGACGCGCCACTGCTGGTCGCGTAAATCAATGACACCGTCGCGGTCACTGGAAAGTACACATGACTTAACAGCTGGCCCGACCCATGCAGTACTCGCCCGAGCGGCATACAAACCCACTCCAGCTGCGGTAACCAGCGCTGTAAAACAGAGTCGGGTAAGGCAGCTAGCAGCCTGTTTTTTTTGCTGCTTGACGAAAATGCCATGGCGAAACTCCAGTTGGATTTAGAAAATCTGCACTGGGTTCAGGTTGTCGACTTGAGCGCATGGCGCGAAGGGGGCGTTAACCCGCATCCTTGTAAGCCACAACGCCGCAAGCAGATGGCTTGGTCAAGGCAGAGATGAGTAGATCTGCCACGCCGCTTACTGATAGCGGGCTGTCGGCACTGGTTGCCAAACCATTAAAAATAAACGGCAAACGTTAGCCAGCGTACATACACAGAACCAGGTTTCGCGCACCATGCTGCTAGTCGACTGTTAATTAACTGTTCGCCACATACCTCTACTGGAGCATTTCATGTCACTATTTCACGCGGTCGTCTGGATCGACCACCACAACGCAAAAATTTTGCAATTCGATGCCGCGCACATTGAGCTGAAAAAAGTTCAGGCCCATGCCCACTACACAAGGCAGCACGGCAGTGAAGTACGTGATGAACATGAGTTTTTTGGCGAGGTGTGCGACGACCTGACAAAAATCCGGCAAATCGTGGTGGCGGGGTCACACACTGCACTCAGCGACTTTCGTCACTACGTCACCAAACACAGGCCGCACTTGTTGGTGCAGATCATTGGCTGGGAGCTCGTTGACCACCCGACCGAGGCGCAACTGGTGGTGATGTCGCACAAATATTTTGTCGAGCATGATGTGATGTCGGGCATACCGCTTCCGTGACACGTCAACTCGCCCCAAGTGGGTTACAGCTATCCGAAGGGCGTTGCGCCCTACTTCTTGCCCCCCAGCGCCACCCTGAATTCTTCTAACTTGGCCTCGTAGGCGTCGGCCTCGCCGTATTCGAGAAAGCGGTTGTAGCGGGTGTGGGTGCCCAGAATTTTGTGGGCGTGTTTGATGGGGCAAAAATACTGTTCGGTTCGCGCCAAAATTTCTCCCATGTAAGCCATCAGCCCGGTACCGTATTCGCAGTAGGTGCAATGAAACTTTTCAATGCTGTTAAGGTAGGCGAGGTGCCTGCGGTCAAACACGATATAGTCGCCGCGTTGCACTTTAACAATGCCATAAATTGGAAAGCAGGCCCACTGGTAAAAGCTCACGCATGCATCAAGCATGAGCAGCGGAATAATCATGGCGTAGATCACCGGGCCAGTGATTAAATTTTGCGGCCGGTCGGTCATCAGCCAGCGAAAAAAGCTCTTTTTTAGCTTGCGGTGTGCAGCCAGTACGCTGCGTTCAAACTCGACGCGCTTGCCTTTGATCTGGAAAAACATTTTGCTTTCCTGGCTCTGCACAGCCGTATGCAGGTCACGCTCAAGCGCCGCCATTTGTGCCAATAACTCAGCGATTCGATCATTCATTTCAGGTGGTGCAAGGCTTGCCCCTTGTGCATGGCTATGTGGTCTGTTGTGAAGCTACGTATTTCGTACTGCGGGTCCGCCTCAGTGCAGTGGCGCGTCTGACCGTTGTGGTCGGTGTCATGAGTATGCACCCTGGTGACAGTGCCGCTGGCAGGGCCAAACTCAATGTGCCAGCTGACTTTGTCGCCAATTTTGAATCTGTGCATCATGACGTTGTTCCGCTTCGGGTTAAAGGTATTGAAAAAGGTTTGACAGGGAGTCTCTCGCAGGCACTTTGGCTGCGGAAGGTGTCGTAACAGATGCTGGATGGAGTGATGACGGAGCACCTGTGGTCTTGCAACTGGTAACCGTGGTGATATGAGTCATGAAGTCAAGTATGCGTGGCATTCAGCATTGAGTCTGTGTGCAAACACACAAAACTACACATCGCAGTAAAAACTTCAGGCTACGGAGTCGATTTAATGAGCAACGTGAGCGACCTGGTCGGAAAAAATAAGACTACCCAGCGTGCGCTACCGCACTGTTAAAAAAAATGCTTTGTACTATGGTGACCTTTCGCAACGGTATTGGCCGTGCGACCAACACTTCAACTCTTTCTGGAGGCTTCCCCTTGGCCCAAACTAACCAACCGCTCAAACGCTCAATTCCGCCGATTAAACCGACGCATCCCCAGCCACCGCACGACCCGGGAACGCAAGCGAAGCCAACGGAGCCTGCAGAGGTTTTGGGAAGACACAAGAACAGCGGTCAAAAGGATCACAAGGGGGCGCGCTGACCGGCGTTGTGGGCGGGCAACGCGCCCGTCATGAAGAGTAAGGCTTCCGTGCAAAAGACTCTCACCCAAGGCTTCAGTAACTTCCTGCGGCGTCGTCGTATTAAGCGGCATTTCGAACGCCGCCCCTTGCTGGGTGCGCTAGTCGCTGCGCCAGCGCCCATGCCATCGCCAGCCGCTGGCGCCGGTATTGCTGCCGCAGGCGTACTTACGCTGTCTCAAACCCTGCTGGCGGCTGCGCAAGACGATACCGCTGCTGCGCTGGCACGCCTGCAATCGCAGGCAGATGGGCTGGACAGTGCCGAAGCCGTACGCCGCCTGGCGCGAGACGGGCCCAATGAAATTGCGCACGAGCCGCCGCTGCCCGGCTGGCTGCACCTGTGGCACTGCTATCTGAATCCGTTCAATGTGCTGTTAACGGTGCTCGCCGTGCTGTCATTCCTGAGTGCGGACAGCAAGGCAACGGTGGTGATAGCGGTGATGGTGACGCTGAGCACCGTGGTCCGTTTTGTCCAGGAGGGCCGATCTCATCGCGCCGCCGATAGCCTGCGTGCGATGGTCAGCAACAAGACCACCGTGATCCGCCGCGGCGATGGCACGGCCCCATCGACTGCAACCAAGCCGCAAGAGATTGCTGTGCGCGAACTGGTGGCAGGCGACGTGGTGGCCTTGTCGGCAGGCGACATGATCCCCGCCGACTGCCGGGTGCTCACCGCGCGCGACTTGTTCGTCGCCCAGTCGGCGATGACCGGCGAGTCGTTGCCGGTCGAGAAGTTCTCTCAAACCGCGCCACCGGTTGCCGCACCTGCTGCCGGTACCGCAACAGCCGTCGGCCCGCTCGACCAGCGCAACCTGGTGTTCATGGGCACCAATGTCACATCGGGCACCGCCACCGCATTAGTGGTGGCCACAGGGGCGCGCAGTTACTTCGGCACGCTGGCCGCGCACGCCAGCGCCACCGAAACCACGCCCAACGCCTTCCAGGCAGGCGTCAACAGCGTCAGCTGGCTGTTGATCCGCTTCGCTGCGGTGATGGTGCCGATCGTCTTTCTCGTCAACGGCTACACCAAGGGCGACTGGCTGCAGGCCTTCCTGTTCGCGCTGTCGGTGGCTGTAGGCCTTACGCCCGAGATGTTGCCGATGATCGTGACCAGCACGCTGGCCAAGGGAGCGGTGTTGCTGTCGCGCAAGAAGGTCGTCGTCAAGCGGCTGGATGCGATCCAGAACTTCGGCGCGATGGACATCCTGTGCACCGACAAAACCGGCACGCTCACGCAAGACCGCATCGCGCTGGCGCGCCATGCTGATGCGTACGGCCAGGATACCGGCGAGGTGCTGAACTTCGCCTTCCTCAACAGTTATTACCAGACCGGGCTGAAAAACCTGCTGGATCGCGCGGTGCTCGAACGTGTCGAAATCGCTGCCGAATTGAAGCTTAGGGAAGCCTACCGTAAGGTCGATGAGATCCCCTTCGACTTCGAGCGCAGGCGCATGTCGGTGGTGGTAGCAACGCTGGTGGGCGGGCAAGACCAGCACCACGAACTCATCTGCAAAGGCGCGGTAGAAGAGGTGCTGGCGATCTGCACGCAGGTGCGCAGCCAGGATCCTCTGGATGCCAGCCTGGATGGCGAGCGCACCATGCCCACCCTGCCACTGGACGCGGCGCTGATGGCGCGCACGCAAGCTGTCACCGCTGGACTCAACGCCGAGGGGCTGCGGGTGGTGGCGGTGGCCGTCAAGACGCTGCCGCCGAGCCAGACCACTTACTCGGTGGCCGACGAGAGCGGGCTTACATTGATCGGCTACATCGCATTCCTCGACCCGCCGAAAGAGTCAGCGGCACCGGCACTCAAAAAACTCGCGGCGCACGGCATCACGGTGAAAGTGCTGACCGGCGACAACGACCTGGTGACAGCCCATGTCTGCCGCCAGGTCGGTTTGACAGCCGACGCTGTGTTGTTGGGCGCGCAGGTCGAGGTCATGACCGAGGACGGTCTGAAAGCCGCTGCCCAGCAGCATCACATTTTCGCCAAGCTCACACCGCTGCATAAAGAACGCATCGTTCGCGCCTTGCGCGCCAATGGCCACGTGGTGGGCTTCATGGGCGACGGCATCAACGATGCCCCGGCGCTGCGGGCGGCTGACATCGGCATCAGCGTAGACAGCGCGGTGGACATCGCCAAGGAAGCGGCCGACATCATTCTGCTGGAAAAAAGCCTGCTGGTACTGGACGACGGCGTGGTTGAAGGCCGTACGACCTTCTGCAACATGCTGAAGTACATCCGCATGACAGCCTCATCCAACTTCGGCAATGTCCTCTCAGTGCTGGTGGCCAGTGCCTTTCTGCCTTTCTTGCCGATGCTACCGCTGCAGCTGCTGGTGCTGAACCTGCTCTACGACATCAGCCAAACCGGTATCCCGTTTGACAACGTCGACCCTGACCTTGTTACCAAGCCCTTGAGGTGGAACCCATCCGACATTGGCCGCTTTATGCTGTTCTTTGGGCCGATCAGTTCTCTATTCGATATCGCTACCTTCTCCGTGATGTGGTGGGTTTTCAATGCCAGCAGCGTGGGTAGCCAAGGCCTGTTTCAGTCGGGCTGGTTCGTTGTCAGCCTGCTCACCCAGACGCTGGTGGTACACATGCTGCGTACGCCCAAGCTGCCCTTCGTCCAGAGCCGCGCGGCGGTGCCGCTGATGGCGATGACGCTGACAATCATGGCCATCGGCCTGTGGCTGCCGTGGGGGCCGCTGGCAGGCTACTTCAAACTGCAGGCCTTGCCGCTGGCCTACTACGGCTGGCTGGTGGCTATTCTGCTCGGCTATTGCGTACTCACCACGGTGATGAAGCGCTTCTACATCCGGCGCTATGGCTGGCAATGACCACCACACTACGGGGCTGAACCCGCTGGTCAAAGACGCCGTGGGCAAAGCAAAGCTGAACCCTGAAGTCGTCAAGCTCGGCGTCGTCAGCTTCCTGACTGACCTCAGCTCCGAAGCAATCTTCTCGGTCTTCGCCGTATTTTTCACGACCGTGGCAGGTGGCTCGAGCGCCTTACTCGGGTTGATCGAAGGGCTGGCCGATTTCTCGGCGTCGTCCCTGAACTACCTGGCTGGCTGGTTGTCTGACCGTAGCGGCAAGCGCAAGGCCTTTGCGCTGGCCGGCTACGGCTTCTCGACCTTGGCCAAGACCATCCTGCTGGTCTCTTCAACTGTCGTCGGCATGAGCGTGTTTCGAGTTATTGAGCGCTTGGGCAAAGGCTTTCGCGGGCCGCCGCGCGACGCTTGGCTGTCTTCGCTGGCTGACCCGGCCACACGCGGCTATTCATTTGGCGTACACAAGGCGCTGGACAAGGCAGGGGCGGTGTTTGGCCCGCTACTCGCTTATGCCTTGCTGCGCTGGCTGGGCGAGTCGACTGAGGCCTACCGCACGCTGTTCTGGGTAGCCCTGGTGCCAGCCGCGGCGAGCATCGTGGTGCTGGCGATGATGAAAGACCAGCCGGGCACGCCGCATGCGCGCGAAAGTGTCAGTGCCAACTGGAGAGCATTGAGCGCAGACTTCAAGCGCTTTCTGGTGCCCGCCGGCGTGTTCGCACTGGGTTACTACAGTCTTGGATTTCTCCTTCTCAAAGCGCATGCGTTGGGTTTTAGCATGACCGACACCGTGCTGCTGTACGCATTTTTCAATGCGGTATGTGTCGTCGCTGCGCCGCTGGTTGGACGATTGGGTGACGCGGTCGGTCGTCGGCACATTGTGATCCTCGGCTACGGCCTGTATGCGCTGATTAACCTCGCACTCGTCTGGGCCACGGAAGGTTGGCAGATCGCCCTGTTGTTCGCGGTGTATGGAGTCTTCTACGCCACTGAAGAGTCGCAGAGCAAGGCCTTCATCGCCGATATCGAGCCTGATCGCCGCGCCACCGCGGTGGGCGCCTACAACTTCGTCACCGGCGTGCTGTACCTGCCCGCGTCGCTCGTGGCCGGTGCGCTGTGGGCCGTCGATCCACGTTGGGCCTTCGGATTGGCAACCGTGCTGGCGTTGACAGCGATTGGGCTGTTCGTCTCAATGCGACGGGCCTTACCCACCGAATAACGAAACCACGCCCTGGGTACGACAACGCACAGACATTCAGATTGAGACCGTGTAGATTGCAATCTGAAGTTGCCCTTTTAGGCCCGACACATGATTGTTCAGTCAAAGGAGTCAAAGATCAATCAAAGGCGAGGGGCTGCTTCTCACTGTCAGGTTGAGAACCCACGATTGATGAATGAGGTTGTCATTGCATGGTTAAACAAGCTGTGGAAATTCAATGGCTGTCAATGATGATTGTTCCCCGCCAGCGCTTGCCCGGTAAGGGTTTTGGTCATCATCGGCCTCACCTTTTTTGAATGGCAGGCGGCGGATAGCAGGCGGAGTTTCGGTACATGGCGAATCTGGCGGCTGATCTGGGCCTGGTCTGTGCGCTAGCGCACTGTGCTACGGCGAACAAAGGTTCAAACTGACTGTACGTTACATCCCTGTCAGGCCATCCCATGTCAGTTTTGGAAATCAAACCGCCCGACCAGCAACGGCTCATTGAGTGCTTGGCGGAACAGTGCCATGAGCCGGTCGACAAGGTCGCCCTGCTCTACGAGCAAGAACGCCTTGAGCTGGCAAAGACCGCCCGAATTACCCAGTTTCTCCATGTCTTTGTAACGCGCAATGTGCGGGAGATCCTGCGCAAGCAACGCCTTCCTTGTGGCAGTGCAGGGGCCGAACCTGACGCAGTCATCCGTGTTTAAAATAATTTTCGGAATCATCCTCGTCGCACTGGGCCTGTTTTGGTCATTACAGGGAGCTGACTTAATTCAAATGAACCCTGTTCTTTTTCTTTGTGTTGCAAACTGCGAACCAATTGTTGGCGGTTCAATAACGTGGCTAATCGTTGGGGTAGTTGCGATGGCTGTTGGCACTGGACTACTGGTGTGGTCAAAGCGCAAACGCGACGCTTAGTTTTTATGGCGGACGTGATTTGAACAGCACCTCCGGGTCGCGTTTGGCGGGCTCATCCAGCAGATTCGCCGCGCGGCCCATTAGGTGGCGGTCAAAAAAGCCAGCGAAAGCCGGCGCACGAAAGCAACGGCGTTCGTCGTGACATACCCGAACTGGCCGAAGAGGAACCGGGGCTTATCGTGGATGCGCGCAATGGCCGCCGTCACGGCTTCGGCCTCTTGCATGTACGGTGCATACGGGGACGCTGGGTGGGCGTCGGCGGGATACCAGACCTGCGCTATCAGTTCACGACGAGCGTTCGGATCTGCATTGAGAATGTCGCTACGTGAGGCATCCACCCAGTGGTAAGTCAGCGTGCCAATCGCGTAGGGCCCGGTCGGATGTGGGAATCGAAAGACGGGAACGACAATGGACAGCGCGCCCGCGATCACCAGCCCCAGGATGCCCAGCCCGATGACGATCCACACGAGCCACCTTCGGCCGGTCGCCTTGTATCGGGAAAAAGTCTTGGGCGTAGTGTCATGATCGCAGCGGTTCATCGCTCATCAGGAAACGCGATGACGGCCTTCCCGTTGAGGCGCTTGCCCTGTTCCAACGACGCCAGCAGCGCTGGGGCCTGAGCCAGGGAGACCATTTGAACGACAGGAATCGCTAGCTTGTTGCCTGCAGCAAGATCGACTACAGGCTGCAGGTTTTCGGCCTTCATGTTTGCGATAACGACCTTGCGGGAGCGGGATACAAGGGCCTTCAAAAACTTCCACTTTGTCGGTGCGATATCAAAGACTTTGCCGCCCTGTTTGATCAGCCGATCACCTTCCCCGATATTTAGGCTTCCGTTGGCATCGAACACGACATCGAAGGTTCCGTCCAGCGTCGTCGGCAGCGGCTTCGTGTAGTCCAGGGCATGGCTAAGCCCCAGCGATTGCGCCTGTTCGATGGATTGCGGACCTACACGACCGGTCACCTCTGCTCCGATCTCACGGGCGATTGCAATCGCCGCGTGCCCGACGGCACCAGTAGCGCCGTTGATGAACAGCTTCTGACCAGGCATCAGGCCGGCATACTTGACCAACACTAGCCACGCGGTTACCCCTGCAACAGGCAGGCTAGCCGCCTCGGCAAACGACAGGCTGTCAGGCTTCTTCACCACAAGGTCTCGTGTGGTGATGAGCATCGGGGCAAACGCCCCGGAAGCCTTCATGGGCACCGTGCCCAGCACGGCATCACCCGGCAATAGATCCGAAACTTTCGAGCCGACGGCCTCTACCGTCCCCGCAAAGTCGCTACCCATCGCCCGGGGAAACCTCGACCCGGTGAACATCTTCATGTCGCCGCTGCGAATCTTCCAGTCCAGCGGGTTGATGGAGGCCGCCGCAACGCGCACGAGCACCTCGTTGGCCTGTGGCTGCGGTAGCGTGAAGGACGCGAGGTGTAGCACTTCCGGACCGCCGAAACGGTCGTATTCAAGTCGTTCCATGAGTTCTCCACCAAGTTGGCTTTACGCGACGCCTCACCCCAAAACTTGCAGATTGGGTTGCTGCACAGAAAAGTTGATCGCTGTAACGACGCGTACCCACCGCAAATAAAAAATGAGGCATGCGCCTTCCAGATTGCGTACCCTTCGGGACGACACAAAAATTGTTCAGAATCCCATTAATGAACCGTACAGGTGTTTTTACCAAAGGCCGCATAAAGTCCACACCAGCTAAACAGTGCTTCAAAAAAGGCAAAGCCTGAGAAGAAAAGCAACCATGGACTCCATGTGGTGGTTATTGCAACGAGGAGAAGTAAGGCGCCGATAGCCGCTCGCACCATTCTGTCATTTGTACCAATATTTTTACTGGCGCAGCGAGTTGCATTTTTTGCAAATTGTTTAAGCAGCGTGCGATAGATAAATCCGAATGCAAACGCCAGCGCAAACATAATGAGAATGAAACCCCATCCCAGTGGCGACAGGATGAAGCCTACGGGTGATTTATTAAAGAAATCTTTTTTAAGTTCTGGAATAAGTGTGAGCGCATTCATGCCTTCCTTAAAGTCGAAAGTTTCTATCTCGCCGACAGCGAGCGAGTATTTGCTGTCATTGTTGGTGCTTGTGACACGTATCTCGTATGTGCCCGCATCTACCTGTGCCTTGTAATCAGGTCCCTGCCAGTAGGTGTCGCGGCCAAATTCTTCAAAAAATATCTTCCACTGAAAGTTCGCACTATTCAGAAGTGCGAGTGGTTTGCCATCTTTCAAAATAACAGCCGAGACATCTTTCTTTTGACCCGCAATGTCCGGGACAAGTATTCCGACGTAGAGGGCGAAAGCTTTTTCGGATCTGATCGTGTAGACCGCAGGTTTCCCATCAAGGGTCCCGTAATAGGCCTTGGAGACTTCTGGCAACATGACGATAGTCGGGTTCTCTTTTACGATCCTGGGCTGATGTGCAAAGGAAGCAGTCGGCAATAAAAAAACCGCTAAGAGTAGCGTGATGGTGATTAAAAGTGTTCTCATGCGCGAAAGTGTTCCTTTCTGTGTTCTCGGGGGGCGCGCCCTCGCGCAACTCATATCATGAGTCCTAGCGCCCAGCGGCCCGCCGCGGCTGATGCGGCAGTGAGTGCCGTGCCCCAGGCGATATCAAGCAGTGTCAGGCGCAACGTCCAGCCCCGTAGCGTGGCAAGGTTGCTGAGGTCGTAGGTGGCATAAGCAAAGAAGCCAAACAGTGCGCCGGCCAAGATTGCGCGCGACCAAGGCACGTCTGCCGGAGCTGCAAAACCTCCGGACCAGGCCGCGGGTGCAACTGCAAAGAGCAAGATGCCGACCGGGTACAGCAGGTAGAAAACGCCGCCCGCCACCAGGTTGGGTGGATCTGCCATCAGATGTCCGATGCCGTCGCGATAGAGGGACTTCGCGATGACACCGAGCCAGATTAGATCCAAGGCCAACATCACCACCGCAGTGGCACCGTATGCGGCGAGGTAGTTCAGCATGTTCGCATCGGGCAGACCGCCCTGTCGTGCAAGGCAATCATGTGGTCACGTCTCCTTGGCTTGTCTGCCGCCGCCTGCCTGGGAAGAAGGCATTCGTGCGGGCGATGTACTCGCGGTACCCAGGACGTCGCTCGGCAATGTCCTTCTCCTGCAAAGCCACGCCCGAGACCTTAAGTAGCAAAACCGTCATCA
>JBBRQQ010000038.1:0-27895 GCA_038226155.1 Burkholderiales bacterium
GCAGAAGGCCGACAGCCGCAAGAGCAAACAGACGTCGTCTGCGGAGGAAGTACAAAAATTCAATGAGCGGCTGGAAAAAGCCAAAGAGCGACAGTCCCGGTATGAACGGGATCTGGCGAACCAGACCAAACCACCCGCCAACCCCTTGCCTAAACCGCAATAGCGGGCAGCTTCTTATCCCAGAGGCTCGAGCTTTACAATTACCAGCGACAAATTGTCGCCGCCGCCTCTGGCGCGTGAGCGTGCCTTCTGAATCAGGAATTCTGTCGCCTCCCTTGGTGACAGCATGGATAAAGCGGAGCCCATTTCACTGGCGCTAAAGTAATGCCAGACACCATCGCTGCAGGCTATGAGTACGTCCTCGGGCATCAGCTGCTTGATGAAGTGATGGGTGATGGGTGGTGCGTCCTCGGTTCCCAGGCAGCCCATAAGGATATTTGACTGGGGATGTACGTTGGCTTCATCATCGGTGATTTCGCCTTTGTCCACCAGTGTCTGGACATAGGAGTGATCTACCGTGCGATGCACCAGCTTGCTGCCATGAAAGTGATAGATACGTGAATCACCAGCATGAACCCAGTGGCAGTCACCGGCTGGATTGATGAGAAAAGCCGCGAGCGTGCTGTGTGGCTCCTGTTCGGCTGATACAGCCGTCAGCTTGATGACAATATGTGCCTCCTCAACGATCTGCTTGAGCAGGGCGGGCGCATCGTCCGTGTCGGGCGAGTAGCGTTCAAAAAGTTGCTTGGCCGTCAGCATGACTTGATCTGAGGCTTTGCGCCCACCGCTGCGACCACCCATGCCGTCGGCAACGATGCCCAGTATGCAACCAGAAACCCGTTGATGGCTTATCAGGTTGACCTGATCCTGTTGATAGTCCCTGTCACCCTTGTGGATGCCCGTGGACGCCGTGATTCGATAGCCTTTTGACATCTTCCAGATTGTCGGGTCACGAAGACTCGATTTATATGCGTATTCCTCGTATTATCAGTTCAAGCGGCGCGTGTTGAAAAAATACCTTGGACTTAAACCTACATTCCCCAGAACGGCACCTGATCGAGCTCAAAATCGAACATGCCGACCTCAATGCGTTGGTCGATCTCACGGCTCACGCACGGCCTATTGACGAGCTCCTGCTCAGGCGCTTCAAAAAACGCCGATTGCACCTTCGCGACCAGATCGCGCAACTCGAATCCTCACTTGACACGCCTGAACCCGCCTGATGAATCTTGAGCTTGAGGTTCAGGAGGCGTTTGCCGCTAACGGCATTCTGTCTCGTGCAGCCGACCATTTTGTAGTCCGCTCTGGCCAGACCGAAATGGCGCTAGCAGTGGCGCGCGCCATCGAAGACTCCGAGGCGCTGGTCGTGGAAGCCAGTACGGGTGTTGGCAAGACGTTTTCATATCTGGTCCCTGCGCTCCTCAGCGGCGAGCGGGTGCTGGTTTCTACTGCAACCAAAGCATTACAGGACCAGTTGTTTGGCCGCGATTTGCCGCGCCTTGTAGAGGCCCTGGGCGTACCGGTGCGTACGGCGCTGCTGAAGGGCCGCGCCAGTTATGTTTGCATGCACCGCCTGCTGCTGTTACGGCATGAAATCAGCCAAGCGGATCGCGCCCAGCTGCGCTCACTCGCCAAAATTGAGGAATGGGCTCCACTTAGCCGTACAGGCGATCTGGCCGAACTGCCTGGCCTGGATGAGCGCTCCCCGTTGATCCCGTTGGTGACCTCCACGCGCGAGAACTGCCTCGGTGCCAAATGCCCGCAGTTTCGTGGCTGCCATGTCAATCTTGCGCGGCGGGAGGCGATGGCAGCGGATGTAGTGGTCATAAACCATCATCTTTTCTTTGCCGATCTTGCAGTTCGTGAGTCAGGTGTGGCGGAGTTGCTGCCCAGCGTGCGCATCGCAATTTTTGATGAGGCGCACCAGCTCAATGAAACAGGCGTGCAATTTCTTGGTAAAAACCTTACCACCAGCCAATTACTCGATTTTTGTCGAGATTTGCTCGGATGCGGCTTGCAACTGGCGCGGGGACTGGTTGACTGGCAAACGGTGGCCGCTGGCTGTGAAAAGGCGGCCAGGGAATTAAGACTGTGTGCGGGCAAAAGCCAGTCGGGCAGCAAGTTGCGATGGACGGGTGCTGCGCCAGAGGGTATTGATGCGAATGCGTGGGATGCGGCGCTGGAGGCCCTGCACGCTGCGCTTTCCCGCGCCTCTGATGCGATCGCGACAGTCAGTGAAATTGCGCCAGACTTTGCCAGACTTTTTGAACGGGCCGGGCAACTGGCCGAAAGGACGCGCGGATTTTCCGGCGCGTGTGATACGGGCTGTGTCCGGTGGCTGGATGTAGGTCTGCAACTGCGGCTGGTTGAGTCCCCTCTGAACATTGCGGACGCAGTCAAAACCAGGCTTTTGGGAGCGCCTGGGGAGGCAGCGAAATCCTGGATATTTACGTCCGCTACCTTGGGTGATGATGAAACCTTAAGTTGGTTTACACAGCCTTGCGGCCTGGATGCAGCCCGGATTTTGCGCGTCGGTAGTCCGTTCAACTATTCTCGTCAGTCCGCCATCTATATTCCGCAAAATTTACCAAAGCCTTCAGACCCGACCCATGCTTTGATGGTAGCTGAAAAAGTGGCTCATTGGGCGAAGCAACTGCGTGGGCGAACCATGGTTTTGACCACCACGCTCAGGGCTCTTCGAACAATTGGTGAAGCCCTGCAACGGACTTTCGAGAATTCCGGCGACATGGAGGTGCTGGTTCAGGGATCCATGCCGAAAAGAGAGCTGATAGAGCGCTTTCGTCTGGGAAGTACGGTAGACGCCTTTGGCGGGCAATGTGGCTGCGTTCTGGTCGCGTCCGCTTCGTTCTGGGAGGGTATTGACGTGCCGGGGGAAGCTCTTCAGCTGGTGGTTATTGATAAACTGCCGTTTCCGCCGCCGAATGACCCGATGGCAGAGGCACGCTCAAAGGCGCTGGAGGCCGAAGGGCGTAGCCCATTCAATGACTACTTTTTGCCGGAAGCCGCCGTTGCCTTGAAGCAGGGTGCTGGGCGACTAATCCGCCGCGAAACAGATCAGGGCGTATTGGTTGTGTGTGACACCCGACTCGTTTCTATGGGCTATGGCAAACGGCTGCTAAGAGCGCTTCCGCCGATGGAAAGACTGGGCTCTGAAGCGGCTTTGCTGGACAGGCTGGACAGCCTTACCAAAACTTCCACCACGGACTATCCGCAGACCTGAAGCCTTTTGTCACGAACTCGCTTTTGGGGTAGGTTTGTTCGAGAATTCGCCGGGTATCGTCACGCAATTGGGTCATGCCCAAGGCATCGTAGGACTTGTAGACAATATAGGTTGCCTCTTCGAGCGCTGGCACGTCGCGATAGTCAGCAATTGCCGTCTGTGCCCGGTTGATGGCGGCAATATACGCACCTCGCGAATAATAGTAGCGCGCCACGTGGACCTCAGACTGGGCCAGCGAGTTGACGGTGTAGCTCATGCGCATACGGGCATCGGGCGTGTATTTCGAATCCGGAAAGCGTGTGGCCAACTCCTTGAAGGATTCAAAGGATTCTTTGGCCGCTTTCTGGTCGCGCTCTGACAAATCCTGACGGGAAATCGACGAAAACAGGCCGAGATTATCATTAAAGTTAACGATGCCCTTCATGTACAGGGCGTAATCGAAAGCAGGGCTGGCTGGGTGCAGCTTCATGAAGCGGTTCAAGGTTGCAACAGACTGGGCCTGATCCCCGGTCTTGTATTGAGCATATGCCTTTTCAAGTTCTGCCTGCTGTGCAAGTGGTGTGCCAGCCGCACGACCTTCGAGTTTTTCAAAAAGTGGAATGGCCTTGTCGTAGGCGCCAGAGTTGGCTTCGTCTTTTGCCTCGGAATAAAGTTTGTTTGGGCTCCAGTTGCTGGTTCGATCCAAGGGTTTGCTGGAGCAACCGGCGACTACAACGCAAAGCGCTAAAAATGCTGCGGCAAGCGGAGACCTATTGAGAACAACGGATAATTTGGTGGAGAACATTGCAATTGACCCCTACTAATGACTGACTTGGAACAGGACAAACAGATTATATCGGGCAAGGTCTTGCTGCCTGACATTGCGGACGATAGTTTCGAGGGGGCAGCCGATACCGAAGTCGAGCTACGAGAAGTGCGTGTGCCACTGGAAGGCCATGGCGTGCGCCTTGACCGTGTCTTGGCTGATATTGTTCCGGAGTTCTCCCGCAGCTACCTGCAGCAAATGATAGCGGCGGGACTGGTACGGGTTAACGGCTTGAAGCTTGCAAAATCCTCCGCCCGCGTCAAGGCGATGGATAGCATCAGCATCGAGCTAAAGCCTACCCCTCAAAGCCAGGCATTCAAGCCCGAAGTCATGGCGCTGGACGTGGTTTTTGAAGATGATTTTTTGTTGGTCGTCAACAAACCTGCTGGCCTGGTGGTTCATCCGGCACCCGGCAACTGGAGCGGCACTTTGCTCAATGGCTTGTTGGCGCGCGATGCGGCGGCCTGTTTGCTGCCGCGCGCGGGTATTGTGCATCGCCTCGACAAGGACACCAGCGGGTTGATGGTGGTGGCGCGTCAGCGGCAGGTCATGGATCAACTGGTTTCCATGATTGCGGCCCGCAGTGTGAGCCGGCAGTACATTGCGCTGGCTCATGGTGCATGGCACGGACAGAAAGTCCGCCAGGTTGAACTGGCAGTAGGACGTGACCCGCGAAACCGGCTGAAAATGGCGGCAGTGGATCTGGTCAAGTCCCCCGGGAAAACGGCGTCTACCGAGATTGCACTGCTGCAAAGCGGGCTGCACCACTGTTTGGTGCAATGCAGGTTGCGGACGGGGCGCACCCATCAAATTCGCGTTCACATGGCCGCGTTGAGTCATCCGCTGGTGTCTGACGAGTTGTACGGGGGGCGACAAGCGGCTGGTTTGATGCGTCAGGCTCTGCACGCATACAAGCTGGCTTTCGCGCATCCCGTAACCGGCCAATATTTGGAGTTCGAGTCCAGTCTGCCTGTTGACATACAAATGGCTATCGACAGTTTGGGTCTGCGATACAATTAAATAAAGCGAGTTTAGGCTTGCTGAATACATAAAACGCGGGCACGGTGGGTTCCCACCAGCATTGCATTCCAGCCTGCGTCGCGCTCACAGGTTCCCTACCGACTTTTTCGGAAACAAGAAATCATGAATACGACGGATGCTAGGCGCGTCCTCGAAACGGCATTGATATGCGCTCAACAGCCCTTGCCGTTGCGAGAGATGGGTGTTTTGTTCAATGGTGAGCTCACGGCCGACAGCATCAGGCTTGCGCTTGAGGACTTGCAAAACGACTGGTCAGGCAAGGGCGTGGAACTGGTGCATGTGGCAACCGGTTGGCGCTTTCAGAGTCGTCCCCAGATGCGCGAGTACCTTGACAGGCTGCACCCCGAGAAACCACCGCGCTACACAAGAGCTACGCTGGAAACCCTTGCCATCATTGCTTACCGCCAGCCAGTAACCCGTGGTGATATGGAAGATATCCGGGGTGTCACTATCAACAGCCTTATCCTCAAGCAGCTTGAGGATCGTGGCTGGGTAGAAGTAATAGGGCATCGTGAGACAGTTGGAAGGCCAGCTCTATTCGCTACAACCAAGCAATTTCTGGATGATCTCGGGGTGGACTCGCTGGATCAATTGCCTTCCATGGATGGCGGTACCGGGCAGGCCACCATGCTGGAGCAGATTGAGTTCGGTATGGCCGATTCGGTGCCACCTGAAGCGCCTGCAAGCGTGATTCCTGCCCTTGTGGACGGAGTGCCACCCAATGATTCACCCGCATGATTGAAAAAGCATGAACCCACCAGACAATCAGAGAGCTGTAGTGCCGCATGAGGCTAATGGCCAATCGCCGTCTGATCCAGTCACAAACGCGCTCTCGGGGCAAGCTTCGGTAGCTGCAACGCGGTTCGAGGAAGTTGTTACCGGTCAATTCGATACCGATGAAGCTGATCCCGAACTGTCCGCGCTCAAGCGTGTACTGTCTCCCCAGCCCGAGTCGCCGAAACTGCATAAAGTGTTGGCCCAGGCAGGTTTGGGGTCGCGCCTGGAAATGGAGCAACTCATCCTGGAGGGGCGCATTTCGGTTAACGGAGAGCCGGCGCACATCGGCCAGCGCATCCAGTTCGGCGACACGGTCAAAGTCAACGGCAAACCGGTGCGCCTGCGCATTGACCCACCGCCACCTCGGGTAATTGCATATCACAAGCCCGCAGGCGAGGTTGTGACCCACGACGACCCTCAAAATCGACCTACCGTGTTTCGGCGCTTGCCCAAGCTTTTTCAGGGAAAGTGGCAGTCTGTCGGGCGGCTCGACCTCAATACAGAGGGCTTGTTGCTTCTGACAAGCTCCGGGGAGTTAGCTAACAAGCTGATGCACCCACGATTTGGCCTTGAGCGTGAATATGCTGTCCGGGTGCTGGGTGCTTTGAGCAATGATGAGAAAAAGCGTTTACTCGATGGCGTGCTTCTGGACGATGGCACTGCCCAATTCACTTCGCTGGAAGCAGGCGGTGGTGAGGGCGCGAACTGCTGGTACAAGGTGACGCTTTCCGAAGGACGGAACCGCGAAGTCAGGCGAATGTTCGAAGCAGTAGGTCACGCCGTGAGCCGTCTTATCCGTATACGTTATGGGGCCATGGTTTTGCCCAGGGGCCTCAAGCGAGGCGCGTTTGTAGAGCTTGATGAGCGTGATATCTGGGCGCTGACAAGTGCCGTCAATCGCTCTGAGTCACGAGGTGATCCGCGTAGTGGCTCTGCCAATCAGAGTTTCTTGCAAAGTTCGGGCAATACAGAGCAGGTGCGCGAGGGACGCGGCCCGCGTCGGGGAGACCGTTCCCGGGGAGGCAGAGGCCGTTCGAGCTCTTCCGGCGCTGCGCCTGAGGGATTTAGCCGACAAGAGGTTTCGCCCGGAGACGGCGAGGACATGGAGCAGGATCCACATGAGCTGCAGCCGCCTGATAACGGCAACGGGGCACCGCACAACAGCAATATTGCTGGGAATCGGCGGCGGAGCGGTAACGGACGTGGTCAGGGTGGGGGTAGTTTGGGTTCCGGCAATAGATATTCCCAGCCGACCGGCTTTGGCGCCAATCCCGGTACAAATCAACGTGGCAATACGGGTGGGCAAGGACAACAGCGCCGCGATGACCGTGGTGACAGAAGTGATAAAAACGGCGGAACTGCGCAGCCCGATCCCATGAAAACATCATTTGGCTATATTGGAGCCGACACATTTACCCGTCAGCGCCAAGGACAGGGCCAAGGTCAAGGACAGCAGCGTCGCGGTAATCCCGGCTCTGGTGGATCCGGAAATGGCCAGCGCCGTGGTAACGGCGATCGGGGGAGCGGCAGCGGTAATGGAAACCGGGGTGGCGGAAGCCGCGGTGGTAACAGGTAAACCTATTCCCCGATATTCATGGTGCCGGAATATGGAGAGGCTGGTGGCAAGATATGACAGCGCTCACGGGTTAAAATCATAGGCTGTATTCATTTTGAATATTCCGGCAAAATCCCCAGCTTAAGGAAAAAAATGGCAATCGAACGCACTCTCTCCATCATCAAGCCCGACGCAGTGGCAAAAAATGTTATCGGCCAGATCTACGCCCGCTTCGAGGCTGCTGGTCTGAAGGTGGTTGCCGCCAAGTTGGCGCACCTTTCGCGTGGCGAGGCTGAGGCTTTTTATGGCGTTCATAAAGAACGCCCCTTTTTCAAGGATCTGGTTTCGTTCATGATTTCCGGCCCGGTCATGATTCAGGCACTTGAAGGAGAGAACGCCATCCTCAAAAACCGCGACTTGATGGGCGCGACAGATCCTAAAAAGGCTGCCGCAGGAACCATCCGCGCTGACTTTGCCGAGAGCATTGATGCAAATGCAGTCCATGGTTCTGATGCCGTTGAAACTGCCAAAGAAGAAATCAGCTTCTTTTTCCCTGGCATGAATATTTACTCGCGCTGATATGTTTGCCGCCACAACAAGCTGCACTCTTCGTGGGTTACTGCTTGCTTTGGGCGGCTCTTGCAGGTGCGCTGTCAAGCGCGCTGCACTAGCGAGCTTGACATGACCGCCAATTTGCTTGATTACGACCTGGAAGGTCTGGCGGCCTTTTGCGAGGGCTTGGGTGAGAAGCGCTTTCGGGCCACGCAACTGTTTCGCTGGATTCACCAGAAGGGCGCATCGAGCTTTGACCAGATGACTGACCTGGCAAAGTCTCTACGTGAAAAGTTGCCGGCATCCGCGTCTATTGACGGGCTCAAGGTCGTTTCACGTCATGACTCTGCTGACGGTACTGTCAAATGGCTTTTTGATGTTGGTGCCGGGGACGTGATTGAAACCGTTTTCATTCCCGAATCTGATCGTGGCACTTTGTGTATTTCGTCGCAAGCGGGTTGTGCTGTGGGTTGCCGGTTTTGCTCAACGGGCCATCAAGGGTTCAGCCGCAACCTCACTACTGCAGAAATCGTGGCGCAGCTGTGGTTTGCAGAGCACTCACTGCGCAAGCAATTCAAGAAGGACGAGCGTGTCATTTCGAACATCGTGATGATGGGTATGGGCGAGCCTTTGCAAAATTATTCGCAACTGTTGCCTGCGCTTCGCGTCATGCTTGACGATCACGGCTATGGGCTATCGCGCCGTCGTGTGACAGTGTCTACCTCAGGTGTAATTCCCATGATGGATCGTCTGGCACAGGATTGCCCCGTTTCCCTTGCAGTGTCGCTGCACGCACCGGAAGACGCTTTGCGCAGTAACATCGTCCCGCTGAATAAAAAATACCCGATAGCTGAACTGCTTGAAGCCTGCACCCGTTACCAGCAACATGCGCCGCGCGATTTCATCACTTTTGAATATTGCATGCTCGAAAATGTTAACGACCAGCCCGAGCAGGCGCAGCAACTCGTCACCCTGATGCAGCAACATGCCAGACAAGGCTTGGCCGGCAAATTCAATCTGATTCCTTTCAATCCTTTTCCTGCTTCCGGTCTGAAGCGTTCCGGTACTGCGCAGGTTACCGCTTTTGCAAAAATCCTTATGGATGCCGGGATTGTCACAACGGTGCGTAAAACTCGCGGTGACGACATCGATGCCGCGTGCGGGCAATTGGCTGGTGGGGTACAGGACCGCACTGGTGTACGGGAGCGCATGGCATCACAGCGGCGCGGTATGCTTGGGAAAATCAAGGTCGTTGTGGATAAGGGGATAACCGTATGAAATTTCTCCGTCATGCCGCATGGATATCGGTGTGTTGGGCAGCTGTACTTCTAACCTCTTGTGCCGGTCGCCAG
This sequence comes from Burkholderiales bacterium, assembly GCA_038226155.1. GTDB lineage: Bacteria > Pseudomonadota > Gammaproteobacteria > Burkholderiales > Burkholderiaceae_C > Polaromonas. The sequence goes on from JBBRQQ010000038.1 coordinate 9,324, forward strand.
GGCGCGCCAGGTCAGGTGGGAGGAAAAACAGACATCATGACCGAGTCAGATGAGCCCGAAGCCCGAAGGCGGGCTCGTCTTCGCCTTGAGCTTGCGAGCGGCTATTTTGAACAGGGGCAGACCAACGTTGCGCTTGACGAGTTGAAGCAGGCGCTGGTCATTGATCCGGGTTTTGCTGATGCGTATAACCTGCGTGGCCTTGTCTACATGCGTTTGAATGACACGCCACTGGCTGAGGACAGTTTTCGCAGGGCTCTTGCACTTAACCCGCGAGATGCCGATGTAGCGCACAACTACGGTTGGCTTTTGTGCCAGCAGTCGAAGTTTCCGGAGTCATTCAAGCTATTTACGCAGGCTGTGAACAACCCGACTTACGGTGGTCAGGCCAAGAGCTTGATGGCACTGGGCGTTTGCCAGGTTCGGGCGGGGCAGCGGGCAGAGGCCGAGGACAGTCTGATGCGCTCGTATCAGATTGATGCCGGCAATCCTCTTACGGGCTATAACCTCGCCAGCCTTTTGTATGACCGCGGCGAGCTTACAAGGGCGCAGTTTTATATTCGGCGATTAAATAACAGCAATCTCGCCAACGCAGAAACCCTTTGGCTGGGCATAAAGATTGAGCAGCGCCTGAACAATCGCGAAGGCATGTCCCAGCTAGGCGACCAGTTGAAAAAACGTTATGGTCAGTCACGCGAAGCGAGTGCTTATGAAAAGGGAGCATTCAATGAGTGACCTCGCTACGATGTCATTAAATGGTCATCAGGCAGGGAATGTGGATCATTCCTCATCCAGCGACGTTGACGCGGTGATGGCGCCAATCAGTGCTGGGGGATTACTCAAGCAGGCCCGTGAAGCCGCAGGGCTGCATATTGCTGCGCTGGCGGTTGCGCTTAAGGTTCCAGTTAAAAAACTTGAAGCGCTGGAGTCAGATCGATTTGACTTGTTGCCAGATGCCGTGTTTGTACGCGCTTTGGCCTCCAGCGTATGCCGTACCCTCAAGATTGATCCTGCACAAGTGCTTCAGCGTCTGCCTCAAACCAGTAGTCCCAGACTCACATATCAGGGTGCGAGCATCAATGCACCGTTTAGAGCGCCCGGGGACGGCCCAAGCCCTTCAATCTGGACTCAGATTTCCCGCCCAGCGGTACTCGCAGGGTTGATTTTGTTGATGGGCGCTTTAGTACTGATTTTCTTTCCGGCCTTAAAGACGGGTGTTAGCGGAGCCAAATCGGATGCGCTTTCGGGAATGGCTGATGGGGAGCCTGTCAAAGTAGCCGCCGTCCCTCCTGCCTTTCCGGCTGCCGTGGTGCGCGCAAATGACCAAGCGGACGCGGCCAAGCCTTTCGCGGCCGACCGCGAGCCAGCTCCCCCAGAGATGGCTGCGGCAAGTGCACTGCTCACACCTGCCCAGGTATCGGGTGCAACTTCTGCCTCACCCGTGACTCCTGCGCCGCCAGCTCGTCCTTCCGAGACTGTTGCCCAGCCAATCGCTGCACCGGGTAATCCTGCAAGCGCCTCAATGACTTCAACTGGCATCGTGGTATTTAGCGCTAAAAGTGAGTCATGGGTCGAGGTGACAGACTCCAAAGGGCAAGTGGTGTTACGCCGAATACTGAATGCTGGTGAAGTGGTCGGTGCAACGGGCGCCTTGCCACTTGCCGCGATAGTTGGCCGCGCCGATGTGACTTCGGTACAGGTGCGTGGCAAGGCCTTTGATTTGAGCGCTGTCGCCAAGGACAATGTTGCAAGATTTGAGGTGAGATAGTGTTCACCAGCAATCCAGTCGATGTCGCACTCCCAAAAGCGCGTCGTTCCCGTCAGGCCAAGGTTGTATGGGGTTCACGCACAGTGACTGTGGGCGGCGATGCCCCGGTTCGCATACAGTCCATGACCAATACTGATACGGTTGATGCGATTGGTACCGCCATACAGGTAAAAGAGTTGGCGCTGGCTGGTTCTGAAATGGTTCGAATTACAGTCAACACGCCCGAAGCAGCGCAGGCTGTGCCTTACGTGCGTGAACAACTTGACCGCATGGGGATTGATGTACCTCTGATTGGTGACTTTCACTACAACGGCCACCGCCTGCTAACCGACTATCCAGCCTGCGCACAGGCCTTGTCCAAATACCGGATTAACCCCGGCAACGTTGGCAAGGGAGACAAACACGACAGACAGTTCGGTCAAATGATTGAAGCCGCCATCCGTTGGAATAAGGCGGTTCGCATAGGTGTTAACTGGGGCAGCCTGGATCAGGAATTACTGGCAAATTTGATGGACGAAAACAGTGCCAGGGCAAAGCCATGGGATGCCAAACAGGTCATGTATGAGGCGCTCATCAGTTCCGCTATGGATTCCGCCCTTCTGGCTGAAGAAATGGGCATGAATCCCGATCAGATTATTTTGTCCTGCAAAGTCAGTGGTGTTCAGGATCTGATTTCTGTTTATCGCGAGTTGGCCAAACGTGGGAGCTATGCACTTCATCTTGGGTTGACTGAAGCCGGCATGGGCACGAAGGGGACGGTAGCTTCCGCAACTGCCTTGTCCATCCTGTTGCAGGAAGGCATAGGCGACACCATCCGTGTGTCGCTGACGCCGCAGCCCGGCGAGGCGCGTACCCAGGAAGTGGTGATAGCGTCAGAAATCCTGCAGGCGCTGGATTTGCGGAGCTTTGTTCCCAGCGTCACGGCGTGTCCTGGATGCGGACGCACAACCAGCACGACTTTCCAGGAACTCACCCAGGAAATTGATAATTTTCTCAGAGCTCAGATGCCGGTTTGGCGGGAGCAATATCCCGGTGTCGAAAAACTCAAGGTGGCGGTAATGGGATGCATCGTCAATGGTCCCGGTGAGAGCAAGCACGCCGATATCGGCATCAGCTTGCCGGGTTCTGGCGAGGCACCCGCAGCGCCGGTTTATATCGACGGCGAAAAAAGCGTCACCTTGCGCGGCGACAACATCGCGCAGGATTTCCGCGTCATCGTTGAAAACTACATTGAAAAGCGCTTTGGCCCGCACGCCGCTGCCGAAGTCGCATAACTACCTACATGGCTGAAAAGTTAGTTGCCGTCAAAGGCATGAACGACATATTGCCGCCTGATTCGGCGTGCTGGGAATGGCTTGAGGAGAAGGTTCGCAGCCTGATGGCCCGCTATGCCTATCGCAATATCCGTACACCTATCGTCGAGCCCACGCCCCTGTTTGTCAGGGGACTCGGCGAGGTCACCGACATTGTCGAAAAAGAGATGTACTCTTTTGATGACAGGCTTAATGGCGAAGCCCTGACGTTACGCCCTGAAAATACGGCGGGCGTTGTGCGAGCCGTTGCCGAGCACTCCATGCTTTACGACGGCGGTAAGAGGCTGTACTACATGGGGCCGATGTTTAGGCACGAGAGGCCACAGCGCGGACGCTACCGCCAGTTTCACCAGATTGGCGCAGAGGCTTTGGGGTTCCCTGGAGCTGAGGTCGATGCCGAGCTCATTTTGCTGGCTGACGCGCTCTGGAAAGAGCTGGGATTGCAGGATGTACGACTGGAACTGAACAGCCTTGGGCAGCCCGAGGAGCGCAAGCAGCATCGTGCAGCGCTCATAGGCTATCTGGAGGCCAATCAGAATCTGCTGGACGAAGAAGCAAGGCGCCGTTTGCACAGCAATCCACTGCGAGTTCTGGACAGTAAAAATCCGAAGATGCAGTCCATGCTTGAGCAGGCACCGAGGCTCATGGATTTTCTGGGTGACGCTTCGCTAAAACACTTCAACAGCGTTAAAGCCATTCTTGATGCCAATGGCATTTCGTACCGCATCAACCCGAGGCTGGTGCGCGGCATGGACTATTACAACCTGACGGTGTTTGAGTTCATCACTGACAGTCTGGGCTCGCAGGGCACGATCTGCGGTGGTGGCCGATACGACTACCTCATTGAGCAAATAGGCGGCAAGGCTGCACCTGCAGTGGGTTGGGCACTTGGTGTTGAACGCGTGCTGGAGCTGGTGCGCCAGCAGGGTCATCCAGTGACGTTGCCTGTTCCTGATGTGTATGCCGTCATTCCTGAATCCGATGCGCTGCCTGCTGCACTCCAAATCCTTCAGGCCTTGCGTGCTGCCGGTGTCAGTGTCCAGATGCATGCTGGTGCCACAATTGAAGGCATGGGCAGCATGAAGGCGCAGTTCAAGAAGGCTGATGGAAGTGGCGCGCGGTTTGCGCTTATTTTTGGAGCTGCCGAGCTTGCGCAGGGGTGTGTTGCGGTCAAATCGCTGCGAGGCGATAAAACTGACGCACCATCAAATCAGGTACTTCAGCGGCTTGATGACGTTGCTGCATGGGCCGCCAGTCTGCAAAGCTGAGGCACCCGCTAATTGCAGGGCAATGGCCCTTTACAATCAGTCCAACCCGAACCCCGTCCACTACGAGCCGATCCGCGATGGCAAATGGCAACACAGCGCAGATTTTTAAAGCATACTTTTATGGCAAAACACCTTGATCTCGAAGAACAGGAGCAGCTTGATGAACTCAAGCACTTCTGGAAGCAGTACGGAGACCTCATCACTTGGGCACTGATTGTCGTTTTTGGTAGCGTGGCTGCCTGGAACGGCTACCAATATTGGCAAGGCCGCCAGGCATCGCAGGCATCGGTCATGTATGACGAGGTTGAACGGGCGGTGCAGTCCGGCGATGCAACGCGTCTGGACCGCTCATTCGCAGACATGAAAGACCGTTTTGGCGGCACGATCTATGCTGAGCAGGCGGGGCTTCTTGCGGCAAGAACCTACTACGACAAGGGCAATGTAGATGCTTCGCGCGCAGCGCTGACCTGGGTTGCCGACAAGGCATCCGATGAAGGTTACCAGTCCATAGCAAAGTTGCGGCTGGCCGGTATTCTGCTTGAAATAAAAGCCTATGACGAAGCTCTTAAGCTGGTATCTGGCTCTTTCCCCAAGGATTTCGCGGCTTTGGCTTTTGATCGGCGCGGCGACATTTTGCTTGCCCAAGGCAAAAAGAGTGAGGCCAAATCCGAATACGAAAAGGCCTACAAGGGGCTTGATGACCGTGCTGAATATCGGCGTTTGGTCGAGGTCAAACTCAATGCGTTAGGGGTGGATCCAGACGCTGCTATATCCAAACCGGTAATGCCCGTGGCTGATTCGGAGTTGAAAAAATGATGTCTTATATGCCGTCGGCTTATATTTTAAGGGCGCAGCTAGCTATTATTTTGATAGTCATTCTGCCTGGCTGCTCGATGTTTAATGGTTCGTTTTTTGGCGGTGGTTCGACCAAGCCACAGCCCGCTGCTCTGCAAAGCGTGAGTGGTGCCGTTTCAGCCAAACAGGTCTGGAGCGCGCGTATCGGGCAGGTCAATTTTCCGCTCGATGTGAATGTTTCCGGTTCGACGGTATTTGTGGCGGGTAGTGACGGTTCGGTCGCGGCGCTTGACGCACGTACTGGCGGCGATTTGTGGCGGACCAATGTGGGCAGCCCGATTGCGGCAGGTGTTGGCAGTGATGGCAGGATCGCCGCAGTGGTTACGCGATCCAACGATCTGGTCGCATTGCAGGAGGGGCGCGAAATCTGGCGTCAAAAGCTCAATGCACAGGTTTACACGGCACCATTTGTTGCAGGAGGGCGTGTGTTTGTGCTTGCAGCGGACAGGTCGGTCAACGCTTTTGACGGTCAGACTGGCAAAAAGCTGTGGGCCCAGCAGCGACCCAACGAGCCACTGGTATTGAGGCAGTCAGGTGTGATACTGGCGGTGGGTGATACGCTGGTCGTAGGTCTGGCCGGACGGCTGGCTGGCATGAATCCTTCCAGCGGAAGTATCCGCTGGGAAGCCCCGATTGCCTCGCCGCGTGGCATCAATGACGTGGAGCGACTCGTGGATTTGGTCGGACGCGTGAGCCGGGATGGCGACATCGTCTGCGCCCGAGCATTCCAGGCCAGCGTGGGCTGTGTCAATACAGCGCGCGGAAACCTGCTGTGGACGAGGGCCGCCAACGGCTCGCAGGGCATTCATGGTGATGACCGTTTCCTGTTTGGTACCGAATCGGATGGTGTCGTGTTTGCATGGCAACGTACCGATGGCGAGCGGGCGTGGACGACAGATGTTTTGCGCTATCGCCAACTGACTGCTCCATTAGTGGTCGGTCGCTCGATTGCGATTGGCGATTTAGCCGGTTTTGTTCACCTGCTGTCGCGCCAGGATGGTTCTGTTTTGAACCGCCTCACCACAGATGGCAGTGCCATAGCGGCGGCTCCGGTGCTGGTCGGCAACATCCTGATTGCGGTCACGCGCAACGGCGGCATTTACGGTTTTGCACCCGAGTAGAGCTGAGTACGTGTCGGGTCACCTGAAATGCCTCAATGAAACCTGTCATCGCCATAGTTGGCCGCCCCAATGTAGGCAAATCAACGCTTTTTAACCGGCTGACCAAGACCCGTGATGCGATCGTTGCCGACTTTGCCGGGTTGACCCGCGACCGTCACTACGGAAACGGAAACCTCGGCGAGCACGAATACATCGTCATTGATACTGGTGGTTTTGAGCCAGATGCGCAGAGTGGCATCTACAAGGAAATGGCCAAACAGACCCGGCAGGCGGTCGCTGAAGCAGACGTGGTTGTTTTTGTGGTTGATGCAAGGGCAGGGGTCAATGCGCAAGACCACGACATCGCCAAATACCTTCGCAAACTTGGCAAACCCACGCTGCTGACTGCGAACAAGTCTGAGGGAATGACCGAGGGCGTTCAGCTTTCAGAGTTTTTTGAACTGGGTCTGGGCGAGGTAGTGGCGGTGTCCGCTGCGCATGGTCAGGGTATGCGCACGCTGGTTGACACGGCGCTAGAGCTGCTTCATTTGCCAGAGGTGGACGAAGATGCCGAGCCGCTAGATCCGTCGGTCATCCGGCTCGCAGTCGCTGGTCGGCCAAACGTCGGCAAATCAACGCTCATCAACACCTGGCTCGGCGAAGAGCGCCTCGTGGCGTTTGATCTTCCCGGCACCACGCGCGATGCCATTTCAGTGCCGTTCGAGCGGGCAGGACAAAAGTTCGAACTGATTGACACCGCAGGCTTGCGGCGCAAAGGCAAGGTCTTTGAGGCGATCGAGAAGTTCTCGGTCGTCAAAACCCTGCAAGCGATTGAAAATTCCAACGTGGTACTTTTGCTTCTGGATGCCACGCAAGGTGTCACCGATCAGGATGCACACATTGCGGGCTACATCCTTGAGAGCGGCCGTGCGGTTGTACTGGCCATCAACAAATGGGATGCGGTTGACAGCTACCAGCGCGAAACGCTGGCCCGGTCTATCGAAACCCGTCTGACATTCCTGAAGTTCGCCTCTATTCACTATATTTCTGCCATCAAGCGCCAGGGGCTGGCACCAGTCTGGAAGTCGATTGCTCAAGCACATGCGTCTGCCAACCGCAAAATGTCGACACCGGTGCTGACGCGGCTGCTGCTGGAGGCCGTGCAGTTCCAGCAACCTCAGCGCTCGGGTGTATTCCGCCCCAAGCTGCGTTATGCGCACCAGGGCGGCATGAACCCGCCGATCATCATCGTGCATGGCAATTCGCTGGAGCACGTTAGCGAGTCCTACAAGCGCTACCTCGAGGGGCGCTTTCGCAAGGAGTTCGATTTGACCGGTACGCCCATGCGAATTCAGATGAAAACTTCACAGAACCCTTTTAAGGGCAAGGAATCAGACTAGGACTACAGGGGTTAGTAGTTTCCCTGTGGTATTGTCGAAGTTCATTAACTCTTGAACACGGAAAATATCGTGAGCAATAACAAAGGTCAGTTACTTCAGGATCCGTTTCTCAATACTTTGCGTCGAGAACATGTTCCTGTTTCCATTTACCTCGTTAACGGAATAAAGTTGCAGGGTCAGATTGAATCATTCGATCAGTATGTGGTTTTGCTTCGCAACACGGTCACGCAAATGGTATACAAGCACGCTATCTCGACCATAGTTCCGGGACGCGCTGTTAATTTCTCCGCGGCAGAACCTGATGAAAGCGCTGGCACCTGAGTTCTCAAGACTTCTCAGGCCTGCCCAAGCAGTCCAGGATTGCGACCAAACCGCTAGTGATCCTGGTGGGTGTTGACTTGGGTTTGCCCAATTTCGACAGCCAGCTTGAAGAGCTTGGACTGCTGGCGCAAACCGCTGGTCTACAACCAGCCGAGCGCATCACTTGCAAGCGAAGGTCACCGGATGCGGCCCTGTTTATTGGCAGCGGAAAAGCCGACGAGATAAAAATGCTGGCCCAACAAGTTGGCGCGACAGAGGTACTTTTTGACCAGTCGCTCAGCCCCGCCCAGCAGCGTAATCTTGAACGGCATCTTGAACTCCCTGTCAATGACAGAACGCTGCTGATTCTGGAAATTTTCGCCCAACGTGCGCAAAGCCATGAGGGTAAGTTGCAGGTTGAGTTGGCCCGCTTGCAATACGTGTCCACCCGGCTAGTGCGGCGCTGGTCTCACCTGGAGCGTCAAACCGGGGGTGCCGGTGTGCGAGGTGGCCCTGGCGAAAAGCAGATTGAGCTGGACAAACGCATGATTGGTGACGCCATAAAACGCACCAAAGACCGCTTGTCTAAGGTCAAAAAACAGCGCCAAACACAGCGGCGTCAACGTGAGCGGCGCAATTCGTTCACCATCTCCCTCGTCGGCTACACCAACGCAGGCAAATCCACGCTTTTCAATGCGTTGGTCAAAGCGCGAGCCTACGCAGCCGACCAATTATTTGCCACTTTAGACACCACCACGCGGCAGCTTTATTTGGGTGATGCGCAGCGCTCCGTTTCGTTGTCCGATACCGTTGGCTTTATTCGAGATCTGCCGCACGGCCTGGTTGATGCGTTTGCTGCGACCTTACAAGAGGCCGCAGAAGCTGATCTGTTGCTGCATGTGGTCGATGGGGCAAACCCCGATCACCTGGGGCAAATTGAGCAGGTCCAACGCGTGCTGGAAGAAATTGGGGCCGCCGATGTGCCGCAGGTTTTAGTCTTCAACAAACTAGACGCCCTTGAAAAATCCCGCTGGCCGCTTCATTTAAGTGATATGTTTGAAGTGAAGGACGCGTTTTCTGATTCTGTGAAGCGCGTAAGACGCGTCTTTGTGAGCGCAAAGGCGGGTGATGGCTTACCAGAGCTGCGTCAAGTGCTTTCCAGCTATGCAGTAGTAAAACCAGACCTTGATACCCCACTGGCCTTTGAGGTCGTTGGCTGAATCGCTGGCCGAATTGGGCACAATGTTGTGGTGAGTATAAAAATGAGCTTGATTCCATGAAACTGAACCCCGTCATGCACAGTGTGTTGTCCTTTCCCAGTCGTTTCAAACAACGGTCTTGGGGGATGTTCAACCTCAACGATCCACGCTGGGGCCGCGAGGATGATAAACCCGCAGGCGACAGCTCCAAGCCGCCAGCGCAAACCCCTGCTGATGGTGGCAACCAACCGACGCAGCCTAGCCAGCCTGATCAGCCTCCAAAGCCCGAAAATCGCCCCAAGGCGCAGGGCTCCAACCAGGGGCCACCAGACTTGGACGAATTGTGGCGTGATTTCAACCGCAAACTGGGTGGCCTGTTCGGCGGTAAAAACGCTGGCTCGCGCAACCGTCCCGCTGGCGGCAACGGTAGCAGTGGTGGCGGAGGCGGCAGTGGTGGAGGCTTTCAGCCGGACATGAAAAGTGCGGGTATAGGCGTTGGGCTGATTGCTGCCGTGGCTGTTTTGATCTGGCTCGGCACCGGCTTTTTCATTGTGCAAGAGGGCCAGCAGGCGGTTATCACCCAGTTTGGAAAATATCACTCCACTGTTGGTGCGGGCTTTAACTGGCGCCTGCCTTACCCGGTCCAGCGGCATGAACTGGTGGTGGTCACGCAAATCCGTTCCGTGGATGTTGGACGTGACACCGTCATCAAGGCCACCGGCCTGCGCGAGTCCGCTATGTTGACTGAAGATGAAAATATCGTCGAAATCAAGTTTGCCGTGCAGTACCGCCTGAACGATGCCCGTGCTTATTTGTTCGAGAGCAAAGATCCCGCCAATGCCGTCGTGCAGGCAGCTGAAACTGCGGTACGTGAAGTGGTTGGCAAAATGAAAATGGATTCAGCCCTGGCCGAAGAACGCGACCAGATTGCGCCACGCGTGCGCGCCCTGATGCAGACCATTCTCGACCGTTACAAGGTCGGTGTTGAAGTCGTCGGCATCAACCTGCAACAAAGCGGTGTGCGCCCGCCAGAGCAGGTACAAGCCGCGTTTGATGATGTGCTCAAAGCCGGGCAAGAACGCGAGCGGGCTAAAAACGAAGCCCAAGCCTACGCCAATGACGTGGTTCCCCGTGCGGTAGGCTCTGCTTCACGGTTGAAGGAAGAGTCTGATGCCTACAAGGCCCGCATCGTGGCGCAGGCCCAGGGTGACTCCCAGCGCTTTCGCTCGGTGCTGGCCGAATATCAGAAAGCACCGCAAGTTACCAGGGACCGCATGTACATCGACACCATGCAGCAGGTTTACAGCAACGTGACCAAAGTCATGGTTGAGTCACGTCAGGGCTCCAACCTGTTGTACCTGCCACTCGACAAGATCATGCAGATGACCGGGCAGGGTAGCGGTGCGGCAGCAGTCGACGCGGCTCCCAGCTCTGTGATCCTTCCGCCGCCTGCCACATCGGCTGCGCAGACACCTTCGCCGACCACCGACTCCCGCACCCGTGATGCCGCGCGCACCCGTGACCGTGATGTCCGTTAAGCAGCCGATAAAACCCTTTCAAGGAATATAAAAGTGAACAGAGTTGGATTTATCGCGTCGTCGCTGCTGGTGGTTCTGGCCTTGCTCAGTTCCATGCTGTTTGTGGTTGACCAGCGCCAGTTTGGCGTTGTCTATGCCCTGGGACAAATCAAGGATGTCATCACGGCGCCTGGCCTGCACTTCAAGTTACCGCCGCCGTTTCAAAACGTGTCGTACATCGACAAACGCCTGCTGACCCTCGACAGCGTTGATGCAGAGCCGATGCTCACGCTGGAGAAACAGCGTGTGGTGATTGATTGGTACGTGCGCTGGCGCGTCACCCAGCCTACCGAATACATCCGTAACGTCGGGCTGGACGAAAAAGCTGGCGCCAACCAGCTCAATCGCGTGGTACGCAATGCCTTCCAGGAAGAAATCAATAAGCGCACGGTAAAGGATTTGCTGTCATCCAAGCGTGAAGCGTTGATGGCCGATGTGAAGCGTGAAGTACTCACCGCCGTGCAGGGCGCCAAGCCCTGGGGCGTTGATATTATTGATGTGCGCATCACCCGCGTGGATTACGTAGAGGCGATCACTGATTCGGTCTACAAGCGCATGGTGGCCGAGCGTCAGCGTGTGGCCAACGAACTGCGCTCCACGGGTGCGGCAGCGGGCGAAAAAATCCGCGCCGATGCCGACCGCCAGCGTGAGGTCACCATCGCCAACGCCTATCGTGATGCGCAAAAGGTCAAGGGCGAAGGCGATGCCGAAGCGGCCCGTACGTATGCCGAATCATTTGGCAAGGACCCGCAGTTTGCCCAGTTCTACCGCAGCCTGGATGCCTACAAAGCCAGCTTCAGCAAAAAGAGCGACGTCATGGTGCTCGACCCCTCATCAGATTTCTTCAAGGCCATGCGTGGTTCGGGTGCGGGGGCTCCTACACCTTCGGGCAAGAAGTAAAGACTGAGGACTAAAGATTAAAGGCATCACCGTGAGCCGTATTCAGCTCTAATTGTTGCTTCGAGGCCAACACAGACCAATACAGTCCAAAGGCGGCTCAAAAACGGCCGGTAAGCCCGGTAAAATTCTGTTTTTAACAGCCCGCCTTAATTTCATGCCCGCCTGGTCGTCATCATGGCAATTGCCGGATCAAATTGCCGATGTCCTGCCCTCCGAGGCGCGTCACATTGAAGAGTTGCGCCGCCTGCTGTTAGATACAGCCCGCAGCTACGGCTACGAGCTCGTCATGCCGCCGCTTCTTGAGCATCTTGAATCGCTGCTCACGGGTACTGGCGAGGCACTTGATTTGCAAACCTTCAAGCTGGTGGATCAGCTTTCTGGTCGCACTTTAGGCCTTCGCGCTGACACGACCTCCCAGGTTGCCCGCATTGATGCGCACCTCCTCAACCGTAATGGTGTGGCCCGCCTTTGCTATTGCGGTCCAGTGCTGCACACCAGAGCCGACCGCCCGCACGCCACGCGTGAGCCATTACAGTTTGGTGCTGAAATCTACGGTCATGCAGGTCTCGAAGCTGATCTTGAAGCGCAAGTGCTGGCGCTCGAAGGCCTCACGGCTGCTGGCGTTAAAAAGCTGGCGGTTGACATGGCCGATGTACGCATTGTCAGCAGTCTGCTGGCAGGCACTGCTGTTTCTGCCAAGTCACTGTCGCTAATTCATGCTGCGCTTGCGGCCAAAGATTCCAGCGAACTCGATAGCGTGATAGCCAGCCTTTCTGACGATAAGGGCAACATCAGCGCAGCCGTAAGCGCAGGTCTTAAGGCCTTGCTCCAACTCTATGGCGACGAAAAAGTTTTGGATGAGGCCGCACGTGCGTTTGCCGCTTTGCCTGTCGCCGTCCAGGCAGTGAAAGACCTCAAATGGCTGGCCTCTCATGTAACCCACGCAGGCGATGTAAAGGTCAGCTTTGACCTGGCCGACTTGCGTGGCTATGCCTACTACAGCGGTACCCGTTTTGCGATTTACGGGCAGGGCGCAGAGCTTGCCCGCGGCGGGCGTTATGACGAAGTCGGGGCCGTGTTTGGCCGCAATCGACCAGCAGCTGGTTTCAGCCTCGACCTGAAGGAACTTGTCAGTGTGTTGCCGCCCCGGTCCCTGAAGGCCGCTGTACGCGCGCCGTGGGCCGAAGATCCAGACCTGCGTGCCGCCATTGCTACATTGCGTGCTGGTGGCGAGACGGTGGCGTGTGTGTTGCCCGGCCATGAGCATGAAGTCAATGAGTTCAACTGTGACCGCGAGCTGGCAAAAGTTGCGGGTCGCTGGATTGTCCAGCCTTTAAGCAAGACAGCTTGACATCACCCGCGCCTGTTTCCGTATTCCCCCCCATCCCCTTACCGAGAATTGAAGATGACAAACAAACCAGCCGCCACTGCAGGGCGCAACGTCGTGGTCGTGGGCACCCAGTGGGGTGATGAGGGCAAAGGCAAGCTCGTTGACTGGCTGACAGAATCTGCGCAGGGTGTGGTGCGCTTTCAGGGCGGCCACAACGCTGGCCACACGCTGGTCATAAATGGTGTCAAGACCGCGTTGAACCTCATACCCAGCGGCATCATGCGCCCGGGCGTGAAGTGCTACATCGGCAACGGCGTTGTGCTGTCCACGACGCACCTTTTCAAGGAAATAAGCGAGCTTGAGGCGATTGGTGTCGAGGTGCTCTCACGTTTGCGCATCAGCGAAGCCTGCCCGCTGATCCTGCCTTTTCACGCCGCACTGGACACAGCGCGTGAAGCGCTGCGCGAGCAGGGCGGGCGCGAAAAAATCGGCACGACTGGCAAAGGTATTGGCCCGGCCTATGAAGACAAGATTGCCCGCCGCGCGCTGCGCGTGCAGGACCTCAAATACCCCGAGCGCTTTGCAAGCAAGCTGCGCGAGCTGCTGACCCTGCACAACCACGTACTGACTACCTTCCTGAACGCTCCCGCTATCGATTTTGACGCGACTTATGCTGAAGCCATCAGCCACGCAGAGGCACTGAGGCCCATGATGGCCGACGTGTCGCGTGAACTCAATGACGCGCACAGGGCCGGTGCCAACCTGTTGTTTGAAGGCGCCCAGGGCACGCTTCTCGATGTAGATCACGGCACCTATCCTTATGTCACGTCCAGCAATTGCGTGGCTGGCAACGCTGCGGCGGGCTCAGGTGTTGGCCCTGGCATGCTGCATTACATCCTGGGCATCACCAAAGCCTATTGCACCCGTGTTGGTGGTGGCCCTTTCCCGACCGAGCTTGATTGGCAAACGCCCGGTACCCCCGGCTATCACATGAGTACTGTCGGCGCTGAGCGTGGCGTCGTTACAGGGCGCTACCGCCGCTGCGGCTGGTTTGATGCCGCATTGCTCAAGCGCTCGGCACAGGTCAACGGCCTCACCGGGTTGTGCATCACCAAGCTCGACGTGCTCGACGGTATCGACAAACTGCTGCTATGTACCGGCTACGAGCTTGATGGCGAAGTTACCGACATATTGCCGATGGGCGCAGACGACATCGAGCGTTGCAAGCCGATTTATGAGACGCTGGACGGCTGGAGCGACAGCACGGTTGGCGTCACTGACTACGCCAAACTGCCCGTCAATGCGCGCCTGTATCTGCAGCGCATCGAGCAGGTCACGGGTGTGCCGATTGCGATGGTCTCGACCAGCCCGGATCGCGACCACACCATCATGCTGCAGCACCCGTACCTCGCAAAATAGTCATTTTTAAGATAAAAAAAATAGAGCTGTAGCCCAATAAATGCGGGTGTAAACAGCTACTAAATCAGGAGTATTGAATATGTTGACAGAAGACGGCAAACATCTCTACGTCAGCTATGACGAGTACCACAACCTGATTGAAAAGCTGGCCATCAAGCTCCATCAATCGGGCTGGCAGTTTGACACCATCCTGTGCCTGGCGCGTGGCGGTATGCGGCCCGGCGACATCCTGTCACGCATCTTCAACAAGCCGCTGGCCATCATGTCTACCAGCTCGTACCGCGCAGATGCCGGCATGACGCAGGGCAACCTCGACATCGCCCGTTTCATCACCACGCCCAAGGGCGAAATCGCCGGCAAGGTACTGCTGGTCGATGACCTCGCCGACACCGGCCATACCCTGAACGCAGTCATTCATCAGCTGCGCAACAACTACAAGCCCATCACCGAGCTGCGCAGCGCAGTGATCTGGACCAAAGGCGTATCAAGCTTCAAGCCCGATTATTCGGTAGAAGAGCTGCCCACCAATCCGTGGATTCACCAGCCATTTGAGGGCTATGACTCCCTGAGCCCAGAACAACTGCTGGCGAAATGGAAAGTTTAAGAGTCTGCCGCTAACATTGTCGGATGACCGATCAATCCACCGCCCTTATTCACCACCCCTACAAATCCCCAGCGGGTTTTGAATCGGTGCAGCCGGGTGTTTACCGCGCATCGACCATCGTCTTCCCCAGCGTTGCAGCCCTGCGCAACCGCGACTGGAAGCACAAAACCGGCTACACCTACGGCCTGCACGGCACGCCGACAACCTTCACGCTGGAAGAGCGCATCGCCACGCTGGAAGGCGGCAAGTTCTGCACGCTGGTGCCCAGTGGCCTGGCTGCGGTGGCGCTGGTCGGCATGGCGCTTTTAAAGTCGGGCGACGAGCTGCTTATACCCGACAACGCCTATGGCCCCAACAAAGCCTTTGCCAATGCTGAGCTGGCCGCTTGGGGCATCACACACCAGTTTTATGACCCGATGAACCCGGATGATTTGGCCAGCAAACTCAGCGTTAAAACGCGGCTAGTCTGGCTGGAGGCACCGGGCAGCATCACGCTGGAATTTCCTGACCTGCCCGCGCTGGTGGCGGCTGTCAAAGCGCATGCTGACTGCCACCCGCAGGGCATCGTCACCGCGCTAGACAACACCTGGGGTGCGAGCATTGCCTTCAACGCCTTCAAGTTGGGCGCAGACATCTCGGCCCACGCCCTCACCAAATACCCGAGCGGCGGCGCAGACGTGCTGATGGGTTCGGTCGTCACCAATGACGCAACGCTGCACCACTTGATTAACACCTGTCACATGCGCGTTGGCTACGGCGTGGCGGGCAATGATTGTGAGCTGGTGCTGCGCGGGCTTAACTCGATGGCACTGCGCTATGCAGCGCAAGACATTTCAACCCGGGCGCTGGCAACTTGGCTGCAAGGCCAGCCGCAGATAGCCGCCGTATTGCACCCCGCGCTTGCAGGCTCGCCGGGCCATGAGGTCTTCAAGCGCGATTGCAGTGCAGCAGCGTGCCTGCTGAGTGTGGTGTTCAAACCCGGCTACAGCCAGGCGCAGGTCGATGGTTTTTGCGACAACTTAAAGCTCTTCAAACTGGGTTACAGCTGGGCCGGCCCCATGAGCCTGTGCGCGCCTTACGACATACCCGCCATCCGTAGCCAGCCGTGGCCGCACAAGGGCGGGCTGGTACGCTTTTCGGTTGGGCTTGAAGCCGTAGAAGACTTGCAGGCCGACCTGGCTCAGGCACTCGCTCTGATGCATTACAGTTAGGGCAACATTCAAACGAAAGCAGCCTGTGGCAACTCCCAATTATGGTTACGAAAAGCGTCAAAAAGAGCTCGCCAAAAAGCGCAAAAAAGAAGACAAATTAAAGCGCAAGGCTGAAGGCAAGCCTGACGAGCCGGATGAAGGCGGCGAAGAGGGCGAGGGCGGCGAGCCAACTACTGACGGCCAAACCGGCACGCCACCGGCTGTTTGAGGTTTCTGGACGATTTTTCACCTGTTTTTGAGTATTTTTAACCCCTAAAAAGTGCTGTAGATCAATAAATACGGGCGTGAGCAGCTACTGATTCAATAGCAACTGAAAAGCCTTTCAAGTGTTTTATCTTGAAGGGCATTTTAGTTTTCGTTGCCTGTCTCCGCAGCTACGACGCGCTGATCATCTCCCGCGCCAGCGTCTCCATCTCTTCCAGGCTGTGTCCGGCAGGCCGCAATGTCTGCGCCTCGCCGTATAAATCAAAATTGCGTTTCATCGATTGCAAATACACCGGGTCGTAGTGTTTGATCAGCAGCTCGCGCACCACGCTGGCTACGTCGCCGCTGCGTGATCTGGCCTGCCAGTCCTGCACAACCTCTTTGCCGCGCGCTTGCGTCAGCGCACCCAGGCGTTCACAGAAAAACTCGATGTCCTTCACAAAAAAGTCGTAGTCCTCCAGCAGCAGGGCGACCCGGGCATCTTCTGACAATTCAATTTGCAGGCAGGGCGCGGAGCGCATCGCAGTGATCAGTCCTTCGGGAATGGCCACGTTGCCGACTTTTTTGCTCTCGCTTTCAATGTAGACCGGCAACGCGTTATCGAAGCCCTGCAAGGCGGCCCAGATCAGACTGTCGTAGGCTTTTTGCGTGGGCTGCGGCTTACCGGGCATGACACCCAGCACTGAGCTGCGATGGTTGGCCAGCGCCTCCAGGTCCAGCACCTGCGCGCCTTGTGCTTTCAGGGCCTGCAGCAGTCGCGTTTTGCCAGAGCCTGTGGTGCCGCAAATCACCCGGTAGCTATACCGCGCAGCCAGTTGCGGAATATCGAGCACCAGCGCGGCCCTGAAGGCCTTGTAGCCGCCTTCAACCAGTGTGACCTTGAAACCAATCTGGTCCAGGATGAGCGCCAGCGAGCCGCTTCGTTTGCCGCCGCGCCAGCAATATACCAGCGGTTGCCACTCGCGCGGCTTGGCAATCACATCGCGTTCAATGTGGGCCGCGATGTTTTTGGCGACCAGCGCTGCCCCCAGCTTTTTCGCCTCAAAGGCGTTGATCTGTTTGTATTGCGTGCCAACGATTTTGCGTTCATCGTCATGCAGGCTGGGCCAGTTGATGGCGCCTGGCAAGTGGTCTTCTGCGAACTCGCCTTCGCTGCGTGCGTCGATCACATCAGAAAAGTTGCCCAGTGTGTTCAGTGCCTGCTCGGCAGAAATTTTCTCCAGACTCATTTCAACAACTTTTTCAATTCAGGCCACACATTTGCCAGCATGGCGGGCTGCGACGCTTCGTTGGGGTGAATGCGGTCGGCCTGAAAGCGGCTCAATGAATCCTGGACATCCGCGATGCCTTTGAGGAAAAACGGCACCAGCGACACTTTCTCGGCCTTCGCAACCTTGGCAAACAGGCCAGCGAAAGTTGCGCCATACGCGCCGCCGTAGTTGGGCGGTACCTGCATACCGACGATGAGCACTTTGGCACCGGCTTTTTTCGAGAGCTGTGTCATCTCCAACAGATTTTTTTCGGTCATGTCCAGCGGCAGGCCGCGCAGTGCGTCGTTGCCGCCCAGCTCGATCACCACCACACTGGGCTTGTGCTGCGTCAGCAGGGCAGTTAGGCGCGAGCGCCCGCCAGAGGTGGTGTCGCCGCTGATGCTGGCGTTGATCACCTTTGCAGATTTTTTATCTTGTGTGATTTGTTTGTCGAGCAAGGGGACCCAGCCGGTGCCGCGCTTGAGGCCATATTCAGCACTCAATGAATCGCCAACGACCAGCACGGTGTCTTTGAACACGCTGCTTGTCTGCAAGCTGTCTTTCAGGCCGGGCGTGACCTTGAGCTGCGCAGCGGCTACGAGCGGCCAAGCGACCAGAGCTACCGCGCACAGGCTTAAAACCTTAATTCCCAACGCCAGCGTGAGCTTGGTACAGTGCTTTGCGGTTTGAATGAAATTTTGAAATAGGGCTGACATGGCTGAATCTGTGGTTCTTGAGAAAAATGCGGGCAACTTGACGGGTGACTCCAACATAGTCTCTGTTGATGATGTTTTCAATTAAGTTACAGAATAAAAAGGCACATTGACCATTTTGATTGATCTTGATTTTTCCTTGAAGGAGCGCGAAACAGCTGCCC
>JBBRQQ010000039.1:0-27420 GCA_038226155.1 Burkholderiales bacterium
GCCGCCCAGCCCTTTGGCCGCGCCTGCCGTAGTGATCGCCGCTGTCGTGACGTTGCCGCCCGCAAAGCTGTTGGCAACGCTGACCGTGCCTGCTACGCCGCCTGCGCCTGTGCCCAGTGCTGCTCCGGTTTGCGCTGTGAGCGCGCCCACGCTGATGTTGCCTGCCGTGCTGTTCGCTATCGTGATACTGCCTGCGTTGCCGCCGTTCGTGTTACCCGCACCGCCGCCGCTACCGCTGGCAGAAATGGCAACCGTGGTGACACCACCAACCCCGGTAATACCAACCGTGCCGCCGGTGTTGCCTGTCAAGCCTGCGCCAGCGGCTCCGCCTGTTGCAGTGATTGCACCCAGCAGGCTGACATTTCCAGCTGCAGTGACGCTGATATTGCCTGCGATTGCATTCGGCGCACCCGTACTGGTAAGGGTGCCCGCTGCTGTGCTTGAGATGGTTCCATTGGCAGAGTTCAGCGTAATGCCGCCACTTGCCGTTATAGCGGCATTGATGTTGATGCTGTTTTTGGCCTCAAAGCGCACGGCATTGCCAAGATTCATTGCCAACGCGGTGTTGAGCGTTATATTGTTGTTCGCCTGAAGCCAAAGCTCGCTGTAGCCCCGCAGGGCGGGTGTTACTTGGATTACATAGCTGGCAGGTACATCGGCAAACGCAACATCAGGTAGGCCCCCATTATTGGGCGGAACAGTACCCGCGACTGCACCTATGGTGATGTCGGTGGGGTCAAAGAGGAGCGTGCCGCCTTTGCCTTTGTTCGCCGTCAGGTCAACGCTGCCCTGTACATCAAGCTGGTGTTTGCCAGAGACTTCGACAAATCCGCCGTCACCGCCCGCTGCACCACCCCGGGCGCTGATGCTGCCCGCAAAACGAGTGTCGCCATCGGCCCAAATTACGACCTTGCCGCCATTGCCGCTGCTGGCTGCATCTGCGTTCACGCTCGTGTCAGCCGCCACATGCACGCGTGAAGCGTTTTGCATAGCAGCGTTGCTGCCCTGGTAGTCGCCGCCAACCAATATCGTACCGCCACCAGTGTGGCCCGATGCATCAATGCGCGCGCCCGGCGCAAGCAATACCTTGTCGCCCAGAACCTGAACGGTACCGCCGGTCTGTCTGTCGCCGTAGCCAGTTGTTGAAAGGGTACCCGTCACGTTGACCACGCCCGTTTGACCGCCACTCAGAACAATCATGCCATTGCGCTCTTGCGCGGAGTTGGCGCGTATCACCCCCGACTGGTTGATGACGGTTGCCATCGCATCACCCACTGCGCTGGCCAGCAAGGCGACTTGCCCACCGTCTGCCAGCAGCTTGCCGCTGTTAACAACTGCTGCATTGGCTGCAGCAGCGTCAACAGAAAAACGAACCAGCCCCGTACCAGATGTGTCTATGGTGGCGCGGCTACCCGCCAGCAGGCCGATAGATCCTGAGTCTGCCTGGATCATGCCGGCGTTGCCTACTTTTGGAGCGGCCAATAAAACATAGCCGCGCGGTGCAGCCTTGATGGTTCCGTTGTTATCAACCGGCCCGCCATTCACGCCGCTAAACGTGTAACGGCCCGCCATAAAGTCTTCATTGCTGATCGCCAGACTAGAGGCCACCAGGCCGCCAACGTTGACCTGAGCGCCCGGCGCAAACATCACACCAGCGGGGTTGATCAGAAACACCTGCCCGTTCGCGCTGAGCGAGCCGTAAATGGATGACGCTTCGCTGCCCACCACACGGTTGAGCGCAACCGAGCTTGTCGACGGCTGAACAAACTGCACTGACTTCCCAACCCCGATGCTGAAGCTTTGCCAGTTAAGCACAGCCTTGTCAGTAGCCTGGTTGATGCGCATGTTGTTGGCAGTGGGGGTACTGGCGGTGGCTTGCCCCGCGACCACGTTCAGGCCTGTTGGCAGTTCTGCCATGACCAGTGGTGACACCACGGCCAGCAATGCAACCAGCAGGCGGGACAAACTGCGATCACTACGGATGCGGTAGGTTGCCGTCAGTTTGCGGGACAGTCGAATCACAATCGTGCGCACCGACCATGGCCGGTGCAGGCGTTTACTACCGCTTTGCAAGGCTGATTTGGCTTGAGCGGTCATGCTGCTGGCGTCTGGCTAAAACCAGGTTTGCGCCGATAGCCAGGCGCGAGGACTGCGGTCCGCATCGCCAGTTGATGGCAGGTTTTCGTTTGTACGCCATGCAACGTGGGTCTTAATCAGAAAACTCCCGACCTTACCGACCATTGCTCCCACGCCAACAGAACTCAGAACGACGCTGTTTTTGGCACCGGGAAGGCTAGGGCCGTTTTGATTAAAGCGCACATACCCGTAGTCATAAAAGGTTAAAAAGCTGACGGGTGCTTTCGCTAGCGAGATTGCAGCAGGTAGCTGGTAACGGTACTCAAGACTCAGCAACGCACCAGCATCCCCGATACCTTCGCCAACCGGATAGCCTCGAACACCGTTGGGGCCACCCAAAGCAATTTTTTCTGCGGAGCTCAGGTTTTTACTGGCCAGCTGGGCCTGAGCTGTAAAGTAAAGGCTGGACGCGCCGCCAAAAAACTGCGCGCGCTGGTAGTCAACACTGAGCTTATTGAAAAGGCCTGCGGTACGCAGCCCGCCCAGACCTCCGTCCAATGCCAAATTAGCTGGGTCCAGCTTCAGTCGCCCCAACGTTGCGTTGACGGCATACGCATTAAGGGCGGTAGCGGTAGCGCCAGCGAGGTTGTCAGTGAAGTTTCCCGCCAGTCCGACACGCAATGAAGCAATCTCGCGTTCGGCTTTGAGAGACGGAGAAGCCGTTTCGTCGAGAAAGCGTTTTTGCTCCACATTGACACTTGCATACAGGCTGTCGTCACGCCCCCGTAGCAAGGGGTGGGACAGATTAATCCCCAAAATGTCGGCCTTGCCAGTCGCACCCAAAGCTGCAAACTGCTTGCCAAGTGCATAGTTGAGGCGCGCAAGGTTCACGCCCACCCGCGTACCCAGACCGCCAACGGGTGCTGTGTAGCCAGCCCGGAACAAGCTGGAGCCGGGCTGATCGCTGAACTGGCTACCCAATGCAAGAACATCGCCACGCCCCAGCAGGTTATTGATGTTGACACTTCCGACCGTCTTGATGGCGCCCGCGGCTATCGCACCGTAATTGTCAACTCCAAGTGAACCATCGATACGCGAACCTTTGTGGTTCACCGCAACCCGGATATCGGCCTCACCCAGATTTTGACCAGGCTCTACGGTTGCGCTCGCGTCATAACCGGCCAAGTCACGCAGCAACAGTATGGGCTTGTCAAGCGCGTACTCGGTTATATCGTCGCCCTTTTTGAGATGGCTTGCGACAAGGTTTTCGACATAGGCCCTGGATAGTCGGCTCTGGGTGACGCCTTGCATATCTACCGATACACGACCGACCTTTGCCTCAATGACGTTGATGGTGACGGTTCCCCCAGTGGCTGAAAAGGCCTGCTCCGGCAAATAGGCCTCGGTCAGCAGGTAGCCGCGCGAGCGGTAGTAGGCGCTCACGGTATTAACGGCGACGGCCAAGCCTGCCAAGTCGGTGGGCTTGTCAACGAAACCGGCCAGCAACGCCTCCAGGATTGGCCTCGGGAAAATGCGGTTACCGGCAAAGATGAAGGCGGCCGGCGTTATGCGAAGCGAAGCCGAAGCTGGCGATGCGGAATTGCGTAGCGGCAGCGAAAGAAGCGGCCCAATTTGCGGCGCAGGAAAAGGTGCAGGCAATGGCGAATCAAGCAAGGTACCAGCATCCGGCCGAATATCGGAACGGGCTTGGGCCAATGCAGAGCTGGCGGTCATGGCATAAATGCTCAACGTGACCACTCGCCAGAGCATGCGATAAGTGAAACGGTACAAAATATTTCCAGATTTAACACAATGTGCAACCAAATATTTCAAAGCTAAGCTATTTTCAATTGTTCTCGCCTGTAATGTCCAATAAATAGTTCCGGATTGCCCGGTTGAAAACCATTGAGTCGTTATTTTGAGAATTTTCACACGCTGGTTCGATATTGAATAGCCACGAAAGCGAGCGCACACATTTAAAGCTGTGGCGTTTGATGGCTCAACGGGAGCGCGACTGACCACGATGCCGCGGTGGAATACTCCTGTAGAAAACCGATTTGTGACACGTAGTAAGTCTCCGAACACCGATCAGGGTCCAGTCTGAATCCGCCCATAAAAGCTCAAGTAACTCTGTCAGCTTTCAGTAGATTCACTTACTAGGGTTTCCCCGTCAACGACCTACAATCGCACTCTATGCCGCTAGCGTCACGCTTTTCAACAAAGCATCCGGACAGCTCGCCTTACAAAAAATTGGCGGTTTGCTGACTGTCACCGCTGGAGACTTTTTCATGCCAACATCACCCTCCCCAACCCCGGATAAAGCGCAGGAAAAACGTGCAGAACTGCGCCGCGCCGCGCTCGAGTACCACGAGTTTCCAACACCGGGTAAGGTAGCCATTGCGGCGACCAAACAGTTAATTAACCAGCACGACCTGGCACTCGCCTATTCGCCAGGCGTTGCCGCGCCCTGTGAAGAGATCGTCAAGGACCCAAACAACGCTTTCAAATACACCAGCCGCGGCAATCTGGTCGCCGTGGTGACCAACGGAACCGCTGTACTTGGCCTGGGCGACATCGGCCCGCTGGCATCCAAGCCGGTGATGGAAGGTAAGGCGGTTTTATTCAAGAAGTTCGCCGGCGTTGACGTGTTCGATATCGAGATTGACGAGAAAGATCCCGCAAAGCTTGTCGATATCATTGCCGCGCTAGAGCCAACCTTTGGCGCCATCAACCTCGAAGACATCAAGGCACCAGACTGCTTTTACGTTGAGCGCGAGCTGCGCAGGCGCATGAAAATCCCGGTCTTTCATGATGACCAGCACGGCACAGCCATCACTGTGGGTGCAGCCATGCTGAATGCCTTGAAAGTTGTCGGCAAGGACCCGAAGCACGTCAAGTTGGTCACGTCGGGCGCAGGCGCGGCCGCCCTCGCTTGCTTGGGCTTGCTGCTCAAACTCGGCATTCCGCGTGAAAATATTTTTGTTACCGACCTCGCTGGGGTTGTCTACGATGGCCGTACCGAGTTGATGGATGAAGACAAGATCCAGTTTGCGCAGAAAACATCGGCGCGCACACTGGGGGAAATCATTGAGGGCGCAGATATTTTCCTGGGCCTGTCGGCAGGTGGCGTGCTGAAAAGAGACATGGTCAAAAAAATGGCGGCCAAGCCCATCATTTTTGCCCTTGCCAATCCCAATCCCGAAATCTCGCCCGACGATGTGAAGTCCGTCCGGGACGATGCCATCATGGCGACCGGCCGAACCGATTTCCCGAATCAGGTCAACAACGTTTTGTGCTTCCCCTATATTTTTCGTGGGGCGCTGGATGCGGGCGCATCTACCATCACCATCGAGATGGAAATTGCAGCGGTATACGCGATTGCCGAGCTGGCGCAGGCCGAGCAAAGCGAGGTCGTGGCAGCCGCCTATGCCGGCCAACAGCTGGCCTTTGGCCCTGAATACCTGATTCCAAAACCGTTTGATCCGCGGCTGATGATGAAGATTGCACCGGCCGTGGCGCAAGCTGCGGCGGACAGCGGGGTGGCTTTGCGACCTATCCAGGACATGGATGCATACCGGGAAAAACTGCAAAGTTTTGTCTACGCCTCGGGCTCAGTGATGAAGCCGATTTTTGTGGCCGCCAAAGCAGCATCGCGTAAGCGCGTGGCATACGCAGAGGGCGAAGAAGAGCGCGTGCTGCGCGCTTGCCAGATTGTGGTTGACGAGGGCTTGGCGCGCCCGACGCTGATCGGTCGCCCTGCGGTAATCGCCAGTCGAATCGAAAAGTTCGGGCTGCGGTTAAAAGAAGAACTGGATTACGACGTGGTCAACGTCGAGCAGGACCACCGTTATCGTGACTTCTGGCAGACTTATCACCGCATGATGGAGCGCCGTGGCGTGACGATTCAGATGGCCAAAATAGAGATGCGTCGCCGCCTGACACTGATTGCCGGCATGCTGCTGCACAAGGGCGATGTGGACGGCCTGATCTGCGGCACCTGGGGCACAACGGCACATCATCTGGACTATCTCGACCAAGTGATAGGCAAGCGTGAAGGCGTTAACACCTACGCCTGCATGAATGGCCTGCTGCTGCCGGGCCGCCAAGTTTTTCTCGTGGACACGCATGTCAATTACGACCCCACCGCCGAGCAGCTCGCCGAAATCACGACCATGGCGGCAGAAGAAATGATGCGCTTCGGCATCAAACCGAAAGCCGCACTGCTGTCGCATTCCAACTTCGGCTCGTCGAACTTACCCAGCGCCGTCAAGATGCGCCAAACGCTGGATCTGCTGAAAGCCAAGGCACCATGGCTTGAGGTTGACGGTGAAATGCATGGGGACATGGCACTAGATGACGGCGCTCGCGCACTCATCATGCCCAACAGCACCCTGATAGGCGAGGCCAACCTGTTGGTGCTGCCCAATATTGATGCGGCCAATATTTCTTACAACCTGCTCAAGACCGCGGCAGGCGGCAATATCGCCATTGGCCCGGTTCTTCTGGGGGCCAATAAGCCGATGCATATTTTGACCGCCACCGCGACGGTAAGACGTATTGTCAATATGACAGCACTTACAGTTGCTGATGCGAATGCGGCTAGATAATACTTTTTAGAATAGCAAGCACTAACTACATCAATCGGGTTTCCCAATCTTAGTGCTTAAATTTTACGCACCCCCTTGCGTTTTTTTGCCGGATGCGGCAAACTATCATTCTTGAAAATTAAGGGTTAACCCGAAAACTGAGCCAGTCGCAAGGTCGGGCCAAGGATACGGCTCTTGATTTCCAGGAAAGGTATTTTTCATGTTGCGCAATGGGTTCAAGCGTTGGCTCAGGGCTGGTGCGGCGACTGGTTTGATTTTGTGGATTTGCTTGACGGGTCTGGTCTGGTTTAGCCCCAGTGTGGTGCAAGCCAAAGGCCCTCAGGACAAGCCGCTCAACACCGTTGCTGTAGCAGAGCTGCCTATCCAGGGGCAAGACATGATGACACTGATTTACAAAGGTGGCCCGTTTCGGTACGACAGGGACGGCGCAGTATTTGGCAACCGGGAGCGATTTCTTCCTACCAAAAACCGTGGTTACTACCGTGAGTACACCGTCAAAACACCCAGTGAACGCACGCGGGGAGCCAGACGGATTATTTGCGGTGGCTCAATGCCAGCTGCGCCAGAGGCCTGTTATTACACCGACGATCACTACGCGAGTTTTCGCAAAATCGTTCAGTAATTTGAATGATGGTTGTTATTTTGGATTTTGACTTAAAAGAAAGTGAAGCGGAGATGGACACACCACCTCGTCGAGAAGGCGACACACCCCTGAAAGGTATCAGGCCAAACATCGTGCAATCGATACGCGCTTTTCGCGTACCGCAGTTGCAGGATGCGGCTACGCAGCTTAACCAGCATTTTTTGTATGCAAATTTGAGCTCGGCTCAAAGCAAGCAAGATATTCTGGACATGATTGCCGCGCAGTACACCTTTCCCTCGCATTTCGGCAAAAATTTTGACGCGCTATACGACTGCATGACGGATCTGGTCCATAAATCAGGCCCTCAGCCAGGCTTTATCGTCGTGCTGGAGCAAATTCCAGCCAACGCAAAGTTTGACAAGGAAGCGCGAGAACAGTTACTCGACATCTTCAGGGATGCAGCGGACTACTGGGCGGATCGAAAGATTCCGTTCAGATGCTTTTATTCTTTTCTGTAGCCCGCTCCCCAGACATAGGCCAAGGGGATCGGGCGAATGAGGCCCCACAAGCAGTTGCAGAAGGTGAAGAAGCCATGCCAACCGACAAGTTGGTTGACGTTTCTCCACTCGCTTTGAGAATGAGCAGCCCTTTTAATTCGGGTTACTGGCTGGCAGCCGCTTAAGCAGACAAAGCGCTAAACAAAAAGCCCGGTCGCGAAAGTGGCACCGGGCTTTTTCACGCCCGCTGGGTGAGTGCCGTGTACTCGCCAACGGGTACTTCCTCAGCTCGGCGCTGCAAGTCAAAACTGCCCGCAAAGTTCCGCTGCTCCAGCCACTTGCCAAGCGAGTGGCGCAACAGCTTGCGTCGCTGGCTAAAGGCAACCCGAACAAGCTCGCTAAACAGTTTGACATCCAGCACCTCTGGCGCGGCATATGGCACCATGCGCACTACCGCACTGTCAACGCGCGGCGGTGGATCGAAGCTCTGTGGCGGCACAAACAACACGTTTTCCATAGCGTAGCGCCATTGCAGCATCACACTGAGCCGCCCATAGTCGCTGGTTGCAGGCTTGGCCACCATGCGGTCGACGACCTCTTTTTGAAGCATGAAGTGCTGGTCTTCAATCACCTCTGCGGCATCCAGTAAATGAAACAAAATCGGCGTAGAAATGTTGTAGGGCAAGTTACCGACCACGCGCAGCTTGTGGCCTTCGCTTGCCGCCAACGCGTTGAAGTCCACCTTGAGCACATCAGACTCAATCACCACCAGTTGCTGACTGGCCCGCAACTGAACTGCAAGATCACGATCCAGTTCGATTACCGTCAAACGCCCCAAACGCTGTACCAGAGGTCGCGTCAGCGCCTGCAGCCCAGGGCCAATTTCGACCATCGCTTGTCCAGCCTGCGGCTCAATAGCGCGCACGATCTCTTCAATGATGAAACGGTCAGTCAGAAAATGTTGGCCAAAGCGCTTTCGGGGAATGTGTTTCATGGCGAGCGTGGGAGCCAGCAATTTTTCGACGGGCCGCCCCTAGAAAAATTAGCCCCCTCGGGGGGCAGCGAACCACACGAAGTGGGGAGCGTGGGGGCCAACATGACTACTGCGGGGGGTCGCGATACTCCACATAAGCACGGCCCCGCACCTCCTGCGCCCACAGCGTATAAGCCTCTTCCTGTTTTTTCTCCCGCAAAACATTGCGGGCCAGTTCGCGCTGGTCACGCGTGGACAACTGGGTTGTGCGCCGCTCCAGTACCTGGATCAAATGCACGCCGAACCGGGATGTCAGCGGATCTGACATCTGTCTCACTGCCAGGCCATTCATAACCTGTTCAAACTCTGGCACAAAACTGCCGGGATTGGTCCAGCCCAAATCGCCACCGTCTTTGGCAGACCCGTCGACGCTATTGTCACGTGCTTCAGCCGCAAAATCAGCCTGTCCGGCCGCAACACGCTTTTTGATGTCTGCCAGCTTCTCTGCGGCTGCGGCTTCCGTCAACTGCGGCCCTGGGCGCAGCAATATGTGTCGGGCATGGGTTTGCGTGATGTTGACACCAGGCATTCCGGCCTGCTTTTTCTCGATGACCTTGAGAATGTGAAAACCAGCGCCACTTCGTACTGGCCCCACTACCCCACCTATGCGCAAATTTTGCGTTGCCTCTACAAACAGCGGCGGGTAGCGGTCTGCGCTGCGCAAGCCCATTTGTCCGCCCGCAGCCTTCGAAGGGGAGTCTGAATACTCATTGACTAACGCTGCAAAATCGCCACCAGCGCGCGCCTTTTCAGCCGCCTGTTCGGCTTTGACCTGCAGCGCTGCCAACTGCTGTGGGGTCGCGTTTTCAGGAACAACCACCAGGATCTGGGCCAGATTGATTTCCATATTCGCGATATCGGCATTGCCGTCCTGGTCACGCAGGAACTGGTCAATATCGGCATCCGTCACAGACACGCGAGCGTCCACCTCACGTTGACGCAAACGGGTTACCAACAGCTCATCACGGATGTCCGAACGGAAGCGGGTGTAATCAATGCCATCAGCAACAAGTCGACGGCGCAGCTCGTCCACCGAAATCTGGTTTTGCTGGGCCACCGACAGTACGGCGTTGTCAACCGCACCTTCATCGACCCGCACGCCTGATATTTTGGCCATTTGAAGCTGGGCCTTGTCGCTAATGACCCGTTCCAGCACCTGCCTGGCGAGCTCGCCACGCGGCGGCAACACGCCCCCCTGCTGGGTCAGCTGCTGCTCGGCGCGTATCAGTTTGGAGCGCACCTCGTTGTTCGTCACCGGCTCGGAGTTTACGACAGCCACAATGAAGTCCGCCTGCCGCTGACCACCCGCCGAGCGGCCAAAACTGGCCGGATTGGACACCTCGAAACCCGGGGTACGCAATTGCCCGGACGGCCTGAGCGCTTGTGCCTGGGCCACCAGAGACGGCACGACAAGTGCCACCGCAACCAGCAGCTTGCAGGTCAAAAAGTAGCCCGCGGCACCAGGCGCACGCACAGACGCTGTCAGATGGAATGGAGAAAAGTATTTAGTCATAGTTGGTAAAGCGGCTGGGTGCCTCTACTTTGTCACGCAGTAACTGATAACGCGGAATATTTTGTTTTAGAAGTTCAAGGGGGTTCACGCCAAGGCGGGAAAATCCGATCAACTCCAGCTGAAACAGAATGCGGGTTGTGGCTACGGCCACACCGATTTGAGTGCGTTGCAGCACAACACGGCTAATCCAGCAGCAGCCATCGTACTCAAGCCCGACTATGCCATCAACCAGTTTCTTGTCCGGGATGCTGTAGTTCAGGCGGCCCACGCTATAAAGCCGCCCCCCCCCCTGACCGCGACCCGGCCCCAGGTTTTTACCCTTGTCACCCCAAATATCGTTGACTGGCCATTGCCAGCCCACTTCAACCGAGTTGCTGATGTTGCGTTGTCGCCTGACCGATGCGCTGACCACGCGGTAGTCGCTAGGGTTGTAGCGCGCGCTAAAGCTGCTGCTCTCAGACTCGCGGATCTTGGGGTTGTACTGGACGATACCGTCCAGAGACCACTGGGGGGTCCAGTTGATCGTTGTGCCGAATAGCAAGTCACTCACGCGGTCAGTTGCCGGCAGCTGGCCTGGCAAAGTAACTCGCTGATCGCTAAATCGAAGACGCTGCGCCGCACCTGCACGCATCAGTTCTGCCCCGTTCTCGGGGTTAAGCAACCTCGATGTCACGCCGAGAGTCAGCAGGTTCGAGTCCGAGATGCGGTCATTGCCGACGAAAGCGTTCTCGGTGAACACCGTTGCAAAGTTGAAGCCATTCAGACCAGAGTCATAGTTAGGCAACAAGCTTTGGTCACGATACGGGGTGCGCACATAAAAGGCGCGCGGCTCCAGTGTCTGCGTCAATTCACGGCCAAAAATATTAGCCTTGCGCTCAAACTCCAAACCGCTATCCAGGCTGAAAGTTGGCACCAGGCGGGTGGCTGATCGCCTGCCATCGACCAGCGGCGTTTTGAAACTGTACGCCGTTGCATGCAACTGCAGTTTGGGCGTGATGAACCAGCCCGGTGAAATCCATGGGCGGCTGATTTGCGCCAGAGCAACCCCCCGGTTGGCATTGGGTTGCAGAGTCAACAATCGGTCGGCAGAAAAGCGCGTGAAATCGCCCGAGACGGACCAGTCAAATCCCTTGAACCCGGCAATCGGTGCGTTGACGCGGGTGTAAGCCGCCGTAATCTGCGGCAGGCGGTCAGCGGGCGGCGCAATGATCGAGTCCGGGTCCTGTAGCGTTTGCCATTTTGTCACGCTCAGTCCGGCAGAAAAATAACCTTTTCCATAGCTCAAACTACCGGTGTTGGTCAGCAAACGTTGGGTCAAGGTGGGCACGGCTCGCGGGAAATCACGCCAGTAGTTGTTGTCACTGACGCGATTGATGCTGACGCTGGCGCCCAGATTTCCGAGCAGGGGTATGTCGGTGCGCAAAAGCCCCCCGTGCTCCGTCGCAATCGCCCAGCGCTCTCGGCCGCGTATTTTGTCGCTGGGCAGGTAATCGCCACGCAATTTGCCCTTGTAGTCTTTTTCAAGGTACCGGTATTCGCCGCCCAAGTCCAGACCCCGTTTGGTCAACACTGTGGCAAATACCGTAGCATCCCTGTTTGGTGCAATGTCGAAATAGTAGGGCTGACTAACGGATGTTCCGCTGATGGTGTCAACGTTGAAGGTCGGGGCCAACAAACCGGTCTTGCGTTTATTACTTGTTGGAAACGAAAATGACGGCGCCGCCAAAATCGGGATCCCTTTGAATTTGAGCACCCCGTTTGTCGCCTCGCCAGTCTCGGCCTCTTGATCAAACTTAAAGCTGCTCCCGGTCAGTATCCATGCGGGTGTTCCCCATGAAGCTGGCTCTGTTCTTTCGCAGGTCGTATAGCTCGCATTACGGGCAATCAGGGTTTTTTCATTGATAAAGTCAATTCGGGTTGCGGTGCCGTTGCCGCCATTCGAAATAAAGCGATAGCTGGGCTCTGAGAAATACCCTTCGTAGGTGTCGAGCTTGATGTTGAGTAGCGGCCCCGTGTATTGGTTGCCCTTGGTGCTCAAGCGCACGTTGCCACGCGCATCGAGCGTGTTGTCTGGGCTGTAAAGCTCAATACGGTCGGCCCGAATCGCGCTGTTGCCTTGGCGCAACTCCGCATCACCCGTAATCACCGTCTCGAGGTCTGGGCGGCCGGTCACGCTGTCACCACGCACAAAGCTGGCTGGCTTGTTGACTTGGCCTTCGGGCGGCTTTTCGGCCATCATGCGCGTTACTTTGAGTTGTATCGGCGCATCTACCTCGTCGGATTTTTCCGGCGCAGCACGTGGCGGCGAGTCTGTCTCAACCTCAGGCTCTACCGGCGTTACAACAAAGTCGCTGGACTCCAGGCTTTGCGCTTGCGCCGCCTGCCCAAACACCGTTCCCAACGCGACAAGCGACACCAGGCAGATAACCGCACGGGACACCGGCGAGCGCAAAAAAGGCAAGTGAGGTAAAGAAGATGCGCGGTGCATCGATGGTATGAGGTAAACCCGTTTGTAGAATCAGGCCTGATTATCCATGACCACCGCAGAGCCCCGTTATGAGGAATGGTCATGCCCGAGTAGACACCCCAACCCACTGGATCAGCCATGAGCGCTCCAAGCAACACCAGCGCCATCGTCTGGTCTGACCCCAGTCGGGGCAGCGCCTTTTCAAACTGGCTGGCCAGCATTGCGCCAGAGTACGGCCTTGACGTGGCCAGCGTACAACCAGCCTCAACCGACGCGAGTTTTCGCCGCTACTTCAGGATTGGCGTCAGCGGCGCCCCGTCGCTGGTCAGCAGCTTGATCATCATGGACGCGCCACCAGAAAAGGAAGACTGCAAGCCCTTTGTAAGAGTTGCCGCCTTGATGCTTGCTGCAGGCCTTCCCGCACCCCGCGTACTGGCCTGGGACGAGACCGCAGGCTTCATGCTGCTCAATGACCTGGGGCACAAAACCATGATGGATGTGATCGCACCACCCGCAGCCGCTGACGCTATTGCGCAACCCAGCGCGACGCACCACACGCTGTACATGGAGGCCGTCGATTTGCTCATTCGCTGGCAACTCTCATCAAAACCCGGCGTGCTGCCGCCTTATGACGATGCCCTGTTAAGCCGCGAACTGTCGCTGTTCCCCGAGTGGTATGTCGGCCAGCACAGAGGCATCACTTTGAGCAGCAATGCACAGGAAAAGCTTGACAGCGCGTTTACGCAGATCAAGGCAAGTAATTTGCAGTCGCTGGATGGCGCGCGCGTCTTCGTGCACCGCGACTTCATGCCCAGGAATTTGATAGCTTCTGACGGCAATCACGCTTTAAGTGTTTTAGATTTCCAGGACGCGGTTTACGGCCCCATCACCTATGACATCGCCAGCCTGATGCGCGATGCGTTTTTGACCTGGGAAGAAGACTTCGTACTCGAAATCACCGTGCGCTACTGGCAGCAAGCGCGCAAAGCTGGCCTGCCGGTGGGCGACGATTTTGGCGAGTTTTACCGTGCCGTGGAATGGATGGGCTTGCAGCGCCACCTTAAAGTGCTTGGCATCTTCGCGCGCCTCACACTGCGCGATGGCAAACCCAAATACCTGGCCGACACGCCCCGCTTCATCGCCTACGTGCGCGCCACCTGCGCCAGGTATCGCCAGCTCGGGCCCCTGATGGTGCTGCTTGATGAAATTGAAGGCAACATCACCCGCGTGGGGTACACGTTTTGAACTGCCCTGAAATGCCAGCATCATGAGCGCACGCTTTTACGTTGACGCCGCGCTCGCCAGCGGCGGCACCTTAAGCTTGCCAGCAACCGTCGCAAGGCACGTACAGGTGCTGCGCATGCAACCCGGCGACCGCATCACGCTTTTCAATGGCCAAGACGATGCAGGTGAAGGCGAGTTTGAAGCCACCATCACCCGCATGGGCCGCAGCGATGTAGACGTCATCATTGGCCACTACACAGCGACCGAGCGCGAAGCCAAACGCGACGTGCATTTAGCCGTAGGCATGCCCGCCAACGATCGCATGGACTGGCTGGTTGAAAAAGCCACCGAACTCGGCGTAGTCAGCATTCAGCCGCTTATGGCAGAGCGATCGGTGCTGCGCTTGAGTAGCGAGCGGGCCGAGAAAAAGCTCGCACACTGGCGCGCCATCGCCATCGCGGCATGTGAGCAATGCGGCCGTAACCGCGTGCCCACCATCCATGAGGCGACCTCTTTGAGCCAATGGCTGAAAAGCGCTGCGCAACGAGCCATCACCAGTCAACGACTGCTGCTGTCGCTGCAAGGAGTTACGCAGCCGCTAACCCAAGCCGTCAACCCGACCGACGTGGCGCCCTTACTATTCCTGAGCGGCCCTGAAGGCGGCCTAAGCTTGGGCGAAGAAGCCGCCGCGCTTGCCAGTGGCTTCAACCCCGTAACCCTGGGGCCAAGAGTGCTGCGCGCCGAAACCGCACCGCTAGCCTGTCTTGCGTTCCTTTCCCTGAAAGATCACTCATGAACCGCAACCTCTGGCTGCTGGCTATCTGCCAGGGCCTTTTTCTGACCAACAACGTGACCTTCATCGCCATCAATGGATTGGTGGGCTTGAACCTTGCGCCGCTGGGCTGGATGGCAACCTTGCCTGTCATGGGTTATGTGGTGGGTGGTGCGCTGTCTACCGGGCTGGTGGCTCGCACGCAAAGTCGCTATGGTCGCAAGGCCTCGTTTCAGCTGGGGCTGGCCGTTGCGCTGGTATCTGCCCTGGTGTGTTGCTACGCCGCGTATAGCAAGAACTTCTGGCTGCTGGTGCTGGCTACCGTGGTAGCGGGTTATTACAACGCCAATGCGCAGCTGTACCGCTTTGCGGCAGCGGAGCTGGCGCAGCCTGCATTCAAGGAAAAAGCCATCTCGCTGGTGATGGCGGGCGGGCTGCTGGGCGCGGTGCTTGGCCCCAATCTGGCAGCACGCACCCGCAGCCTGACGGCGGTGCCATTCGCTGGCGCCTACCTTGCGCTGGCAGGTGTTGCGCTACTGGCCATGGCGTTACTGGCATTCATTGAATTTGCACCGGCCCCGATCAAGGCGGTGGGCGTGGCCAGCAACACTGGCAGGCCGCTGATGGAGATCATGCGCCAGCCCATATTTATTGTTGCGGCTGGCGCGGGCGCTTTGAGTTATGGCGTGATGAACCTGCTGATGGCCGCTACGCCGATTGCGATGCAAATCTGCAGCCTGCCTTTTTCCGATGTGGCCATCGTGCTCGAGTGGCATGTGATTGGCATGTTTGCACCGGGCTTTTTTACCGGGCATTTAATCAAGCGCTTTGGCACCTTGCCCGTCATGGCGGTGGGGTTGCTGCTCAACATCCTGTGCGTGGTGATTGCGCTGTCGGGGGTTGAGTTTGTACAGTTTGTAGCAGCACTGTTTTTGCTCGGGCTGGGCTGGAATTTTCTCTTTACCGGTAGCACCACACTGGCGCTCACAACCTACCGTCCGGAAGAAAAAGACAAGGCGCAAGGGGCGCTAAATTTTTGCGTTTTTGCGGTGCTGGCGGTGTCGTCACTGGCCTCGGGCGTGCTGGTGACAACCAAGGGCTGGGCGCTGTTAAACCTTGGCTCGTTGCTGCCGCTGGGGCTGACAGGCGCAGCGCTTTTGTGGCTTGCGCTGCAGCGGCGGGGCAGACAAAATGCCTAGGGGCCGGGTAGCATGCTCTGTTTTTAATAGCTGGTCACGCCCGTATCTATTGGGCTGCAGCCATTTTTACCCCTCAAAAACGAGCATTTAACCAGCTTTTGAGTGCTTCAAACACCAAATCAGCCTCAATTTCATTGAAAAGCTCGTGGCGCATAGCGTTAAAACATTTGGCGGTAACCGTACCGGGCTTGACGCTCTTTGAGGCGGCGGCATTGTCTGCAAAGGCGCGACTACCAGCCGGGTTGACGAGGCGATCGGCCCCGGCGTACATCAGCAGAGTCGGCGTGTGCCACTGTGCCGCCGCTGCAACGGTTGGCGGGCCTGCTGTGGCAATAAAGCTGGCCAGCCGTGGCGAGACTTTGTTGTGTACCAGGCGATCGGCAAGATACGCCTTGACGACACGCTCGTCATGCGAGAGGTAGCTGGCGTCCAGGCCGTTGCCCAGGCGCAGATCAGGTGCGAGGCGGGGCAATACGGCCAGCAGCATTTTTTGAAACGCATTCATCCCTACATTGAGCGCGGGTGATGAAAGAACCAAGCCGTCAATCGGGCGCACATTGAGCGCCACAAAGCGGCTTGCCACCAGCCCGCCCAGGCTGTGGCCTAGCACTATCAACGGGGTCGGCTGGCTGTTATTTAAACCATGGGGCGCATTGCGAAACCGCGTACGGGTGTCGTCAACTATCTCAGTCATATCATCGAGCAGGGCTGTATCTGTCGGCAGCACGCCACGCGCACCGCCAGACTGGCCATGACCGCGCTGGTCATAGGCCCGAACGGCAAAGCCCCAGTCCATAAGCTTGCAGGCAACATGGTCGTAACGCACAGCATGTTCGCCCAGACCATGAACCAGCAACACCACGCCGCGTGGTGGCGGGGCATCGTCGTCACTCCTGCTGTCTTCGCCGAGCAATGGCCACTCGTAGAGCGCCAAGTTTTCGCCATCACGGGCCGTAAATGGGAGCAACACGTTTATCCCCCTGCAAACGGTGCATCAACCCGGTACGCGGGCCATCACATGTGCCACCGCAGCGGTGAGCTTTTTGGCATAGGGCACATGCAAAAACTCGTTCGGCCCGTGCGCGTTGCTCCTGGGGCCCAGCACGCCGCAGACCATCATTTGTGCTTTCGGAAATCCGGTACTCAGCATGTTCATCAACGGGATTGTCCCGCCCTGGCCTATCGTGCCACAGGGTGCACCGAAAAAGTTTTGTGACGCATCGTTGAGGGCGCCTTCAAACCACGGCACGGTGTCGGGTGCGTTCCAGCCAGTTGTGCCACCACCACCTTCAAAGGTGACTTTGGCCTGGTAGGGCGCGTTGTCTTCAAGCAGTTTTTTCAGCTCCTGCACAGCGGCGCCCGCATCCACCAGCGGAGGAAACCGCAGTGACAACTTGAAGGCCGTATAGGGCCGCAGCACATTGCCCGCGTCTTTAAACGCCGGAAAGCCTTCAGCACCCGTCACGCTCAAGGTAGGCCGCCAAGTACGATTGAGCAATGCCTCGACAGGGTCAGTTGTCATCGGTAAGGTCAATGCGCTCGATCCTTCACAGTCATAGTGCGCCCACGGAAAGCGCTTGTACAACTCGTCGCCCAAAACCGCTGCTGTTGCCTGGGCTTGCGCCAATCGGTCTGCGGGCACTTCACAGTGAAAACTTTGCGGCAGCAGGCGCCCTGTTTTACTGTCCTCCAGCCTGTCGAGCACCTGCCGCATGATGCGAAAGCTCGACGGCACCACGCCGCTGGCATCGCCCGAATGCACGCCTTCACTCAGCACCTCGACCTTGAGCACGCCGCCGCCCATGCCGCGCAGGCTGGTCGTCAGCCAGAGCTGGTCGTAGTTGCCAGCACCCGAGTCCAGGCAGACGACCAGTGCCACATCACCCAAACGCTTTTTAAGCGCATTCACATAGGGCAGCAGATCGTAAGAGCCACTTTCTTCGCAGGTTTCAATCAAGCCGACGATGCGCGGGTGCGGCACACCTTGGGTCTTGAGGGCCTGCACAGCGGCAATGCTGGCATAAACCGCGTAGCCGTCGTCGGCACCGCCACGCCCGTACAACTTGCCGTCTTCGTACTTGGGTGTCCATGGGCCGAGGTCGCTGCGCCAGCCGTTGAACTCGGGTTGCTTGTCAAGGTGTCCGTACATCAGCACGGTTTGCGTCGAATCAGATCGGGTTGCAGGAATTTCAAAAAACAACACCGGCGTGCGGCCTTCAAGCCGGATGATTTCCAGCGTCAAGCCTTCGACCTTTTGCGCCTCTACCCACGCTGCTGCATTGCGGATCACGGTGTCGATATAGCCATGCGCTGCCCAGTCAGCATCAAAGGCCGGTGACTTGGCGGGTATGGCGATGTAGTCGCTGAGTTGTTTGACGATGTCGGTATCCCACTGGGCATCAATCTGCGTCTGGGCTATGGCGGCATTCAAAATGCTGGTGGGAATTTCGCGGTGCAGGGGTGTATTCATGGAGCGTCCTTCAAACTAATCATCGTGTTAACCTAACTCTACGCCTGTGTGAAAAAGCGCGCTGCTAAGGGTTTAACGCCTGCGCCGCCATCGCCTCGCCGAGGCGAATGCCGCGGCCGGGCAGCCACTCGGGGTTAAATTGCAGTGGCGCTTGTTTGGATGCTGGAAACAGCATCACGACGGTGGAGCCGAGCAAAAAGCGACCCATCTCATCGCCTTTTTTCAGTGTGATGGCGGGTTGCGCGTCGGGATAGTCCCATGTTCTTACCGCCCTGCCACGCGGCGGATTGACCACGCCGTGCCACACGGTCGCCATACTGCCGACGATGGTGGCACCCACCAGAATCAGGACAAACGGGCCGTGCGCAGATTCAAACACGCAGACAACGCGCTCGTTGCGTGCAAACAGGCCAGGTACGCCGCGCGCAGTGGTCGGGTTGACCGAGAACAAATCGCCGGGGACATACACCATGCGAGTCAAGCGACCATCACACGGCATGTGAATACGGTGGTAGTCGCGCGGGCTTAAATAAAGCGTGGCGAAGATGCCGTTTTCAAACTGCCCAGCCAGGGCGGCATCACCACCCACAACGGCGGTGGTTGAATAGCTGTGGCCCTTGGCCTGAAAAATCTGGTCACGTTCAATCGCACCAAACTGGCTGATAGCACCGTCAACCGGGCAAATCAAATCGGCACTTGCGATTGGCCGCGCACCGGGTTTGAGCGCACGCGTGAAAAACGCATTGAAGGTGGCGTAACTGGCGATGTCTG
Source organism: Burkholderiales bacterium (assembly GCA_038226155.1). Classification (GTDB taxonomy): domain Bacteria; phylum Pseudomonadota; class Gammaproteobacteria; order Burkholderiales; family Burkholderiaceae_C; genus Polaromonas. The sequence goes on from JBBRQQ010000039.1 coordinate 19,213, forward strand.
AATCCAGCGCCTCGGCCATATTCACCTGGTACTTCAGCACAAAGCGTCGAATGATCTCAGTCGTGACCCAACCGCGCTCGCGCGATGAGACCCAGCCCGCAAAAGCGGTAAGGGCATGCTGGGGCACCAGGTATTGCGGCAATACAGCCAGACGGGCGGGGTCAAACATCATGCAGATTTTAGGCGGCTGGCTCTGCGGGTTTGGGGGCGCCCTCGCATTCCCGAAAAATACGCGCTGTGCATTGCGCGCAAATCGCCGGGTCCAGTTTTTTAAAAATTGTCGCAATCGCCGTGCCTTTGTCGGGAAACTGGTGCTCTGGCCCCAGCACCCGGGTAAAACCGGTCTTGCGCCACATTGCGATCACCTCGGGCCGCGGGCGATGGAAGTACAAGTCGCCACCCATGGCCCGGCGGGCGGCCAGTTCTGCCTCCCACAGTTCTGCTCCGGCGAGGTCGATAAAGTTCATGCTCTTGCCCATCACCAGCAGGTGTTTTTGCGGCTGGCTCTGGTGACGCAACGCGTGCAACACATCGGCCACGTGCTGAGTTGCACCAAAGTAGACCTCGCCTTCCATGCGCAGCAATTTGAGCTGCGGACATTCCGGAAGCTGAACAGCGTTGTTAGAGGCGCTGTGATCGAGCACGACAAACTGCCGATCATCGGCACGACTGTCAAAGCCCATAGTACGCATCGCAGGCTTCGAGGTACGGTACAAAAACGACATCAGCGACAAAATCATGCCCAGCAAAATCGCAATCTCCAGCCGGATGCTGACGGTCGCGACCATGGTCGCCGTCGCCACAGCAAAATCGGTGCGGCTGATCGTAAACAGGTGCCGCCAGCGCGCAAAGTCCAGCAAAGCGAGTGCCACCATTACCAGCAACCCGGCCAGCGCCGCCATGGGAATCTGCGCCAGCAGCGGCGCACTGACCGCCACCAAGAGGACCAGCAGCAAGGCCGAGAACACTGCCGCCAGCGGCGTGCGGGCACCCGCCTGCAAGTTGGGCATGGAACGGTTCATGGAACCGCAAGACACATAGCATGAGAAAAATCCGCCAACGATGTTCGACAGCCCCTGGCCGCGAAATTCACGGTTCGCGTCAATGCGCTGGCCCGAACGCAGTGCAACTGTTTTTGCAATTGAAATGGCTTGGCCAAGCGCCACAATCGTCAGCGCAAAGGCCAGTCCGACCAGCTCCGATGCCTCGGCCCAGCCGATGCGGGGCACCTGAAAATGCGGCCACGGCGTCGCTATCTGCCCCACCAGGCGCAGCGCAGATGACGGAGTGGATTTGCTATTGAGGCCATGCACCCAAAGCCATGCCAGCGAAGTCGCCACCACCAGACCGCCAAGCATGTACGGCCACTGCGGGCGCAGTCGGCGCAGCAGCAACGCCACAGCCATGGTGATGATGCCCACTGTCAATGCCGCTGGCTGCACCATAGGCAAGCTTGTCAGCACATGCCGCAAAACCCCGACCACGCTGTGCTGGGCTGATGCCGCCAGCCCCAGCAAATCAGGCAAGGCATAAACGGCAATCAGCAGCGCCGCACCCGAGGTGAAACCAAACAGCACCGCAGGCGAAATAAAGTTGGCCAGCATCCCCAGACGCAAAGCACCAATCAGCCATTGCATCACGCCAACCATCAGCGTCACAGCTAGCGCCAACTGGATATACGCGGGGCTAAAGGCTACGCTTAGCGGTGCCAGCATGGCAAACAATGCGAGTGAATTGGCATTGGTCGGGCCTGACATGACATGCCAGCTTGAGCCAAACAGCGCAGCAATGATGCAGGGTATGACGGCGGTGTACAGCCCATATTCAGGCGGCAAGCCCGCGAGTGTGGCAAAGGCAATGCCCTGCGGCAGTACCAGCACCGCGCCTAGCAGGCCAGCCATGACATCAGCGCGCAGTGTGGTGCGTGAGACCCGCCTTACCCAGTCGCCAAAAAGCCGCTCAAGCAGTGGCGCATTTGCGATGGGGCTGCTGTTGTTGGAAGCTTGCATGAATACCCGCAAGCATACCGCGCACGGCTAATTTGCAAACCCGGATAAACGCAGCAGCAGGCCCGCCAATGCAGAGGCCGCAATCACCGGAATCACACCCCACTTGAATCGCCACAAAGCCAGCGCAGCGGCCACGATGAGGGCTAATGCAATCCAGTCGGGGTGCGTAGCCAATAAGCCTGTAAAGCCCGCAGGATAAGCGACAGCAGCTATAAAAAACAGAGCAAGATTGGCAATCACACCCACCACTGCCGCCGTAACCGCAGCCAGCGGCGCAGTGAGTTTAAGGTTGCCGCGCGTCGACTCAACCCACGGCCCACCCGCGAGGATAAAAATAAACGATGGCAGAAAAGTAAACCAGGTCGCCACACAAGCGGCCAGTGCTGCACCCAAAAACAGTGCGTCAGGCCCCAAAACCGCCTTGGCCCAGCCCGCCACAAAACCCACGAAGGCCACGATGATGATGAGCGGCCCGGGCGTAGTCTCCCCCAGCGCCAGGCCGTCCATCATTTGCGGTGTGGTGAGCCACTGGTAGTGTTCAACTGCAGCCTGGTTCACATACGGCAACACGGCATAAGCACCACCAAAAGTCAGCAAGGCCGCCTTGGTAAAAAACCATCCAATTTGCGTGAGTGTGCCGTTCCAGCCGTAGTGCGCAAGCAGCGCCGCGAACGGCAGCAGCCACAGCGCGCTACCTGCTATCAACACCACTACCAATCGTGAAGGCTTGAAAAGCGCATGCGCTGGAGTCGGCGTATCGTCGTCAATCATGGCCGGGTTGTGGGGTTTTGCCGTGGCCGTTGAGTGACCCGCCTTACGCGCCAGAGCATCAGGCGCACTGCGGGCCAGCAGCGCACCGAGCAACAGCGCACCGAGCACCACCACAGGAAACGGTAACTTCAAAAATGCAACCGCTATAAAACTGATAGCTGCCAGCGCCCATGGAACGGGTGCCACAAGCGGATTTCCTAATGATTTACTGGCAATTCGGTGCAACGCGTGCAGCACAATCGCCGCCACTGCAGGCTTGATGCCATAGAAAATTCCCGCAATGATGGGCTGATGGCCAAACGCCATATATATCCAGCTCAGTGCAATGAGCAGCACCAGCGAAGGCAGAACAAACAGCGCGCCCGCCACCACGCCGCCACGCGTTTTGTGCATCAACCAACCGAGGTATGTCGCCAGTTGCTGCGCCTCCGGCCCTGGCAGCACCATGCAAAAGTTAAGCGCATGCAAAAACCGTTTTTCTGAAACCCAGCGACGCTTTTCAACCAGCTCGCGATGCATGATGGCAATTTGCCCAGCCGGGCCACCAAAGCTGATGAAGCCGAGATGCAGCCAGAAGCGGATGGCTTCGCGGAAGGAGACTTTAGGGGGGGTTTCGATATTGTTTGATGTCATTTGATGTTTTCGTCTGCCGTTCTGTTTATGGTTTCGGTGACCAAGTGTGGGTCTCGGCAGGTGTGCCTTGCAGTGCGGCTGCCACCGCACTTTGGCACCACGCATAAAGCCCGTCATATATCGGCAATGCGGCATCCAGCATGGCGTGGTCGTCAGCGTGCACGCTTGACCGACCCAGGGACAAAGCCAGCAATCCGGCTGATTCAGGCGCAAGATCCAGACGATCCGTATCCGCTCCGCGAACAATGCGCGCAAGGCGGTTCAGAGCTGCGTCCTCCAGGTCAAAAGCAGCCAGCAAGGTATCAAAACTGCAGCGCTCGCCTTCGTGCGAAATCGGCGCACCCGGAATGTCATAGGCCACAGCCCCAAGACGCGCCGCTTCGCTAAAAACCTGCGCCGTGGATACGTAGAAAAATTCGGCTCGCGGGTCAATAAAGCGGCGGATCAGCCAGGGACAGGCGATGCGGTCTATCTTGGGACGTGCGCGCGTGATCCAGCGCGAGGGCTGCTCGCCGATGAAGTCCCGATCAGCGCGGCCTATTCGTGCGACGAGTTCTTGCAGGGTAGGGGAAGGAAGAGGAATAGAAACAGATGAGGTGTCCACGAAGATACTCCAATGAGTTGCCAGCGCTTGGACGGGACACCGTCTATCTTTGAAGATTCGGGAGGCTGAAATCCCGATGAGGGGATATTAGCAGTATGAAGCGACGAGTGGCAAGAGCCGGGAGTTCTTTGCCCGTGGCCACTGAGGCTTACTTTTGACTCGGCTCGAATTTTTTCTTCAGCCACATCAATAGTTCTTTTTGATCGAGGGCAGTCGCACCGCGCACTTGATCAAGAAGTTTATTCATGTTCGGGTGCGTGAGTGTGATGTTGAACGCGCCCTCGAAACACACGGAACAAATAGCGCGAACATCCCAAGGCTCATCGCGTTCGACAGATGCTTCGGCGATAGGCTCGACGTGAAGCTTGATCTTGCGTCTTCGGTCGTAAGGATCGCGCTCTCCCGCTTGCGCACCGCACATTCGACAAACCAAATCTTCAGCGACGACCTGTAGAGCAGTGGACATGCTTACCTTATTACTTTAATTACTTGAATGCGTGCCAGCCATTGCCAGACAAATGTGCCGCGTCCAGCCACGACAAATTTCGTCCGATCACCAATTCGCTCATCTCTGCGTGATGCGTGTTCTTCATGGCAATCAATCGCGTGTCAAAGCCTCGCTTCTGAGCCAAGGCATGCACTTCGTCTGCATCGTCATAAGTCATCACAAACTCACCATTTACATTCGCGCAGAGGTCAAATAGTGCGCTGTGGTCAATCTCGGAAAATGTGTACAGCCTCTTGCCCGCCTTCTTGCCTCCAGCCGTGTACGGGGGGTCTATAAAAAATATCGCGTGCGAATCCTTCACATAGTCATCGGACAAGGCTAACGAATCACCACAAAGAATGGTTAGACGATCACGAATGACATGGAGGGCATTGAATCTTTTGGCAAGCGTTTCTGGATACCAGCGTGACGAAATGCCTTTTCCGGCTTCGCCCGCCTTGATAAGCCCAGAACCAGCCGCTAAAATTCCGCCGTGAAAAGTTCGGTTTTTAAGAATGGTTTTGAAGGCCCGGTCTAAGTACTCTGAGGAATCGCACAGCAACTGAGTCTTCACGTTTTCAACCGTGAGGTCGAAGGCTAGTATTTTTTGAGCTAGCTGTGGTGCATCACCCGCGACAACCGTTTGCCACACCGCAGCAACATCTGGGTCAAGTTCAATCAGAACTGCGTGATCGACCCAGTTCTCACAAACCGCCGTCAGCGCAATGGTGGCTCCACCGGCAAACGGCTCAACAAATACGCTGGGCCGCTTGGCAAGTTGATTCATCCAACGGCGAAATGTGGGAACAAACCAGGTTTTTCCGCCGGGGTACCTAAAAGGGCTTCGCTGGGGAACTGACGCAACGTTAATCGGCCCGCTAGTGCTGGTTAGATTCGACTCCACAGTGGCGAAAAACTCTTGCTGCATATGAATAGCGCTCAGAAAGGTTTTTCTATTGTTTGGTTCGTCGGTGCCGACTCAAGTTGCTCGTCTAGTTTGTTCTGCAGATGCGTCATAAAGGTCTGCATAGGTCCTGCTTTGGTTGTGGTGATTTGACGAAGAGCATCATCGAATCGGGTGAACACTTCATCAACTTTGGTTAGCTCGTAGCGCTTGGTAATAGCATCAAAAATTAGATCGTAAACGAACCATGCAACGTCTGCCTTTTTCTTTGACACTTGATCTAATTTCGGCAATGTATCGAAAAAAGCCTTGTTCAAAGCAACCGCTGTGCGCTTTCCCCATTCATTGAAAATACCGCCCTTAAATATTAGCTGCGGAGCCAGTCGCTTGCGTGATGATGATAAGTAGTCTGGTCTTGGGTAATTGGGCTGCTTGGACCAATCCATCAGAGCGCGACCTTTGGGATCTGCCATGAAATACTCGAACGGATCGCGCACATTGCCGCATATATAGACCGCCTGAATTTCGAGCGCGCCAAAATCGATGACTCGATCTCTATCGTCATACGCGACCAGTACAACGTCAATGTTTCCCGCAGATTTTCCATACCCGTCAGCTAAACGTACCTCAGTCAGGGAACTCCAACGCGTACCCTCATGAAAGAAAAAACTAGCGGCGTCCGCTGTGATTTTCCAGTCTTCACGAAATCGTACTGGGCATGTAATCGTAGGTGCGCCATTGTGAAAAATACTGCAAACGCCCAACGGATTTTTGGCCTTGTCTTTGGTGCAATTGGGAACCTTGTTATTGAAGGGGCAAAGTCGATTTTCACGAGCCAGTACAGCCTTTTTGCTGTTGTCCTCAAGGGCATACCCGAAAACTTCCGCGAGCGGTTGTTGTGAATTCTGCATTGCTTTCCCTCTTTTTTACTTCATGTCCGCTGAAACTTAAACACCGCCCGACCCGCCCGTGCATTTGGCCAGAAGCGGATTTCCTTACCGTCCTGCAGGCCGAACTGGTCGAGTATTTGCAGCTGGTTTTGCAGGGCCAGTGCTTCGAAGTCCTGCATCGTTCCGACCCGGATATTCGGGGTGTCGTACCACTGGTAGGGCAGGACTTTTGTCACTGGCATACGACCGCGCAACACGGCAAGCCGGTTTGGCCAATGGCCGAAATTGGGGAAGGCGACGATGCCGGTTCGGCCGACACGGGCAGTCTCACGCAACATGACCTCGGCGTTGCGCAGGTGCTGTAGCGTGTCGATTTGCAGCACCACATCGAAAGTGCCATCGCCGAACATGGCCAGGCCTTCTTCAAGGTTGAGCTGGATCACGTTGACGCCGCGCGCCACGCAGGCCTGCACATTCGCGTCGTTAATTTCAACGCCATAGCCAGAGCAGCCGCGCTCGGCAATCAGGTGTGCCAGCAACTCGCCGGTGCCGCAACCAAGGTCCAGCACACGCGAGCCATGCGGCACCAGGCGGGCTATCGGGAGCAGGGCAGCCGATGGCCCGACCGTCATGTCAAGCATCGGGTTCACGGAAGCACCTTGCTCTGAAAATAGGAGTGCACTACGCCCATGTAGCGGGCATCGTCAAGCAAAAAGGCATCATGGCCATGCGGTGCGTCAATTTCTGCGTAGCTCACATCACACTGGTTGTCCAGCAGCGCCTTGACGATTTCGCGGCTACGCGCGGGCGAAAAGCGCCAGTCGGTGGTGAAGCTGATGAGCAGAAACTTGGCCGTGGCTGTTGAAAGCGCCTGGCTCAGGTCACCGCCGAACGGCTTTGCGGGATCAAAATAATCGAGCGCCCGAGTGATGAGCAGGTAAGTGTTGGCGTCGAAGTATTCGGCGAACTTGTCGCCTTGATAGCGCAGGTAGCTTTCGATCTCAAACTCTATGTCTTGCGTAGTGAATCGGAATTCGGGGACCATGCCGGAAGAAGGGCCGGCCGCCAGCGCCGGGCCGCCCCAAGCCAGGCCAGCCCCCTCGGGGGGCAGCGTAGTACGCGAAGCGACAAGCGTGGGGGCTTTAATCCGGCGACCGAACTTTTCGTTCATCACATCGTCGCTAAGGTAGGTGATGTGCCCAATCATGCGGGCGATGCGCAGGCCGCGCTTGGGTAGCACGCCTGCTCTGGCGTAGTTGCCGCCATTGAAGTCGGGGTCGGTGACGATGGCGCGGCGAGCGACTTCGTTGAAAGCAATGTTCTCGGCAGTCAGGTTGGGGGCGCTGGCGACGACGATGGCGTGGCGCACACGCTCGGGGTATTGCAGCGTCCAGCTGAGGGCCTGCATGCCGCCCAGGCTGCCGCCCATCACGGCGGCCAGCGTGCGTATGCCCAGCGCATCCATCAACCTGGCCTGTGCGTTGACCCAGTCCTGAACTGTGACCACCGGAAAATCAGCGCCGTAAATCTGCTGGGTATCAGGGTTGATTTGCATCGGCCCGGTGGAGCCAAAACAGGAGCCGAGGTTGTTGACCCCGATGACAAAAAACTGGTCCGTGTCTACCGGCTTGCCGGGACCGATCATGGTGTCCCACCAGCCTTCGGATTTGTCGATGGCATGGCCTGCTTGATCCACATAGACGCCGGCCACATGGTGCGATGCGTTGAGCGCGTGGCAGATCAATACGGCGTTTGATTTGTCGGCGTTGAGCGTGCCGTAGGTTTCATAGCTGAGGTCATAGGCGCTCAAGCTTGCGCCACTTTGCAACATCAAGCTGTCTGCAAAGTGCATGGACTGGGACTTGGCAACAAGGACGGCAGCAGGTAACAAGATTTAAGTGGCCCGTAAA
>JBBRQQ010000040.1:0-27319 GCA_038226155.1 Burkholderiales bacterium
ATGTTGGCCCTGCATGTCAAGCTCGATGAGGTCGAGGCAGCGGTACGTGTGCGGGTATGGGGCCATGAGGCGGCGGCTTTTGACATGGGCGGCATTGCGGCGCAATGGTTTTCCGACTTTTTGGGCTGCAAGGTACGGCTGGTGCGCTTTGACCCCGATCATCAACGCCTGAGCAACACCGTATGGACGGGAAAAATCGAGGCTAGAAACCAGTTCAGCGACGGCTTTCCCTTGTTGCTTATCAGCGAAGCTTCTTTAAGCAACCTCAACAGCAAGCTGCTTGCGGCAGGGGCAAGTGCTGTGGGTATGGAACGCTTTAGGCCCAACATCGTGCTGGATCATTCAGCATCGCTTCTGCCGCATGATGAAGACCGCCTCGAAGTTTTGCAAATTTCAACCGATCAGGGCGAGGTAGAGCTCAAACCCGTCAAGCCCTGCCAACGTTGCCCGATCCCGAATATTGACCCCTTGAGCGCCACCAGCAGCCCGCAGGTACTGGACATGCTACAAACCTACCGGCAGGATCCGAGGGTCAACGGTGCATTGACTTTTGGCATGAATGTGATTGCCAAAAACGGATGGGATGGTGTTGACCGCATGCTGAAAGTCGGCCAGGCCGTGCGCGCAAACTTTCGGTTTGACTAACGACTGGAGTCGTCGGGGGTAGGTTCAAGCGGCGACGCTTGGGTGGGTTCGAGCGCCAAAAATCGTATAGGCCTGCGGCTACGTGGTCCCATGCGCTGCATCAGCGTGGTCAATGCCTCGCCGATGTCAGCGTCGCTGCCGGGGTATTCGCTAAGCAATGCGACAGCCACGTGAAACTGCAAGATCACTTCGGGTTTAAGCCCAGTGAGTGGCATCAGCCCGGCGGCGATCAGGCGTGCTGCCAGTTCAGTAACGGGCCCGCGTGAGGCGACGCCCTCCAGAATCACGCCAAAACGGGCCTCGTCGATGCGCCCGACGGTATCAACATCACGCAAAATCCGGCGCAGCTTGATCACACTGCGCAACAGGCTTTGCTCGGCAACTGCAACCCCCCAGGTTTTTTTGATGTAGCGGTAGTTAACCAGGTCGATATACATCACCACCGCAGGTTCGCGGATTTTGCGAGACCTGGCGACGATTTGTTTGAAACGATCCTGAAAAATGGGCGCCGACAAAAGGCCGGTTAGCGCATCCTGGCTGATCAGCGCCTGCGCCCGCGCCTCCACGCTATGGCGTTCCCGCGAACGCAGGTTAAGGGCAACCAACAGCAGGGGCATTTCGATGGAAAAACCAACCATCACCCCGTACTGCGAAAACCACGACGTGGGCAGCATACCCAGCCTTTCACCAACCAGCACGGTAGCCGCCACTGCCATGGGCGTGAAAGCCAGGAAAACCCACATACCCACAGGATCTCTTGCGCGCCAGGTCAGGGCTGCGCGTGACAGGGTGCCCACTATCACCAGGCCAAGATAGGCGCCGACCATCATCACCGCGACCCGGCGATCCAAAAACGGCACCAGCGCGCCCACCCCAAAACCAGCGAGCCCCCAGTAGCGCACCAACCTTTCAAACACCCGATGCTGCGAGCCCGGCTTGCACAAATAGTGCGCCACCAGCAAGGCCGCGCCGCCTGCCATGCTACCGAGCACGCCGGGCGCGATGTCAGGCCATATGCCCCAGCTTTGCCAAGTGAATTGAGCACCAACGCCGGTCCAGGCTCCAGTAGCCAGAGTCAGCAAAAATACATAGCCGGCATACCAGCTGAAAGCAGGATCACGGTAAACCCAGCTCTGGTTCAGGCAGGTCACCATCATCAACAGCATGGCGCCAAACGTCAGCCCCAAAATCAGATATTCAATTTGCACCAGGCGGCTGTGCGCACTGTATGCACTGACTTTCGCGTCTACGGTGGTTGCAATTCCGCTTTGCACACGCACATAGACGTCTCGTACGTCATGTCCCACGCGTTCATTTCCCAGTTGCAATTGAAATTGTGGGTAACGGCCAGGTTCAGCGCCAACTGGCATGGCCACAGTATCACCAGCGGTTTGCGTCGCCCAGGTGCCCGCGGCGTTGAGTTGGTATACCGTCACCTTGTCCAGTAATGGCTGCGGAAATTGCAGCAACCAGTCGTCGGGCAAGGCGTCTGCAGCGGACTCCCGTTTAAAGCGGTAGTGCAGCCAAAGCGACGCCTGGCGACCCATCGCGTAATATGCCCCTTCTACAGAGGGTGTGAAAAGTGAAGCACGCTTTCCTGTAATTACCTGCTCTGGTGTGGCGTCGCCAGTTTGGTCAAGCCAAAACACACCGGCCGCGGCAACGTTAAGCAGCGGGCTCTGTGCATTCAGTACCGTCACGGGCTGCGCTTTTACCTGAGGCGGAAACGCAAAACAAACGACGGCGGTAAGCTGCAACAGCAGCAGCGTGTATAGGCCTGCTGTCTGCTGAACCCGTTTCATATCGAGTTCCCTGGGCGCAAAAAGGCATCGAATACACTTTGCGACTAATTTTTGAAGGTTTCTCATGAGCTTGAAGTGTGGAATTGTAGGGCTGCCTAACGTTGGGAAATCGACTTTGTTTAATGCCCTGACCAAAGCCGGCATTGCGGCTGAAAACTACCCGTTCTGCACGATTGAGCCGAACGTGGGCGTGGTTGAATTGCCCGATGCGCGGCTGGCACAGCTGTCGGAAATCGTTCAGCCCGAGCGTGTTGTTCCGGCAATTGTGGAGTTTGTAGACATCGCGGGTCTGGTCGCGGGGGCCAGCACGGGCGAGGGTTTAGGCAATAAGTTTTTGGCCCATATTCGCGAGACCGATGCGATTGTCAATGTGGTGCGCTGCTTTGACGACGACAACGTGATTCACGTGGCCGGCAAGGTAGACCCGATTTCTGACATCGAAGTCATTCAAACCGAGCTGTGTCTGGCCGACATGACGGCGGTTGAAAAAGCATTACACCGCTTTACCAAGACCGCCCGTTCTGGCGACAAGGAATCGGTCAAACTGGTGGCGATTTTGGAGAAGTGCCAAGCCGCGCTGAACGAAGTCAAACCCGTGCGCACGATTGACTTTGGCAAAGAAGAACTGCCACTGTTGCAGCAATTCTTTTTAATCACCGCCAAGCCCGCCATGTTTGTGGCCAATGTGGCCGAAGATGGCTTTGAGAACAATCCATTTCTGGATCGTCTCAAGGCCTTTGCTGCGACGCAAAATGCGCCGGTGGTTGCCATCAGCGCCAAGATGGAGGCCGAAATGTCCGAGATGAGCGATGAAGACCGGCAAATGTTTTTAGAAGAACTCGGCCAGACCGAGCCTGGCCTGAACCGCCTGATTCGCGCTGCCTACAAATTGCTCGGGCTGCAAACCTACTTCACCGCTGGCGTGAAGGAAGTGCGCGCCTGGACGATCCATGTGGGCGACACCGGGCCTCAGGCGGCGGGCGTGATTCACACCGATTTCGAGAAGGGCTATATCCGCGCCCAGACGATTGCATTTGACGACTTCATCACCTTCAAGGGCGAGCAGGGCGCGAAAGACGCGGGCAAGATGCGCGCCGAGGGCAAAGATTACGTTGTTAAGGATGGCGATGTGATGAACTTCCTGTTCAGTAGCTGAAATGGGCACACCCCTGCCTGGCCTCACTTCGTGTAGTCGATCCTCCCCTTGCAGGGGACGCCGCTTGCCAACCGCCGGAGCCGGATCGACGGCGGACGGTTGGAAGGATTAAGCCAATCCCATGAACGAGCCTGTACGCCTTGCCAAACGCCTTGCTGAAATGCTGCCGTGTTCGCGCCGCGAGGCCGAACAATACATTACCGGCGGCTGGGTCACGGTGGAAGGCGTAGTGGTCGAAGAGCCGCAGTTTCGGGTATCTGGCGAGCGCATTGAGCTTTCAAAAGATGCCAGCCTGCTGGCGCTGGAATCGGTGACATTGCTGCTACACAAACCCGCAGGTATGGACGCATTGCAGGCTGCAGAGTTGTTGACTCCGGAAAATCACTCGGGCGACGACCGCTCCGGTATCAAGAGCTTGAAAAAGCATTTCACCGCCATCGAGTTTTTAACACCACTTAGCGCACCGGCCAGCGGCATGGTGGTCTTCTCGCAAGACTGGCACGTTGCCCGCAAGCTTCGTGAAGATGCCAGCGTCATGGAGCATGAAGTGATTGTTGAGGTTGCAGGCACGATCAAACTCGGTGGGCTGGAGCGGCTTAACCGCATAGATCACGGCTTCACATTCAACGGTGTGGTGTTGTCGCCTGCAAAAGTGAGCTGGCAAAGCGAGACCCGATTGCGCTTTGCGCTGAAAGGCGAAAGGCCGGGGCAGATTGCCTATTTTTGCGAGAGCGTCGGACTACGCATTGAGGCGATGAAACGGATTCGAATAGGTCGCGTACCCATGAGCAGTCTTGCAATCGGGCAGTGGCGTTACATGATGGCGGCCGAGCGGTTTTAGCTATTTGCCAAATACGCCCGTAAAGATACCGGGGAAGACCCAGATCAAACTCCCCGTCATCAAAAAATACCGTGCAAATTTTCCTATCGCCATGTATGCCAGGCACGGCCAGAACGGAAACTTGAGCCAGCCTGCAACTGCACACAGCGGGTCACCGATGACAGGCATCCAGGCCAGCAAGCAGGCTTTGGGCCCCAGCTTTTTCAGCCACCGCACCGCTCGGCCATGGTGTGATGCGTGTGGATATTTGTCGGCCACCTTGTGCGCTCCGTAGCCCATCCACCAGTCCACCGCCCCGCCCAGCGTGTTGCCTGCGGTGGCAACCAGTACGGCTGGCCAGAACATGGCGGGGTTTATTTTTACCAGCCCAAAAACCACCGGCTCGGAGCCCAACGGCAGCAAAGTCGCTGAAATAAACGACACGATAAACACCGTGCTCAACCCGTATTCGGGAAGAGACATCAGTTCAATCAGGTGTTGTGTCCAGGCTTCCATTGATGCCGAAGTATAGGCAGCAAAGCCCGGCAGCTGGTGTAGGGAAGACGCTTACAACTTGATAAGCTACAGTGCCGATATTTTTCAATTGCTGAAATTTTAGGCAGCTACAATCACGTTTTATTTCGCGTTAATTTTTGCACAACCCACCATGAATATTGGCCCCTACGTTTTGGCCAACCAGCTGTTTGTCGCGCCCATGGCTGGTGTGACAGACAGGCCCTTTCGCATGCTCTGCAAGAAGCTTGGTGCGGGTTATGCGGTCAGCGAGATGGTTACTTCGCGCCGCGACCTGTGGGACACCCTTAAAACATCGCGCCGCGCTAACCATGATGGCGAAGTCGAGCCAATTGCTGTGCAAATTGCCGGCACCGATGCGCAGATGATGATGGATGCCGCTGCCTACAACATTGACCGTGGCGCGCAGATCATCGACATCAACATGGGCTGCCCAGCCAAAAAAGTCTGCAACAAATGGGCTGGCTCGGCGCTGATGCAGGACGAAAAACTGGCGCTTGAAATTGTCTCCAGTGTGGTTGCAGCCTGCGCGCCGCGCAATGTGCCGGTGACGCTCAAGATGCGCACCGGCTGGGCTGCAACGCATAAAAACGCCTTGACGATTGCCCGCGCTGCAGAAAGCGCTGGCGTGCAGATGGTCACAGTGCATGGCCGCACCCGCGAGCAGGGCTACAAGGGCCTGGCTGAATACGACACGGTTGCTGAAGTGAAAGCCGCGCTGCGCATTCCGGTTGTAGCCAACGGTGATATCGACAGCCCTGAAAAAGCTCGCGACGTACTGGCTTACACGGGTGCAGATGCTGTGATGATTGGGCGCGCGGCGCAGGGCAGGCCGTGGATTTTCCGTGAAGTGGCGTATTTTCTGGCGACGCAAACACATCTGGCTCAGCCATTCGTGGTTGAAGTTAAGCGCCTGCTGATCGACCATTTGCTCGACCATTACACGCTATACGGCGAGTTCACTGGAGTGCGCAGCGCGCGCAAACACATTGGCTGGTATGTGAAAGGTCTGCCGGGTGGCGAGGCATTTAGGGACCGCATGAATTTGCTAATCGACCCGCAGCAACAACTGGATGAGGTAGCGCAGTTTTTTGATGCGCTCGCAAGCGAGACTGACCGCCTGCCAGAAACAACTTTAAAAAATAAACACCAAGAGGAAGCGCTTGCATGAGCAAGAAACAAATAGAAGAGTGTGTTCGGGCCAGCCTTGACGGTTATTTCAAGGACCTGCGCGGCACCGAACCTTGCGACATGTACGAGATGATGTTGCGGGTGGTTGAAAAACCGTTGCTTGAAATCGTGATGCAGCAGGCCGATCAAAACCAGTCGCGCGCCGCCGAATGGCTCGGCCTGAATCGCAACACGCTGCGCAAAAAGCTGGTTGAGCACAAGCTCATCAAATAACCAAGAACCCCATGAACGCACTGATTTCCGTATCTGACAAAACCGGCATCCTCGAATTCGCCCAGGCCCTGCACGCGCTCGGCATCAAGCTGCTGTCTACTGGCGGCACGGCCAAACTGCTTGCGGACGCTGGCTTGCCCGTCACCGAGGTGGCCGACCACACCGGCTTTCCCGAAATGCTCGATGGCCGCGTTAAAACGCTGCACCCGAAAATTCACGGTGGCCTGCTGGCCCGGCGCGATGTACCCGAACACATGGCCGCCATCAAGGCACACCAGATTGACACCATTGACCTGCTGGTCGTCAACCTCTACCCGTTTGAAGAGACAGTAGCCAAGCCCGGTTGCACGCTGGCAGACGCGATTGAAAACATCGACATCGGCGGCCCTGCGATGGTGCGTTCAGCGGCCAAAAACTGGAAGGACGTGGGTGTACTGACCGACGCGTCTCAGTACTCCAATGTGCTGGCCGAGCTGAAAGCCGATGGCAAGCTGACGGATAAAACAAAATTTGCCTTGTCGGTCGCCGCCTTCAATCGCATCAGCCAGTATGACGGCGCGATCAGCGATTACCTCTCAAGTATCCAGGCAGACGGCAGCCACAGCATCTTCCCGGATCAGGCCAACGGCCGTTTTGTCAAGCTGCAGGATTTGCGCTATGGCGAAAATTCGCACCAGCAAGCTGCGCTGTACCGCGACCTGCACCCCGCGCCTGGCTCACTGGTGCTGGCAAAGCAGTTACAGGGCAAAGAGCTGTCGTACAACAACATTGCCGACGCCGATGCAGCATGGGAATGCGTGAAGAGTTTTAGCGAATCGGCCTGCGTCATCGTCAAGCACGCCAACCCCTGCGGCGTGGCGGTGGGTGGCGATGCGCTTGAGGCCTACAGCAAGGCTTTCAAAACCGATCCAACCTCGGCATTTGGCGGCATCATCGCGCTGAACTGTACGCTGGATGAAGCCGCAGCGCAGCAAATTTCAAAACAGTTTGTTGAAGTGTTGATGGCACCAAAGTTCACACCACAAGCACTGGAGGTTTTCAAGACCAAAGTCAATGTACGCATCTTGCAAATCGATTTGCCCGATACCGAAGGGTCGCTTCACTCCCGTGGCGCTGGCCGTAACCTCATCGATATCAAGCGCGTGGGCTCCGGCCTGCTCATGCAAACCGCAGATAACCATGAACTCGCTTTGGCCGACCTGAAAGTGGTGAGTAAATTGCAACCCACACCAGCGCAGTTGCAGGACTTGCTGTTTGCCTGGAAGGTGGCGAAGTACGTCAAGTCCAACGCCATCGTGTTCTGCTCCGGCGGCATGACGCTGGGCGTAGGCGCCGGGCAGATGAGCCGCATTGACTCGGCGCGAATAGCCTCCATCAAAGCCGCCAACGCAGGCTTGAGTCTGGAAGGCTCGGCCGTAGCCAGCGACGCATTCTTCCCGTTCCGCGATGGACTGGACGTGGTGGTCGATGCAGGCGCGACCTGCGTGATTCAGCCGGGCGGCAGTATGCGTGACGAAGAAGTGATTGCAGCAGCGGATGAGCGCGGGGTGGTGATGGTGTTGTCAGGTGTTCGGCACTTCAGGCACTGAATTAAACTATTGCATCAGCGTACGATCTTGCCGTCTGGCGTGATGGTGACCAAGTCAATCGCCCGAACTGACTCGTATTTTTTGGCGCGCAGGTTGATGCGAAAACCGCTCATGTCGTAATCAAGCATGCCTTCAAACGCTTTTTGCAGGCCCGCACGATCTGCTTTGCCGCCGCCCGCCGTGCTGCGCCGCACACCTTCAGCAAAGGCTCTAGCCGCAACATAGCCTTCAACACTTTCGTAGCTGGGGGTCTGGTCGGTTTGATTGAGCACATCAAGGTACTCTTTGATGAGTGGGGTGCCGACACTGCGTGGTGACGGCACGACCTGCGAGATGACGACGCCGCCAATTTCCTTGCCGAGCGCACTGAACAACGGGTCAATGCCCACCACCGAGAAGTTTAAAAACTGGCCGCCAAATCCGGCGCGGCGCATTTTGCGGATGAAGGCGGCTGATGAGTTGAAAAGGCTGACCTGGATCACGGCTTGCGGTGGCGACTTCATGATGGTCGCCACTGCGGCATCCACCTTGTCGCTATTAACCGGCGAAAACGCACTGGCGACGATGGGTGGGCGCTTGAGGTCTATCAGCGCCTGGTTGATGGCAGCCAGGCCGGCCCGCCCCATGGCATCTTCTTCTGCAAACACCGCGATACGCTCCTGGTTAAGCGTAGCGCAGTGGCGGGCGATCTTGTATGCTTCATCGGACATGGCTGGGCGAACGTGGAAAACATTTGTCGAGGCGGCATCGTGCAGGCCGTCAGAGGCCGCAAAGGGCGCAAAAAACGGCACGCCGTAGGTCTTGGCAACGGCATATGCGGCATCGCAACTGGCTGTGCCGACAAAGCCGAACAATGCATCCGCGCCTTCGTCTATGAGTTGCTTGGCATTGCTGGCTGCCTTGGTGGCGCTGTAGCCGTCGTCCAGCGTCTTGACATCAATGCGTACGCCGCCTATACCGCCTTTTGCGTTGATGGCATCAAAGTACATCTTCGCGCCATTGAGGTAGGCCAGTCCGATCTGGTCGGCAGCGCCAGTCAAAGGCACTGACTGACCCAAAACCAGCTTGCGCCCGGCTTTGGTGCCTTGAGCGAAAAGTGACGGGAGGGCAATCATTGCGCCAGCTGCAGTGCCCATCTGGATCAGTCGCCGTCTGCGGATAGTCATAAATATGCCTTTAAAGTATGCGGTACACGCCCAAAGATGATACTAATCTGACTTTGTAGTAAAGAGTATTCGTAAAGTGGGGTTGGCTATGCCAGCTTGTCATAAACCCATACGTTGCACTCACATCAGTTCAAACTCCGGCGATTAACACGGTCAATGCAAACTATGTGCCAGTGCACGACGGATGCACACGGCCAGCACCAGACCAAACCCGCAGAAGATCACGCTGACCCAACCCGTCCATTGCCAGCCACCTGTATAAATCACAACCCATGCGACCAAAGGGGGCACCAAAAACTGTCCTGCAGACGACCACTGCTGCATCCAGCCAACAGTGGCAGAGACAGCCTCTGGTGCGGGTGCCAGCCGCACAGCCAGACTGAACAGCGTGGCCGGGATCAAGCCACCCACCATCGAAAAACCGAGTACCGCCACAAACTGCCACCACGGGCCGATAGAGGTGCTGAAGGCGAGCATGGAACCCGTGCCCATGGCCAGAAAGCCACTGACCAGCAAGGTGACAGCAGGCACTCCTCTTTCCAGCAAACGCCCTGCTGCAACGTTGCCAACCATGTTTACTGCAGCGGCCAGCGCAGTGAGCCAGCCCGCCGTGGCGCTGGCGATACCGGCCTTCGCATAAATCGAAGGCAGAAAACCGACAACTGCCAGCCACTGACCGGAATACATACCAAAGGTCAACGCGAGAAACCACACCGGGCCACAGCGTAAGGTCAACATCAGCAGCTTGCGGCTACCAATGGATTTGATGTCAGCCTGTACGCCGCCTGCATGCCGCGCCGGGTCAGTTGGCATACGCAAAAACACTGCCAGGCTAAAAGCCAGCGCAACCGCAGCCAGCACGCACCACCAGAGGCGCCAGCCAAGGTCTGGCGATGCTAGATGCATTACCCCGGGGCCTAGCAATAAAGCCAGCGCGGTGCCAAGCGGCATGTAGGTGCCCCAGATGCCCAACATTCGGTTGATGCGAGCCACCGGCACAAGCTGGCGCAGCATACCGGGGCCGGGCAACACGGCCCACAAAAATCCTACTCCTTCCACCGCGCGCATGATCAGCAACCAGCTCGCGCTTTCAGCCAGCGCACCGACGCCGCTCGCCACCCCCAGTACCAGCAGGCCGGCCACCATGCTGCGCTTGAGGCCCACGCGCTGCACTGCAAGGCCAGTCAGCAACCCCAGCAACATACCGGCAAGCTGGACCAATGACAACAAAAAACCGGCTTGTACCAGCGTGATGCCGAGCGTCTTTTCAAGTACGGGCAAGGCCGGCGGCAATTTACCGATGTGCAATGCGGCACCCATGCCAGCAGCCACCACCCAATAGGCTGCCCGCATATTTGCCGTGGCTTGTATTTTCAACCGATGGCCCGACTGCCAGCTCGGGCGCTGTCAAATCCAAAAACCGCATGTCCCATGAGGCGCTCATGCTCCCTGGTGGCAAAGCGGTCTGTCATGCCGGCGATGTAGTCAGCCACAACGCGCTCTGGTTTGGCGCCGGTAAGCTGCTCATCAAGCCCATTAAATCCATGATCAAAGCGATCTATGTGCGCTTGCGGCATTTGCAGCGGATCAGCCATATAGGCCTGGAACAAATCACGCACCACCAGCTGAGCTGCTTGAGTAGTTTGCACGACTTGCGAGTGGCGGTACAGATTCTGATGCAAAAAACGCTTGAGCGATGAGGACTGCGCCGCCATGTCGTCGCTAAAGCAGACCAGCGCGGTGTGCCGCCGCACATCATCAACGCTCTGGACGTTTGAGCTTTGCAGGGCCAGCCGGGTTGCGTCCATCACGTTGTAGACCTGCGCACTGAGCATCTGGCGTATGGTCTCAAAAAGCAATCTGCGGCTCCCCAGGTGCGGATGCGCCAACACGGCTTCCTTGCGGTATTGACTGAACAGCGCGACATCTTCGAGCTGCTCCATGCGTAGCAATCCCGAGCGCACGCCGTCGTCAATGTCGTGGGCGTTGTAGGCGATTTCATCTGCGAGGTTGGCCAGTTGTGCTTCAAGACCCGGCTGCCGCCACTGCGGCCCGGACGCATTTTCAAGAAAACGCTGTGCCACACCACCAGGTTCGCGGGCTTCAATATGCCGCGCATTGCGGCGTGAGCAATGCTTCAGAATGCCTTCGCGGGTTTCAAAGCTGAGGTTCAGGCCGTTGTAGTCCGGGTAGCGCTCTTCAAGCGAATCAACCACCCGAAGGCTTTGCAGGTTGTGCTCAAACCCGGCGCTATCCGGGTTATGGCCCTTTAAGCAATTGTTCAGGGCATCCTGCCCCGCATGGCCGAACGGGGTATGTCCCAGGTCGTGCGCGAGCGCGATGGCCTCTACCAGGTCTTCATTGAGTCCCAGGCTGCGGGCAATCGAACGGCCAAGCTGGGCTACCTCCAGCGAATGCGTCAGGCGGGTACGAAAAAGATCACCCTCGTGGTTTAAAAAAACCTGGGTTTTATAGACCAGTCGGCGGAAAGCGGTGGAGTGGACAATTCGGTCGCGGTCGCGCTGAAACTCAGAACGGGTTGGGGCAGCCACCTCGGCAAAGCGCCGGCCGCGCGTTAGCCCCGGATCACATGCATAGGTTGCTAAAGCCGCAAGATCAGGCATAAAAATAGCCTGATAGGCAATAAAAATAGATGTTAATAGCTATTGAATTAATAGCGCCGTCAAAGCCAATAGTTACCTCCATCATGCGCAGCAGGAGTCGATAACTTCGCGAACCAACGCATCCGGCGCGGAGCCGACCTTTGCTCTGCCCGGGCCTTCAATCAACACAAAACGAATTTCGCCAGCCTCGGATTTTTTATCCACCTGCATCAATTCAAGGTAACGTCCGGCATTATCGGTGCCAGAGAGTATTGGCCCTTTGACGGGAAGCCCCGCACGCGCGATCAGTTTGACAAGGCGTTCCACGAAAACCTTGTCGACAAGCCCAAGCCGCTCCGACAGGTGTGCCGCCATCACCATGCCGCAACCCACACCCTCACCGTGCAGCCACTCGCCGTAGCCAAGGCCAGACTCGATGGCGTGGCCAAAAGTATGACCAAAATTGAGGATGGCACGCAGACCCTGCTCGCGCTCGTCCTGCCCGACCACCCAGGCCTTGATTTCACAACTGCGCTTGATGGCATAGGCTAGCGCAACCGGGTCACGCGCCAGCAGCGCATCCAGATTCGCCTCTATCCAGTCCAGAAAAGCCAGGTCGGCAATCGGCCCGTATTTGATGATCTCCGCCAGCCCGGCGCTCAACTCGCGCACGGGAAGTGTTGTCAAGGCATTGAGATCGCAGACCACCAGTTGTGGCTGGTAAAAAGCGCCAATCATGTTTTTACCGAGAGGATGATTAATGGCAGTTTTACCACCCACTGATGAATCAACCTGAGCCAGCAGCGTAGTGGGCACTTGCACAAAAGGTACACCGCGCATGTAGCTGGCGGCAGCGAATCCGGTCATGTCACCAACAACGCCGCCGCCCAATGCAAACAGAACGGTTTTTCGGTCACACGCGTTTTGCAACAGCACGTCGAAAATCAGTTGTAACGTTGGCCAGTCTTTATGCACTTCGCCGTCAGGCAAGGTCATCAGCAGCACCGTGCCATAACGTTTTTTCAGGGCCGCCTGAAGCTGCCCCGCATACAGCGGTGCCACGGTTGTGTTGGAAACAACCAGCGCGCAACTGGCCGCTGGCAGGTGCTGGTAAGTTGCAGCATCACCCAGCAGGCCCGGGCCGATGGCAATGGAATATGAGCGCTCGCCCAGATGGATATGAACAGCGGTACCAAGAGCGGTACCCAGAACGAGGCCATTAGGCACTGGATTTTCTTGCATAGCCCTCAAGTGTAAAACTACCGGCTGGGGTTATTGGGGTCAGACACCAATTTCGCAGCTGTGCGAAGCACCGCCCCCAGAGGGCGAGCCGAAGGTTCGCCGAATTTGGGCTCTGACCCCAAAAACCCAAGATTACCGCTCCGGAACAATGCCGGCCAGCTCCAGTTGCATCAGAATCATGTTGACCAGTGTGGAAACCGATGGACGGCCCGTTTCAATCACAAAGTGTGCGGTCTCGCGGTAAAGCGGATCGCGCACGCCGTACAGCTCCCGCAAACGCGCGAGTGGGTCTGACACCTGGAGCAATGGACGGTTGTGGTCGTTGCGCAAGCGTCGAAATACCTCCTCCGGTGCAGAGTGAAGATAAATGACATGCGTCCGCTGCCGCAAGTGCTCACGATTGACAGTTCGCAAAATGGCACCACCGCCTGTGGACAGAACACATGCGCTAAGCTGCGTTAGCTCGTCGATAACATCGGCTTCGAGATCGCGGAATGAGGACTCGCCTTCGCGCTCGAAAAACTCGCGTATCGAGCAGCCAATCCGCTGCTCGATGACCTGATCCGAATCAATGAATTTGACATCAAGCCGTCTGGCAAGCTGGCGGCCTATCGTTGATTTACCTGAGCCAGGCAAACCGACGCAGGCAATTCGGGTCGGGGTTTCATTCACGTTGTAAATTAAGATGCAGCCGATCACCCAACCTGCATCCATCTCCAGCAGGAACTCCGGCTCAACGCAACGGCGCGCCGTTTGTCAGCATTTTTGGCGTGATGAAGACCAGTAACTCATTCTTGGACGCCGTACGGGTTTTTGTCTTGAAAAGGTTGCCCAGTACAGGCAAGTCGCCCAGAAACGGTACCTTGGTTTCATCTTCACGATCATCCTGCGTATAGATACCGCCCAATACGACCGTTCCGCCGTTTTCAACCAGCACCTGTGTCTGGATGTGCTTGGTATCGATCGCAAAGCCGTTGGCCGTGATGCGGCCTACGCTGTCTTTGGTGACATCAACATTGAGAATGATGTTGCCCTCAGGCGTTATTTGCGGGGTCACTTCCAGTTTCAGATTGGCTTTGCGAAAAGCGATTGAGGTTGCTCCGCTTGAGGTCGCCTGCTGGTAGGGAAGCTCGGTACCCTGCTCGATTAGTGCCTTGACCTGGTCGGCAGTTACGATACGCGGACTGGACACGATTTTGCCGCGGCCATCAGATTCCGCCGCCGAGATTTCAAGGTTCAACAAGCGAGTCAGGTTGGAGCTGAACAGCGATATAGCGAATGTAGCAGCGGGAAAACCGTTTTGGCCCACTGCAGGCAGATTCAGGAAATCACCAGCATTTGTTCCTATTCCCGTCAACCCACCACCCGATGAGGAGTTCCCGGGACCTATGGCAGCTGCAATCGGTGCAGCATAGGTATTCCCAAACTGCCCATTTGAATTGTTGTTGACGGTAATAGGCCGTCCGCCCAGCCTAACTCCCAACGACTTGCCGAACGAGTCCGTGGCCTCCACGATACGCGCCTCAATCAGCACTTGTCGTACAGGAATATCAATCTTGGCAATCAGTGCTTGAACCTGTTCAAGCTTGGCGGGCACATCAGTCACAAACAACTGATTGGTTCGCGCTTCAGCTATCACACTGCCACGCGGAGACAGAATTTTGGTAGCGTTAGCCCCCACACCGATCAAGCTGGCCGCGACCTCTGACGCTTTTGCGTAGTTCAGCTTGAAGTCCTGCGTCCGGACTGGCTCCAGACTTTGAACGATATTTTTGGACTCCAGTTCGAGCTTTTCTTTGGCAGCAAGCTCGTCTTTTGGAGCAATCAGCAGTACGTTGCCCGACTTGCGCATACCAAGTCCTCTGGACTGCAAAATAATATCAAGGGCCTGATCCCACGGCACATCCTTCAGGCGCAAGGTCACGTTGCCCGTCACCGAATCAGAGGTCACGACGTTGAAGTTGGTGAAGTCTGCGATAACCTGCAGCAGGGAACGAATTTCAATATTCTGGAAGTTCAGCGACAGCTTTTCACCGTTGTACCCAGTGCCCTGCGTCAGCTTGCTGGCATCCACCTTTTGCTGGCGCACCTCAACCACGAACTGATTGTCGCTCTGGTAGGCGCTGTGCTCCCACAAACCCTTCGGCTCGATCACCATGCGAACCTTGTCGCCGACCTGAAAAGTCGTCACGCTTTGCACGGGCGTACCAAAGTCCGACACGTCCAGTCGACGACGCAGGCCTTCGGGCAATGCGGTTTTCAAAAACTCCACTACCAGCGTCTGTCCCTGCTGGCGAATGTCAACACCAACCTGGTTGTTGGGAAGATCCACGACGATGCGTCCGGAGCTGTCCGCACCGCGCCTGAAGTCGAGATCCTTTAAAGGCAAAATATCGCGGTTGCGGTTTTCTGCAAATACCGGTGGGGCGATGGCTGTGGGCGCTGCTAAGCTCACTGGGTCAAGCGTAATGAATAGTGATTTGCCCTGAATCTCTGCCTTATAGGCGGCCGAGGCCTTGAGGTTCAAAACCACCCGCGTTCTTTCTCCCGCCTGAACCACATTGGCTGAACGTAAATTACCCAGATTGATATCAACGGTCGAGCGCCCCATGGCGTTGTTGATTCCCGGGAAATCGAGCGCAATACGGGCCGGCGACTGGATACTGAAACCGGTTGGAACTGCCGTCAAAGGTTCGGTCAGGTCGATGCGGATAACTTCCACGCCACCCTGAACGGATGCGGTCACGGCTTGTATGGCATTACCCACAGGAGCCTGCGCCCGAACAGAAAGTGAAAGCGAAGCCACAAGCAGAAAGAGAAGGCCCAAAACGGGTGCGCTACTGAAAAACACGTCCAGCAAACCTCGCAGCCGGCCTGTTGCAGCACCCGCATTTAATACCGATGTTTGCGCGTTCATTTTGATCCCTCTTGAAGCTGTAAAGTCGCCTGCCGCTCTATCCATTCGCCGGCGGCGTCCTGCACGATTTCGCGCAGTGTGACGCCTGTTTCGGAGACCTTGGTGATACGGCCATAGTTCTGGCCAAGATAATTACCTACCCGAACCTGGTAGAGCAGGTTATCAACCCGCACGAGGGCAACTGGTTGCCCTGCTTTTATCAGGCTGCCCACCATCGCAACCGAATCGAGCGGGGAGGCCTCCAGAGGCTCTTTACGCCTGGCCAGTTCTGGCGCAATCAATGCTCCATTTGACACCGCCTGGTTCGAATCGCGTTTCAGTGCCTGCGCCAGCTTCTGGCTGCTGAAAGGCTCTATGGAGCCCTCTTCGGTGTAAGCCTGCGGAGAAAATTTGGTGGGCTCCGGCAAGCGGTCTACCCTGGATTTACTCAGATTTCGCTGGGACGTCATCCACTGCTGCAACTCATCATCCCCCGATGAACTGCAAGCAGACAGCCCGAGCAGCAGCGACAAAAACGCCAAGCCACATACATTCCTGAAAGAGATCATTTTTTGTCTCCCTTTGCACCCGCAGGGGCCTTGCGCTGCAAGGCTACCTCGTCGTTGTCGAGATAGCGGAAGGTTTTTGCAGTGGTGTCCATGGTCAGCGTGCCATCCTTGGCGGGCACGAGGGACAAATTATTCAACGTAACAATGCGCGAAAGGTTGGCAATGTCAGCTGCAAATGCGCCTATGTCGTGGTAACGCCCAGTCACACGCACCGCAATCGGCAGCTCGGCGTAGTACTCTTTCACACTGACCTGGCCTGGCCTGAACAACTCAAACTGCAAGCTCCGCCCCAGACCCGCCTGATTGATGTCCGACAACAAGGCATCCATTTCCGCCTTGCTCGGTAATTGTTTTTCAAGCTGAGTGACGTATTGCTGGACTTGCTCACGCTGTTTTTTCAGCGCATCAAGGCTGGCGGCCTGAGTTAGTTTTTTCGTGAAGTCTTCCCTCAGAGTGACTTCTTTGCCACGTTCTGCTGTCAACTCTTCGTCAGATGAGCTTAACCAGACAAACCAAAGCCCCACAACAACAACCAGCGTCACTGCCACGCACAAGGCATAGCGCGGCAATGCCGGCCAAGACGGAGGATCGTTCGGATTCAGCCCGGTGAACTGCGCTTTCAGATTGCTCTGAATGCTGACGAAATCGATACTGATTTTTGGAATTTTTACCATGTTCAAACCTGCTTCAGACCTTTGCCGCCGCAGAACCTGCTTGCACCGGACTCCTGACGGCAGGCGCAGGGACGACTGCACCCGGAACTACAACCGTTACGCCAGCGGGGATTGCAGGCTTTAGACGTTGCGCAGCCGACGCGGCAAGTTTTGCTTGATCGCTGGCTCGCTTGAGCGATACACGCATCGAAAAATTCGACACCCGCCGCTGGTCCCGGGCACTCAGGGCAATCGTCCCAGCCGTGATTTCAACCAGCTCCGGCTTGGTTAGCCAGGCACTGTTGTTGGCAAGATTGCGCAGCAACTCGGACACCCGTTCATTCGATTGCGCCACACCCGTGATGAGCACAAGCTGATTATCCTGCTTCATGCTGGTGATATAGACGCCATCAGGCAGTTGCTTGACGAGTTCAGCCAGCAGATAGACCGGCATATTGCGGTTACCCTGCAGATCCTCAACAGCAGTTTGCCGTGCTCTGAGCGCAGCAATCTCTTGTTGCAGCCCGGAGATATCCTTGATTTGCCCCTCAAGTTTGGAAATCTCGGTTTTCAGCAAAGTGTTTTTGTCTTTTTGTCCCGCAATTTGTGCCTGGTACCACGAGTAAACAGCACCGCAAATGAGTCCCCCGATAAGCGCCGCAATACCAAGAGAGATAAAAAACAGCTCGCGCTTGCGCTTGCGCGCAGCGTCACGGTGGGGAAGCAGGTTGATTAAAATCACCGCAGAAACCTCCGCAACGCCAGACCACATGAGGTCAGGTACGAAGCCGCTTCACGCCGCATCTTCTTTTCACGAACGTTCTCTCCGATAGTCATGCCCTCAAACGGATCGGCTCTCATGCTGGCGAATGTTGTGTGCTGCGTGACCGACTCGGTCAGGCCCGGTAGCGCCGACGACCCGCCCGCCAGCATGACATAGTCGACCTTGTTGTGCGGCGTACTGGTGAAGAAAAACTGCAGCGCCCGCCCAATCTCCTGGGCCATGCTTTCAACAAACGGCTTTAGCACACCAGCCTCGTAATCGTCGGGCAAATCACCGCTGCGTTTCTTGCTCTCGGCTTCCTCCGGGGAGAAACCATATTGCCGTACGATCAGCTGCGTCAATTGCGCGCCGCCAAACGCCTGATCACGCTCATAAAGGACTTCATCATTTTTGATGACCTGCATACTGGTGGTCAGCGCACCGACCTCGAACAGCGCCACCATGGTGTCCACACCCTTGTTGGGCAAATTTTCAATCAGGCGCGCAGTCGCCAGCCTGGACGCGTAGGACTCAACATCCACAACAATGGGTTTGAGGCCAGCGGCCTCCGCCAGACCTTGGCGATCCTGCACTTTTTCCTTGCGCGAGGCGGCAATTAACACCTCTACATCGCCACTCGATGTGGCGCTTGGCCCCACCACGCAAAAATCAAGGCTTACCTCGTCAAGTGAGAACGGAATGTACTGGTTTGCTTCGGATTCAACCTGGATTTCGAGTTCAGACTCACTTAATCCACCCGGCAAAACGATTTTTTTGGTAATAACAGCAGACGCTGGCAATGCCATAGCCACCTGCCTGGTCCGCGTTCCGCTCTTTTTGACCAGGCGTCGCACCGCCTCGGCCACCTCATCGAATTTTTCGACATTGCCGTCAGTTATCCAGCCACGCTCCAGTGGCTCGATGGCGCAGCGATCCAGCACCAGATTGCCAGCCTTGTCCCGACTCAGTTCGACCAGCTTCACGCTGGAAGACGAGATGTCAAGCCCCAGCAAAGGTGGCTCCTGACGGTTGAATAACGACCCCAGTGAGATCAAGTCTGTCCCCAAATGATGGCTAATGAGTAGCCTTGCATACTTAAGAAATCACTTGAATATTATCAGTAAGCCCCTTGTACAGTAAGGATTTTTTCTGTTTCGAGTACTATGACCGTTGCCAAAAGCCGACGCTTTTTGCCAAGCAATGAAACTAACGCCAGCCACTCGCTGGCTGTAAAAGGAAGGTTATTGGGGTCGGCCGCCAATTTCATTACGATGCACAGCATCGGGGTTATTGGGGTCAGACACCAATTTCGCTGCGGTGCATAGCACCGCGCCCTCCGGGCGAACCGCAGGCTTGGAGAATTTGGGCTCTGACCCCAAAAACCCTAGTGCCCCGGTTTTTATAATAGCGTCGCGCCGTTACGATTGCACTCATGCCGCCAAACTCATCTTCGCCAGCCACGCCTGACTCAAGCCCCAAGCCAACACCGAGTTCGCAACGCCCCCCTCACCCCAGGTGGCAGCGCCTACTTCTCAAAATGTTTGTCTGGGGTGCCGGGTTGGCGCTGGCCGGAGCCTTGAGTGTCCTGATGATCGTCGCGGTGGCACTTTCGGTTGCATATCCCAACCTGCCGGATATCTCTGACCTGTCGGACTACCGCCCCAAGTTACCCATGCGGGTTTACTCGGCTGATGGTGTGGTGATTGGTGAGTTTGGCGAAGAACGCCGCAGCCTGACCCCGATCAAGGATATTCCACAGGTCATGAAAAACGCGGTGCTAGCCATTGAAGACGCGCGCTTTTTCTCGCATGGCGGTGTTGACTACCTTGGCGTTATTCGCGCAGGCCTGGCCAATGTGGGGCGGGCAAAGAGCCAGGGCGCGTCGACCATCACCATGCAGGTAGCCCGCAATGTCTACCTGTCTTCAGAAAAGACTTTCACACGCAAGCTCTACGAAATTTTGCTCACCTTCAAGCTCGAACACATGCTGACCAAAGATCAGATTCTAGAAATTTACATGAATCAGATTTTTCTGGGCAACCGGGCTTATGGTTTCGCCGCTGCGTCCGAGGCCTATTTTGGCAAACCGCTCAAAGACATCACGATAGCGGAGGCGGCCATGCTGGCGGGCTTGCCCAAGGCACCGTCTGCCTATAACCCCATCATCAATCCCAAACGCGCCAGGGCGCGGCAGCTTTACATCATTGAGCGTATGCAGGACAACGGTTTCATTACCAAAGAGCAAGAAGTAGCCGCAAAGGCCGAGGAGTTAAACGTCAAAACGGGGCCAGACGCAGACCGTGTACACGCCGAATACGTTGCAGAAACCGTACGTCAACTGGTCTTCAACCAGTATGGCGACCAGACTTATACACGCGGCCTCAATGTCTACACCACCTTGCTGGCGGCAGACCAGACCACGGCTTACAAGGCCTTGCGCAAGGGCATCATGGACTATGAGCGCCGCCAGATATACCGCGGCCCCGAAAAATTTGTTGATCTACCCGCTGACCCGCAGGAAGCTGAAGAGGCGATTGACGACGCGCTGACAGACAGCCCGGACAACGGCGACATCATGTCAGCGGTAGTGCTGGAAGCCAATCCCAAACGCATTCTGGCCATGCGGCAAAACAGCGAAAGCGTTGAAATCACAGGCGACGGGCTAAAACCTGCGCAGTCCGGACTAGCAGACAAAGCGGCACCGAATATCCGGATTCGTCGGGGAGCCGTAATCCGGGTTGCAAAAACGCCCAAAAACACTTGGGAAATTACCCAATTACCTGAAGTCGAAGGCGCATTTGTGGCGCTGGACCCCAGGGATGGAGCGATTAAAGCCCTGGTCGGGGGTTTTGATTTCGAGAAAAACAAATTCAACCATGTCACTCAGGCATGGCGGCAACCAGGCTCCAGCTTCAAGCCTTTCATCTACTCTGCCGCGCTTGAAAAAGGCTTCACGCCAGCCACTGTGGTCAATGATGCGCCGCTGTTTTTTGATGCCGGTGTGACAGGCGGTCAACCGTGGGAGCCAAAAAATTACGACGGCAAGTTTGAAGGGCCGATGAATCTGCGAACCGCGCTGAAGAAATCAAAAAACATGATTTCCATTCGCATCCTTCAGTCCATAGGTGCGCCCTACGCGCAGAACTGGATCACGAATTTCGGATTTGAGGCGGAAAAACACCCCGCCTACCTGACGATGGCGCTGGGTGCAGGTTCCGTCACACCCATGCAGATGGCCATAGGCTATTCAGTATTTGCAAACGGCGGCTACCGCGTCAACCCTTACCTCATCACCAAGATTACTGACCAAAAAGGCAAGGTACTGGTGGAAATCAAAAAACCGCAGCCTGACGAATCCACACGCGGCATCGACGCGCGCAATGCGTTCATCATGTCCAGCCTGCTGCAAGAGGTCGCGCGCTCCGGTACCGCCGCCAAAGCACAGGCCATGCTCAAACGGCCAGACCTCTACGGCAAAACCGGTACCACCAATGATTCGATAGACACCTGGTTTGTCGGCTTTCAACCCACCTTGGCGGCGGCAGTATGGATGGGCTTTGACACGCCGAAAAACCTGGGCGACCGCGAAACCGGTGGCGGGTTAAGTCTGCCGGTATGGATTGACTTCATGGCCTCAGCCTTGAAGGGTGTTCCCGTTAGTGAGCCCCCCGTGCCAGCAGGTGTCGTAAATGTTAGTGGTGAATGGTATTACGAAGAATATGCCAAGGGCTCTGGCGTCAGCAGTGTCGGACTACGAGACCCCGCAGCCAATGCTGCACAGCAACCTGATGCGCCTGGCGCTCCCGCAGCACCGATTTCGGTGTTACCGCCCTCTGATGAGAAAAAGCGGATTCTTGATCTGTTCAAGAACTGAACACAAGAGCGCGTCCTGACTGCGCGCTCGCATAACGCGACAGCGCCGCGAAAAATTCACTGCTGTCCTTGGTGTCGCACCACTGGTTACTGTGAAATTTATAGTGAAAGCCGCCCGCCTTGGCCGCCATCCAGATTTCCTGCAACGGTTTTTGCAGGTTGATGATGATCTGGCTGCGGTTGGCAAAACTGAGCGTGATCATGCCGCCCGTACGCTGGTTGTCGATGTCGGCATCAGTCTCATCGTTGATCCGGTCACACGCCAGTTCAACCATCTTTAGTGCGGCTTCGGCATGCGCCAGATATTCAAGCTCGGTCATTACAATCCAATGATGGTTTCTTCACTCCAAATTTTAGGCCTACACGCAAAAACCGCTTGCCGCTTTGGGTCTGCGGCTTTTATACCCGCAATGTTGGCTGCGCTATTTGCAGTGTTCGTGCTTGCAGGTTGTGGGCAGAAAGGCCCTTTGTTCCTTCCGGTAATACCGTCCGCTCCAGCAGCTTCGTTGTTAGCACCACCAGTACTGGCCAGTCCTGTGGCCGCTCCTGTAGCACCAGCCTCAGCTTCAAAATGAACACGTCAGGCGAGAACCAGGCCCTGTTGCCTGGCCACCCATTTGTAGCCTATCGCGGCGATGCGCTTTATGTGGAAGATGTAGCCCTTGACGCATTGGCTACTACCCACGGCACGCCGTTGTTCGTGTACTCCAAGGCCGCCATGCTTGCCGCCCTTGCTGCCTATCAGCGCGGTTTTGCGGGCCGCAACGCGCAGATCTGCTACGCCATGAAAGCGAATTCTTCGCTCGGTGTGTTGCAGGTCTTTGCAAGCGCGGGTTGCGGCTTTGACATCGTCTCTGGCGGTGAGCTGGATCGTGTGCTGGCTGCAGGTGGTATAGCTAAAAAAGTTATTTTCTCCGGTGTCGGAAAGACGCGCGCCGAGATGCGCCAGGCATTGACAGCCGGCATTGGCTGCTTCAACGTCGAGAGCGAAGCCGAGCTGGATGTGCTGTCTGAAATCGCCACCAAGCTGGGCTTGATCGCACCGGTCAGCATTCGCGTCAATCCAAATGTAGACCCCAAGACCCACCCGTATATTTCTACCGGCCTCAAGGGCAACAAATTTGGCGTGGCGCATGAAGACGCATTGCGCATTTATCAACATGCCGCGTCGCTCAAAGGCCTGAGTGTGGTGGGTATTGATTGCCACATCGGCTCCCAAATCACAGATAGCACCCCCTACCTTGATGCAATGGACAGGGTTCTTGAACTCGTAGACGCGATTGAAGGCGCAGGCATCACCTTGCAACACATCGACTTCGGCGGCGGCCTGGGCATTAACTACAACCACGACACGCCACCGCAGGCAGACGATCTGTGGCGGCAACTGCTAGCCAAAATCGACGCGCGTGGCTACGGCAACAAAAAACTGATGATTGAACCTGGTCGCTCACTGGTTGGCAACGCGGGCGTGTGCCTGAGTGAAGTGCTTTACGTTAAACCCGGTGAGCAGAAAAACTTTTGCATCATTGACGCAGCGATGAACGACCTGCCCCGCCCGGCGATGTACCAGGCTTTTCATGCCATCGTACCGGTTACCGCAAACAGCAAAGGCATTGCGTCAGCGACTTATGACGTGGTGGGCCCGGTATGCGAAAGTGGCGACTGGATAGGCCGCGACCGCGAACTGGCGATCAAGGCTGGTGACAAGCTCGCGGTGCTGTCAGCCGGCGCTTACTGCATGAGTATGGCCAGCAACTACAACACGCGAGGCCGTGCTGCCGAGCTGCTGGTAGATGGTGCTAAGGTGCATGTCATCAGACAGCGTGAAAGTTCAGCCGACCAGATGCGCCATGAAAAGCTGGTTCGCTGAAAGGAAATAAAATTTGGCATCG
This sequence comes from Burkholderiales bacterium, assembly GCA_038226155.1. GTDB lineage: Bacteria > Pseudomonadota > Gammaproteobacteria > Burkholderiales > Burkholderiaceae_C > Polaromonas. The sequence goes on from JBBRQQ010000040.1 coordinate 23,608, forward strand.
GCTATGAATTAGATAGCTGTTCACGCCCGATTTTATTGGGCTGCAGCCTGTTTCTCTTGATAAATTGCTGCACGCGCCAGCCCAGCAACAGCGCAATAATGGCGGCATAGACAAACACTTCGGCAAAATTGTTTTTGCCGGCGCGCATCCAGAAAAAGTGCAGTAGCCCAAGGCCGGAAATCACGTATACCAGTTTGTGCAACAGTTGCCAGCGCTTGACACCCATGGCTTTGATGGCCGCATTGAACGACGTGGCAGCCAGTGGCGTGAGCAGCACAAACGCGGTAAAACCAACCAGGATGAAGGGCCTTTTGGCAATGTCCTTGGCGATGTCAGGCACATCAAAGCTCATGTCAAACCAGCTGTAACTGAGCAGGTGAACAACTACATAAAAGTACGCAAACAACCCCAGCATACGGCGAAAGCGCAGCAGCATCGGTGTGTTACTGATAACCTTTAAAGGCGTCACTGCAAGCACGATGCAAATAAAGCGCAATGTCCAGTCACCTGTCGCGCGAATCAATGCTTCTGCCGGGTTGGCACCCAGTTGATTGGCGAACGCGCGGTAAACCAGCCACGCAAAGGGCAGCAGGCAAATTGCAAACAAGACCGATTTGGCTGCAGGATGTAGCAGTAGCTTCTGGCGGGAGATCATTGCAAAAAACTTAGAAGAATTTTTTCAGATCCATGCCTGCGTACATCTGTCCGACTTGCGCCTCGTAGCCATTGAACATCAAGGTCTTGCGTTTCTTGGCAAACAAGCCATCTTCACCAATCCGGCGCTCGGTAGCCTGGCTCCAGCGCGGGTGGTCAACGTTCGGGTTCACGTTGGAATAAAAACCGTACTCCTGCGCGGCGGCCTTGTTCCACGCCGTCTTCGGCTCTTTGTCAGTGAAGCGGATTTTGACAATGCTCTTGCCACTTTTAAAACCATACTTCCACGGCAACACCATTCGCACTGGCGCGCCGCTCTGGTTGGCCAGCACTTCGCCATACATGCCGAAGGTAAGTAACGCCAACGGGTTCATGGCTTCGTCCATGCGCAGCGCTTCAACGTAAGGCCATTCGAGCACGCGTGAACCCACAAACGGCATGGTTTTGGGGTCGGCCAGCGTGACGAACTCAACGTATTTGGCGCTGGCCAGTGGTTCAACTTTTTTAATCAGCTCTGACAGCGAATAGCCAACCCACGGAATCACCATGGACCAGCCCTCCACGCAGCGCAGACGGTAGATGCGCTCTTCTTGCGGACTGATTTTGATGAGGTCTTCGAGTGTGTAGGATTTGGGCTGCTTGACCATACCTTCGATGGCGACCGACCAGGGCTTTGTGACCAGCGTGTGCGCGTTTTTCTCGGGGTCAGCCTTGTCGGTACCAAACTCGTAAAAGTTGTTGTACGAGGTCGCATCTTTGTAGTCAGTGACTTTTTCCATCGTGACTGCGCCAGCAACCGCTGACTTGCCACCTGCCAGCGCGGCCAACTTGCCTGAACCCTTTGCAACGCTTTGAGCCAGCGCCTCACGTCCTGCCCAAGTGGCCAGCGCCGCACCCGCAGCACCAGTTGCCATCAGTTTCATCAGGTCACGGCGGCCTTTGTAGGCATTCAGAGTTGTGATTTCACTGGAAACAGGGTGGTTGAACCCGCTGGCATTGGTCTTGATGAGCATCGTGAAGTCCTTGAAAGATTGGTGTCGTGAGGTTTACGCCGTTAGTCTGTATACGCAGTTAACTCTTACAGGGATTCAACACGTCCCTGCAAGGGCTCCTATAACGTGCCGTAGCTGTGCAGGCCGGATAGAAACATGTTGACACCCAGAAAGGCGAATGACGTTACCGCCAGACCGGTCAGCGCCCACCAGGCGGCTACTGTGCCGCGCAGTCCCTTCATCAACCGCATATGTAGCCAGGCAGCATAGTTGAGCCACACAATCAGTGCCCAGGTTTCTTTCGGGTCCCAGCTCCAGTAGCCGCCCCACGCCTCTGCCGCCCACAACGCACCCAGCACCGTTGCGATGGTGAAAAATGCAAAGCCGACTGCAATCGCCTTGTACATCACGTCGTCAAGAACTTCAAAGCTCGGCAGACGCGCGGCAATACGTTTGCGGCCCAGCAGTATGCCGCCCGCAATCAGGCCTGAGACCAACAAATAGCCAATCCAGTAATTGCTGCCGCCAGCGTCAACCGGTGACTTGGTGCGAAACACAATTGGCACAAAGCACAGCACCACGCCCAGCAACCACAGCGGCGTGAGCTTGTACCAGCGCACCTCGTCAGCCTGCTGCTTGATAAGGTAGGCCAATGACACCATGGCCGCCAGCGCAAACATGCCGTAGCCAATAAAGTTGGCAGGCACATGCAGCTTCATCCACCAGCTTTTGAGGGCTGGAACCAGTGGCTGGATTTCATGGGCTTCGCGCACCACGGTGTACCAAAGCAAAAAGCCGACCGCCGCGCTGACCACCAGCATCACAAACGCGCCGAGGGCACGGGTGTTGTAGTGGGCCTCAAAGTAGAGGTAAAACGTGGCCGTCATCCAGCAAAACAGGACAAAAACCTCGTACAGGTTGCTGACCGGAATGTGACCGATATCTGCGCCTAACAAATAGCTTTCATACCAGCGCACGAGCGTGCCAATGAGTGCCATGCCCACAGCTACCCACGCGATCCTGGAGCCCAATGATTCAAACGCATGGCTTTGGTTTTTACTGAACATGCCCAGCCAATAAAAAATGGTGGACATAAAAAACAGTACGCTCATCCACAAAATAGCCGACTGACTAGACAGGAAATACTTGAGCCAAAACACTTGATCGGCCCGCGCCAAACTGCCTGCGCCATCAACCTGATACGACGCAATGCCCAGCAGCGCAAAACCTGCCGCCACAACCACCAGCGCCCGCAGTGGCCGCCAAAACCACGCCATGGCAATCGCAGCAGGCACGGCAGCAATCAAAATACCTTTTTCATACACGTCCATAAACGCGCTGTAGCGCATAAAAGCGTAAAACCCCCCGGCCACCACCAGCGCAGCAAAAATCCAGTCCAGCGTGTTGCGGCGCGCAAAGTAACTTTGGCCCAAGCTCAGCGTTTGCCCAGTTTTGTCAGCGCTGAGTGTGGTGGTGATGTTTTGAGTTTGAATTGTCGTGGTGTTCATACAGGTACCTGCAAGAGTTTTGCTTTCAACATGTCGAATTCTTTATCGCCGTCCATCGTTTTGCGGTTGGTCGAAAGTGCCATGGTGGCGTGGCTGGTGTCGCTGCTTTTCGATGATTCTGGCACTGAACCGTCACGCGTGGGTGCTACCCAGACCCAAACCCTGCGTTCGCGCACATAGAGCATCGCAAAAACACCAAGAATCAAAAACGCACAGCCGAGGTAAACAATGGTTTTACCCGGCGCACGCGCAACCTGGAATACGCTGGCCTGCACCTGCGTGAAGTCTTTCAACTCGAAGGCCATTGGCGCGGGGTAGCTGTGCACGTCTGAAAGGCTGAGCACCATCTGCGCCATGAATGCCTGGGTTTTATCGTCCTGCGCCAGTGGCGGTAAACCTGCCTGTTTGCGCGTCATTTGGGTCAGCTCAAACAGCGTTCCGTTGAGGATACGGATCAGCACTTCACCCGCACGGTTACGTTCGGCCTCGGGTACGTTGGCCTCCATGAAATCAGAAATCGCCTGCAAACCTGCAGTTTTTTTGGTGCTAGCAGCGCCA
>JBBRQQ010000041.1:0-26883 GCA_038226155.1 Burkholderiales bacterium
GAAAACATGGCCCAGGCACTGGCGCGCCAAATAGACAAAGGCATTGACGCCGCGCGTGTTGCGGTCGAGATGGCCAACCTGCTCAATGAGCTGACTTGAACGCTAAAAAAACAGAATATGACCGAGTCCCCCACAAAACCCAAACGCCCGCCGCAGACCCGTACCGGCCTGACTGATACAGGCGTTAAAAAAGCGGCTGACAAATCAGCCCGCACCCGCGCACGCGAGTTCGCCATGCAGGCCTTGTACCAACACCTGGTGGGGCGCAACGAGGCCGATTCAATTGATGCATTCACCCGCGACCTGGTGGGATTTCATAAAGCCGACTCTGCCCATTACGACGCGTTGTTGCACGGCTGCATCAGCGATGCGGCGGCGCTTGATGCCTGCATCACGCCATCACTCGACCGGCCCATGCTTGAGATTTCCCCGGTTGAACACGCAGTGCTGTGGATAGGCGTTTACGAGTTCAAGAATTGCCAGGATGTACCTTGGCGCGTGGTCATCAACGAATGCATTGAACTGGCCAAGGCATTTGGCGGTACTGACGGCCACAAATACGTCAACGGCGTGCTCAATAAAATTGCACCCGGCTTGCGCCCGTTAGAGGTTGCGGCTGATAAAGCTAAATAACTAGAATCCTCGAAAGGCCTACCTTTGAAAATTGCCCAGCGGGCCGAACGGATTGAGCCCTTTTATGTGATGGAAGTCGCCAAGGCAGCGGCAACCCTGGCTAAAGAGTTTGCGCATACAGCCAGGTCCATGATATTTCTGAACATTGGCGAGCCAGACTTCACCGCCCCTCCCCTGGTGGTGCGGGCGGCAAACTCAGCTATCAAGCAAGGCTCAACCCAGTACACACAGGCGATGGGCCTGCCCGAGCTACGCGAAAAGATCAGCGCCTGGTATGCGTCGCGCTTCAAGGTTGATGTGGCTGCCAGCCGCATCGTCATCACCGCCGGTGCATCTGCTGCACTTCAACTGGCATGTCTGGCGCTCATTGAAGCAGGCGACGAGATATTGATGCCCGACCCCAGCTACCCCTGCAACCGCCATTTCGTCAGCGCTGCTGATGGGCAGTCCGTACTGATACCAACCACGGCAGATGAGCGCTTTCAATTGACCCGCGCCAAGGTTGAGGCCGCTTGGGGCAACAAAACCCGTGGCGTTTTGCTGGCTTCGCCTTCCAACCCGACGGGCACTTCGATCGCGCCCGAAGAGTTGCAGAGAATTCATGAATTTGTCCACAGTCGCGGTGGCATCACCCTGATTGACGAGATTTACCTGGGCCTGAGCTACGAAGAGCATTTCGGTCACACTGCCCTGGGCTTACCCGGCGAGTTAGGGCGCAGCATCGTCAGCATCAACTCGTTCAGTAAGTACTTCAACATGACCGGCTGGCGTTTGGGTTGGCTGGTGGTACCTGAGGCATTGGCACCCGTCATCGAGCGCATTGCGCAAAACCTTTTTATCTGCGCCAGCACCGTAGCGCAGCACGCCGCCCTCGCCTGCTTTGAGCCCGAGAGTCTGGCCGAATACGAGCGTCGCCGCACGGCATTCAAGGAGCGACGTGATTACTTCATACCCGAACTCAACCGCCTTGGCCTTGCCGTGCCCGTGATGCCCGACGGCGCGTTTTACGCCTACGCCGACTGCACCGCGGCAGCCAGCAAACTTGGCGTTAATGGCAGCTGGGACTTTGCCTTTGAGCTGATGAAGCGCGCCCACATTGCCGCCACCCCAGGCCGGGATTTTGGGCAGGCAGCACCTGAGCAGTTTGTACGCTTTTCAACGGCCAGCTCAATGGAACACTTACGTGAAGCAGTAGCACGACTCGAATCCGTGTTGACATGACCCAGCTTGACACACTCTTCAATTGGCCAGTGCGTATTTACTGGGAAGACACAGACGCAGGCGGCATCGTTTTTTATGCCAACTACCTCAAGTTTTTTGAACGTGCGCGTACCGAATGGCTCAGATCACTGGGCATTGAGCAACGCAGATTGAAAGACGAGTTGCACGGCATGTTCGTCGTCGCTAAAACCAGTGTGCGCTACGTGGCTCCTGCACGGCTGGATGATGAACTTATTGTTACGGCCCGTGCCGAATCTGTCGGCAACGCTTCGCTGATAATCAATCAACAGGCGCTACTAAAATCAGAGCAAGCCAGCGTTTTACTTTGCGTTGGTACTATAAAAATTGGCTGGGTTGACGAAAACACGCTGCAACCCAAACGCATTCCGGCGATCATCCTTGAACGTCTCAACACCTGACCACATTCATATGAACCAAGACCTCTCCATCGTCAACCTCATACTCCACGCAAGCTGGGTCGTTCAGGGCGTGGTCGCACTGCTGGTTGGTGTGTCAATTGCCAGCTGGGCCGCCATTTTCAGAAAAATCATTTCGCTCAAGCGGGTGCAAAAGCTCAATGAAGAATTCGACCGCGAGTTCTGGTCTGGCACCAGCCTGAATGATTTGTTCGCAGGGGCAGCGCAAAACGCCAAGCACTCAGGCTCAATGGAACGCATTTTTGCCAGCGGTATGCGCGAGTTTCAAAAACTGCGCGAACGCCACATCACCGACCCCGGCACATTGCTCGACGGCGCACGCCGCGCCATGCGCGCCAGCTACCAGCGTGAGCTGGATGCCATTGAATCAAACCTGTCCTTCCTCGCCACGGTTGGCTCGGTGTCGCCTTATGTGGGCCTGTTCGGCACCGTATGGGGCATCATGCATGCCTTCACTGGCCTGGCCGCGCTGGAGCAGGTCACGCTGGCTACCGTAGCCCCCGGCATTGCAGAAGCCCTGGTAGCCACCGCCATTGGCCTGTTTGCGGCTATTCCCGCTGTAGTGGCCTACAACCGCTTTGCCCACGACATAGACCGCGTGGCCAACAAGCTGGAAACCTTTATTGAAGAGTTTTCCAACATTCTGCAACGCAACTTGGGCGCGCAATCGCCTTCAGGTCACTAATCAGGAATTCGCGCCATGCCAGCAATGTCATCCCGTGGTCGGGGCCGCCGCACCATCAGCGAAATCAACATGGTGCCTTTTATTGACGTGATGCTGGTGCTACTCATCATATTCATGGTCACGGCACCACTCATCACGCCCAGCATGATCGCGCTGCCCAAGGTCGGCAAGGCCGCTCTACAACCGCAAAGCCCGGTGCAAATCATCATCAATAAAGACGAAGTCATCCAGATCAAGATCAAAACCGATTCAACCCCCAGCAATGTGAGCAACGTTGCTCTGGATGTCGTGAAGCTGGAGCCCAACGTCAAGGCCGCGCCAGACAAAGCCGTACCGGTGGTAATAAGCGCTGACAAGGCCATCAAATACGAAACCGTGGTCAAGGTGATGGACAACCTGCAAAAGGCCGGAGTGTCGCGCGTGGGCCTGTCGGTACAGACTGGCAAATAGATAGCGTTTTTAGCCTGCGCAATCGACCAGTCCCCAAGTACCCTACATGCCCAGCACCTACGACCGCAATGACTTTGTGCCGCCGCGTGACGCAGGCTCTGTGCGCGCCTTCGCGCTGGCGCTGTTAGCGCACGGCTTGCTGATTGCCGCCCTGACCTGGGGTGTCAACTGGAAGCGCTCCGACCAGTCAGTTTCATTCGAGGCAGAGCTATGGTCTAACGTCACGCAAGAAGCCGCACCTGTCCTTGCGCCACCACCACCACCACCACCACCGCCGCCGCCATCCGAGCCAGTCCTCAAAGCACCTGACGTTCAGCCCCCGGCTACACCCGATGTAGACATCGCACTCGAACAAGAAAAAAAACGCAAGCAGCTGGAGCAAAAAAGACAAGCCGAGGCGGTGGCACAGAAACAAAACGAACGGGCGCAAGCAGAGCAAGTCAGAGAAAAAATGGCAAAAGAACAGAAAGCCAAAGAAGAGCAGGCCAAACGCAAGGCGCTTGATGATGCCAAAAAACTGGACGCGAAAAAGCAGGAAGTCAAAGAGCAAACCAATACAGTGGCGCTAGACAAACAGCGGCGTGAAAACATTGCCCGTGCCATGGGCCTTGCAGGTGCATCAGGCGACGACAACGCCAAAGGTAGCGCACTAAAGTCCAGTGGCCCGTCGGCCAGCTACGGTGGCAAGGTTCGGACCAAGGTCAAACCAAACATCGTTTTTACCGACACGATTGAAGGCAACGCCAGCGCCGAGGTTGAAGTCAGAAGCTCACCCACCGGCACCATCATGAGCCAGCGGCTCGTCAAGTCCAGCGGCAACAAAGCCTGGGACGAAGCCGTTATCAAAGCCATTATTCGCACTGAAACCATGCCGCGTGATGTGGATGGCCGCGTGCCATCGCCCATGATTCTTGAGTTTCGGCCACGGGACTAGGCATACCGAAAGTCCCAACGCTAGTAATTCAATAGCTGGTCACTCATACACAATCTGCGCCACTCCGTTATCTGCCTGCGCTATCCAGCTGGCCAAGGCTGCGTCGGTCGGGAAAAACCTGGCACGCTCGTCCAGCGCCAGCGGTACTTCCACCACGCCAAAGTCAGCGTTCCTGCGTACGCTCAGCCGTACCGGCAGGCCGCGCATGAACTCGCCCTGCTCTGACATCTCGCGGCGCGGCGGAAAGTCTTTGACGATGCGGGCGATGTCGGGTGCGGCGCCGTTCACCGCCACACGCAAGTACTTGCCGAACTTGCAGCGGGCGGTTTCCAGGTCGTACACCTGCGTGACCTTAAAGCGCCTGCCAAAGCGCTCTGACGCGCCTTGTAGCGTACCCTGCACGATCACCAGCTCGTCGTCTTTGAGCAGATTGCGATTGGCGTTGTAGGTCGCTTCGTCTACCGATGCTTCGAGCGTGTCGGTTTTGTCGTCCAGCTTGAAGATGATGACCTTGCCGCGATTGCCGTTGATGACGCGCAAGTCGGTCACGATGGCGGCCAGTATTCGCGTGTCGCGTGAGTCGATCAAATCCTCGATCTTCAGCTTGGCAAACTGTCGTACTTCGGTTTCAACCTCGTCAAACAAATGCCCGGAGAGGTAAAAACCAACCGCTGTTTTTTCATGCACCAACCGGGCCTTGATACCGAACGGCATGGCTTCTACCAGTGCGGGTTCTTGCGTGCTGGCGGCGTGTGAGTCTGACATGTCAAACAGGCCGCCCTGGTTGGCGTTGACCTCAGTCGCCAATGCAAACTCAAAGGCTTGGTCAACAGAAGCCAGCAGTGATGCACGGTTTAATTGCAAATTGTCAAAAGCGCCAGCCTTTATGAGTGCCTCGACTGTGCGCTTGTTGATTTTGGTGCGTTCCACCCGTACGCAAAAATCATACAGCGATGTGAACAGTCCACCTTCGGCCCGCGCTGCAACGATAGCCGCAATGGCTTGTTCACCGGTACCTTTAACAGCGCCCAAGCCATAGCGCACAGCGCTGTTGCTGGTTGGCTCAAACCGGTAGTCACCCCGGTTGATGTCAGGCGCCTCAAAGGTGATGCCCATTTTTAAAGCATCGCCATGCAAAATTTTCAGCTTGTCGGTGTCGCCCATTTCCACCGTCATGTTGGCGGCAAAAAACTCGGCTGTGTAATGCACCTTGAGCCAGGCCGTGTGGTACGCCAGCAAGGCATAAGCGGCAGAGTGCGACTTGTTAAAGCCATAGCCTGCAAACTTCTCCATCAGGTCAAAAACTTCGTCGGCTTTTTCTTCAGTCAGACCATTGATACCTGCACCTCTGCGAAACACCTCGCGTTGCGAGGCCATTTCTTTCTCGTCTTTTTTACCCATTGCACGGCGCAGCATATCTGCACCACCGAGCGAGTAGCCGCCTAAAATTTGCGCGGTCTGCATCACCTGCTCCTGGTAGACCATGATGCCGTAGGTCTCTTCCAGCATGGGCTTGACACGCGGGTCAGGGTAGTCAGGCACTTCTTTGCCCTGCTTGCGGGCGATATAGCTCGGGATCAAGTCCATGGGCCCGGGCCGGTACAGCGCATTCATCGCAATCAGGTCTTCAAGCCGGTCGGGCTTGGCGTCTTTCAGCATGCGCTGCATGCCGGTACTTTCAAACTGGAACACCGCCTCTGTCTGGCCACTGGCAAACAGCTCATACACCTTCGCATCGTTGAGCGGAAGATCTTCAAAGCTGAAATCTGCCTGCGAAGGATGACGCGCAATGATGAAGCCTTTGGCCATCTCCAGAATGGTGAGTGTGGCCAGGCCCAAAAAGTCGAACTTGACGAGCCCTATTGCCTCGACATCGTTTTTATCAAACTGGCTCACTGCAGAGGTACTGCCAGGCTGCAAATACAGAGGACAAAAGTCCGTCAATTTTCCAGGCGCAATCAATACGCCCCCGGCATGCATACCGACGTTGCGCGTCAGGCCCTCCAGCTTGCGGGCCAGTTCCAACAGCGTATGAACGTCTTCTTCCTTGCGCTCGCGTTCGGCCAGCAGCGGCTCAGCCTCCAGTGCATAAACCATCTTGTCGTTTTTATTGCGCTCGGCGGGCAGCAGTTGCAGCGTCACGGCCTGGCCGGGTTTGTTGGGAATCAGCTTTGAAATGCCGTCGCAAAAACCGTAAGGAAAGTCAAGCACACGCCCTACGTCACGGATAGCGGCACGCGCGGCCATGGTACCGAAGGTGACGATCTGGCTTACCGCTGCGTGGCCGTATTTATCTTTCACATAGTCAATCACACGGTCGCGATTGCTCTGACAAAAGTCAATATCAAAGTCGGGCATGGAAACCCTCTCTGGGTTCAAAAATCGTTCGAACAGCAGGTTGTATTGCAGCGGATCCAGGTCAGTGATTTTCAGCGAATACGCCACCAGAGACCCGGCACCCGAACCTCGCCCCGGACCGACCGGGCAGCCATTGTTTTTGGCCCAATTGATGAAGTCGCCCACGATTAAAAAATAACCCGGAAAACCCATCTTCAAAATAGTGGCGATTTCGAACTCAAGCCGCTCCACATACGTAGGACGCTTTTCCTCGCGCAGTGCTTCGTTCGGGTACAGGTGTTGAAGACGCTCCTCAAGCCCTTCAAACGAGGTATGGCGAAAATACTCATCAGGCGGCATGCGCACGCCGTTAACTTCGGGCGTCGGAAACTCCGGCAGCATGGGTTTGCCGAGGGTCAGTGTGAGATTGCAGCGCTTGGCAATCTCCAGCGTGTTGGCTACGGCGGACGGAATGTCTGCAAACAGCTGCACCATTTGCGCGCTTGACTTGAAATACTGCTCGCGCGTGAACTTGCGCACGCGCCGGGCGTTACCCAAAATTTCACCTTCAGAAATACACACGCGCGCTTCATGCGATTCGTAATCGTCATAGGTCAAAAACTGTACCGGGTGGGTTGCCACCACAGGCAGCTTCAGGCGTGCGGCCAATTGCACTGCAGCGCTGACATGCCGGTCGTCGTCCGCCTGTTGCGCGCGCTGCAGCTCAATGTAAAAACGGTGCGGGAAGATACCGGCGAGCAGCAAGGCGCATTCAAGCGCACGCGCATCATCGCCCTGCACCAGCGCCTGACCAATTGCTCCGCGCTGCGCGCCCGAAAGGGCAATCAGACCGTCGTTCAATTCACGCAGCCATTCAAGGCTGATGATGGCCTGGCCCTGCACCACGCCGCGCGTCCAGGCGCGCGTGAGCAGCTCTGAAAGGTTGAGGTAGCCCTTGTGGTTTTGCACCAGTAGCAACATGCGCGCGGGTGGGCTGGCGGCATCCTTACCCGGCACCTGCACCCACACGTCAGCACCGATCAGCGGCTTTACACCCGCCTTGCGGGCTTCACTGTAAAACTTGACGGTGCCAAACAGATTACCTAGGTCACTGATGGCAAGCGCAGGCTGTTTATCTAGCGCGGCGGCGGCAACAATTTCATCAATGCGGTTAGTGCCGTCAACGACTGAAAATTCGGTGTGGATGCGGAGGTGAACAAACATCAACTCATTTTAGGGTCGGCAGCCCGGAGGGTGAGCATTCGGCCTATCACCGCCCCATGCGCGCTGGCAGTTCATTGGACTGCGATTGGCGCGTGATTTGGTCTAAAAGGGTAAAAAATGCTTGTAGAGGGCCGTTTTTGACCCCTAAATACGGCTGTAGACAAATAGATACGTGCGTGACCAGCTATAAAAAACGTAGCAACATATTTTCGATACGCCTTATTGGGTTGAGCGTCCGGGCATTTTGTGCCACACTTGTGTCACTAACCATGTACGAATCGAGGTTCCATGCCCACCACTACCTTGCGTATTGAGCCATCGCTGCGCGAGCGCATCACCCAGCTGGCGCAGGCGCTTGATCAAACGCCACACAACTTCATGCTGCAGGCGCTAGCCGAAAAGGCCGACGAGGCTGAATGGAAACTGTCTATGCAACGTGAAGCGCATGACCGTGACTTGTCTCTACAAGCTGGTGAGCCCGGTGTTGAATGGCATGAGATGCGTGCTTACCTCCATGAACGCCTGGCGCATTCCCCCGCCAAAAAGAAACAGAGCAAGCGTTGATCCGGGTTATTTTTGCGCCCAAAGTCAAGGCAGACTTTGACCGCATATTTGATTTTCTTTTTGAGCAGGCGCCTAAGTATGCTGCAACTCGCATTGAAGACATCATCGCCGCCATCGATATTCTGCAAACCAGCCCGATGATAGGCAGGCCAATGGCTTTTGGGCAACGTGAGTTGATTATTTCAACTGGTAAAAGCGGTTACTTGGCCCTTTACCGATACGACCCGGCGAAAGACACGGCGTTTGTGCTGGCAGTACGCAGCCAGCGAGAGCGCGACTACAAATTTTAATGATTGGTGAGGCCAAGCCCAACACTCAAACCATGGCCTCAACAACCGTGGTTACTTCGGTGCTTACTTTGGTCATCAATTTATGCACTGGGCACTTGGCGGCGACGGCTTCCAGCTCGGTCAGTTGTGCAGCGGTAAATGCGCCTTTGATGCGAAGCTTGACCGATAGTTTGTAAATGCCAGCGCGCTCCTGGCTAGCGTCGTGCTCGACCACGGTGTGAATGTCATCAACCGGTATGCCTTTTTTGCGGGCGTACCACATGACGGTAATGGCCTTGCACGATGCCAAAGCGGCATCGTACAAGTCATGCGGGCCAGGGCCTGCGTCGTTACCACCTTCTTCAACACTGGCATCTGTCAGCAGCGTGTGCTTGCGGATTTGCAACGTCTGGGCCAATGGCTCGTTGGCGGCGCGATGAAGTTCAATCGTCATGGGCTATCTCCAATCAATATTCAATTCATGCGCTTGCGCGCTCTACTAACAATTACCTGCAATTTACCCGCGCAATTTGGTGGCAACTTCAGCCACGCGCTTGCCATAGGCGGCAGCGGTGTCCAGGTCGCCTTGCGGAATGGCACTGGCCGGGTCTTGCGGGCCTACTTGCGCCATCACACCAGAGGTTGAACCCAGGCGGTTAATGGTGCCATTGTTCAACGAGGGCTGGCCGACCCAGATCATGCCCTGCTGCATGGCCAGCGTGATGAAGTACTGGATGGTTGAGAGCTTGTCACCGCTGGGGCTGGCCGAGCAGGTAAAGCCGCCTGCAACCTTATCTTTCCAGGCGCTGACAAACCATTTATTGCTGGTCGCATCAGCAAACTTTTTGAACTGCCAACTGGCCATACCCATATAGGTCGGGCTACCCATGATGATGGCATCGGCTGCGTCGAGCGCGGCCCACTGCTCTTCGGTCAGATTACCGTCTGCATCAATAGCGATCAACTGGGCTCCTGCACCATCAGCTACAAACTGCGCGACGCGCTGGGTATGGCCGTAACCAGAGTGATAAACAACAACAACCTTCGACATGACTGATTCCCGATTAAAAAATTAAAAAACGTCTACAAAAAAAGCACTATCAAGCCTTGCGCCTGGCATCCACGCTCCAGGCACCACCGCCAAATGCAGCAAACGCAAACAGGCCGCCGACGATGGCCATGTTTTTAAAGAAACTCAGTTTTTGCATCGCCATTTGCGCTTCGGGAACAGCCCAGAAGTTATGAAAAATAAACGTGATGACCAGCGTGAACAGCGCAATTCCCAGGGCTGCCCAGCGGGTTTGCAAACCCACCAGCAACAACAGGCCCAGGCCGAGCTCGACAGCAATCGCTATTGCCGCGGCCACTTCAGGTAGCGGTACGCCTTTGGAGGCGATGTAGCCCACGGTGCCTGCAAAGCCGGCGATTTTGCCGAAGCCCGCAGGCACAAACAGCAGTGCAAGCAGCACGCGGCCCAGCAGTGACAAGGGGTTTTGAAGGGAATTAAGCATGATGAGTCCTTTTAAAAATTAAAAATAATCTACAAAATACGTTTGCTGTGTAGCTCAGGCCGCAAGATCAAACACCAGCACTTCAGCGTCTCTGCCTTTGCCGAGTTCAAGGGTGCCTTGCGCTTCTATCATCGCGGCATCGCCCTTGGCAAGCTTCTGTCCGTTGACCTCAAGGTCGCCCTTGACAAGGTGTACGTACGTTTTGCGGTTCGGGGTCAAAGCCAGCTTGGCCGACTCGTCTCCGTCGAGCAGACCTGCGTAAATTTTCGCATCTGCATGAATGGTGACCGAGCCTTGCGCGCCATCGTTCGACGCAACCAGGCGCAGCTTGCCACGTTTTTCAGTATCAGCAAACGTTTTCTGCTCATAGCTGGGTGCAACGCCGTTGACATTGGGTTCAATCCAGATTTGCAGAAAATGCGTGGTCTGGCCCTCGGCGTGATTGAACTCGCTGTGCTGCACCCCCGTGCCTGCACTCATGCGCTGTACATCGCCGGGGGGTATGCCCTTCACATTACCCATGTTGTCTTTGTGCGCCAGCTCGCCACTGAGCACATAGCTGATGATTTCCATGTCCTTGTGCCCGTGTGTGCCGAAACCGCGACCGGGCTCAATGCGGTCCTCGTTGATGACGCGCAGGTTGCCAAAACCCATGTGGTCTGGGTCGTGATACCCGGCAAAAGAAAACGAGTGAAACGATTTGAGCCAGCCGTGGTCGGCATAGCCGCGTGCTGCGGAGGGGCGTAAGGTCATCATTGGAAGTTATCTTTCTGCGGATTGCTTCAAGGCCTTCAATGTAGCTCCCGGGAAGCGACTGGTCATTGCACGTATTTGATGGCATCATTCAAATTATTTGAATTTAAATCAATCATGTCCAAGACCACCCTGCGTGACGTTTTAACGCCCGAGGCGATCAGCCTGATAGACACCATACATCGCCAGGGCAGCATGGCCGCTGCGGCACGGGAGATGGGCCTGGTGCCGAGCGCACTGACCTACCGGGTGCGGCAGATTGAAGACGCGCTCGATGTGCTGCTGTTTGACCGCTCATCGCGCCAAGCCAGGCTCACAGATGCTGGAAAGGAGCTTTTGCGCGAAGGCAATCGGCTGCTGGTTGAACTCGATGCAGTAGCCAATCGTGTCAAGCGTATCGCCACCGGGTGGGAGGCCCAGCTGACGTTGTCCGTAGACAGCGTCGTTTCGCGCAGCACCGTGATGGAGCTTTGCGAGGCCTTCTTCGCCATGAACCCGCCTACGCGGCTGAAGATCCGGGAAGAAGCACTCTCGGGCACCTTGCAGGCATTGATGTCGGGCCAGGCAGACCTGGCGTTTGGCGTCGCGCTGGATGTCAACACGACCTCGGGCGTGGCAGCTATCGGCAGCGGGGCCATACACGGCAAGCTGCTGGGCGATATCCGTTTTGTCTATGCAGTGGCACCACATCACCCGCTGGCAAATGAAAAAGCACCCATTGACCACACCATGATGCTGGCACACCGCGCGGTAGCGGTAGCTGATTCTGTGCAACGTGGCGGCGGCATGACGGTTGGCCTGCTGGGCGGTCAGGATGTATTTACGGTGCCGGGGATGCTGGCCAAGCTGGATGCGCAGATACGCGGTATCGGCGTCGGATTCTTACCCGAGTACCTGGCGCGGCCTCACATTAATACCGGCAGGCTGGTCGAAAAAGCCGTTGCCCAGCCACCGCGCGTGGTGCGTGCCAGTTACGCCTGGCGCAACACGGCCGGCGCAAAACCCGGCCGCGCCCTGCAGTGGTGGCTGAAACAGCTGGAGAATTCAAAAACAAAAAAAGCATTGCTGGAGCGCTGAAAAACGCCAGTCACCTGAATCTTGCGCGGCGTGAGTGTAGAGTGCGTTTACAGTCGAGCTAGTCGCGCAGCCGGATGCCGAATCAGGGCAATCGCTCAAACCCATTTTTTGCAGCCCCTTCATCAACATGGATCAACTTGGAAAAAGTAAAAAAACATGACCCCAAAATCCCGCAAAAAACCCCCTGAAAAACCCCCAGCAGCGTTGACTGCACGCCACATTGCCGTCATCGGCGCAGGCATTGCAGGGATCGCTTGCGCGCGTACCTTGATGCAGGCAGGCCACCAGGTCACGGTATTTGAAAAAAGCGGTGGCGTCGGCGGCCGCATGGCCACACGCAATACCGAGTTTGGCGCGTTCGACCATGGCACCCAATACTTCACCGTGCGTGATGCGCGTTTCGAAAAAGCTCTGGCCACCGCATCCGGTCTGGTGCGCCCGTGGAGTGCCAACACGGTGCGTATTTTGGACGAGCATGGCCGTGTGGTGGCATCGTCGTTACCCCCCAAAGAAGCACACTGGGTCGCCACCCCGGGTATGAACGCGCTGGTCAAGCAATGGGCCAGGCCACTGGCGGCCGATGGTCATCTACACCTTGAAACCCAGGTTGTCAGATTTGAGGCCGACAAGCTGGCACCGAAGCGCTGGCAACTGCAAACCGAAGGCCCGGGCGCTACCAGCCAGGTTTATTCCGGCTTTGATACCGTGGTGCTGGCAGTGCCTTCGGTGCAGGCCCATGCGCTGCTCCTGAGCTCGCAAGTCGGCAAGACGCTGATGCCGAAATTGGCGGGCGTGAGTGTGGCTCCCTGCTGGACGCTGATGCTGGCGTTTCCGCAAGCCTCGCAACCCAACCTCTCACACCTGGGGCCGCAGTGGAACGCAGCGCGCAGCACCCACCACCGCATAGCCTGGCTGGCGCGTGAATCGTCCAAGCCCGGCCGCTCACCGATTGAGCGCTGGACGGTACAGGCCAGTCCCGAGTGGTCCGAGCGCCACCTTGAAGACGATGCCGAGCGCGTCAAGGACAAGCTCTTGAAAGCCTTCACCGAAGTCACCGGCATACGCGCCGAGCCACAGCACGCCGTGGTACACCGCTGGCGCTACGCCCAGACCATCACGCCGCTGGGTAAAAGCCATTTGTGGGAAACCAGCTCCGGCATAGGCGCTTGCGGTGACTGGTGCATAGGGCACAGGGTTGAAGACGGGTTTATCTCGGGCCTTGAGATGGCGTTGGCCATCTGTTGAACCCACGCGATAGTGGGCAAACAATTTCCCGACGGGCCGCCCCTAGGGAAATTAACCCTTCGGGGGGCAGAGAGGACACGCCAGTGCCGAACGTGGGGGCCATACCCTACAGGGGTCGGTTCGCACCATCACCGACTGGCCCGTTGCACGCGGGTTCACTGGTCGCAGCACTTGCAAGCTGGCTCGATGCACGGGCGCACGGCGGAAGCTGGCTGGTTCGCATCGAAGATGTTGATAAGCCGCGCTGCGTTGCGGGTGCAGACAAAACAATTCTTGAGCAGCTGGCAGCCTGCGGTTTGTTCCCGGACGAGCCTCCAACCTACCAGTCGCAACGCGGCCACCTGTACAAACAGGCACGGACGCAACTTGTAGCGCAAGCCCGCGCCTACCCCTGCTCTTGCACCCGGCTTGACATTGCCGATGCCCTGGTAGCCAGCGGCCAGATCAGACAGCGCCATGACGAGCTGGTGTATCCCGGCACCTGCAGGACCAAACTGGGAAGCTGTTTGACTGAAAAACCTCAAACCTGGCGGTTTTTGACCTCAAAATCACCCCTGAAAATGGCTGTAACCCAACAAATACGGGCGCGAGCAGCTACTGAATTAATAGCAAATGAAAAAGTGGAATGGGCTGACCGCAGGCTCGGGTACCAGTCGCAAAATGTAGAAACCGAAGTTGGTGACTTCGTAGTGCAGCGTGCCGACGGCCTGTGGGCGTACCAGTTGGCGGTGGTGGTAGATGACGCAGCGCAGGGCATCACCCATGTGGTGCGGGGCGAAGACCTGGCTGGCAATACAGCGCGGCAGATCTTGTTACAGCGTGCCCTCGGCTTGCCTGCGCCGCAATACCTGCACACGCCGCTGGTACTGGCGGCAGATGGCAAAAAGCTGTCCAAGCAAAATGGTGCGCAGCCGCTTGACACCACGCAACCTATCGCATTGCTCCAAGCCGCCGGGCAGCACCTGGGAATAACCAATAAAGCCATTGACCACACAAACACATCCGACTGGCTGTGTGCGGCCATAGAGCAATGGCGGCTAAAAATGGTACGAGCAAGCGACTATCCGTGATTTTATGCACAGCGGCCCCTGCAAGTCTGGTTAACGCGCGCACCCACAAACTACAATCTTTTACATGGTCAATCGCACCCATCAACTTTTCCGTGCGATTGCATTGGTTGTTGCTACGTTCTTCATGCTCGGGACCCAGGCGCAAGCCCAGACCTGTGCCCTGCCGGGTTGGGACGGCCCCGTTACCGCAAGCGGCGTTGTCAATGCGTATCACGGCGGCTCGGGCAGCCTCGCAGCGGGCGCTACGTCCATCACAGTAGCATCGGCCACCGGCCTTCGTACCAATGCCAGAGCGTTGAGGGCAGGCGATTTGATCCTCATCATGCAGATGCAGGACTCCAGCGGCGGTACGGCTGGCCTGCACGAATACGCACAAATCACCTCCATCACCGGTACCGCCGTGTCGCTGAATCGGCCACTGACAAACGCCTACAACCAAACCATGAGCACCTCCAGCGTGCGCAACTGGCAGGTCATCTGGGTACCGCAGTATTCGGCTGTCACCATCAGCGGCACTGTCACTGCAGACCGCTGGACCAGCAACACCGGCACCGGTGTGGGTAGCGGCGGTGTCGTCGCCATGGACGTGACCGGCAGCATGACACTCAATGGGAGTGTGACGGTAACGGGTGCTGGCTTTCGCGGTGCCACGGGACTGAATGGCAGCACTGCATTTACAGGCTCGCCAACTACAGCCAATATCAACTACACCGTGACCGCCATTGTCGGTGGCCAAAAAGGCGAAGGAACCCTGGGAACCCCGCCACGCGTTTTTGACGGTACGGTAACACCCGTCAACTACACCGCCCTGCTGGGTCAAGGCTACACCCTGGGTGCAGGGGGCCAGGCATCCATCGGCAACGCAGGGGGCGGCTCCAACAATGGCCAGAACGGCGACACCAATAACTTCAACGCCGGCGGTGGAGGTGGTGGCAATGCCGGTGCCGGCGGGCAAGGCGGCAACAGCTGGAACAACGGCGATACCGCAACCTTGGCGCTAAACCAGGGACTCAACGCCAACATCGGTAATATCGCCGGCGGTAAAGGCGGTAATCTGCAAGTCGACTCTGCAACTCGGCTGGTGCTGGGCGGCGGCGGCGGCGGCGGGGCGGCCAACAATGCGACGGCAGATGCCTTGGCCACCTGGCCGCCGACAAGTACCAGCACTGTTGCCAACGGTGCCAGTGGTGCCATCACATCCAGCGGCGCATCAGGCGGTGGGGCGGTACTTATACGGGCCGGAAACTTCTCGGCGGGCGCCGGAGCGGTCATTGATGCCAGCGGCTACCGCAGCTATAACAAATCCCTACCGGCGGATACCGACTCCGCAGGGGGCGGCGGCGCAGGTGGATCGGTATTTATTGCGGCCGGCGCAGGGACAGGCACAAACCTGACCATCAAAGCAACTGGCGGAGACGGCGGCTCATCGAACTACTTCAACCACGGCCCGGGAGGCGGTGGCGGTGGTGGCTATATCCTGACTAACTTCGTGGGCGCAACACTCAACGTAGCCGGGGGCATCAACGGCACAGACGGGTGCTGCAGTTCCAGCGGGCCGCTCAGCAACGGAGCCCCAAAAGCCTGGAACTCAGCCCCCGGCAGCGCCGGCGTGACCTCCACCGCTGGTGGCGCAGCCACCGGTGTGCAGGGTGGCGCCAGTTGCCTGCCAGTCATTACCGTGACCAAAAGCACCACAACACCCACCATCACCGCAACCACTAGCGCTACGGCAAGCTACAGCATCAACCTGAGCAACAGCGGGGGGGCAGCATCCAACGTGTTCATGATTGACGCTACGCTGCCGCCTGGCTGGCTTTACACCGGAGCCACAGCCCCGACCTTCGCCTACAACCCCGCGCCGCCACCAGCGGCAAACTCAAATGCCTCAGGCGCGGAAACCACTTCTGCAGCAGCGCCGGGTGCCCTGCCAGTGGCCAGCGTAACCACAGTGAACTCCGCCACGGCGGTGTCGCTGCGCGCCGCGGCCAGTGCGCCTGGCGTGACCCCCACCACCGGCAACAACACCGTAACCTTCGGCAGCTTTTACATTCCGCAAAACGGCAGCATTACCGTGACTTTTGTAGCCACCATTCCAAACACGGCGACGGTTGGCGTTTATCACAATCCGGCTGGCGTGATCTTTCTGGACCCAACCCGTACGACGACTGCGGTGCGTATGGTGAGTCCGCTCACAAGCGTCACGGCCAACCGCTCCGGCATTGCTTACAGCCCGACACCCGCCAATACGGCATACGCCAGCGGGGCAACCACCAACGTGGCGGGTAGCAACTATAGCGGACTTGTGGCTGGGCCAACGACTGACAATGTCACGTTGCTGCCCGACCTGTCAGTCACCAAGAGCCTGAACACACCAACCTTCACGCTGGGTGCCAGCTCGCTTAGCTACGTTATTGTTGGGCGCAACAATGGCCGACCCATCGCCGACCAGGTGTACGCCACCACACAGGCCACGGACCAATCAGCAACTGCCATTGTGTCCACATCACTGGCCATCACCGATACCCTGCCCAGTGGCATGACGTTGACGGCGCTCACCAACAGTCCCACCCCCACCTGGGCCTGCACGCCCAACGCCAGCAGCACTACCTTCACCTGCTCGGCTAGCAGCGCGGTTTTCCCCATGGCGGCCGCCACCAACCTCGTAACTGCCACAGCGACCGTGAGTGTTTCATCAGCCGCATGCCCCGGGCCACAGACCAACTCCGCCGTCATCACAACGGCCGCCATTGGCGACGCTGTTCCGAGCAACAATACTGGCACCGTCACCACCCCCATCAATTGCAATGTCAATTTAACGGTGACAAAAACCAATAACCAAACAACGGTAACGGCGGGCGGCACGACCAGCTATACAGTAACGTTCGTAAACTCTGGGCCTGCAGCGGCTAACGGCGCTATCGTGCTGGACACGCCTACCAGCGGGCTAAGCTGCACAGTGCCTAGCTGCACCGCGACGGGAACCGGTGTTTGTCCGGGGGCAGGCCCGTATCCCAGCCTGCTCAGTGGCGGGCTCACACTGACTTCATTTGCCTCGGGTGCTACTCTCAGCTTTGTGGTTAACTGCGGCGTCACGGCCACGGGGCAATAGCGACACCGGGAGCCGCCGCAAACCCGTCCCGTTGTGGGCTTGATGGCGCGTGCTTCCAGTAAACTGTGTCATGAGTTTCATAGTTCCCATAGTCGCCACTGACCCCGTACATCCGGTCCGCGCCATCCGCAGCTTTGTACGCCGCACAGGGCGCACCACCGCAGGCCAGGCCAAGGCGTTTGCAGATGTTGGGCCACAGTTTTTACTGCCCTTTATCAGTGAGTCCGCAGACTTTGCAGCCATTTTCAAACGCAACGCACCCACTGTTTTAGAAATTGGCTTTGGCATGGGCGAGGCCACAGCGCACATTGCAAGCGTGATGCCCGAGACGAATTTTTTGTGTTGTGAAGTGCACACGCCCGGCGTGGGCGCGCTGCTCAAACGTATTGAAGAACAGTCGCTGACCAATATTCGCATCTTGCAGCACGACGCCGTTGAAGTGATGAACGAGATGCTGCTGCCCAACAGCCTGGACGGCATTCATATTTTTTTTCCCGACCCGTGGCACAAGAAAAAGCATAACAAGCGCCGCCTGATCCAGGCCCCACTGATTGCCAAACTCGCCACGCGCTTAAAGCCTGGCGGCTACCTGCATTGCGCAACCGACTGGCAACCCTATGCAGAGCAAATACTCGAGGTATTAAGTGCAGAGCCTTTACTTGAAAACACCACTGACGCATCGATTGGCGGCTATGCGCCCAAGCCAGGGTATCGGCCGCTGACCAAGTTTGAAAACCGGGGCATCAAGCTTGGCCACGGCGTGTGGGATGTGGTGTTTAAAAAAGTGTGAGCAAGACACTTAAATACGCCCAGCATGGCTTGAGCACGCGCAGCGGTGTCGGCCCTAGCTGTATTGGTTTGCCCGCTGCGCCAAAAGCAGGCCCCTGGCACACCATGCTTGATTTTTTAGTCGAACGCTTCCCCGCCATCAGCCGGGATGTGTGGACGCAGCGCATGCAAGCCGGTTTGGTAGCTGACGAGTTTGGCGTACCCGTCAAAGCCACGCGAGCCTATCAAGGCCATATCCGTATCTACTACTTCCGCGACCTGCCAACCGAGCCGCGCATCCCGTTTGACGAGACAGTGCTGTACCAGGACGACCATCTGGTGGTAGCCGACAAGCCGCATTTTTTGCCCGTCACGCCGTCTGGTCACTACCTGCAGGAAACACTGCTGGTGCGGCTCAAAAACCGCTTGAACATCGACACGCTGGTGCCGCTGCACCGCATCGACCGCGAAACCGCCGGGCTGGTGATGTTCTCGGTGCGACCAGAGGACCGTAACGCCTACCAGTTGCTGTTCAGGCTGCACGCTATTGAAAAACACTACGAGGCTATTGCCCCATGGCGAGGCGACCTGGCCTTCCCCATCGTCCGGCAAACCCGCATCGAAGAAGGCCAGCCCTTCTTCAGGCAGCATGAAGTGCCCGGCTTGCCGAACAGCGACACCCACATCGACGTAATGGACGTTTGCGGCGAGTTGGCCCGGTATGCACTGCGCCCGGTAACCGGCAAAAAACACCAACTGCGTGTACACATGAATGCCTTGGGTTTGCCGATTCTGAACGACCGCATGTACCCGCCGGTGGCGCATACGCCCGACGACGACTACAGCACGCCTTTGCAATTGCTGGCCAAGTCAATCGCTTTCACCGACCC
Organism: Burkholderiales bacterium; assembly: GCA_038226155.1. Taxonomy (GTDB): domain Bacteria; phylum Pseudomonadota; class Gammaproteobacteria; order Burkholderiales; family Burkholderiaceae_C; genus Polaromonas. The sequence continues at coordinate 19,178 of JBBRQQ010000041.1, forward strand.
GGTAACGGGCCAGGCGCGGGAATTTCACAGCCAGCGTACGCTGGCATGGCCAGGCTGAACACGGCAGAGTACGCCCTGTTGGTGGTTATTCTGCGCACAGGCCAGGTTCCAGCCACTTTCAGCCAAAATGGCGCATTCACCCGCCTGATTTAGCGGTGTTTTACCCGGCATGCCACGCTCACCCCAAACCGACCAACCTGATGACCCAAGGACGATAGCCACCATGACCCACCTACTCCGCTTCAACCAAACACTGAAAACGTTTCTGGCGGCCACTGCCATCACGGCGTTCGCTGCCCTGCTGGGCGCCGCACACGCACAAGCCGTCTTCAAGGTGACCGCCATCCCTGACGAGTCCCCCACCGAGCTGGCTCGCAAGGCTGTGCCCCTCGTCAAATACCTGGAGCAGCAACTCGGCATGAAAGTCGAGTTCACGCCCGTGTCGGATTACGCCGCCGCGGTAGAAGCGCTGGTCAACAAACAGGTGGACCTGGCCTGGTACGGCGGCTTCCCCTTCGTGCAGGCCAGCATCCGCTCGGGTGGCAAGATCATCCCGCTGGTCCAGCGCGAAGAAGACGAAAAATTCCGCTCGGTCTTCATCACCAGCGACCCAAGCATCAAAACGCTGGCCGACCTGAAAGGAAAAACGGTCAGTTTCGGCTCCCAGTCCAGCACATCTGGCCACCTGATGCCACGCAGCGCCTTGCTGCAGGCCAACATCGACCCGGACAAAGACTTTAAACGCGTGGCTTATTCCGGCGCACATGACGCCACCATTGCGGCCGTCGCGGCCGGCAAGGTAGATGCCGGTGCGCTGAATATTTCGGTGTGGGACAAGTTCGTGGCTGATAAAAAGGTCGACACCAGCAAGGTCAAAGTGATCTTCACCACACCCCCCTACTTTGACTACAACTGGAGCGTGCATGCCGACATGCCGGCAGCCCAGCGCGAAAAGCTGACCAAGGCCTTCCTGAGCCTGAGCCCCGCCACCGCCGAAGGCAAGGAAGTGCTGGACCTGCAGCGCGCCACTCGGTTTATTCCCACCAAGGCCGAGAACTACAAGGGCATCGAAGCCGCTGGCCGTAACGCCGGTCTGCTGAAGTAACCACCGTCCCCCACCTACATTTGCCAGCATCAGCATGAACCTCACTCTGGACAACTGCGGTGCGCGGCACCCGGCGGCAAAGAGCGGCGCACCGGACGCGCTGCAGGCTTTGAGCCTGCACGTGGCGAGCGGCGAGCAGGTGGCCATCATTGGCCCCTCCGGCGCGGGTAAAACCACGCTGCTGCAGCTGCTGGCCTGTGCACTCAAGCCCACAAGTGGCGCGTTAGAGCTGGGCGGGCGCAACCCCTGGGCGCTGCCACGCGCCAGCCTGCAGCGACTACGGGGCGAGCTGTTTTTGGCACCGCAGGTGCCACCGCTGCCACCCCGGCAGCGCGTGGTCACTGCCGTGCTGGCCGGGCGGCTGCCGCATGAGAGCCTGTGGGCCAGCGTGCGCAGCCTGTTCTACCCCACCGACATCGCCCTGGCCGAGCGTGCGCTGGCCCAGTTTGATGTGAGCGACAAGCTGTTCGACCGGGTCGACCGCCTCTCGGGCGGGGAGCGCCAGCGGGTCGGCCTGGCCCGGGTGCTGGCCTCGCAAGCCGGGCTTTTTCTGGTGGACGAACCATTGTCTGCACTGGACCCCACCCGGGCACAGCAAGCTATCGAATCGCTGACCCAGGCAGCACAACAACGCGGTGCCACGCTGGTCACCACACTGCACCATGTCGAGATGGCACTGCAGCACTTCCCCCGCATCATTGGGCTGAGGGGTGGCGCGCTGGCCTTTGACCTGCCCGCCGCGCAGGTCACCCCTGAGCGCCTGCACCAGCTGTATGACCAGCACCTCGACGAGCTGAACGGCCCGGGCCCGGCGCTGATTTTTGACGCGCCGCTGGCTGAGCGGCCGGTAGCCCTGCAATGCCGCTAACAGCGAGTTTTGCCGAGCCTGTAGTGATGCGGCGTGACCCGGCTGCGCGCCAGCGCGTGTTCTGGGCGCTGGCCGTACTGGCTGCACTGTGGCCACTTGGGGCACTGACCGAGTTCAAGCCCTGGCTGCTGTGGGAGCCCGGCGCCTTGAAACCTGCGCTGCGCTTTGTCAGCGACTTTGTGCCGCCCAAAATGGATGGCGAATTTTTATGGATGGTGGCACGTGAAACCTGGCGCACCGTGGCTATTGCCACCGCCGGGTTAACGCTGGCGCTGCTGCTGGCGATTCCGCTGGCCCTGCTGTCGGTGCGTGTGCTGTCGATATCCAGCCTTACCGGGCGCATGGCAGCGCTGCCCGCCGTGGTGCGCCAGCTGGTGCGCTGGTTGATGGTTGTGCTGCGCAGCGTGCCCGAGCTGATCTGGGCGCTGGTGTTTGTGCGGGTGGTTGGCCTCGGGCCTACGGCCGGCGTGCTGGCCATTGCGCTGACCTTTGCCGGCATGCTGGGCAAGGTGTATGCCGAAATTCTCGAAAGTGGCGACGCCCACCCCGCTGCCAGCCTGCTGCGCAATGGGTCGGGCCGGCTACAAACTTTTTTATACGCACTGCTGCCGCAAAGCGCGGCCGAGCTGACCAGCTACACGCTGTACCGCTGGGAATGCGCGATCCGCTCATCGGCCGTGCTGGGTTTTGTGGGCGCGGGGGGGCTGGGCCAGATGATGGATGCGTCCATGAAGATGTTCAATGGCTCCGAGGTGGCCACCATGCTGCTGGTGTTCATGGCGCTGGTATGGGTGGCGGACCGCATCAGCGCCGGGCTGCGCACATGGCTCGCATGAAGGCTCGCATAAAGCCGCAGATGAAGACCGCCGCGAACGAGGTTTACAGGCTGCCGCCACGCCTGTTTGATGCGCGCTGTAAAGCCTGCTGGTTTGTGGTGGGTGTGCTTGTTCTGATCGCGCTAAGCTTTTGGTCACTGGACCTGCAGTGGGCGAAGTTTTTATCCAATGGAGCGTTCAGCAAGATGGGCCGTTTTCTGGCCGAGCTGACGCAGCTGGAGGGCAGCCCTGTGTTCATCCGCAAACTGCTGATGGCGTCAATGGAAACACTGGCCATGTCCGCCGTGGGAACGCTGCTGGCGGTGGTGCTGGGATTGGGCCTGGCGCTGCCCGCCAGTAAAACCTATGACGGCGACCCGGCCCGCTGGCGTGGCCTGGCCCGCCTTGTGCTGAACGCGCTGCGCAGCATTCCAGAGCTGATCTGGGCTACGCTGTTGCTGATTGCAGCGGGCCTCGGGCCATTCGCTGGCACGCTGGCCTTGGGCCTGCACACAACGGGCGTGCTCGGCCGCCTGTTCGCCGAGGCTATTGAAAACGCTCCGCCTGGCCCTGGCCAGGCATTGCGCGTGCGCGGCGTGCCCGAGGGCCGCGTGTTCCTCTACGCCACGCTGCCGCAGGTGCTGCCGCAGCTCATCAGCTACACCCTGTACCGCTGGGAAAACAACATCCGCGCTGCCGCCGTGCTGGGGGTGGTCGGTGCTGGCGGTCTGGGACAAATGCTGGCCTTTCACATGGGCCTGTTCCAGATGGGAGAAACCGGCAGTATTTTGCTGGCCATGCTGCTGCTGGTGGCGCTGGTGGATGCGCTCAGTTTTGCCAGCCGACGCTGGATGTCGGTCTAGGCAGCCCCAGCTAACCGCCTCTTTTATCAGACGATCAAGTAAATCTTTAGCTGGACGGAAACCCTACTCGTGAATGCTCCTACGCCTTTTACAACACCACTTGCAACGCCACCAGAGTCGCTGTCGCCGCGCTTCATCAACCTCGCGCCCAACAGTGGCCACAACGGTAAGGCAGGCCTGGCCGGCGTGGCAGAGGAACTGACAGCAGGCCTGCTGCACCCGCATGCCGGCGTATCACCCAAATATTTTTACGATGCACTCGGATCCAAATTATTCGAAGCTATCACTGCATTGGACGAGTACTACCCGACACGGGTTGAAGCCAGTATTTTTAAGTCTACCCACAACGAGATGGCTAAGGCCCTGCAACACCATGGCATCGACAAACCCTGCCTGATTGACTTGGGTGCCGGCAACTGCGCCAAGGCGGCTTACCTGATACCGCACCTGCGGCCCAGCCAATATGTGCCGGTTGATATTTCGGCTGATTTTTTGCGGGATGCTGCCGGGCAGCTGCAAAAAACCTTTCCAGCACTCGACATTGTGGGCGTGGGCATGGACTTTTCAAGCGGGCTTGAATTGCCGCCAGAAGTGAAGCGTGATGAGCGTGTTTTTTTCTACCCCGGCTCCAGCCTGGGCAACTTTGCGCCAAGCCAGGCACTGCAATTTTTACAACGCATCGCAAATCCGGCCCAAGGTAATGCCCGCGGCCTGCTGCTGGGTATTGATCTGGTTAAAGACAGCCATACACTGCAAGCAGCTTACGACGACGCGCTGGGTGTGACGGCGGCTTTCAATAAAAATATGCTGCTCAACATCAACCGTTTGCTGGGCGCAGACTTTGACGTTCGGCAGTGGCATCATGTGGCGCTGTTCAACGAAGTCGAGTCGCGCATTGAGATGCACCTGGAGGCCAACTGCGACACCACCGTCAGTTGGCCAACGCACCAGCGCCACTTCAAAACCGGCGAGCGCATTCATACCGAGTCTTCGTACAAGTACACGCTCGGTGGTATGACCGACTTGTTGAACCAGGCTGGCTTCAAGCAAGTCAAGTGCTGGACCGACCCCAAAAGCTGGTTTGCCGTGTTCTGGGCGGCTGTTTAGCTGGGTTTTTGGGGTCAGAGTCCAAATTCATCGTGCATTTGGCACGCTCTCAGGGTGCGATGCTATGCATCGCAATGAAATTGGCGTCTGACCCCAATAACCCTCAAACCCGATCCGTCACCCAGGCCTGAACCGAGGCCAGTGCCTCGGTCACTTTTGACGCATCGGTGCCGCCAGCCATCGCCATGTCAGCCTTGCCGCCACCCTTGCCGCCCACTTGCTGCGCGACAAAGTTGACCAACTCGCCTGCCTTGACCTTGGCCGTGCTGTCGTTTGTGACACCCGCCGCGATCTGCACCTTGCCGCCATCGACTGCCGCCAGCACAATCACAGCTGTTTTGAGCTTGTCTTTGAGCTTGTCCATGGTGTCGCGCAGAGTTTTGGCATCAGCGCCTTCAAGCTTAGCAGCCAGCACCTTGATACCCTTGACATCAACCGCTTGCGCCATCAGTTCATCGCCCTGGCTGGATGCCAGCTTGCCTTTGAGCGCGGCAACTTCTTTTTCAAGCGCTTTGACCTGATCGAGCACCTGGCCGATGCGGCCTTGCAGCTCTGACGGGCTGGCCTTGAGCGACGAAGCTGCCGACTGCAGATTAGCTTCCAACGACTGCAAATAAGCCAACGCGTTTTCGCCCGTAACCGCCTCAATCCGACGCACACCAGAGGCCACGCCACTCTCAGCAACGATTTTAAAGAGGCCAATATCACCTGTGCGGCCAACGTGAACCCCACCGCACAGCTCTTTACTCGACCCGATAGTCAAGACGCGAACGGTCTCGCCATACTTCTCGCCAAACAGCATCATGGCGCCGGTTTTTTGCGCGGCCTCCATGTCCATCACGCTGGCGTCCGTTGCTACATTCGACAGGATTTCGGCGTTCACTCGCGCTTCAATGGCACGGATTTGATCGTCAGTGACTGGCGAGTTGTGCGCAAAGTCAAAACGGGTGCGCTCGGCATTTACCAAGCTGCCCTTTTGTTGCACATGCTCGCCCAGCACTTCGCGCAGTGCCTTGTGCATCAAGTGCGTGGCGCTGTGGTTGCGTACGGTAGCTGCGCGCACGGCGGTGTTGACCTGGGCAATGACCGAATCACCAACCTTCAACGTGCCGTAGCTCAATGCACCGTGGTGCCCGAACACGTCCGCCTTGATCTTCAAGGTGTCACCTACCTCAAACTGGCCATCTTTGGTGCTTTCACCTGTGGTGATACGGCCCGAGTCACCAATCTGCCCGCCGCTCTCTGCATAGAACGGCGTGGTGTTCAGGACCACAACGCCGTTTTGCCCTGCATTAAGTTGCTGAACCGCTGCGCCGTCCGCGTACAGCGCCACAACTTTTGCAGACGCTTCAAGCAATTCATAACCGGTAAACGTATTGCCTTCGCCTGTGTATTCAAGCGCTTTGTCCATCTTGAACTTGCCTGCTGCACGCGATCTTTGTCGTTGTTCATCTAACAGATGATTGAATATCTGCTCGTTAACGCTCACTCCGTACTCGCGACATACATCTGCCGTTAAGTCAAAAGGAAACCCGTAGGTGTCATGAAGGCGAAAAGCAGTTCTGCCCGTAACCTCCATGTGACTTCTTCGATCCTCGAAGTCGCCCTTTTGCGTAGTGTCAACCTGAGTATCAATTTCAGTCAACAGTATCTCCATCCCAATCTCAAGCGTCTCAAAGAACCGCTCCTCTTCAACCCGCAGCACCTCGGCGATGCGCTTTTCATCAGACTTCAATCGCGGATAGGCATCGCCCATCAGCTTGACGAGGTCATGCACCAGCTTGTGAAAAAACGGTGTCTTTTTACCCAGCTTGTAGCCATGGCGAATCGCGCGGCGGATGATGCGGCGCTGCACGTAGCCACGGCCTTCGTTCGACGGGTTCACACCATCGCTGACTAAAAATGCGGTGGCGCGAATGTGGTCGGCAATCACGCGCAGGCTCTTATTGTTCAAATCCTTTTCGCCAGTTTCGCGCGATGCAGCCTTGATGAGCGCCTCAAAAATATCAATCTCGTAGTTGCTATGCACGTGCTGCAAGATGGCGGCCAGGCGCTCCAGGCCCATGCCGGTGTCAACACACGGTGCGGGCAGCTTGACCAGGCTGCCATCGGGCTGCATGTCGAACTGCATGAAGACGTGGTTCCAGATTTCAATGAAGCGGTCGCCGTCTTCACCCGGGCTGCCGGGTGGGCCACCGGGAATGTGCTCGCCGTGGTCGTAAAAAATCTCGCTGCATGGCCCGCAAGGCCCGGTATCGGCCATCATCCAGAAGTTATCTGACGCGTATTTTTTGCCTTTGTTGTCGCCAATCCGCACGATGCGGTCAGCGGGTAAACCAATGTCTTTGTGCCAGATATCGTAGGCCTCGTGGTCGTCGATATAGACAGTAACCAGCAACTTCTCGGCGGGTAGTTTGTAGACCTCGGTCAGCAACTCCCAGCCCCACTTCAGGCTTTCGCGTTTGAAGTAATCGCCAAAGCTCCAGTTCCCCAGCATTTCAAAAAACGTATGGTGCCGCGCGGTGTAGCCGACGTTCTCAAGGTCGTTGTGTTTGCCACCGGCACGCAAGCAAGCCTGTACAGATGCAGCGCGCACATAGGGGCGCTTGTCGGTGCCCAAAAATACGTCCTTGAACTGCACCATGCCTGAGTTGGTGAACATCAGTGTCGGGTCATTGCCCGGCACCAGCGAGCTGGATGGCACCACGGTGTGGCCCTTGGAGGCAAAGAAATCCAGAAAAGTCTTGCGGATTTCAGAAACACTGATGACTGAAGAAGAAGCGGTAGCAGTGGGATTGCTCATGTTTTGCCAGTGGGGGGCGCGGTATGCCAACGCCTGCATGGCGCTGAACCGCGACTTTTTACCTATTGATTGCCTGATTTACGAAAGCTTTTGATTATAAGTTTTGCCATCAAGGCAATTTGGCAGCAACCATAGCGCCGATAAC
>JBBRQQ010000042.1:0-26780 GCA_038226155.1 Burkholderiales bacterium
CCCGGTCAGCTCTGGATGACTGGATGGACGCGGTTTTTTTGAAAGTTCTGTCGCGCGACTGGCGCAAAAGCTCGTGGTACTTCATGCAACTGTTTGAGCGGGTTGACGCGGCGGCTATGGTCGCGTTTTTAAGCGGCCAGGCAAACTGGCGGCAACGGCTACTAGTGTCGCGTGCGCTGCCAACCGTGCCGTTTGCGAGGCAGGCATTGTTAACACTCATGGGCAGATAGCTTGGGGTTTTGAGCTGATGCTGCAACGACCTTATTTCAGGCAGCCAGTGTTTTTGCTCACGCTGGCGGCGATCGCTTTGGCGGCGCTGCGTTACCTTGACCAAACTTTCGCGCAGGCGGGGCTATGGTTTTTCGTCGGTCTCACTTTAACGACAGGCTTTTTTCACGGCGCGCTCGATATCGTGCTGCTGCAGCGCGAGTTTGCCAGCGCCCACCGCCTGGCAGGCGCTGTATTTTTATATGTTGTTGCGGCGCTGCTGCTCGCCGTGCTGTGTGCGTACAGCAGCTGGGTGATGGTGCTGCTGTTGCTGGCAATGTCCGTTTGGCATTTCGGTGAGCCTTATGGACGGTGGGCACAAGACGCATGGGTGCATCGCGCGGTTGCGGGCGGTGCACCGGTCATGCTGCCGGCATTACTGTCTGCGGGCGGTATAAGAGATGTTTTGGTGATGGCTGTTGGTCCTGATTCGTCATGGGCCTGGACTACGTGGCAAACCATGGCGTGGCTGTGGGTGGGTCTGTGCGCTGCAGGCCTGTTGACCTTGCGCCACAAGCTACTTTGCAGACCACTTTGGGCAGAAGTAGGCGTGGTTTTTTTACTCAATATGGTGCTTTCGCCATTGGCAGCGTTTGCCCTTTATTTTGGTCTGCTTCACGCGTCTGGTCACATCCGGCGCGTGGCATTGCAGCAGCACAAAAAAGCGATTACCGTTGAACCACTGGCCACACGTTCTATATTCGCTATGGTCCGGCGAGCGCCACTTTTGGTAACTTGTATAGCCACCGCCACGCTACTACTTGCCCTTGCCTGGTATCTACAAAGTGACGCCAATGCGCATCGGCATGAGCCATTTTCAGTGCTGCGCTGGATTCTCATAGCGCTGACAGCTGTAACGCTGCCTCACCTGATATTGATAAGCCGCTGCGCACATTGGCTAGCCGCAGAACGTCTCCCTTCTTGACCCTGAGACAGATGCTGAGTGTGGCGTTTACCGACAAGTAAACCCCAATAGTCACTAAAAATTCGTACTTAAGATCGTAAAACCTGTTTCTGTCAGTGACAGTAACCATTTCCCACACTATGATTTGAGAAGGTTAGCCAGGCGCACGAGTCAGAACCAGTCGCGCTATGGGGGACAGCACAGGTTTACCAACCCGTAAAAGACAAAAGTTTGAGGACACAAATCCAGTTACTGTAAAAATTCGCCACGTCCATCGAATTACCTATGGCTATTTTCCAAAATCTATTCGGTTTATCGCGCTCGCCCAAAGACGATGCCAGTGCCAAGGATTCATCGCGCCGGGAAGGGCCAGAAACCTTGCCGGTGAAGATGAACCTGGAAGAGCGTATGGCTTTTCGCCGCGAGCTGCTTTTTGAGGCCATAAAAGTCACGCTTAACAACAACTTCATCGCGCCAAATACCTACCGCTTCAAGGTCATGCGCAGCGACAAAAGAGGCCACTGTTATGTGGTCATGTTCGACATGCCCCCCGACTTTATGAACGGCGAACAGGGCCAGCACGGGCAGCTCACCAAGCTTGCCGCGGCGCTTACCAAAAATGCCCAAACCCGGTACGGACTTGTCGTAGGCGGTGTTTATTGGCGTGTCGACGAAACCCTGGCAGCATCGATAGCCAACTGGGCGCGGCCGTCGACTCCTGCACCGCTTGCTGCACCGCAAAACTCGGTGGCTACCAATATCGAGAATTACGAGCGCGTAACAGCCGAAGAACTGGCCGACTTTGAGGCTGCCTGGCAAAAAGACAGCGACATACAGATAGGTGACCGCACCTACTCCTCAGACCTCGCGCCGCTTGGGGACGACTCGCACAAGAGCTAGGCCCCATGGATCGGCGATTTTGCGTGCCGCTGGTTGTTGCAAAGCGCATGACTGATGGCCAGGTTCTCTGCATGGCTGCTGCCTCCCTCGCTGAGTGGCTTGATATGTTCCAGTGTTGCAAGCTCTTGCAGCACAGGTTCACCGCACACCCAGCACGGCACCACACCGTGCAGCTGCCGGGCCACTATTTTGTAAATTTTGTCGCGAGTGTGGGCTAGTTTGCTCATTGAAGGTTCAAGCCGCCGCAGCCCGGCCCAGCCTGTCGCGCACGCCGTCCCACGCGCCAGATTTGTCGCTTGCTGCTGGCGGCTCAATCCAGATCAGCTTTACGCCTTTTGCGTCAAAGTCGCGCAGCACTGCAAACAACTGCTGCGCCGTGGCCAGCGCATCGTCGGGCATCCGCCGGAACAGTACCCTATCGGACCTAATACGCATGATGGATCGGGCATAAACAGCGATGTCGGCCGCCTCAGGGCCTAGCAAGTCGAGCGCGGTCTGGATTGCACCTGCATCCATCAGGCGCACCTTGGCTTTCGGCGCGTAGTGTGCTTCAAGCGTGCCGGAGGCTCTGGGCACCACGCCTTCAAGTACCGCGCCATCCGTGGCGGCGGCATCATCCTTGTCCAGCACGGTCTCGCCACACGCCGCCTCAAGCTGGGCAAGCGTGAGCACACCGGGCCGCAGCAACACGGGCCGGGCGCGCGTGCAGTCGACAATGCTTGACTCAATGCCCAGCTCGCACGGGCCGCCGTCGAGTACCAACAGCTTGCTGCCCATTTCATCCACCACATGGCTGGCCGTGGTGGGGCTGACGCGGCCAAAGCGGTTGGCACTGGGGCCGGCCACGCCGCTCACGCCCAATTCCAGGCAGGCCTTCAAAAAAGCCAGGGCCACCGGGTGAGAGGGGCAGCGCAGGCCAATCGAATCCTGACCACCGGCTGCCGCTTTTGCCAGGCCTGACTTGCGCGGAAGTATGACGGTTAGCGGGCCAGGCCAGAGGGCTTCTATCAGGCGAGCTGCGTAAGGTGGCACGCTGCTGGCGTAATCATTGACCTGGTGTGCACCAGCCACATGAACAATGAGCGGGTGGTCAGCGGGCCTGCCCTTGGCTTTGAAAATACCCGCAACAGCAGCATCGTTGGACGCATCAGCACCCAGGCCGTAGACGGTTTCTGTCGGAAAACCCACCAGGCCACCGGCCTGGATGGTTACGGCTGCCTGCGCGATGGCTTGAAGATCTGATCCGGCCAACACCATGGCTCAATCCAACCCGGGTAGGCCCAGGATATCCGCCGCTCGCCTGGCCGTCGCTTGTACCGACGCCAAGCTTTCACCCGTGATGTTCAAATGGCCCATCTTGCGGCCCCGGCGCGCTTCGGTTTTACCGTACAAGTGCAGGTGTGCGCCGGGTAAGGCCAGCACGGCTTGCCAGTCGGGTGTGCGTACGGTGTTCGTTGAATCAAACCAGATGTCACCCAACAAATTGAGCATGATGGCGGGAGAATGCTGGCGCGGCTGCGGCAGCGGCAAGCCTGCCATGGCATGTACCTGCAGGTCAAACTGCGACACATCGCAAGCGTCCATGGTGTAGTGGCCGCTGTTGTGTGGGCGCGGTGCCATTTCATTGACCACCAATGCGCCATCAGATGTGCCGTCATCCACCACAAAAAATTCAACACACAGCACACCGACATAGTCGATGTGATTTGCTATTGATTCCGTAGCTGCTCGCGCCCTTATTGATTGGGCTACAGGCATATTTGTCTCGCACGCGTAGGTAACGGCGAGGATTCCATCGACATGCACATTGCGCTGCGGTGCAAAACCGACCATCGCACCATCCCAGCCACGCGCGACGATCACCGAGAACTCGGCTTTCAGTGGCAACAGCTTTTCAAGCACACAGGGCACTTGCTTTAAATCAGCCCATGCCTGCACTAACTCCGCCGCATTTTTCACGCGCACCTGGCCTTTGCCGTCGTATCCCATGCGCGCGGTTTTCAAAATACCGGGCAGCAAATCAGCGGGTACTGCGCTCAGATTTTGTGCGGAGTCAATCAGCGTGTAGGGCGCGCAAGGCACGCCGCTGCCCACAAAGTGCGATTTTTCTTCGATGCGGTTTTGCGCAATCGCTACCGCCGCCGCACCGGGTGCAACGGGGCGGATTGCAGAAAGCGTTTGCAACGCGGCTGCGGGTACGTTTTCAAATTCTGTAGTGATGGCTGCGCTGATAGCAGCCAGTTTTGCCAGACCCTGCGCGTCGTCATAGTCGGTATAAATATGCTCATGGCTGACCAGGCCTGCCGGGCTTTGCGCGTCAGGGTCGAGCACGCAGGTGTTGTAGCCGAGGCGCTGCGCGGCATGTACAAACATGCGACCCAACTGGCCACCGCCCATCACCCCTAACGTGGCACCCGGCAAAACCGTCGCAAAGGCCTGGCTCATGCGGCGGGCGCTGGCGCTGGAGGTACTGTCATGGCCCGCGCAATGGCTGTTTGCTCCACACGGAAAGCTTGCAATTTATCGGCCAGCGCCTTGTCATGCAGCGCCAGTATGGCAACTGCAAACAGCGCGGCATTCGCCGCCCCTGCACTGCCAATGGCAAACGTAGCCACTGGTATGCCCTTGGGCATTTGCACAATGCTGTGCAGCGAGTCAACACCAGCCAAATGCTTGCTGGCAACCGGCACGCCCAGCACGGGCACCGTGGTTTTGGCGGCCATCATGCCCGGCAAATGCGCCGCGCCACCAGCCCCGGCAATGATGGCCTGCAGGCCGCGCGCCTGGGCTTCGCCTGCATAGGTAAAAAGATCATCGGGCATACGGTGCGCAGACACCACTTTGGCCTCATGCGCCACGCCAAATTGCGTAAGGATATCCACCGCGTTCTGCATGGTTTCCCAGTCGCTGCTGGATCCCATGACAACGCCCACCAGCACTTTTTGGCCGGTCGTATTTTGAAGGTTTTTTATGGGCATGATTAAGCTTTGGGGTTTGCAGGCAAAGTCTAACCCCCGATTTTACGGGGTCTGTGCCGCCCCCGGGATTGGGGCTTCAGGCAGCGTGCTACCCTCGCCTCGGTTGAAAATTTCTTCGCTGCCCCTATTTTTCAAGAATCATGATCGATATCACCGTTGCCAATTTTGAAGAAGAAGTCATTGCGGCTTCCAAAACCGTCCCCGTACTGATTGACTTTTGGGCACCATGGTGCGGGCCCTGCAAGTCATTGGGGCCTATTCTTGAGAAGGTAGAAGTCGCCTATGGCGGGCGCTTCAAACTGGTCAAGATCGACTCGGACCAGGAGCAGCAGTTGGGCGCGGCCTTTGGTATTAAAAGCATTCCAACCTGCATTTTGATGATCAACGGCCAGCCCGTTGACGGTTTTACCGGGGCACTGCCAGAAGGCAAGGTCAAGGAGTTTCTGGAAAAGCACCTGCTGCCTGCGGAAGAACTACCCGCGGAAGAAGAAGCACCACTAGCGGTTGACACCTCGCCAGAAGCCGTGCTCGAAAAACTGAAAGCTGATGTCGCCAACGACCCCGGCAACGAAAGCGCACGTTTTGAGCTGGTCAAGCAATTGCTGCTGAACGGCAGTATTGATGATGCCAAGGTCGCGTTTGCCCCGGTCATTGCCCAGACTGCTGCCGTACGCCGCTTCGATTCACTCAAGCGCTGGATGGATGCTATTGATTTCGTAGCTGATCACATTCATGAAAAGGGCTCTCCAGCCTCTTTTGATACCAAAATTGCTGAAAATAAACGTGATTTTGAAGCCAGATTCGATAAAGCCCGCGTGTTGATGGCAACGCAGCGCTGGACGGAAGCTCTCGATGAGCTGTTGGAGATTTTGATCCGTGACAAGACTTGGGCCGAAGACCGCGCCCGCAAAACCTATATTGCGGTGCTTGACATCATTGACATACCGAAACCCAAAGTTGCCGATGGGCAGATTACACCGGATGATCCGACGGTTGCCACCTATCGCCGCCGCCTGAGCAGTGTAATCCTGAGCTAGCCCAAGCAACCAATTAGCCCGTCAGCCGCGCCAGCGCTTCCTGGTATTTGGCTGCCGTTTTGGCAATCACATCGTCCGGCAAATGTGGCGATGGCGGGGTTTTGTCCCAAGGCTTGCCGTTGATGCGCACAGCTTCCAGCCAGTCGCGCACAAACTGCTTGTCGTAGCTCGGCGGGTTCAGGCCGGCTGCATAAGCGGCTTCGTAGCCTTCGATGGGCCAGTAACGTGATGAGTCGGGCGTTAGCACCTCGTCCATCAGCGTGAGTGTGCCGGTTTCATCTAGGCCAAACTCGAACTTGGTGTCGGCAATGATGATGCCTTTAGTCAGCGCAAACGCGGCGGCCTCTTCGTAAATTTGAATGCTGATTTTTTTGATTTTTGCAGCCAAGTCAGCGCCCACTACCTTAACGACCCGCTCGTAGCTGATGTTTTCGTCGTGCTCGCCGACTGCGGCCTTGGCTGCGGGCGTGAAGATGGGTTCTGGCAGCTTGCTGGCGTTTTTTAGCCCTGCTGGCAAGGGTACGCCGCACACCGACTGACTCGCTTGGTACTCAACCCAGCCGCTGCCTGCGAGGTAGCCGCGCACCACGGCTTCAATGGGCAGCGGTTTAAGGCGCTTGACCAGCATCGAGCGGTTGGCAACTTGCGCTACTTCGGCTGGCGTAACCACGCTTTCAGGCGCTTCGCCTGTGAGGTGATTCGGGCAGATATGGCCGAGCCGGGCAAACCAGAACAACGCCATTTGCGTCAGCAGCGCGCCCTTGCCGGGGATGGGTTCGCCGAGGATGACGTCAAAGGCGCTGAGGCGATCGCTGGCAACCATCAATAGACGATCTGTGCCCACCGCATAGTTGTCGCGCACCTTGCCACGGGCTAGTAAAGCGAGGCTGGTGATGGATGAGGTGTGAACTGTGGTCATAAAAGGCAGAATCAAAGTAACTTCAAGCGCGTATCTATAGAAGCAAGGGTCAAAAAATCACGGTCAGCATGAAGCAACGGTAGGTCTGCCTCGATGGCGCAGGCGGCTATGAGGCAATCGTTGGGACTGCGAATGGTGATGCCTTGCCAGCGGCATTGGGCGTAGAGCAATGAAGCACTGCGCGCCAATTCAAAGGCGTCCGGGCTAACGTAGTGCGCAAGATCATCAAGCGCAGTTTGTAACTGTATGAAGTGCTGCACGCTACCAGCACCTTGCAAAACTTCACGGTAAACCACTCCTGGAATCCAGACAGCGCTGGCATTATTGAATGCTTGCCTGAGCGCCAAGTCTGCACGTGAGCCCGTACCGCGCAAAAACTCAATCCAGGCGGACGTATCAACAATCACGCCACGTCCAGCTTGGAGCGCTTTTGTTTCACAAGTAGCTTGGCACTCTCCCTTTTGGGCTTGGTTGGTACCGTGCTTTTTTTGTGAATGTCGTTCAGTAGCTTCTCAGGTGCAAGACGAGCCTCTTCAAAGGTATGCCAGCCTCGGCGGTCTAGCGCCACTGGTGTCAAACCATAAGGTCCTCTGGGGTCATATTCAGGGTCAATCAAACCCTTTCCGCGCAAAGCAAGCAAACCTGCGTAATCCGGCTTGCGCACATAAGCTCGAAGAGCCGCTTCGACCGCAGCTTTCTTGGTCGTCACCCGCGCCAGCAGCATGGCTTGGGCTACCAGTTCGTCGTCTAAAACAATATTGGTTCGTGTGTTCATCGTTATACACCTTAGATGTGTATAACGATTATGCCACCTGACACAGGGTTTTCAATGCACCACTTGCGCCAGCTCGCCCTTGGCGTATTTGGCGGCCACAACTTGCAGTGTGTCGCCCTTGATGTTCGCGCCTTGGCCTTCGCAGCCGAACTCGATGTAGCGCTGCTTGCACAGCGCCTTGGCAGCTTCGCGGGCGGGTTTGAGCCATTCGCGTGCGTCAAATTTTTCAGGGTTTTCAGCCAAAAACTTGCGCACTGCGCCCGTCATTGCCAGGCGGATATCGGTGTCGATATTGATCTTGCGCACGCCGTGCTTGATGGCTTCCTGAATTTCTTCAACCGGCACACCGTAGGTCTCTTTCATTTGACCGCCGTACTGGCGAATGATGGCCAGCATCTCTTGCGGTACGGACGAGGAGCCATGCATCACCAAATGCGTGCTCGGAATGCGACGGTGAATTTCCTTGATACGGTCAATCGCCAAAATATCGCCAGTCGGCTTGCGTGTGAACTTGTAGGCGCCATGGCTGGTGCCAATGGCAATCGCCAGTGCGTCAATTTGCGTCTGCTTGACAAAATCGGCGGCCTGCTCGGGGTCGGTCAGCAGTTGTTCGCGCGTCATGGTTGCGTCGGTACCATGGCCGTCTTCCTTGTCGCCCTTCATGGTCTCAAGGCTGCCGAGGCAGCCGAGTTCGCCTTCGACCGTGACGCCGTAGCGGTGCGCCAGTTGCGATACCTTTTTCGTCACCTCAACGTTGTACTCATAGCTGGCAATCGTTTTGCCGTCGCCCTCTAAAGAGCCGTCCATCATCACCGACGAAAAGCCGAGATTGATAGCGCCCTGGCACACATCGGGGTTCTGGCCGTGGTCCTGGTGCATGACCAGCGGAATAGTCGGGTACATTTCGATCGCGGCGGCAATGAGGTGCTTTATAAAGGCCTCGCCCGCATATTTGCGCGCGCCTGCGCTGGCTTGCAGAATAACCGGAGCACCGGTTTCCTTGGCCGCTTCCATCACGGCTTGTACCTGCTCAAGGTTATTGACGTTAAAAGCCGGAATGCCGTAGCCATTGACTGCCGCATGGTCAAGCAGCTCACGCATTGATACAAGTGCCATGATCGAATTCCCGAAAAGTTAAAACGAAGTTGAAAAAAGAGGGCCTTAAAAGGGGCGGTCTTGTTCACAAATGGGCGCAGGAGAGCTCAGTACCCTGCCTGCAGCACCCCACTTTTAAAAACTCTTGATTCTAACTTGGGAGCGTTTTAACAAAGCCTGTTACCCGCTCCAGTACAGGCGCGCGGCCACGCAGTACCGAGGCCATAGACCCGATTAGCGTGATGTGGCCCACGCCGTCGAATTGCTCTAACTCGACGCGTACACCGCTGGCCTTGAGTTTTTGAGCCAGCGTCACCGTGCTACGAACAGGGTCGACAACACTGTCTTTCACGGGTGCGAGCAACAAGGCAGGTGGTGATGCGCGGGAAGCATGCACCATGGGCTGGCTGTCTGGCGACGTTGATGGCCAGTTAAAAGCCACCTGGGTTTTACGGTCACCAATCGGCAAAAAGTCGTAAGGGCCCGCCAGTCCAATCCAGCCAGCCAGACGGGAAGGCGCAAGGCCAACTGCCTCAAGCCAGCGTCTGTCAAGCGCCAGCATGGCGGCGTTGTACCCCCCGGCGCTGTGGCCCATGACAAAAATGCGCGATGGCTTGACGCCGTAATCAGCCGCATGGTCAAAGGCCCAGCGCGTCGCACTGGCGCTGTCCTGAATAAAAACCGGGTAACGGACTTCAGGGCTCAAGCGGTAATCGGCAATAACGACAACGATGCCTTGCGATGCCAGCGCCTCACCCACAAAGCGGTAGTCGGCACGATCACCCATGGACCAGCTGCCGCCATAAAAAAACACCACCATGGGCGGGCTGGTTACAGTCGCGGTGGGCTGGTACACATCCACCTTTTGCCGCGCATCAGGCCCGTACTCCAAACCCTCAGTGCGCCGGTAGGTGTCGGTGGCGACCGTGGCGTTGAGAACATCAACCGCTGAACACGCCGTGAGCAGCGCAGGCAACATGGCAAAAAGTGAGCGTCTCGGCAAATTCAGAATCTGTTGGTTCATAGCGATTATTTATATACGCTGGGGATACCGGATCGGATTCAGCCAACGCCACAAACGATTGTCAGACGCAGGCTCGCCAGGGAGGCGAAGGCCGCAGCGACGGGCTGCTCCTCGCAGGGCCAGCTCCCTCGGGGGCAGCGAACCACACGAAGTGGGGAACGTGGGGGCCATGTTTAAACGACCCGGCAAATTTTGAGCATATTCGTGCCGCCAGGTGCACCCATTGGTTCGCCGCAAGTAATCGCATACACATCACCGCTGTGCACAATTTTGCGACTGAGAAGATGTCCCTCGGCCTGTTCAAGGGCCGTGTCGCGATCCACACTGGTGTCCATCAACAAAGGGCGTACGTTACGGTACAGCGCCATCTTGCGCTGGGTGGCAAGGCGCGGGGTCAGCGCGTAAATCGGTACGTGGATATCATGCCGGCTCATCCACAAGGGGGTAGATCCGCTGTCGGTCAGCGCCACAATCGCCTTGGCCCCCAGATGGCTGGCGGTGAACAGCGCACCCATCGCAATTGACTGGTCGATGCGGGCAAATGTCTTGCCGGTGAAGTCTGAGTCGATTTCCTTGTATTCGGCTTTTTCGGCTTCGAGGCAGATCTTGGCCATCTCCTCGACCGTTTCCAGCGGGTACCTGCCGGCGGCGGTCTCGGCACTGAGCATCACGGCATCGGTGCCATCGAGCACCGCGTTGGCCACATCACTGACTTCGGCGCGCGTAGGCACAGGGTTCAAAATCATGCTCTCCATCATCTGGGTCGCCGTGATGACGACCTTGTCATGCGCCCGCGCCATTTTGATCATTCGTTTTTGCAGCGCTGGCACGGCTGCGTTGCCGACCTCAACGGCCAGGTCACCACGCGCGACCATGATGCCGTCGCTAACGCGCAGGATTTCTTCAAGGTTGGGAATCGCTTCGGCGCGTTCGATCTTGGCTATCAGCCCCGGCTTGTGTTTGTACTGGCTTGCGGCCACATTGCAAAGCTGGCGCGCCATTTCCATATCGGTAGCGTTTTGGGGAAAGCTCACCGCGACATAGTCAGCCTGGAAACTCATGGCGACCTTGATGTCCTCCATGTCTTTGGCTGTCAGGGCGGGCGCAGTCAGTCCACCGCCCTGCTTGTTGATGCCCTTGTTGTTGGACAGCACGCCCCCTAGCTTGACGGTGGTGCGCACTGCTTCACCGAGCACGCTGTCGACGTTTAGCACAATCAGCCCGTCATTGAGCAGCAGCACGTCGCCCGCTTTCACATCACGCGGCAGCTCTTTGTAGTCAAGCCCCACGCCGTTGATGTCGCCAAGTTCGGTACGCGAGGCATCGAGTACAAATTTTTCACCCTGCACTAATTGCACTTTGCCTTCGGCGAATTTGCCGACACGGATTTTGGGACCCTGCAGGTCGGCCATGATGGCGACTTCGCGCCCGGCGCGAAGCGAGGCTTCACGTACCGCCGCTGCCAGGTTAATGTGGTCTTGCGCCTGGCCATGACTGAAGTTAAGACGAACGCAGTTAACCCCAGCGCGAATCATTTTCTCTAACAGGGCCGGGTCGCTAGACGCGGGGCCGAGGGTGGCAACAATTTTGGTGGCGCGGCGTGGCATACAAAGTCTCCGTTGTGGTTATAGCGTGATTTTCACACGCCCGGTCACATGGAGTTACCAAAGCGGTACACGTGTGATGCGCCTGCTGACAACGGGCGTTTTTACAGCCCCGCAGAACTCGGATCCCGCGCTAGGCCACTCTGATGAGCTTTTTATTTACAAACTCCTGAATACCTGCGCTGGAAAGTTCACGGCCGTAGCCCGAATTTTTAACCCCGCCAAAGGGCAACTCGGGTGATGACGAAGCCGGCGCGTTGATGAAAACCATACCGGTGTCCATGCGGCTGGCGACGCGCTTGCCGCGCGCTATGTCTTGCGTGAAGACCGAGCCGCCCAAGCCAAACGGAGAGTCGTTGGCAAGCGCCACAGCGGCATCTTCATCAGCCACCCGAAAAAACAGCGCCACGGGGCCAAAAAACTCTTCGCTGTACGCCGAGTTTTGTGGGCTGATGTTAGTCAAAATGGTTGGCTGCATGAACGCGCCTGCGTGGTCCATGCGCTTGCCACCCATGATGATTTTCGCGCCATGCTCTACCGCTTGGGCGACCTGCCCCAGCAACTTTTCAAGCGCGCCAACAGACGATAGTGGAGCCAGCGTGGTCTGTTTGTCAAGCGGGTCACCCGGTTTGAAGTTTTGCATGGCGGCCTGAAACTTATCCAGAAATTGATCGGCCAATACCTCCACCACAATGAAGCGCTTAGACGCGGTGCAGGCTTGACCAGAATTACCCATGCGCCCGCTGATGGCGCACTTCACGGCTTTGTCCAGGTCCGCGTCTTCCAGCACGATGAAAGCATCGCTACCGCCGAGTTCCATCGTTGTCTTTTTCAGGTTCTGCCCTGCGCGTGCGGCGACCACAGCGCCAGCGGCTTCGCTACCCGTAAGTGCCACACCCCGGATGCGTTTGTCGTCAATGACCTGTGCGACTTGATCCTTTGAGAGAAACAGATTGGTGTACGCGCCCTGGGGTGCGCCCGCTTCCAGCATCAACTTTTCAAAGGCCAAAGCGCATTGGGGCACGCTCGATGCATGTTTGACCATCACCACATTGCCCGCCATTAAATTGGGTGCTGCAAAACGGGCGATTTGGTAGTACGGGTAGTTCCACGGTTCCACGCCAAACAGCACCCCGACCGGGCTACTCTCGACCATTGCCTCACCCTTGGCTGTAGTCAATTTTTCGGGCACCAAAAACGCCTCTGCGTTTTGTGCATAGTATTCAAGTATGGCAGCACTCAAAGCCACCTCTCCCATGCTCTGGGCCAGTAGCTTACCCATCTCCAGCGTAATGAGTTTGGCAAACTCATCGGGCCGCTCGCGCATGATGGCGGCCGCGCGGGTGAGCACTTTAGCGCGGTCAGCGTAGCTCTTGTTTGGCCACACCTTGGTAAAACAATTAGACGCTGTAGCCAGTTTTTCTTCGAGCTCGGGGGCGCTGATGTCTTTGAAAGACTGCAAGATTTCAGCGTTGTAGGGGTTGATGCTTTGATAGGCCATGGATGTTCCTTAAGGTCAAACGCTAAAGGTAATCGAAACCTGTTCGCCGGCCAAGCGCCTGGAGCGCCTGTGCTTGTAGGAGATTGTCATGCCCGATTTTTTGCAGCTGCCGTGGCGCCTGGCCAATAACTGATTGGCAGCCAAATCGGCATACCTTGACCCCGGTCAACATTAAGCCGATTTTTAGCTTTCTGCGACACAACTTTTTTGATCTCGCGCAAGGCACGCTGCATCCAAGTCTTTTGTAATCGATGAGCGGGATGTCCCCGCTCATTCGAACGAAAGAAAGTCATGAAAAAACAAATCGTTGCCGCGAGCCTGCTGGCCCTGCTTTGCGCCGCTGCAGCAGCCCAAACCGACGCACCAGGACCTTGGCTGGTGCGGGCGCGCGCTGTTTACCTGCAGAGCAGCAACCGCGACAGCACACCGCTGGCGCTTTCCATCAATAACAAGTGGTTGCCCGAAGTCGATATCAGCTACTTCTTCAGCCCCAACATCGCCGCAGAACTGGTGCTGACGGTCCCGCAAAAGCAGATCCTGCGCGCAGGTGGCAACCCCATAGGCAGCTTCAACCACCTCCCGCCTTCACTGCTACTGCAATACCACTTCCCGCAGGCTGCATTCACACCCTACCTGGGCGCAGGCGTCAACTACACCCGCATCACCTCGGTCAGCCTGCCGGCTGGCGTGGATATCAAACGCAACAGCTACGGGCCAGTGCTGCAGGCAGGCGTAGACATCCCTGTGGCAAAAAACCTGTACCTCAACCTGGACATCAAAAAGGCCTACATCCGCACGACGGTCTCTGCCGCTGGCGCCAACATCGGAACTTTCAGGATTGACCCTGTGATGGTAGGAATTGGTCTGGGCTGGCGTTTCTGAACGCCCCGGCAAGCGCCGCCTGCACTGAATGGCGCAGGAACCAAGCGCCCGACCCGGGTGCTTTTTTTATGCCGAAGCCAGGTCATTGGACGTTTCGGCTGCGCTGGAGCAGGCCATACTGGCGCAGCCTTGAATCAGGCTTGCAGGCAAGGCCTCTGGGCGACTTACTATCCCGGTGCGCGGGTCGTAACCGGCACGACGCAAGTGCAGCGCGAGCGCGGCGTCCATACTTTGTGCATGTTTTGGAAACCAGAGGGCCAGTTCACCAGCCATCGTGCGAAGAGATGCGAGATCGCCGTTGGCGGCTTGCACCGAGCCTTCGCGCATAACCTCAAGCACCACCTTGTGCTGCACGCTGTGGCAATTGGATGCAGCAAAGCGCGTGGCCTGCATCCAGCGATCCTCCTGGCCGAAATGCTCAGCCGTATGCTCAATGAGCCGCCACCACGACGCGGACAACGCCTCATCAGGACTACCCTGCGCAAGGGCAAGCAATTCCACAAACTCGCGGTGCGTGTCGTCCATGATCGGCAGGTCAAGCGAGAGCGCAGCGGACCATTCGAGACGGGGCATGAGATTCTCCAGTTGTAAAAACTGAAGCGTAGCGGCTGGCAGAGTCTCACGTATTGATCCATGTCAGCGGAGTCCGCGGTAGCTCGGACGAGCCAGATTCAGCCCGCTGCTCGCTTTTGCAAAATCTCAAATGCCGGCAGCGTCGTGCCCTCCAGCACTTCCAGAAAGGCACCGCCTCCCGTCGAGATGTAATCGACCTGTTTTTCAATACCATATTTGGCAATCGCTGCAACGGTGTCGCCGCCACCGGCAATTGAAAACGCACTGCTCGCCGCGATGGCACGGGCAATGCCCTCAGTGCCGTGCGAGAAGGCTCCAAACTCGAACACCCCAACCGGGCCGTTCCACACAATCGTGCCAGCGGCCATCAGCTGCGCTGCGAGTTGCCCCGTGGTTTTGGGGCCGATATCGAGGATGAGGTCGTCGTCGGCCACATCCGTTGCGGCTTTGGTGGTAGCCAGTGAATCAGCTGCAAAGGTTTTGGCCGTAACGACATCAACGGGGATAGGTACTGCCGCGCCACGCGCCTTCATGGCTTCAATTACCGCCACAGCTTCGCCCAGTAACTCACGCTCGGCCAGGCTTTTGCCGATGTTCAACCCCGCTGCCAGCATGAAGGTGTTGGCAATACCGCCACCCACAATCAGCTGGTCAACGTTGGCGGCCAGGGCTTTCAAAATAGTCAGCTTGGTAGACACTTTGCTGCCGGCCACAATGGCCACCAGCGGACGGCGCGGGTTGGTCAGCGCTTTGGATATGGCGTCCATCTCAGCGGCCAGCAGCGGCCCGGCGCAAGCTACTTTGGCGTACTGTGCAATGCCGTATGTTGAGGCTTCGGCGCGGTGCGCGGTTCCAAACGCATCGTGTACAAAAATGTCGCACAAGGCAGCGAGCTTGCGGGCCAACGTCTCGTCATTTTTCTTCTCGCCTTTGTTGATGCGGCAGTTCTCCAACAGCACGACTTCGCCGGGATTGACGTCCACACCATCGACCCAGTTTGAGCGTAGCGGCACGTCACGCTTCATCAATTCAGACAGGCGCCTGGCGACCGGTGCCAGTGAATCCTCAGGCTTGAACTGCCCTTCGACAGGCCGTCCGAGATGGGATGTGACCATGACCGCCGCGCCCGCATCCAGCGCCATTTGTATGCAGGGAATCGAAGCGCGAATGCGCGTGTCTTCGGTGATGTTGCCTTGCTCGTCCTGCGGCACGTTGAGGTCAGCACGAATAAAAACACGCTTGCCTGCCACCTGGCCGTTGGCGCACAAATTAGAAAAGCGGATGAAGTTCATGGGCAATCAAAAGAGAAGGGGCCAGCGAGGCAACCGCGTATTCTAATTTGAGCGATCTACCAGCCAAGCCCTAAATGCAATGGGAGATAGACAGCCATACCCG
The DNA here is from genome assembly GCA_038226155.1 of Burkholderiales bacterium. Taxonomy (GTDB): domain Bacteria; phylum Pseudomonadota; class Gammaproteobacteria; order Burkholderiales; family Burkholderiaceae_C; genus Polaromonas. The sequence continues at coordinate 15,855 of JBBRQQ010000042.1, forward strand.
AAATGATGGTGCCGAGCACGCCTTTGCGCCAGTAAAACCAAAGCACACCCGATGCCACGGCAAACAACCGTGCGTCTTTCCAGGTGTCAATCAGGTGGCCCTGGCTCATCACAATTTCAGGGATGACGACTGCCGACAGCGCGGCAATCGGGGCATAGTGCAGGCCGCGCTGGGCCCAGGCAGGCAGTTTCCAGGGTTTGCTGGAAATATAAAAAAACGAGCGTGTGATGACAGTGACGCAGGCCATGCCGACGATGGTGGCGATAGTCCACAAGTCGGTGCCGTTCACGGCTGCGCTCGCGGTCTGGCTTTTTCAAGCAACAGGCACAACGCAACCGCAGAGGCGATGGCCACCAGAATATTGAGCTTGAGCGGCAGCGCAAAAGCTGCCACGGCGGCCGCCCCAGCCACGCCGCTAGAGACCAGACGCAGGGGGGTAGTTGCCAGTGAACAAAGTATGCCAACCAGCGCCAGAATGCCGGCAAAACCGAGACCCCATGACGGCGGAACCGAGTTGGCAAGTGCAATGCCTATCAGTCCCATGCCTACCCATGACGACCAGTTGAGCACGCCATTACCCAGAGCATAAGCCTCTTGCGCCTGCCGCGTGACATCGTCTTCACCGGGGTGTGGAAAGCGCGATATAAACAGTACATAGCTGAGGTCGGCCATCAGGTAGCCACCCAAAAGCCGCCGCCACAGGGGCAGATGCATGACGTAAGGCCTGATATGCGCGCTGAACACCACAAAGCGCAGGTTGACGCAAAACGCGGTTGCCAAAATCACCCACATCGGCGCGCCGGCAGCAATCAGCGGCATGGCAGCCAGTTGGGAGCTGCCGGCAAAAACCAGCAGAGCCATGAGTGTGGCTTCAATCGTGCTCAAGCCCGACTTGACCATAGCCACGCCCGTCATCAAGCCCCAGGCTGCAATGCCAGGCGAGACCTGGGCACTGTCAAACACGCCGCGGCGAAACTCTGGGTGTTTGAAGAGGACACGCACGGGCAACTTCAATCGTTTTTTGCAGAACCGTCAACAGGCGCGGGTGTGGTATCGCCAAACATCATGCCGGGGCGCACCGCGAAACCGCGCAAAAAGTCGGCGGCGTTCATCGCTTTACCGCCCGATTTTTGGAGCTGCGTCACCCGAATAATCCCACTGCCGGTTGCAACGTCTAAACCGGCTGCGCTGGCGGCCAGCACCTGGCCAGGGCTTGAGGCCATCGGTACAGCTTGCAGCAGTGCAGTCGCTTCGTGCAGCTTGATAACCTCGCCGCCCAGCGTGCTGCTCGCTATGGGGAAGGGCTTGAAAGCCCGAATGCGCCTGGCAATGACTGCGGCGGATTGTGACCAGTCGATTGGGGCTTCATGTTTTTCAATTTTGTGGGCGTAGCTGATGCCCTCAAGTGGTTGAGGCGTTGCGCTTAATACCCTTTCATCGCTTTCACCCCCAAGTGCCGCCAACTCCAGTGCTTTAACAATCAAACGTCCGCCGAGCGCAGCTAATTTGTCATGCAGCGATTCTGTGGAATCAGCCGCATCAATGGCCAAGCGTTCCACCAGCAGCATCTCACCCGTGTCCAGCCCTGCGTCCATCTGCATGATGGTGATGCCGGACTGCGCATCGCCCGCTTCAATGGCCCGGTGAATCGGCGCTGCACCACGCCAGCGGGGCAGTAGTGAAGCATGAATATTGAGGCAACCTTTTTTAGGTAAATCCAATACCCACTGCGGCAGGATCAAACCGTACGCTGCCACCACCATCACATCGGCTTGCGCCGCTTCAATCGCAGTTTTTGCCGCAGCAGCATCTTCGGGGTATTTACCATCGAGGCGCAGGCTGCGTGGTTGAGCCATTGCAATGCCATGGTTTTGCGCCCACTGCTTGACGCTGGATGCCTGTAGCTTCATGCCGCGCCCGGCGGGACGATCGGGCTGGGTCAATACAAGGGGAATTTCAAAACCTGCAGCGTGCAACTGCTCTAGCGCAACGCGGGCAAACTCGGGCGTACCCGCAAAAATGACGCGCATCGGATTTGCCTGGCCCTACTCTTGTTCAGCTTTTTGCTGCTTTACCATCTTGGTCTTGATGCGGTTGCGTTTGAGGGGCGAGAGGTACTGCACAAACACCTTGCCAATCAGGTGATCCATTTCGTGCTGGATGCACACCGCGAGCAGGCCCTCGGCCTCGTGAACTTGAACCTTGCCGTCCAGGTCAAGCGCCTGCACTTTTACCGCGCTGGAACGTTCGACGCCATCATAAATACCGGGCACTGACAGACAACCCTCGTCGTTAACCTGTGTATCAAGGCTGGCCCAGGTGATTTCGGGATTAATCAGCACCAGCGGCTTGTCGCGCTCCTGGCTCACGTCGATGACGATCAGCCGCTCATGCACATCCACCTGCGTTGCTGCCAGGCCTATGCCCTCGGCTTCGTACATGGTGTGCAGCATGTCATCGACGAGGGTTTGCAGGCGTGCGTCGACGCTTGCTACGGGCTTGGCCACGGTGTGCAGGCGCGGGTCGGGGTAGCGAAGAATGGGTAGTAAGTTCATAAGTTAGACAAACAGTGTCGCTATTTTCGCAAATTTTCAGGGCTTTTCCCGATGCAAGGGCTTGCCGAGGTGCATTTTCGTTGCCTAATCAAAGGCTTAGGTAGAAAATCGCTAGTAAATTATCAAGATACAACAAGCCTAAAAAGGCCTTCAAGATGCACATTAATTCTGCTCGAACGTCTGGTCAGCTGGGCGCGGTGTCAATAGCTGCCGGATTTTTTGCCGCAACGCTGGCGGCAACACTCGGCACGGCATTTGACGCACATGCACAAAACTTCCCCATCACTGGCAACCAAAGAGCGAGCGCAACCCAGGTCGCACAAAACGGCATACCGGTAGAAGACCTGCTGCCCAACGCTCCCGACACCTATGTCGTCAAGCGTGGCGATACCCTATGGGCGATTTCTGGCATGTTCCTTAAAAGCGCCTGGCGCTGGCCCGAGCTGTGGGGCATGAACCTGCGAGAAATCAAAAATCCGCACCGCATCTACCCAGGGCAGCAGCTTTACCTCGAAAAATCCAATGGCCGCGCAACGCTGCGTACCCGCCAGGCCGTTACGGGCGGCGGCCCACCCACCGACACCGTCATCGTATCGCCCCGCACCCGCTATGAAACACTCGGAGACGCGTCCATACCAACGCTGGCATCCAATGTGATCGGGCCATTCCTGAACGAAGCCATCATCGTGGACGAAGCCGAATTTTTGCGCGCGCCGCGCATCGTGGCGGCGCAGGAAGGGCGCGTCCTGTTAAGCCGCGGCGACAGGGCTTACGCGCGCGGGCAATCTGGCGGCGCGGGCAGCGCAAACGGCGGCAAAGCCCTGAGCGATGCAAGAGGCGAGCCGGTCAACTACCGCATATTTCGCAACGCCACCCCTTTGAAAGACCCAACCACGCGCGCCATACTGGGTTATGAAGCCCAGTACGTCGGCAGGGCTGAACTGGTACGCGGCGAGTCTGTCCAGCAAGTCACCGCCAAAGACGGAAAAACAACGACCGAAATCGTGCCCGCCACGATTGACATTGTTGCGGCCAAGGAAGAAATGCGTGTCGGTGACCGCCTGGTGGCTGAACCCCCCGCCGAATCGCAAAGTTACGTTCCTCATGCACCCACTGTGCCTATTTCAGGCCAGATCGTTTCGGTGTACGGCAGCGCCGTCACCTACGCCGCAGAAAACCAGGTGGTAGTGGTCAATCGCGGCACCAGGGACGGCATGGAACGCGGCCACGTCATGGCCATCCTGAAAGACGGCCAGGTGCTGAATGACCGAACCGATTCAGCCCGCACGCAAATCAAGCTGCCGAACGAACGTAACGGCTTGCTGATGGTATTTCGCACCTTTGAGAACCTGTCTTACGCGCTTGTGTTGCAAATCACCGACGGCGTGAAAGTCGGTGACCGCTTCACCAATCCCAACTGACGCCGGCGCCCAGCATCTTGGAGTCTGCTGAACTAAAGGCGTGGCTGCGGCTGACGCTGGCGCCCGGTGTTGGCAACGGTACAGCCCGCAAGTTGCTGGCCACGTTTGGTTCTGTACAGGCGATTTTTGAGCAGAGTGCTGCAACCTTAAAAGAGTTGGGCACCGCCAAACTCAGCCAGGCGATTGCAGCTCAACCGGCTGGTCTTGACGCCCTGCTAAAAACCACTGAAGACTGGCTGGCTGCTGGCAGCGACCGCCAGATTGCGGTGCTGGGCAATACGCAGTACCCGCCAGAGCTGCTCAACATCGAAGACCCACCTTTGATGCTTTATATGCTGGGAACCCAGTTAAATCGGCTGCAAGACGCTGCTTATTCAACAGCATCGGCCTTCACCCAAGGGCAGTTGATGCTGGCCATGGTCGGCAGCCGTAACCCGACGCCGCAGGGCGAAGTCAGCGCGCGGCAGTTTGCCAAAGCGTTTGCCGAGGCAGGCGTTTGCGTGGTGTCTGGCATGGCGCTGGGCGTGGACGGCGCGGCGCACGAAGGCGCACTGCAAGGCGGCGGCAACACCATTGCGGTGGTGGGCACAGGGCTTGACCGCGTGTACCCGAAAAAGCACCTCGACCTGGCGCACCGCATCGCGCAGCAGGGCCTCATCATCAGCGAATTCCCGCTGGGCACGCCGCCACTGACGGCCAACTTCCCCAAGCGCAACCGCATCATCTCCGGCTTGTCGCAAGGGGTGCTGGTGGTGGAGGCGGCCCTCAAGTCGGGCTCGCTGATTACTGCGCGGCTGGCCAACGAACAAGGCAAAGACGTGTTCGCCATACCCGGCTCCATTCACTCGCCGCAATCACGCGGCTGCCATGCGCTGATCAAGCAAGGCGCCAAGCTGGTCGAAACCGCGCAAGATGTGCTGGAGGAGCTGCGTATTCAAGTACCAACAGCCCATAACCCTACAGGTTCAAGTAGCGACGAACCCTTACATTCGAGCGATGACGTGTATGAGGACGATGAGGACGAAGGAGCCAGCCCACCTCAAGCCGACAATTCCTTCATGGCAGCCCTGGGTTATGACGTGGTCAGCCTGGACGCCTTGCAAGCCCGTACCGGCATGGCCACACCTGCACTGCAAGCCCAACTGCTGGGGCTAGAGCTCGACGGCCACGTGATGCGCCTGCCGGGCGGGCTGTTTCAGCGTGTTTCGCGTACCTAGCCGAAATTTTGACGTTTTTTAGTCATTTTTGACGGCAAAAAGCGTCTGCGACCCAATAACAACGGGCGTGAGCAGCTACTTAAATCATAGCGTTGGAGAAGCGCTATGCTGCCAATTTAGCCGCAGGTCTCTCAAACGCAGCCAGTGCCTCCGTCCACTGCAACCGAGCCGCCCGCAGATTTCGCGCTTTGACGTGGCCATAGCCCTTGATCATTTCCGGAATTCGCGCCACATCTACTGCGGCAGCGTGGTTGCTGGATGACAAACTGGCGAGCAAGCCCGTGATGCTCGCTTTGTACTCGCCGATCAAGGCGCGCTCCATGCGGCGCTCTTCGGTTCGGCCCAATACATCGAACGCCGTTCCGCGCAGGCCTTTTAGCTTGGCTAGCAGCTTAAAGCCGGTCAACATCCAGGGGCCGAACTTTTGTTTTTGCAGCTCGCCCTTGTCGTTTTTCCTGGCAATCAGTGGCGGTGCGAGGTGGTAGTTGAGCTTGAAGTCGCCTTCGAACATGGCGTTAACTTTGTTTAAAAACGATGCGTCGCTGTGCAGACGCGCGACTTCGTACTCGTCCTTGTAGGCCATGAGTTTGAACAGGTAACGTGCAACGTTTTGCGTAAGAAGCGTTTTACCCAAGCCACTTTCAACCTGCTCGACCTTGCGCACAAAGGCTTCATACTCCCTGGCATACGCAGCGTTTTGATATGCCGTTAAAAATTCAACCCGTTTGGCCACCAGCTCGTCAACGCTCTGCCGGGCAGCTGGCATGGCAATGACCTGGCTTGACGCAAACAGTTTTTGCATGGCTGGCAAGTCATGCGCAGCGCGGCGGCCCCACGCAAAGGCGGCTTTGTTGTTCTCAACTGCCACCGCGTTCAGTTCAATCGCGCGCATCAGGCTCTCCAATGCCAGCGGAACCCAGCCCTTTTGCCACGCGTAGCCCAGCAGCATGGGGTTTGTGTAAATACTGTCGCCCATAAGTTTGGTGGCAGCAAGGTCTGCGTCAAACGCGCCAACACCGCCTTCACCCACCGCCTTGGCAATCTCGCCTTGGCAGGCACCACCAGGGTTTTGCCAGGCACCGTTAAGCACAAACGATGCCGTGGGCGCGCTGTGGGAATTGAGCGCGACGTGCGTGCGCCCCAGCTGCATACGGACCAATGTTTCTTTATTGGCAGTGACGATGGGGTCGCAACCAATGATGAGGTCGGCACTCGCCGTACCAACGCGGGTCGTGCAGATCTGGCCTGGCTGCGCGCTGATGAGCACATGGCTCCAGGTGCTGCCACCTTTTTGCGCCAGGCCTGCCGCGTCCTGCGTGACGATGCCCTTGCCTTCAATATGTGCCGCCATGCCCAGCAGCTGGCCTATGGTGATGACACCGGTGCCGCCCACGCCTGCGACGACGATGCCCCAAAGCGGATGGTCTGTGCCCAGTGTTGGTACGACGGGCCCAGGTATTTCACCCAGCTCAGACGAATTGAATTTTTTATCCGCCTTTGACTTCTTCTTGATCTGCCCGCCCTCCACCGTCACAAAGCTCGGGCAAAAACCTTTGACGCATGAAAAGTCTTTGTTGCAGGTGCTCTGGTTGATCTGGCGCTTGCGACCAAATTCAGTCTCAAGTGGCTCTACGCTCATGCAGTTGGACTGCACGCCACAGTCGCCGCAGCCTTCACACACCAGCTCGTTGATAACGACGCGCGCCGCCGGGTCAATCAGTGTGCCGCGCTTGCGGCGGCGGCGCTGTTCAGTGGCGCAGGTCTGGTCGTAAATGATGACGGTGGTGCCTTTGATCTCGCGAAACTGGCGTTGTATGGCATCGAGTTCATCACGGTGATGCACAGTCACGCCTTCGGCCAGTTGCTCAAGTTTCAGACCTTCGTATTTTTCAGGTTCGTCCGTAACAACCACGATTTTTGCAGCACCTTCGGCACGCATGGATTGTGAAATCTGCATGACCGAATGCCCCTCGGGCCGCTCACCAATTTGCTGGCCACCGGTCATGGCGACGGCGTCGTTGTATAGAATTTTGTAGGTGATGTTGACACCCGCCGCTATCGACTGGCGTATCGCCAGCAGCCCGCTGTGAAAGTAGGTGCCATCGCCGAGGTTGGCAAATATATGGGTATCAGTGGTGAAGGGTTGCTGACCGACCCACGGCACGCCCTCCCCGCCCATTTGCGTGAACCCCATGGTTGATCGATCCATCCACAGCGCCATGTAGTGGCAGCCAATGCCGGCCATGGCGCGCGAACCTTCGGGCACCTTGGTCGATGTGTTGTGTGGGCAGCCCGAGCAAAACCAAGGCGTGCGCTCGCTGTTGACCACCAGCGCGGTGAGTGATTGTTCTTTGGCTTGCAACACGGCCAGGCGCGCGTCTATTCGGGCCAGCATGTCACCGTCCACACCGAGCTTTTTAACCCTCCCAGCGATTGCTTTGGCAATCAACGCGGGCGACAAATCGGCGTTGGCGCGCAGCAGTGTGTTGGCTGATGGGTTGGGCATGCTCCACTCACCGCCCTGGTGGTTGCCAGAGTCATCAAACTTGCCAACGATATTGGGCCGCACATCGGCGCGCCAGTTGTACAGCTCTTCTTTGAGCTGGTATTCAATGACCTGGCGCTTTTCTTCCACCACCAAAATCTCTTGCAAGCCGGTCGCAAATTCGCGGGTCAGCTGCGCCTCCAGCGGCCACACCACACCGACCTTGTGCAGGCGAATGCCGAGTTGCTGGCAGGTCGCATCATCAAGCCCCAGGTCCATCAGGGCCTGGCGCGTGTCGTTGTAGGCCTTGCCGCTGGCGATTAAACCAAAGCGGTCAGCCTTGCTTTCAATCGCGTTGTAATTTAGACGGTTAGCGCGAATGTAGGCAAGTGCGGCATACCATTTGTAGTCAAACAAACGCTGCTCCTGGTCCAGCGGCGCGTCGGGCCAGCGAATATGCACGCCGCCTGGCGGCATTTCAAAATCAGTCGGTATGTTGATCTGCACGCGCTCGGGGTCAATCATGGCGCTGGCCGATGACTCAACGATTTCCTGAATCGTCTTCACGCCCGCCCACACGCCAGCGTAGCGGCTCATGGCAAAGGCATGCAAACCCAGATCAAGAATTTCCTGCACGCTGGCCGGGAAGAAAACCGGCAGGCCACAGGCCTTGAAGATGTGGTCGCTCTGGTGTGCAGCGGTTGAACTTTTGGAGATGTGGTCATCACCCGCAATCGCAATCGCGCCGCCCCAAGGCGTGGTGCCGGCCATGTTGGCGTGTTTGAACACATCTGACGTGCGGTCCACGCCCGGCCCCTTACCGTACCAAATACCGAACACACCATCAAACTTATTCGTACCGGGTGGCGCAAAGCCGAGTTGCTGCGTGCCCCATACCGCCGTGGCGGCCAGTTCTTCATTGACTCCCGGTTGAAAAACAATATTGCGCTCTTTCAAATACATGGCCGCCTTCCACAAGGCCTGGTCATAGCCGCCGAGCGGCGAGCCGCGATAGCCTGAAATAAAACCCGCTGTGTTTTTGCCTTGAAGCTTGTCGCGCAGTTGCTGCAACATTGGCAGCTTGACGAGGGCTTGCACGCCGCTCATGAAGGCGTGCCCATAGTCAAGGCTGTATTTGTCGTCAAGGGTGACGGTTTCCAGGGCTTTGCGAATGTGCTCGGGCAGGGGGGCATTCATGGTTTTACGCTCTACTTTTAATGGTTGTCTTGTAGCAAAGTGTAGGCATAAAGTGCAGATAAGTCATTGCGTTCTTTGCCGTGTTTTAGCTATCATGCGCAAGAATCTTTCAATTTATTGCCAATTATGGAAACACTTGACAAGTTTGACATCACTATCTTGCAACATCTGCAAAACGATGCGCGGCTGACCAATGCCGAGCTGGCCTCGCGCGTGGGCTTGTCCGCCGCACCATGCTGGCGGCGGGTACGGGCGCTGGAGGAAAGCGGGTTTATCACCGGTTACCGGGCCGAGATCAACCGTCACAAAATCGGCCTGGGCGTGCTGGCGTTCGTGCGGCTGGACGCTGAACGCACAAGCGGGGGAACATTGGGAGGCACCACCAGCCAGCTTGAAGATGCGATCAAAAAACTTCCGGAGATTGTGTCGTGCCACTACATCAGCGGCAGCGGCACTTTCGAGCTGCAGGTGGTTGCCAAAGACCTCGAGACCTTCAGCAAGTTCGCGTTGGAAAAGCTGATCAACCTGCCCAACGTCAAAGACATCCACACCAGCTTTTCGCTGGGCGAAGTCAAAGCCAGTAGCGCACTGCCCTTGACGCATTTGCCGATGGCAGCTGTAACGCAGGCCAGGTAAAAGCCAACTCCTGCCACTGGTTACAGGTAACCCGCTTTGGAAGCGGTAGACTAGCGATCAATGCCCTCCGATGTGCAGTAGAGTTGCCATGTAGTCAAAGAACAGGCAGTACAAAGCTATTGGAATAGGTAGCCCAAGCAAAGTGCCGATCAGATAACTTTTAAATCGGATGCCTGACATCGCCAGAGCGTAGTTCAACGGTGGGGAAGTTTGCAGCAATATCCTGAGAAAAAATGTGCTCCAGACGGGATGCCTGTCTAGTTTGCTCAACAGCCGAATTGCGTATGGGTTTCTGATCTGCCGCAATGAATCACCGCCCACAGAACGAATCACCCAGAAAGTGAACGCGCAAGACACGACGGCGGCCAGGTAGGTGGCCAAGCCACCCCAAAATCTGTCCAGGCTTATCACCGCTGCGGCTAAAAAAATCCAGCCTGGAATTTGAATCAGGTTGCCCAGCGCAAAGAGCACGATGAAGACCATCAGCCCTGTGAATGCGTTTTCGATAAACTGCTTGTGCAAAAAAGCCTGTGTGAAATTGTCACGCAGGCCACTAAGTTGAAAAAGGCCCAGTAGCAACGCCAAAAAGGCAATGACCAGTAAAAGTCTTTTATAGCGATGGAACATCTTCAGGAATGTAGACGTTAAAAATGACGGTAACCAAATTTTAAAAAAATGTAAGGTTTACAGCTTTCTTCAGACATAAGAAGTATGTTGAATACCGCCGCCCAAACCATGACTTTACCTAGTCGTCAGCCCTTTGTTGACAGCTTAAAAAATGTCGCTTCATCGACTTCGTGCTCAAAAAGAGTGCAAACTCCGAAAATCAGAGGTCTTAGCCTGGCGCGCTATCTGATGGATTCCTGGTTCGGTGCCGTACTAGGTGGGGGCATTTACGGTATGTGGGCTGTATGGGCTAACTTGGCGCAGGGGGCAGGCACGGCTTGGCGTATAGGCGCAGCACACTGGCTGACAAGTACCCTTCTGACTTTTTTCGGCACCCTGGCCATGCGGCAGTTTTATGGCAATGCGCAAGGATGGACAGGCAGCATGCGCGCCTTTGCAGGTGGACTGGGTTTGACCTATTGCAGCCTGTTTGCAGTTCACGGCTTTTTAGGTACGGAGCAGCTACTGCTCACACTCGCACCTGGAATCATTCCAAATATTTTATTTTGTGTCAGCTATGCGCTGCTGCTTAAACGCACTAAAACGGTGGCGGCATGACAACAAATAGCCCCCTGGGCAGTGCGACGCAGTTGTGCAACTACACCTCCTGTGTACTGGCCCAAATGGTCACCATAGTTCAACCTTACATAGGAGCGAACCAGTCTGACTATGCAGCGCATATTGGTGCACATATCCGGCACATCATTGAGCATTACGACACTTTGGTAAAAGCGCTGACGGTGGTTAAA
>JBBRQQ010000043.1:0-25208 GCA_038226155.1 Burkholderiales bacterium
AGCTAGGACTGGTGCGGCTGGCGGGGATCGAACCCACGACCCTTGGCTTCGGAGGCCAATACTCTATCCACTGAGCTACAGCCGCAACTCTCAAAAAGACCAATACTCAGATTCTCGCACGCGGACCTACTGACCATAAGCTTCGGAGGCCAATACTCTATCCACTGAGCTACAGCCGCAATGCTGTGAGGTGATTGGCTCCTTACAGGGAACCGAGCATGATTCTACCAGTGGGCTATGAGCCGACTGTGGGGGCCAAGTTATAATATGAGGTTGGTGATTCGAGCTCTTTAGGGGCCGCAACCAGCACGCTACAAACCCCGATTTTGCCCCCCGATTTTTAGTTTTTTGAGGACGCCATGAGCGCAAACGATCACACCTCGGCCCCTGAAGCTCACGAAGAGGTCCACACCGGCCCTATCAAAACGCCACAACAGTTACTGGCTGCAGTGTTTTTCTCTTTTGTAGTGCCCATTTTCGCCATCATCGGACTGGTGTACTACGTGACATCGGCCAACAAGCCGGCAGCAGGTGCCGTTGACACAGAAAAAGCCATTGCTCAACGTATCCAAAAAATCGGTGCCGTCGAGATCCGGGATGCAAACCGCGCCCTTAAATCGGGTGAAGAAGTCTACAAGGCCCAATGCGTGACCTGCCATGCGGCCGGCGTTGCGGGCTCGCCCAAATTTGGCGATGTTGCAGCTTGGGCTCCGCGCATCAAGACCGGTTTTGAAGCGCTCTGGAACTCGGCCCTCAAGGGTAAGGGTGCCATGGGCGCGCAAGGCGGCGGTGACTATGAAGACCTGGAAATTGGCCGTGCCGTGGTGTACATGACGTCAGCTGCCGGTGGCAAATTTGCAGAGCCTGCCGCGCCAGTGGCTGCTGCTGCAGCCGCCGCAACCGCAACTACTGCGGCCGCCCCATCGGCTGACGTAGTGGCTGCACTGGCTGCTGCTAACAAATCAGCAGCTCCGGTGATGGTCGCAGCGGCTGCGGGTGGCGCAGCCCCGGCGCTGTATAGCCAGGTTTGCTCGGCTTGCCACATTGCAGGTGTGGCGGGTTCGCCGAAGTTTGGGGACAAGGTTGCGTGGGCACCGCGCCTGGCATTAGGTGTTGATGGGCTAACGGCCAGCGTTATTAAAGGCAAAGGCGCGATGCCGCCAAAAGGCGGTTCGGCGGCGTCTGATGCAGAGATCAAAGCTGTGGTGCAGTACATGGTGAACGCCGTGAAGTAAGCGCTGGACGTGTTTTGAGCAAAAAGCCGGTTTTAACCGGCTTTTTTTGCTTTTACGGCATCTAAAATGGCTGCGGCCCAATGAATACGTTCGTGAGCAGCTATTTAATTTGTAGCAAATTATTTACAGGAAGGTGACCAACTCGTTCAGCGGCGAGCGTTTCGCTCATACCCAAACGGGCTTTTTTCGCAGCGTCGCGCATTCGTTCAATGGATGCGACTTTTTCTTCCCAAGACAGCGCTCGCGCATCGTTCCTGTAACGCTCTTTGGCGTTCAAAATAAAAGCCAGCTTTTCTTGCTCTGTTTTCATGATGCAGACGTCGGCCAGTTAGCAACTTGGCCGGTTTGGCCGATTAAATTGTAGCGTCTCAGTAGTACGAGCGTCTTGCCGATATCAACTGCGCCATCATCGATAAAGAGTGAAACCCTGGCGTAATCTTTTTGCCGCCCGGTCTGTAGCGCGATAGCACACAGATGTTCGGCAGTCATGACTCTCGTCGGCACACCGTCAAATGTAGTGCTCCGAGCCGACAGCAATGCCTCTTCAACCAAAGCATTTGGTGGTGGCAACAACTGAACAGGCCAATTCCCAACGACTAAATACTCGCCACTTACAACTGCACCCTTCGCTTTTGCAGCCTCATAGATGGGTGTCAAGCTCAGCAGCAAGCCGCCAGTGGGAGCCATCGTTACAAACACATCAATGTCCTCCGTGTTGATGGCCTGCGTATAGAAGGTAGCGCCCATGGCACCACCAATGGCGTACGCACCCATTACGCCATCGGCCACCAGCTCATTCAAGAGCGTAAGCGCTTCTTTCATCACTAATCCCTTTCAACCCAAACGGGAAGTAAACCAGCAGACCGACCCGCCGATTGTCCGGCGATAAGTCTTTGCCTTCAACCATCGCCCTGCCCCACTGCCGTGGCGGAATATTAGCCTGGAGTTGTTGGAATACAAGACCAGACCTTGGTCCATATTTTGCGCTGGTTTTTGCGTTTTGGTGATATGAAATAGGCCTCTAGCCCAATAAAAACGGGTGTTAGAAGCTATTTAATTAATAGCAATTGATTTATCGGTCGGTGAGGTTCGAATGGAATGTGGGCGATCTGACCCCTGACTCGTCGAAGCGGACTCCGGAAGCGCCATGCTGGTAGGCAGCCTTTTCAAACCCTCCTACCTATGCGAAACTCAATTTCAAATATAGGGGAAATAGGGCGATGTCTCGTTTGCACAATCCGCCCCATCCGGGCGAAGTTCTTCGTGAGTATTTGGGAAGCATTACCGTGACTGAGGCGGCGCTTAGGCTTGGTGTCAATCGCGTCACCTTGTCGCGCCTTGCAGCCAGAGCAGCACGTGTATCCGCTGACATGACGTACCGGCTCGGCGCAGCGTTTGGAACCAGCCCCGAGCTTTGGGCAGGCATACAATTGCAGTACGACCTGTACCAGGCGGGCAAAATCAAGCGGCCAAAAATAGAGAAGCTGGCAGCTTGAGTTATTTGTTTTTGACCATCAGTGTTACGCGGACTCGGATCCAACCGGGGTCAAGTCTTGGATTCATACATGACGCGTTTTGCCGTAGCGGGATACTGGTTTGAATTTATCGAATTGCAAGACCTGACCTCGGCCCCTGCGCGGCCTATCACTTTCGATTTGTAATTTGATCCCATAGCGCACGACTGACCCTAGGCTTCTTTGCTAGCTTCAGCACCTTGACAGAGCTTGAAGGCACGACCATTAAGCCCTGCACAGTTGGATCCCAGAAAAAGAAGGTGCTGCCTGCATACCCCACGTAGCGTATTGTGGTCTGCGGATCTCCTGTTAAAGAGATCCCATCTGTGCCAGGAAGTGCATAAAGGTAGTCATGACCTGACTTGATTGCGTCTGCATTTACCCGCCCTTGACCGAAGGCCCACAAGGGCAAGACAACCGCTGCTACTGCAAGAGATGACCTGACGCTATAGTCCGGCACCAGTTTTTCGAAGAAGGCAAGTCGACGTACCGGCGCAGCAAGCATGACACCGCCGATTACCGCAACCACTTGCAAGCCGGTCGGAGAACCGGATGCCAGCAATGCCCCGACGATCACAATAACGACCCAAGTCAGCGCCGAGCGGTATTTGTTAAGCCACCTGCCTACCCTCGTGTCCCGCCCGCCACCTTCGGGCAGCCGGCCCCCCGGCGCAACATCGCCCATCAGCAGCCCAACGAGGAGGAACACAAACGCCGACCCGACAGGCCACGCCGCGACTTTAACCACATCGGACAACCCAAGATACTCCATGATGTTGATCCCGAACGAATCCCAAAACCCCCACAGGTACAGCGAACCAACTGCGATGAAGTACGCGGAAAGGACCGGTAGAAGTGTGGTTGCTTTCATTACTTCACGCTCGGTGGGCTGGCTGAGTGTCGGATCCATGGAACTCCAATAAAGCTTCATCACAGCATAACGGCAGGACGCTTTTCTACCAGGGTGTTTCTAGCTGGAACCACCCGTTGCGGAGACACACCCATGAGCAGGGGTCAAAGTGACGGGTGTTGTCAGTACTTGCATTCGTACGATTTGCTCTGCTTTTGGGGATTTCACCTACCGATCGAATAGTAGCGATTGACAGCAAACATACCAATAAAACCAGTCCAAAGCCCAATAAAAAGCGGGCGTAACCAGCTACTTTTTCAATACCAAATCGTTCACACCCTGGGACTACGCACATACCCAAATCGCGACTGCAACTCACTAGTCAGCACCTCCTGCGGCACCCACAGGCCGCTCTCGATGGCGTCAGCGGCTTGCAGCATATCCTGCGTGTGCACCAGGCCAAAGCCGAGGGCTGTCTCCAGGTATACGCGGCCATGCTCGTCGATGAAGCAGCGCTGGGTGATGGCGACTTGGCCGGTGTGGGAAGTGACTTCAAAGTCTGGTGCGCCATCAACCCGCCACACGAATGGTGTGGCTTCCAGCTCAACATACACGCGCTGCGGGCCGTTTTGAAAAAACCATTCACCTAGCGGGTTGCCTTCATAGTTGCGCTGGATGAAGTCAATCAGTTTGTCGTGCCTGAGCATGGAACCCTTGGCTGCAAGATTGCGCGCCGGGTCTGCACCCGCTACGCCGCAAAATGGCCCGGCAGCCTGCGCCGCATCATCACGCATGTACCAGTTGCCGCGCGCATCAAGCCCGAGCCAACCATAGCAATCGGGCACGTTGGGCCATTTGGCAAGAGCTTGTTTGACGATGTCGTCCATAGTGCGTTTCAGTTTACAGATGTGCAGTGAAAAATTCAGCTACCGCCTCAGGCATGGCCCGCACATGCCCCGGAAAAGGCGCTGAAGGAAAGCCGACATGCCCACCGTCTTGGGGCTGCCACAGGGTCACGCTGGCGCTAACCTCACCGGGCTTTGGCAAGCTCCAGGCTGGTACGAACGGATCATTGATGGCATTGAGCGCAAGAGCAGGCACGCCTATGCTGTTCAAGTGCGGTTTGCTTGACGCACGTGCCCAATAGTCTTCAGTGTTTTTAAAGCCGTGAATGGGTGCCGTGACGACGTTGTCGAACTCGTACAAATTGCGTGCTGCGAGCAGGGCTTCACGGCTGTACAAACCGGGGTGCTGATCCAGCTTTTCCAGTGCCTTGGGCACCATGGAGCCGAGAAACATGCGCGTGTACACCAGCCGGTTAAAGCCGCGGCCAATCGCCCAGCCGCTGGCGGCCAGGTCAAGCGGTGAGCAGACCGATGCAACACCTGAGACCAGCGCGTTTGCCTCTTGACCAAACTCGCCTGCCCAGCGCATCAAGGCGTTGCCGCCAAGCGATATGCCGACAGCCACAAGAGGGCCCTGATGCTGTGCCTTGAAGCGCCGCAATATCCAGTCGATCTCTTCAAAATCACCCGAATGGTAGGCGCGCGGTGCGTGGTTTAACTCACCAGAGCAACCCCGAAAATGCGGCACGGCGCAGGCCCAGCCGCGCTGACGTGCTGCGTCGGCCAACGCTTCAGCGTAGTGGCTGCCAGACGAGCCCTCAAGGCCGTGAAAGACAACCAGAAGTGGTTGTGCTCCCACGCTTTTCACTTCGTGTAACACGCTACCCCCTGAGGGGCCTAATTTTGCTTGGGGCGGCCCGGCGGAAAATTGCTTGTGGTTTTCGACTAAAAAATCGACATCTACAAAGTCGTTGTCAGGTGTTGTCCAGCGTTCGCGCCGAAACTCTGGCTTTATGCCATCAAAGC
The DNA here is from genome assembly GCA_038226155.1 of Burkholderiales bacterium. Taxonomy (GTDB): domain Bacteria; phylum Pseudomonadota; class Gammaproteobacteria; order Burkholderiales; family Burkholderiaceae_C; genus Polaromonas. The sequence goes on from JBBRQQ010000043.1 coordinate 5,471, forward strand.
GCCGCGCACGCACCGCCGCCCAGATGGTTTGCAGATTGCCACCGGGCAGCCACCAGGGTGCGGTGTAGTTCCATGCACGCATCAGTGAAGGATCTGCGGATTGTCGGTGACTTCAAGCATCTCTCGCGGGGTGCCGGGGCTGGCGTGGTGCACCACCATGCGCCAGCCTTGCGCGGTTTTTTGGTAGACATTGGTGGCTATCACGTAGGCGTGGCGCGGGCCGTCTTCAGTCAGCACCTCGATGCGCTCCAGCACGCTGTGCACGCTAGAGCCCATCGAGTCCACCACCCGCACCTTTTCAGGCCGCGCGTTGATGCTGCCGTTTGCAAACATCGCCTCAAACGCGGCGCGTATGCTGCCCGCGCCTATCAAGCGCGGGCCACCGGGGTGCACGCAGGCAATATCGTCTTCATCGGCCCAGCAAGCCATGAGTTTTTCGATATTGCCGCTTTGCAAGGCTTCATAAAAGGCGGTTTCGGTGTCGTCCGCACTGCCTACAAGTGATTGGGTGATTTTGGGTTTTCGCATGGGAAATCCGGGAACTGGAAAGACAACCTAGAGCTTGGGGATTCGGCGTGATTTTTGATCCATGCCCGTATTAAGCCACGCGACAGCGATGGCTTGCATAACGGGCAATCGGTTTACATAGCCGTGCTACCAATTATGTTAGTGTGATGACTTGAATTTTTGGAGTACACCTTATGAAATCCCGTTTTCTACATTTGATGATGCTTGGCGTGGCTGGTGCTTTGAGCCTGCTACTGACAGGCTGCGGCTACAACCAGTTCCAGTCGCTGGACGAGCAGACCAAATCAGCCTGGTCGGAAGTGCTGAACCAGTATCAGCGCAGGGCCGACCTGATTCCCAATATCGTGGCGACCGTCAAGGGCGAAGCCTCGTTCGAGCAGGACACCTTGACCAAAGTGGTCGAGGCGCGTGCCAAGGCCACGTCGATCCAGGTGACACCCGAGACGCTGAACAACCCGGAAGCTTTCAAGAAGTTTCAGGCAGCGCAGGGCGAACTCAGCTCGGCGCTGTCGCGCCTGCTGGTGGTGACAGAAAACTATCCCAGCCTTAAGGCCAACCAGGGCTTTCAGGATTTGCGGGTGCAGCTTGAAGGCACCGAGAACCGGATCACCGTGGCGCGCAACCGCTACATCAAGACCGTTCAGGAATACAACGTGCTGGCGCGCAGCTTCCCAAACAACCTGACGGCGATGATTTTCGGCTATTCGGTCAAGCCGAATTTCACGGTTGAAAACGAGGCGCAAATATCGAAGCCGCCCTCAGTCAGCTTTGACAAGAAATAGCCTTAACCATCGTAAACCGTGCTTCAAATGCCCTATTTCGAGGTAAAAAAGTGGCTCTAGCCCAATATCTGCGGGCGCGAGCAGCTACTAAATTTATAGCGGTATTGGTGTGGGCGTTCGCCTGCTGTCTCGGTACCAGCACGGCTTTGGCGCAAGACCTGCAAGCCGTACCGGCGCTTACGGCCCGCGTGATCGACACCACGGCAACGCTGGACAGTGCGCAGCTACAAGCGCTGGAGGCCAAGCTTGCCGCATTTGAGAAAACCCGTGGCACCCAAATCGTGGTGCTGATGCTGCCAAGCACGCTACCAGAAGACATCACCGACTACGCCCAACGCGTGGGTGATAGCTGGAAGATTGGCCGAAAAAACGTGGGCGACGGCGTACTGCTGATAGTGGCGAAAAACGACCGCAAGCTGCGCATCGCTACAGCCAAGACGCTGGAAGGTGCGATACCCGATTTGGCAGCCAGGCAAATCATCGACCGGGCCATTACGCCGCGCTTCAAGCAGGGCGACTTTGCGGGCGGCATTGATGCCGGAGTTGAACAGATTATGGCGCGCATCAAGGGCGAAGACCTACCCTTGCCGAGCGAAGACGCAGCGACTCCCAAGCGCGCCAGGTCGGGTTTTCAGTTGACAGATCTGGCAGTGTTTTTATTTTTTGCCGTGCCTATCGGCGCAAAGCTTTTATCGGGTGTTTTGGGACGCAAGTTTGGCGCGGTTGCAACCGGCGGCGCGGTGGGTGTGCTGGCCTGGCTGTTCACCAGCAGCTTGCTGTTGGCGGGCGGGGCTGCAGTCATCGGCGTTTTGTTCGCTCTCTTTGCCAGCCTGGCTTCTTTCGGCGGCATGCGGGGCATGGGCGGCGGAATGTCCAGCGGTGGCTGGGGCGGCGGCGGTGGCAGTAGTGGAGGTGGCGGTTTCAGCAGCGGGGGCGGCGGCAACTTTGGCGGCGGTGGCTCGTCTGGAAGCTGGTAGGCAGTGATGGCACTCAATAAATTCAAACGCATCATCAAACACATTTGGATGGATGCGTCAGATACAAAACGCGCGGTGCCCCAAGACGTATTCACGCGACTGACCGGGCAGGTCGCGGCCAGCGAAAGCCTGCATACAGGGCAGATCAGGATCTGCGTAGAGGCGTCGCTGCCAACCAGCTACCTTTGGCGGCTGGGTAGCAAAGTGAGCATCAACCAGCTTATACGGCAACGCGCGGTCATATTGTTTGGCAAGCTGCGGGTGTGGGATACGGAGCACAACAACGGCGTGCTGATCTACCTGCAGCTCGCTGAACGAGCCATTGAAATCGTGGCAGACCGCGGTCTCAGCCGCCACGTCCCGCAGCAGGAATGGCAGGCCATGACCTCGCGCATGAGCGCGGCTTTCGGCTCGGGCCGTTTCGAAGAGGGACTGACCCAGGCCCTTGAAGAAGTGTCTGCGTTGCTGCAAGCGCATTTTCCGGCGACTTTGCAGCCCGCAGGCGAACAGCAAAACGACGATCTTCCCGACGAACCCGTCCTGCAGTAGTGCAACAGGAGAGGTACGGGACGTTCTGTAGATCGTCCCCGGTCCAGGTTATTTTGGCTTTGCCACCGCGTCGTCCCACATCTTGAAGGCCACATTCATGCGTTCAGCTGTAAGAGGTTGGGTTTGTGGCCGGTTAAGGCCCCACAACACATATTCAACCCGACCAAAGTCACGCAGGACTTTTTGGCTGGCATCCGGTGCCAGTGAAAAAGGTACGTTCTTTATGGCCGGGCCGGGGTAGAAATATCCTGTGTCGTAGGTGAGCGCCTGCTGCTCCCGCTTAAGCAGGTGCACCATCAGGTCCAACACCACATTAAGTCGCTGTCCTGTGACGCCTTTGGGAACCATCATGTACTGGGTGTCGTTGATCCAGGTCATATTATTGAAAGCCCCAATCCGGAAGTGGCGGGGTACCGTGCCCAGCGCACGCTGGTTGATGTCCCAGCCAGTGGTGGAGACGGTCATGTCGCGGCCACCTGCTCCGAGCTCTTTCATCAGGCCACCCGTGGTCACCGGGTAAACGTCGATACAACTGTTCAAATCCTTGAGAAATGCCCAGGTTTTTTGCCAGCCATAGGCCGGGTCTTTCGGATCCTTGTCGCCCAACAGGTACGGCAGTCCCATTAGAAAGGTCCGTCCCGGTCCGGAGTTCGCGGGACGGGCATAGGTAAATCGCCCCGGATTGGCTTTGCACCAAGCCAGCAACTCCTGCGGTGTTTGCGGTACCACACCGACTTTGGCCGGGTTGTATTCGAGGAGTGGGCCCCCAAGCGCGAATACCACGGCCAGCGCCTGGTTGTTGGCAAGCGCCTGCATGCGCCTGGCCTCGGGGAGGTAGCGGTCCATGAGGCCCGGGAACCTGTTGGCGTGATCGGGCAGCACATTAATCCAGAAACCCTGGTCAATACCGGTTGCAAGAATGTCAGTGCCTCCCAGCACCATGTCGATGTCGCCCGGGTTGGCTGGCGTGACCGCAGCCAGCGTTTTAGGCAGATCAATTGCGGTCGCTTTTTTGAAATTGAATTTGACGTTCGGATGTTGCACGCTATAGGACTCGATCGCCGTTTGCAACAGGTTGAAGGCGCCGCCCACATCAACGATGTTCAGGGTCAGAGGTGCATTGGCAGGTTGCGCCTGCGCTGATGTGGCGCCGAAGGCGACCGCAAGGCCTGCCAGCGACAGCCGCAATGGACGCAGAAAAGAACGTGCCGTCTCCAAACGGCGTGATATGAAATGCATCATGGTATTTGTCTCTTTAATGGTGTTGTTTCAGTGAGCAACATGCAACAGATGGACTCCCCTTATCCCTCTCGAGCGGTCTGCGCCGCCCTGTTTTCAAGACTTGCAGGTCACGGCGCTCGCTCGGGCCAGTCTGCGACGTCATCCTTGCGGGGGAGCGGTGCTACCGCGCCATAGCCCTGTGTACTCAGGGATGCCGCAGCATTGGCAAACGCCGCAGCACCGGCGGGATCCTGTCCGGCGCAGAGCCGCGATAAAAACGCACCTGCAAAACAATCGCCAGCGCCGGTCGCATCGACACAGTCGACCTGGATGGATGGAATGTGGGTCTGCTTGTCGCCCGACGATACGAGGCAGCCATCTGCACCCAGCTTGAGCGCTACCAGCTTCGCGCCGCCAGCATGTGCCCAGTGGATGATGTCGGTGGCACTGTGCAATCCAGTGAGCAGTCGGACCTCATCCACACTTGGAAAGAACACATCGCAAACCTTGAGCGCGCCGATTGCAGCCTGTAATGCGGCATCGGCCGACCACAATCCTGGACGGAAGTTGAGGTCATAGCTGATGCGCGTGCCATGCTTTTTTGCCAGCACCATGGCGTGGCTGACAGCTTCGGCAGCGCTGGCACTGATAGCCTGTGAGATGCCGGAAAAATGCAGCCATCTGGAGCGACTCAGCAAGCTCTCGCTGATATCTGCCGGGGCAACGTGGCTGGCAGCGCTACCCTTGCGGCGGTATGAGAAGTGATGACCATGCTCATCATGATTGACAAAATACAGGCCTGTATCTGCGCCTTCTTCAACAATCACGCCCTCGGCTAATACCCCCTCGTCGGCCCACAGCGCCAGCAGCCGTTGCCCGAACACATCCGAACCTACACGGCTGAGGTATGCCGACTTCACGCCCAGGCGCGCAGCCGCAATGGCGCAATTTGAGGTGTCGCCACCAAAGCCCATGGCATAGCTGTCTGCGCCCGCGCTGCGCTGATTGAACTCAATCATGGCCTCACCGATAGCCAGGATATCAATGTCTTTTTGCATGACTATCTGTCCTCTCGCTCGTCAACAAGTATTTGCAATGCAGACCCAACACCTTCGCTGTTGATGGCATGCAGCCACCGCGCGACCGCGCTCTCCCAGCGGGCGTTGCCTGCAAGCGATGAGCCCCAGATTGATTCGACCTGCATATAGGACGCCACCGTTTTTTCGACGTCTGTCTGATGGGATTGCGCGATACCTTGCATCAGGGCCGCCTGCGGGTCGTTAATGCCATAGGGCAGGCCCTGATCGTCCCGTCCTGAGCAATAGCGCATCCAGGCTGCTGCTGCAAATGCATGGTGGTGAATGGGGCCACCACTCTGCAGCTGCGCCAGAATGGAGGGTACCCAGCGCAGTCCAATTTTTTTGGAGCTGTCAGTGACAATCTGATGAACACCATGCCGCACCTCCGGATTTGCAAAGCGTTGCAATAAGGCATCCCGATAAGCCGGCAGGTCCGGACGCGAAAGGTTCGGAATCACCTCTGCCGTCATCAGCTGAGAAAGAAATAGCCTGATCGCTGAGTGCGACACCGCATCAAATACCGTAGGCAAGCCCATGAGCACGCCGAGGCAGGCCAGCGCCGAATGGCTACCGTTTAGCATGCGCAGCTTGGCATCTTCGTAAGGTTCAACATCCGGCACAACAGTGACCCCGACGGCAGACAGCACGCCCGCGTCGTTTGCGTCCGCAAATTTGTCCTCAATCACCCACTGCCAGAAAGTCTCGGTAGTCAGCGCGGCATCGTCCTGCACGCCAAGCGCAGTAGCGGCTTCATGGGCACACAATGCCGTAGCCGCAGGCACAATGCGGTCCACCATGCTGTTGGGAAATCGGCATTCTCGTGAGATCCATGCAGACAACGATGCGTCGATGCAGTGCTCAAGGCACAGGGCCCTCAGCTTGTCTCCGTTGTGACTGAGGTTGTCGCACGAGGCGATGGTCAGCCCGCCATGACCCGCAGCAGCGCGCTGCCTCAGACCTTCGAGAAGCAGCGATGCCAGGGGTGAGTCGTAGCCTTTTTCTGTGACTGTCAGCGTGAGCCAGCGCGTATGCGGGCTGGCAATTGCGGCCTGCACATGCGCAGGTTCACGCGTCACAGCGCAGGTTTGCAACAAAGCCCCAGCTACACGCCACGAGGAACCTGCAGCATCGGCCAGCTGGACGGCATACAGCCCATCCTGCATCGCAAGCGTATCGGCAAGCGTCCAGGAGCGAGTGGCCACGGCCAGTACGCCCCAGCGCAGGTCACCGCTGGCCAGAAGGTCATCGAACACCAGCCCCTGATGCGCACGGTGGAAGGCGCCGAGCCCGAGATGCACCACTCCGGGTGCAAGGCCCTGCCTGGGATAGACGGGGATGGCTGCGCTGCCGGGCAGAATGCGGTCCAGATTACCCTGGCAAAGTCTCGAGAGCGGCTCACTCATCACGCCTCCTCCATCCGGATCAATTCGGATGCGGCCAGGAACAGGTGGTACAGCACCCTGGCAGGTGTCTGCGTCACCAGGGGTGCACCATCCCGCGCTACGTGGTTGACCCAGTTGGCACCGTCACTTCGAAAAAAGTGGTCTCGTATCAGCTTCATGTGAGAGGCGGCCAGCGCCCTGAAGGACGGATCTTTGGTGACCTCATGGCGCGCGATACAGGCCTTGATGTATTCAGTTTGCGGCCAAAGCAGTTTGCTGGTCGCCAGCGCAAGGCCCTGCGGCGATACCGTATCGAAAACCAGGCCCTTCAGCGGCCCGGCGGCATCGATGCCGTGACGGCTGCCAAAGTCAAACAGCCGGGACGCGTACTGATTCAGGTCGAGAGCTGCGACATTTGAAGTTGGCGTATTGCCTGCCTGCACCATGTATTGGTGCAACAACCAGACCCACTCAAACTGGTGGCCAGGCTCCCGCAATAGCCCGGCCTCGCCTTCGGCGATCTGCCAGGTGGAATCAAAAAACTCGGCAAGCGAGCCGGTTTTTTTATCGAGAAACACGTCGGTGAACATGGTGATGAGCCGGGTCGCCCTGTCGAGCCAGACAACATCACCGGTCGCGGCATGCATGGCCAGAACGGCCTCCAGCAAATGCATGTGCGGGTTCTGCCGCCGTGGTAATTTATCGGTGGCAGGATACTCTTCGAAAAACCCACCATGACTGTTGTCAGCAAGATGACTTTCGAAAAAACCATAGGCCTGCTCCGCCAGATGCAAGGCCTCCAGTGAGCCACTGGCTCGGTGATACCAGGCCATTGCAAAGATGACAAAAGCCTGGTCATAGGCATCGCGCGCCGGATCAATGATTTCTCCGTGGTTGGTGGTAGCCCGATGCCAGCCTTCAAAGCGTCCCGTCAGTACGCTGGCACGCCGCAGGAAATCAAATCCGTGGTCAGCAGCACTGCGCAGGGTGTCGCTGCCGCCGATTGCCGATGCATGGCTGAACACGTAGGTCAGGCGTGCCTGAACGAGTACTGTTTTAATCGGCGACACAAGCGCGCGTCCCTCTTCGTCCAGTGCCTCAAAAAACCCGCCGTCCGAATCTACGATGCGCGCACACCAGTACGGGCAGACGTGTTCCAGCAGCCACAGCCTGGGAGGCTGTGGGCCTATTTGTGTGGGGGACATGCTAGGCGCCTTGAGGGTGTTCGCGCACGCGCGAGACCAGTTGTGTCGGACTGACGAAGCGCATGGCAATCAGCAGCCAGGTCAGCGTTACGGCCATGTAGACGATGGCCATGGCATCGATCGATTGCGGCGCCCTGACACCAGCGGCGAACACGGCGTAATAAAGCGCCACCACCAGTGTCTGGGTACCCGGCCCACCGGTCAGGAAGGTGAGTTCAAACATCGAGATGGTGCGAACCAGTACCAGCAGCGAGGCGGCCAGAATGCCCGGCATCAGCAGCGGCACCAGCACGTGCCTGAAGACCTGTGCATTACGTGCCCCGAACACCCGCGCAGCTGATTCGAGATTGGTGTCGATCTGCTCAATGAAGGGCGTCATGACGAGGATCACGAAAGGCAGAGCCGGTAGCAGGTTGGCGATGATCACGCCGGTCATCGTGCCGGCCAGGTTTAGCTGGTACATGACAGTGGCCAGCGGTATGCCGTAAGTGATGGGTGGAATCATCAATGGCAGCAGAAACAATCCCATGAGCACGCGTTTACCGAGGAATTCACGCCTTGCCATGGCATAGGCAGCGGGTACGCCAATCAGCACCGCCAAAACGACAACAGCCAGTACGACCTGGACGGTGACCAGCAGCACGCTACCCAGCTGAAACTCTTTCCAGGCGGCCAGGTACCAGCTGAAGGTATAGCCGTCCGGAAGCCAGGTATTGAACCAGCGCCTGGCTAGAGAACTGGTCGCAACAGATGCCACGATCAGCCCGACGTTGAGCAGGAAGAAGGTCATCACGCCAACGACCATTGCATTCCACATGCGCGCGCCCCAGTTGGCGGGAAGATGGCGCGCGGAACGCGTTGCGAGTAACGATGTTTTCATCCCTTGCCCCCAGTCACAGGTCCGCGATACGCCAGCCGTCTTAGCCCGAGCACCAGCGCGACCACAGCCAGTTGCACCACACCCATGATCATTGCGATCGAAGAGGCCATGGAATAGTCATAGTTTTCAAATGCCGCCTCGTAGGCTGCGATTGAAATGACACGCGTGGGTCCTGACGGGGACCCCAGCAAAACAGCCGATGGAAAGACTGAAAAAGCCTGCACGAAAGACAGCGAAAAAGACATCGCCAGTCCTGGCAGTAACAGCGGGAAAATCACATACCTGAACTGCCGGAAGGGATTGGCTCCGAGCGTAGCGGCCGCACGTCCGAGGACCGGATCGATGCCGGTGATGTAGGACAGCACCAACAGGAAGACAAAAGGGAATCCGGAAATCACCAGCGAAATCAGTACGCCCCAGTAATTGTGGGTGAGCCTCACGGGGCCGTCATACAGATGAAGTGCTTGCACAATTTGCGAGAACCAGCCGTTGGGCCCGAAGTAGCTCAACATACCCTGCGCAATCAGCACGGTGCCCAGCGTTAGCGGGATGGTGATGATGGTGGTGGCGACTTTCTGGTACGGCGTCTTGTTGCGCAGGCGATACGCCAGCGGCACTGCAATACCCACGTTGATGAGGGTAGCGGGTAACGCCAGCCCCATGGTGGTGCCTATGGTTCTCCAGAGATTTTCATCATTAAAAAATGCCGTGTAGTTGGCCAGCGGCCCGCCACCGTTCATGGGGTGGAACGACAGGATGAGCCCATCGAGGAAGGGATAGACGAACACCACAAGGATAAAAAATGTGGCTGGCGCCAGCATCCAGTATGCAGGGTCTTTCCAGGGGCCGCCGGGCATGCCTGATGTGTTCTGGATCATGACGTTTGCTCTGATGGATAAACCAGAACCCGCTCCTGCGGAATGGCCAGCGTGAGACTGTCACCCACACTGGCGTTGCCCTGCGTGCGGACAAACAGCTGGGTGCGGTCTGGTGCACGCAGCATGAACAGGGTTTCGCGGCCATAGTATTCGACAGACTCGACAACAGCGGTCAGTGTGTTTTGCGCAGCGGACGCGCTTGTCACGATGGTGAAGTCGTCTGGACGGATGGCCGCCACGGCTTTGTGCCCCAGGACACCGCTCACGGTACCCAGCAACGCCACACCCGACCCCTTGAGCTGAGCGATGCTGCCGCGCTGCTCGACAACGTCGAGCTTTATTTCGTTTCGGTAGCCCATAAACCGTGCGACCGCGAGATTTTGTGGCTCGCTGTAGACCGCCTGTGGCGTACCAACCTGTTGCGCCACGCCGTCCTTCATCACCACGATGCGGTCGGCCAGCGACAGGGCTTCATCCTGATCGTGCGTGACGTAAAGCGTGGTGCGGCCAAGTTCGCTGTGTATGCGTCGAATCTCGGTGCGCATTTCCAGCCGCAGTTTCGCATCCAGATTGGACAGCGGTTCGTCCATCAAAATCAGCGGTGGCTCAATCACAATTGCGCGGGCAATGGCCACGCGCTGCTGCTGCCCGCCGGAAAGCTGGCCCGGCAACTTGTGCGCATGCACACCCAGCTGCACCAGATCCAGCGCCTTGTCCACCTTCTGGTCGATTTCGCGTTGCGGCAGCCCCCGCATCAGCAAGCCGAAACCCACATTCTTGGCCACCGTCATGTGCGGAAACAACGCGTAGTTCTGGAACACCATGCCGAAGCCGCGCTCTTCGGGTGGTAGCAGGTCAATACGTTTGTCGTCCAGCAGGATCTGGCCATCGGACAGCGACATCAGCCCGGCGATGCAGTTAAGCGCAGTGGACTTGCCGCAGCCGGACGGGCCGAGCAGCGCAATGAATTCGCCGCGGGCGATGTCGAGGGTCAGCCCGTCAAGCGCCGCATGCACGGGAGTCCCGCCTTTTTTGCCGCCAGCCACGCCGCCAAAGCGGCGAGTGACCTTTTGCAGCTGCAGGGTGTTGAAGTTATGGTTCATTGAAAAGCAGTTATCCGATAAATCATTTGAATTTTTGAGCGCCGACTTCCTGGTCCCAGATACGAAATGCCTTGACCATGGCTTCGGCATCAAGCGGTTGTGCGTGGGGATGTTTGGAGGTCCAGTCTGCATATTCAGCGCGGCCAAACTCCTTGATGACATCCTGGCTTTCTTTGGTTGCCATCGTGATGGGCACGTTCTTCACAGCCGGGCCAGGATAAAAATAGCCTTTGTCCCAGGTCAGGGCCTGCTGCTGCGGTTTAAGCAAGTGGGCCATCAGATCCAGCACAACGGGGAGCTTGTCAGCCTGCACGCCCTTGGGCACCATCATGTATTGGGTGTCGTTGATCCAGGTGAAGTTCTTGAAGGCTGCAACGCGATAATCCTTCGGTACGATGCCGAGCGCGCGGGGATTGATGTCCCAGCCTGTCACGCTAACGGTCATGTCACGTGAGCCCTGGCCAAGCTCTTTCATCACTGCGCCAGTTCCGGTCGGGTAATACTCGATGCAGGTGTTAAGTGCCTTCAGGAATACCCACGTCTTTTCCCAGCCATTGACCGGGTCTTTCGGGTCCTTGTCGCCCAGAAGGTATGGCAGGCCCATGATGAAAGTACGCCCGGGGCCAGAGTTGGCCGGACGCGCATAAATCAGGCGGTTGGGGTTGGCCTTGCACCAGGACAGGAGTTCCTGGGGTGAAGTTGGCGGTTGTTTGACCTTCTCCGGGTTGTATTCGAGGAAAGGGCCCCCAGTCATGAACACGACTGCAAGAGCTTCACCCTGTGCCAAGTCCTGCATTTTTTTGGCTTGCGGGTGATAGTTGTCCATCACACCCGGAAATTTTTTGCTTTGCTCAGGAAGCATATGGGTCCACAGCTTTTGCTGGATACCGGCCGCGAGAATGTCATTACCGCCAAGTACAAGATCAATGTCAGTGCGGTTAGCAGCCTGCATTGCCTTGAGTTTGCCGGGCAGTTCTGGGGCCGGTGCCTTGGTGAACGTAAATTTCACGTTGGGGTTCACGCTTTTGTAGGACTCAATGGCGTCCTGCAAGAGCGCCAGGGCACCGCCCACATCGACGACATTGATGGTGGTCTGCTGCGCCTGCGCAGTGGTAGCAGCACCCACCGATGCGATAGCGAAAAGTACTGCCCTCAACCCGCGGGCAATGCCCGCACCAGGCGTTTGTGTCAATCCGACTTTCATGGAATATCTCCTTTTGGTTATGCAGATTCCCCGAACCCGCTGTTTGTCAATGAAACGCTGAAAACCTACAGCTGCGCTCACGCCCAGCCTTTTACAAATTCGCCCACGACCCTGTCGATGTGTGCTTGCATGGCGGCTTTTGCGGCCACCGGATCACGCGACACGATCGCGCTGAAAACTTTTTGATGGTCTGCGAGGCTGGCCTGGCGAAGCACCGGCGTATGAAAGTGCTCTTCAAGCCGCGACCAAATAGGCCCGCGTAACTGGTCCCAAAGCGCTGTCACTACATGGACAAGCACCACATTGCCGGTCGCTTCAGCCAGCCGCTGGTGAAATTTCAGATCGGAAGCTTCATTGGCGCGCTTGTCGTTGCAGTTGTCGCGCATTTCAGCCAGGGCTGCATAAATCCGGTCGATGTCGCTGTCCTTGCGAAGCTCTGCGGCCTGGCTGGCTACTTCACCTTCGATCAGACGCCGCGCCCGAAGGAGTTCGAACGGTCCTGGACCGGCGGGCACGTAAACGGCTTTAGTCGCAGTGGGTAATCCGCGCACGTAAATGCCGGAGCCAATGCGCACTTCTACAAGCTCCTGCACCTCCAGAGCAATAACTGCTTCGCGCACGGCGGTTCGGCTGACCTGAAAGCGGTCTGCCAAGCTCCGCTCTGACGGCAGGCGCGCACCGACAGCAAATTCGCCGCCCGATATCAAACCCAAGATCTGCTCGGCCAAACGCTGGTAGGTTCGCTCACCGCTGTCGGAATTTTCAGGCCCCGCTGCTTCACCAGCGATACCGGCGGACTTCTCAATTTCAACGACTTCAGACATCAAGACCCCTCAAACAGGAAAACCAATTGGTTGACCAATATTGTCATTAATCGGCTAAATCTGCCTATAGTGGTTTACCAGTAGGTCTTTTAAGGGTTATTATCCGCATAATTCCTTTAATTAACGCCACTTACGATCTATTTTATTCAATTGGTTGACCAATTTTACTGAACCATCATTTATCCATTCAAAACAACTCATGAAAATTACCAACGCACGCGTCATCGTCTGCAGCCCGGGCCGGAATTTTGTCACCCTCAAAATCGAAACCGACGAGGGTCTTACCGGCATCGGCGATGCAACCTTAAATGGGCGGGAACTGTCCGTCGCCAGCTATCTGACAGACCACGTGATCCCGTGCCTGATCGGCCGCGACGCACATCAGATCGAGGACATCTGGCAGTATCTTTACAAGGGGGCTTACTGGCGCCGGGGACCTGTCACGATGAGCGCTATTGCAGCCGTGGATACCGCACTTTGGGACATCAAGGCCAAAGCAGCCAATATGCCGATGTACCAGTTGCTCGGCGGTAAAAGCCGCACCGGCGTGATGGTGTACGGTCACGCCAATGGCAAGGATATAGGCGAGACGGTAGAGGAAGTGCTTCGCTACAAGGAGATGGGTTACAAGGCCATTCGCGCCCAGAGCGGCGTGCCAGGTCTGGATAAGGTTTATGGCGTCGGGCGGGGAACGATGTTTTATGAACCGGCCGACGCAGACCTGCCCAGTGAACACGACTGGAGCTCGGAAAAATACCTTCTGCATGCACCAAAACTTTTTGCAGCGGTACGTGATGCGGTGGGGCCAGACATTCACCTCTTGCACGACGTACATCATCGCCTCACACCGATAGAGGCAGCCCGTCTTGGCAAATCATTGGAGCCCCATCACCTGTTCTGGATGGAAGATGCCACTTCTGCAGAAGACCAGGACGCTTTCCGGCTCATCCGCCACCACACCACCACACCACTTGCAGTCGGGGAGATTTTCAACTCCATATGGGACTGCAAGGACCTGATTCAAAACCAGCTGATTGACTATATCCGTACAACTGTTGTGCATGCCGGAGGCATTACCCACCTGCGGCGCATTGCAGACTTCGCGGCAATGCATCAAGTCCGTACCGGCTGCCACGGCGCGACGGACCTTTCACCCGTATGCATGGGCATGGCACTGCATTTTGACCTTTGGGTTCCGAACTTCGGCATTCAGGAATACATGCGGCATACGGAACAAACCGACGAGGTGTTCCCCCATGCCTACACATTCAGGGACGGCTTCATGCAACCCGGTGAAGCTGTCGGTCATGGCGTGGAAATCAACGAAGAACTGGCGGCCAGATACCCTTATAAACGGGCTTATCTGCCGGTGAATCGCCAGGCGCACGACGGCACCTTGTGCAACTGGTAGCAGGTAGCTACCGATACAGGAGAGGCCGCGGGAACCTAGCGACCGAGCTGCCCGCCACCGGTGTTGTGCGCGGCATCGAGCTCCTGCTGCAACGCGCGGCTCACGCCGCCAAAGGTTTTGATCTTTCGGTTTGCTGCTCGCAGGCGATCTGCCAGGCGTTTGGAGATCGCCAGTAATAAACGCGCTGCCACCGCAGGCTGCCCCTTTATCAGCTTGAGCAGGGCCTCACGCGACAGCACTGCTACATCGAGTTCAGTTGTAGCGGTACAGGTGGCTGACCGCGGCTCGCCATCAAGCATGCCCATCTCACCAATCAGACTTCCCGAAGCCAACACGGACACGACGACGCTGTCCTCTGCCTGAAAACCGGCGTTGTCAACCAGCACCTCGCCCTCAAGAATCAGCATCATGAAGTCAGTATGCGTGGCCTCACCTTCCCGAATCAGCACCGTACCGGCAGCGACCCCGTTCAGCTGCATGAAGCCCACCACGGCTCTGGCGTCCGACTGGCTAAGGTCGGCCAGCGCCGTCGGCGTCACCAGCATCAGTGCGGCCTTTTCCCGATTCAAATCCTTGAAGGGCCTGGAGGTTTTAGAGCTTCCGGAAAACAGCATGACTGGATTGTAAAAGAGCTGACGAAGAATCAAACAAGGATTCGGCAGGCACCCTTACTCGTCACCTCCAACCGGCAAAGACCAAACCACCCCACCACCTACCGGATAAAGTCGCCGTCCGGGATCTGCGCCCACCATCCATCCTCCGGTAAATTCGCCAAACGCGGGCAGAATCGCCTGCTGCGCCTCCTCCACAAAACAAGGCATGCGCAAGCTATCGCGGCCCCGGCCCGAGAGCCGGCAAACCGGGTGCACGTGGCCCGCCAGCACAAAATGTGTTGCGTGCTGCTGCGGGTGATGGCAAAGGGCAAACGGTCCGTGAAGGTAGGGTTCATCGACCACGCCGATTCGCAGTAGCGCCGGCGGGTCACCCGCGCGGCTATCGTGGTTGCCGCGCACCAGCGTCATGTCGACCGCGGCATGACGCGCTCGCCATTCATGCAGGGCAGCCAAAACGCCCTCGGTGCGGGCTGCAGCTGCATGCAGAAAGTCACCAAGAAAGACGATCTGCTGCGGTGCGTGTTGCGCGACAAGTTCCGTCAGTCGCGCCAGATTTTCCCGCGTAGTACCACCGGGTACCGGCTGGCCCAGCGCGCGGTAAGTCGCCGCCTTGCCGATGTGCAGATCCGCGACAAACAGTGCCTGCCGCGCAGGCCACCATACAGCACGCTGTGGCAGCAGGTGGACCTCAACATCGGCCCAGTGAACCTTGCAAACTGATGCGGTCATCACAACGGTGGCAAGGGGCGCGAAGGCTTGCCACCCCTGGGGGGGCGACGCGGGCGCTTGGTGCGCTCGCCTGCGCCATCGCCTCCAAACACCAGCGAGTCTTTCACGCGTTCTGCGGCAGTGGCTGAATCACCACCCGCCACGCGGCCACCGGCTGCCTTTTCAAGCTCAACAACCATGCGTGCGATGCGATCGGCAACGCTCTCGTTCGACAACTTTTCACGAAAACGCTCCACCATCAGCGGAAAGGAAAACGGTGTTGGGCGTACCAGCGTTTTAAGCACGAGTTGCTGCGTGGCGATACGGTCCAGGCTGGCGCGCAGTCGGCCAATCTCCAGCTCCTGCGCCAGCAATTCATGCTCGGCCTGTAGCAGCAGCCGATTGGCTGGATCGTACTTGCGAAAGACCTCGTAGAACAGTGACGATGAGGCCTGCAACTGTTTGCTGCTGCGTTTTTCACCAGGGTAGCCCTGAAAAATCAGGCCCGACACGCGCGCAATCTCGCGAAAACGCCGCTGCGCCAGCTCGCTCGCATTCAGGCTGGCCAACACCTCATGCAAGAGCTTGTTAGCCCCCACGCTTCCCTCTTCGTGTACCTTTGCCGTTTCGCTGCCCCTTTCACCTGAAAGCGGGGCTGGCCGTGCCTGGGGCGGCCCGGCGCTGGCGGCCTGCGCTTGCGATAGATGATCTGCCTCCAAAACCTGTGGCAGCAGCGTAGTCCAGTCAACCTCGGTCGCGCTGAGCAACTCAAAACCGTAGTCATTGACTGCCATTGAAAACGTACGTGGCGCGTGTTGTGCGACACGCCAGGCGATCAGGTTCGCGAGCCCCAGGTGGACATGTCGCCCTGCAAACGGATACATAAAAAGATGCCAGCCTTCACGGGTTTTTAATACCTCTGCCAGCAGTGTTGTCGGTGTGGGCAACGCTGACCATTGTTGCTGCAACTCGAGCAGTGGCCGCACGCACTTGAGTTCGGGCGAATCGTAATGTCCGTCCCCTGCCAGTGCCAATTGCTGCACCACTGCGTCAGCCAGTGTGGTTGAGAGCGGCATGCGCCCGCCGTTCCAGCGCGGCACAGCTGGGCGCTTGCCGCTGGCTCGCCGCACCCAGGCTGTCATGTCATAAATGCGCACCAGCTCCAGCAAACGCCCACCAAATAAAAAGCAGTCTCCCGGCTTCATGCGCGCGGCGAAGCTCTCCTCTACGGTACCGATTTTTGCGCCGCCCATGTACTGCACCGACATGCTGGCATCGCTAATGATGGTGCCAATGTTCATGCGATGGCGGCGCGCCAACCGTGCATCGGGCACGCGCCATATGCCCTCGGCGTCCGGTACTGCGCGCTGATAGTCAGGGTATGCAGCCAGCGACGCGCCGCCCTGGCGCACAAAATTCAGCGCCCATTCCCAGTTGTCTGCCGACAGGCGGGCATAGGCGGCCGTGCTACGCACCTCTTCCAGCAAATTGTCGGCGATGAAGCCGCCGCCCAGTGCAACGGTGACGAGATGCTGCACCAGCACGTCGAGCGGCTGCTCGGGCGACGACCGCGCTTCGATATGCCCGTCAGCAATTGCTGCCCGCGCGGCCGCGCCCTCGACCATTTCAAGGCTGTGCGTGGGGACCAGCGTGATGCGCGACGGACGGCCCGGCGCATGACCGGATCGGCCGGCACGCTGAAGCAACCGCGCCACACCCTTGGGAGAACCGATCTGCAGCACGCGTTCGACCGGCAGAAAATCAACGCCGAGATCAAGGCTTGACGTGCAGACCACCGCCTTCAGCTGGCCGCTTTTCAAGCCCGCCTCGACCCACTCGCGCACCGTGCGGTCGAGCGATCCATGATGCAGCGCCACCACGCCAGCCCAGTCGGGCCGCGCAGCAATCAGCGCCTGGTACCAGATCTCGGACTGCGAGCGGGTGTTGGTGAACACCAGCGTGGTCGTGCTCTTGTCGATTTCTGCTATCACTTGCGGCAGCATGGTAAGGCCCAGGTGGCCGCCCCACGGGAAGCGCTCGACGCGATCCGGCAGCAACGAATCAACGACTAATTTTTTCGGCACCTGGCCTTGCACCAAGGTGCCGTCGTCGTGGCCTAGCAACGTGCGCATAGCCTCTTTCAAATTACCCAGTGTGGCGGACATGCCCCAAATCACGAGCGCCTGCATGCTTTTCACTTGACCCCGTTCGCCGTCCTCCCGCCAGCGGCGCAAACGCGCTAGCGCGAGCTGCACCTGCACCCCACGCTTGTTACCAAGCAGTTCGTGCCACTCGTCCACAACCACCATCTTCACGCTGCCCAGCACCTCGCATGCATCGGCGCGTGAGAGCAACACCGACAGGCTTTCAGGTGTGGTCACCAACACCGTGGGCAGGCGTTTGTTTTGAGCGCTACGCTCGGCCGATGCAGTGTCGCCGCTGCGCGCACCAGCCGTCCAACCGAAGCCTGGAGCTACCAGATGAATCACGCCATCTTCATCAATGACCTGCCCTCTTAGAAAATCAAGAGGCTGCTGCAGTGCCCGTAGCGTGTCAGCAGCCAGCGCCCGCATGGGTGTGATCCAGAGCACCGTCAGAGGTGGTGCAAGTTCATTTTTGATCCTTGGTGCTATATTTTTTGTAGCTGCTCGCGCCCGTTTCGATTGGGCTACAGGCCCAAAAGCCATCAAGGCACCGAGCCAGACCGCGTAAGTCTTGCCCGCGCCAGTCGTGGCATGCAACAGCCCCGATTCACCACGTGCGATGGCTTGCCACACCTCTTTCTGGAACTTGAAAGGCTTCCAGCCGCGCTCGGCAAACCAGCTCTCCAATTCGCGCTTCATGATGGCGACGGCGTCGGGAGCAGAGCCGAAAGCGTTTCCAGCGTATCAGCCTCGGCCACAGGCTTGTCTTCGCGCCAGCGCAGCATGCGCGGGAAGCGAACCGCAATGCCGCTCTTGTGGCGCGGGCTACGGGCGATGCCTTCAAAGCCTAGCTCGAAAACCAGGGTTGGCCTGACGCTGCGAACCGGACCGAAGGTCTCGATGGTGGTTTTCCGGATCACGGCATCGACTCTGGCCATCTCGACGTCGGTCAAGCCTGAATAGGCTTTTGCAAACGGTACCAGCTTGCGATCTGTTTGTTCAGGAGCGCCGTCCCACACCGCAAAGGTGTAGTCGCTGTAGAGGCTGGCGCGTCTGCCGTGACCGCGCTGTGCATAAATCAGGACCGCATCGATACTCAGCGGATCGATCTTCCACTTCCACCAGACGCCGAGATCTTTGGTCCGGCCTACGCCGTAATGCGCGGCTCTCGACTTGATCATCATCCCCTCGACACCCATGCTGCGCGCGGCTTCGCGCTGGCGCGCAAGATCTTCCCAGGTCCTACCTGGCAGCACCGGACTGGCCAGCAGCTGCGGATGCGTCATCTGCGCGATGAGCGCATCGAGTAGTGCGCGGCGTTCAAGCTGGGGCTTCCCCCGCAAATCCTGACCTTCGAACTCAAGCAGGTCATACGCCAGCAACACCACCGGCACATCGCGCAGCAATTTCGCACCAATTGTTTTGCGGCCGATGCGTTTTTGCAAATCGGCAAAGGGTTGCACCTTGCCCGCATCGTCCATCGTCTCAGTGTCCTTGCGCCACACCACAATTTCGCCATCAATCACGCAGCCGTCCGGCAGTGCAGCACCCATGGCAGCCAATTCGGGGAAGCGGTCAGTCACCAGTTCTTCACCGCGCGACCAAAGCCAGACCTGGCCGGCACGCCGCACCAGCTGCGCACGAATGCCGTCCCACTTCCACTCGACAAGCCAGTTTTCGGGCGGTCCGAGCGCTGCCTCGAATTGATCGAGCGGCAGGTTGAAAGGGTGTGCCAGAAAAAATGGATAGGGCTGGCCGCTGGTCTTCTGATTGAGCTCACCACTGCTTTCAGGCGCAACCAACGTTGCGTAATCTGCTGCGGTCGGCTGGCCGGTGATGTGCAAATAACCCATCAGCCGCTGGGCGACGCGCTTGGCATCGATACCGCCGACCGCGGCCAGCGCCTGCGTGACCTGCAGCCGGGACACTCCCACCCGAAAGCCACCGGTCATGAGTTTGAAGTACACCAGCCTCTCGTCGGTGGCCAGTTGCTCCCACTGCGCGCGTAGCGTATCTGGCAACACCTCCGGTGCGGTCTTGCGCAGCGGCAGCAGACGTTGCTCAATCCACACCGCCAGACCGAGATCATGCGATTGGGTTGGCGCTGGTAACAGCAGCGAAATCGTTTCAGCGAGATCGCCCACCGCGTCATAACTTTCATCGAACAGCCATTCGGGCAAGCCGGAGGCATCACGTGCGAGCGAACGTAACAATTTGGTCGGGACGAGCTGGCGCGGCTTGCCGCCTGC
>JBBRQQ010000044.1:0-25157 GCA_038226155.1 Burkholderiales bacterium
ACCACGTGCTGCAGGCGGATCAGGGCTGCGATCTGGACTTTCTGGTGGGTCAGCGCGGCGCGGCCGTGCCCAAGGACAACCATTGAACGCAGGCAAGGTCTACTGAAATGAGTGGTGACCAGATAGCCTGTATCACAGGCGTGGGCAGCGGCATCGGCAAGGGCTTGCTCGTAACCACGTCTGACTTTTGGAGATACGTTTCATCAAGACCCCCGCGCTGTGAAACGAATCACAGATCCAATGATGGGCTTCAAATCGTTCTGGAGTGCGCAAAAGCTGATTTCCGGAATCGAGACCATGCATATGATGAAGAAGGGACAGTTGCAATGCACTGGTGGTCAACCCATGTCTGTAGCAGATCAGTTCTACAGCCTGGCTTTCTGATTTCCAATAACCCACGTACTGTTGCTTGACCCTACATCCCTATCGCGACAGAACCAAAGATCTTGCAATGCACTCCGACAGGTTCACTGAGACCGGGGATTTCGGAAAGCGTTTGATTCGGCGGGGTGAAGGTCTGTCTTCCGAGCAGAGCGGGTCGAAGAGCGCGGCCCGGTCAGTTTGTCATGCCAAGGGCCCGGCAAATGGCTTGAGTTGCTGCAACAGCGTTGGCAGCAGTTCACTGACGGTGGGATGTATTTGCATCGTGCGCGCGATGGTTGTGTACGGTTGTCCTGCTGCCATAACGTTGAGCAGTGTGTGGATGACCTCATCGCCGTTAAGCCCAAGAATGCTGGCACCCAGCAAGCGCTGGTTTTCGGCATCTACTAACACCTTCATAAAGCCCAGAGTCTCGCCGGCCTCGCGTGCACGGCCGACGCGCTGCATCGGCATCTTGGCGCGCAGCAAGGGGCGCCCGCCTGCCAATGCCTCTTTTTCGTTCATTCCGATTCGACCCAAGGGCGGGTCAATGAACAGTGCGTAGCAGGGGATTCGGTCGCTGATGCGGCGCGGGTCGTTGTCAAACAGATTGGCCACCACAATCTCGTGGTCGTTCCACGCGGTGTGGGTAAACGCGCCGCGGCCATTGCAGTCGCCCACGGCCCACACCCCGGAGGCGCTGGTACGGCATTGCTCATCGACCTGGATGTAGCCGCGCTCGTCCATCTTGATGCCAGCCAATTCCAAACCCAAATCGTCGGTATTGGGTTGCCGCCCCACAGCCACCAGAACATGGCTTCCACGCACACCAGGGTCGCCTGCGGCGCAGGCCGCGCCGACCACCACCTCGCTACCCTCTTTGCGCAAGCTCAGGCAGTCGGCCCCCAGTTTGAACTGCACGCCCTCGGCCTCTAAAACAGCCTGGATGGCCGCAACCACATCCGCGTCTTCCCTCGGCAGCAACGTTGGTAAGCGCTCAACCACCGTCACCGCTGCGCCAAAACGGCGCATGACCTGTGCAAACTCCAGGCCAATATAGCTGCCACCGATGATGATCAAATGCTCTGGCACCTCGGTCAATTCCAAGATTGAGGCGTTGTCCAATACGGGCACGGTGTCGCTACCGGCCATGGCCGGATGCACAGCCCGGCCCCCCACGTTGATGAAAATATGGCGCGCCTTCAGTTGCCTGCCATTGACATCAATTGTGTCCGGCCCTATGAAGCGGGCGTGCCCGGCGATGAGCTCAACGCCAGGCGACGCACGCATCCAGCTCTCAACGCCTTGGCGGGACTGCATGACGATGGCGTCTTTACGCGCTTTGACGCGCGCCATATCCACACGAAATGCGTCAATGCTGAATCCGTAGTCGGCACCCCGCTGCGCTTGCCGCATCGCCTTGGCGCTGGCAACCATGGTCTTGGTAGGCACACATCCGACATTGACGCAAGTGCCACCGTAGTACTTGCGCTCAATCACCGCCGTCTTCCACCCCGCCTTACTGCAGCGCGCAGCCAGGGCCGGACCGGCCTGACCCGCGCCTATGACGATAGCGTCAAAAATTTCGGTCTGCATCGAATTGCCCCTTAAAACCAGCAGCCTACGGTACTACGATTGATGCTGGACGTCTATTGGCACCTTGTCCAATGAGGTTAGGGCTTGACCGGCTGCACATCTCCATCCAGGTAGGGGGCTGAATGGTTTCGTCTCATTGTCAGTCTGACCTCAGTGACGACAAGAGTCCCACAACATCTACGGTCATACCTCCGCTTTCGCAGCAGAGCCGTCATTGACGGCCATAAACCAATCCCGTTTCATTCAGGCCAGCATTTTTTTGAGCTCACCACTGTCAATTAACTTGACCAGGTTATCGGCACCCCCGACAAGCATGCCTTTCACGAAGATCAGCGGCATGGTTGGCCAACCAGTCCACAGCTTGAGTGCATTGCGCTGGCGCCAGAAGCTGAAATAGCTCCCATACTCCATGTAATGATAGGTTACCCCGGCGTCGTCCAGTGCTTGACGCGCCTTCTTCGGGAACGGGTTCATGTTCATGCCAACCACCACCACCGGGTACTTCGCCACAGCGGCCTGCACCTCACGCACAATACCTTGCTCGTGGCTGGCAATTTTGTCCCTTATGGCTGCATGAATGTTTGATTCGTCGAGTATCGGGCGCGGCATGGCAATCTCCTGGGGTCAGCAAGCCAAACATTATGTGTCACGCGCCGCGCGCCGACTTCAAATTAAGGAGCTTGCTCCAAACGCAGCAATCCAGACGTTCGCTACCAAATCGTAGCCGTCAGCTATGGGTTCAACGCAGCCGGTGACCATCTGCATTAGTGGCGGGCAGGGCATTGCCGCCATATTTGAGCGCGTCAGCTGATACGTTAAAAACCCGTGCTCACGCTGTTCGACAGACCCCGTGAGCCGCCAAGATTACGGAGTTGCCCGTTTACCTTTTGCGGCTTTTCGTTGTTCATATTTTTTCATTAACGGTGTGACCGATACACCGTGCGCAATAACCGAGGCCACCACCACCGCAATGGTGAGTGACAGCAATCGTTCGGCAAGGTCACGGTGGATGTCATGCCGGATTGCATACAGCAGGTAGTAGATCGAGCCGATACCGCGTATTCCAAACCATGCCATCAGTCGCCGCTGCTGGCCGTGTATGCCTGTTCCGACGATGCCCACATACACCGCTAGCGGGCGAATCACCAAAAAGATCAGCGGTACAAACCACAATACTGTCCAGTCAAAGCGCACCCTGGCCAGCAGCGCCCCCACTGCCAGCACGATGGCGACTTCGGCAAAGCTTTCAAGCTGCGTATTGAAGCGCTGCACGGCGTTCATCATGGCGGCTGGCGCTTCGGTCGGCGAGGCTTGAGGTTCAATGGGTTCAAGCTGGGCCGCCACCGCGGCAACCACAGCCGGCGACGGGCTGGGTGTTGTATCAATCCGGCGCAGTGCCAGCCCGGCTGCAAACACCGCCAGAAAGCCAGAGGTGTGGCAAACAATTGCCAGGCCATAGGTCAGCGCAATCAGGCCCAAAGCTATGAATTCGTCGGAACCCAGCGCTTCACGATGGCGCACGCGAAGATAAAGAATGGCCCGACCCACCAGCACTCCGAGCGCGTAGCCTAGAGCCAGCCCACCCGTCACCGACCACAGCACATCAATCGCCCACCAGCGCCAGGCCCATTCACCCAGCTCGTGCAGGCCAAGCAGCCCAAGGCCGAGCATGGCAAACGGGAAAGCCGTGCCGTCGTTCAGGCCGCCTTCACCCGTCAGGCCAAAGCGAAGCTGGTCGCGGTCACCGGGGTTGGCGACCTGCACGTCAGAGGCCAGCACCGGGTCAGTCGGTGCCAGGATGGCCCCCAGCAGCACGGCGGCGCCTGGCGACATACCCATGGCGAACACCCCGATTGCTGTCACTGCCGCTATTGTCACCAGCATGGACACAGACGCCAGCTGCACCGGGATGCGCCAGCGCTTGTCACTGAAAGGCAGCTCCAGCTTCATGCCCGACGTGAACAGCGACACCAGCAGCGCCACTTCGGTCAGGCGTTCCAGCAACACCACATTTTTGAAAGGGTCGAGCTTGAGCAAACCCAGGCCCCACGGGCCGATGGCCATGCCTATACCCAGATAAAGCATGGCGGCACTGAGTGGCAGTCGCCCGATGATGGAGCCGCCCATGGTCATGGCGATCAGCACAAAGCCAATGATCAGACAGGCCAGCGTGAAGGAAGAGGGTTCGGTCATTCACTTAGCTTAAAACAACTTGCCCCTAAGCCTGCAAGCAAAACAAGCCGGGACTCAAAATAACACCAGCCCTGGTTACAAAAGTAAAGATCCGGCCCAAGGTCGGGCTTTGGTCAGCTTGGGGCGCTAGGCTTTGCGTTGTAGTGTTGGATCATCCATACGGTAACGTGGGGTTTTGAATGAATCTTTTAGCCAGCGCAATTGCGCAGTTAGTGCGCATCTTTTCTGTTTCTATTTTTTTTGGTGTGTTGACGTGCTCTGCCTTGTCGACGGCGCACGCAGCTGACAAACCACTTCTAGAGGAAGACGTTCGTTGGCTGAACCGCGTGACGTATGGCGTCGATTCGGCCACGATTGCGCAGTACCGAGCGGTGGGACGCAAGAATTTTCTTGACGCGCAACTGGTGCCCACTAATGATGCGTTGCCATCGGCCGCGCAGCGTGCGGTGGATGGGATGATCGTCACCCAGCGGCGGGCCGAGCAACTTCTGTTTGACGCAGACCTTGAAGCCAAACGTATCAATGCCTTGCCCGAGACCCCCGGCAATGACGACAAGGCCAAGGCCCGGCAAGCGCAGCAAGACTTTCAGGAGCGCGTAGCGTTCGAGGCGGCAAAGCGCCATTTGCTGCGGGCCGTTTATTCCCCTGCGCAACTCAAGGAACAAATGACCTGGTTTTGGTTGAACCACTTCAGCGTGTTCAGGTACAAGGGTAATTTACGCTGGTCGGTTGCGGACTATGAAGAGCGTGCGATTCGCCCAAATGCTTTAGGCAATTTCCGTGATTTGCTGGCCGCCACCTTGAAGCACCCGGCGATGTTGGTCTACCTCGACAACGCGCAAAGTGCAGTCGGCAAAATCAATGAAAACTACGCGCGTGAGTTGCTGGAGCTGCACACCATGGGCGTGGGCGGTGGCCAAAGCCCTTACACGCAGCAAGACATACAAGAGCTGGCCCGCATATTGACCGGTGTGGGCGTTAACGTCAGCGCCACGCCTTCCAAGGTCAAGCCCGAGCTTCAAAGCCAGATTGTCAAGGAAGGTGCGTTCGAATTCAACCCCGCCCGGCACGACTACGGCGACAAGCTCTTCATGGGCCGCACCATTACAGGCAAGGGCTTGGCCGAGGTCGATGAAGCGCTGGATATGATTTTGCAAAACCCGGCTACCGCACGCTTCCTCTCGCGCAAACTGGCGGTAGCTTTTGTGGCAGACGAGCCGCCAGCAGCATTGGTTGACCGCATGGCCAGCGCATTTACCCGCAGCAGGGGCGACATACCCAGCGTGCTACGGGTGATGTTCAATTCAAAAGAATTCACTGCCAGCTTAGGGAGCAAGTTCAAAGACCCGATGCACTATGTGGTGTCAGCCCTTCGCCTGGCGTATGACGCGCCAACCGCAGCGGGCAAAACATTTGTCAACCTCAAACCCGCCAACAACATGCTGGGCAGCTTGGGACAGGGCCTGTACGGGCGCCTCACGCCAGACGGCTACGGCCAGCGTGAAATTGATTGGGCCAGCTCGGGCCAAATGAGCAAGCGATTTGAAATCGCCAAATGGATAGGAAGCAGCAACGCCGGTTTGTTTGACCCTGATGATGGCACGCCCGCGCAAGTCACCGGGTTTCCGCAACTCAGTAACCTCCTGTTTTTTGAAAATATCGAGCCTACCTTGTCGCCCACTACGCGTTCAGCGCTGGGAAAAGCAGCGGCGCAGTGGGAGTGGAATGCCTACCTTCTCTCGTCGCCCGAATTCATGATGCGTTAACTTCGCGCACAGACACAACAGGTCACTACCATGCAACGCAGAACCCTTTTAAAAAGTGCCTTGATGGCGAGCTTGTTGAGCACAGGTGTGCAATTACGTGCAGCACCAGCTACGCAAAACCGTTTTTTACTGGTGTTTTTACGTGGTGGCTATGACGCCTGCAATTTGCTGGTGCCCACATCGAGTAATTTTTATTACGAGTCACGCCCAACGATTGCTGTGCCCAGGCCAGATGCTAACAACCTTCAAACCGCGATAGCACTCGACAGCAACTGGGCGCTACACCCCGCGCTGCGTGAAACCATCGCCCCCATGTTTGCGCGCAAAGAGGCAGCATTCATTCCATTTGCGGGCAGCAACGACACCTCACGCAGTCACTTTGAAACACAAGACAGTATTGAGGCCGGCGCTGCAGCGCAGGGTATGGGGGTGGTGGGCTCTGGCTTTTTAAATCGCCTGGCACAAACCATGGGCGGGGCCGGTACACCAGCTGTGGCCAGCATGTCGTTTACCGATGCCTTGCCAACCGTTTTTAAAGGTGATGCAGCTGTCGCCAATATCTCGCTCAAAGGCGTCGGTAAACCTGCTTTTGACTTGCGCCAATCGGGTGTGTTGGCGGGCATGTACCAAAGCTCCCGTTTTGAAGCGCCCGTGCGTGAAGGGCTGGACTTGCGCCAGGAAGTTGCCAAAGAGTTTGACCAGGAAATGCAAATGGCCAATCGCGGTGCGATATCAGCCAAAGGCTTTGAACTAGAGGCGCGTCGCATAGCCAGATTGATGAAAGAGCGCTACCAGCTGGGCTTTGTCGATGTAGGCGGCTGGGACACCCATGTGAACCAGGGCGCGGCCCAAGGCGTGCTGGCCAATAACTTTTCAGACCTGGGGCGCGGCCTGGCTGGCTTTGCACAAGAGATGGGCCCGGTGTGGAAGCAAACCGTGGTGCTGGTGGTGTCAGAGTTTGGCCGCACCTTTCGCGAGAACGGCACACGCGGAACAGACCACGGGCACGGCACGGTTTACTGGGTTTTGGGTGGCGGATTGGGCGCTGCGGGCGGCAAGGTGGTGGGTGAGCAAGTGGCACTGGAGCGAAACGCACTGTTTCAAAACCGTGACTACCCCGTGCTCAATGAATACCGCGCGGTGCTGGCTGGCTTGTTTGGTCGCCAATTTGGTTTGTCGCGTTCTGAGCTTGATCGCGTGTTTGCCGGGGTGCAGCCTAAAGAAATTGGACTGGTTTGAGCCAAGCGTTGTTCAAACGTGTTTTAAGAAAATCTGGCCTCAGATCACAAAAAACGACCTGAAAACGCCGTTTTAAGTGTGCAAAAAGACCTGTAGACCAATAAATACGGGCGTGACCAGCTACTGATTTAATAGCAAATTACGGTAGCTTGCGCAAGGTAAAGGGTACATCCGGCGAATTGGCTGATGCATTGCTGCTGGTGTCTTTCCAGACCCCTTTGAACAGCGTGCCGCAAGAGTCTTTCACCACTTCACCGTTCCAGGTGCCGGTGATGTTGATATTGTTCGATGACTCGTCGAGTATCAGTATGCCGTCTTCAAAATCTCCGGCCAGTGCGGCCTTGATGCTGCGTCGCTGTGCTGCTGAAGCAGTTGCTACGCCGACATCACGGCTCACAGTGCCAGCCAGGCTTTCTGAAAACTCGGCATGTCGCTCCAGCCGCATGGTGGCTGTGCTGGGCATACCTACGGGCGGGTTTTCAAACTGCACAGCCCAGACACCATACAGTCGCGCAGCCGGAACGCCCACCACTGGCGGACAAACCACGCTGGCAGTCAATGGCTTTAGAGTGTCTTGCGCTAGTGCAGCCGTAGCCACCGCACAAGCTGCGATGAAAGATATGGCAAATTTAATGAGCTGCTTGGTGAAGTATGGGGGCATGAGACTTTCCGGTTGAAACCGTATCAGATCGGAGTGCGTTGCAACTCTGCCAGGGCTTGTGCCTCCAGATTATCCGCAGCCCGCTTTGCAAACTCTGCACGCAGGGATTTGAGCTTTTCGCGCGGGTCCTCCTTGATGGTGGTCTTTTCAAGTGCCATCTCGGCGATAAAGCGGCTGGGAATGCCGGCGATGGTGTCCCGACCTTTCTTGCGGCGGCGCAGCCAGTTGACGGCCAGCGTGCGCTGCGCGCGCGTGATGCCCACATACATCAGGCGACGCTCTTCTTGCAGTCGTAGCGCGAGGTTTTCAGTTTTGCCAGGATCGGTGCCATCGTCATCTTCCATCCTGAAAGGCAGCAGGCCTTCGACGCAACCGGCCAGCACCACATGCGGCCACTCCAGTCCCTTGGCTGCGTGCAGGGTTGAAAGCGTCACCACATTCTGGTCGCCTTCGCGTTCGCTGATCGTTGATAGCAGCGCGATAGTTTGAATCACTTCGAGCATGGTTTTGGTGGGGCTTTCCACTGTTGCTCCGCTGGTGTCGTCCAGTTCGCCACCGCAGCGCAGGGACATCCAGTCGACAAAATCCATCACATTGGTCCAGCGCGTGGCAGCAAGCTTTTCGCTGTCTTCGCCATCGTACAAATGCTTTTCGTAGTCAATTTCTTTTAACCAGTCGAGCAAAAATACTTTGGCCGCTTCAGCACCACGCGTATTTTTGGCGCGGTATTCCAGGTCGTTAAGATAGCGGCCAAACTCGTGCAGTGAGCCAACTGCCTTGCTTGAAAGCACCGAGGCCAGCGAGTTGCTGAACAGCGCTTCAAACAAACTCAGCTTATAGGTTGAAGCAAACACTCCCAGCGCGCCCAGCGTGGTGTGGCCTATGCCGCGCTTGGGTGTGGTCACGGCACGCAAAAACGCCGGGTCATCGTCGTTGTTCGACAGCAGACGCAGCCAGCCGCACAGGTCCTTGATTTCAGCGCGGTCAAAAAAGCTTTGGCCACCCGACACCTTGTAGGGAATGTTGACCTTGCGAAAGGCTTTTTCAAACACCTTGGCCTGGTGATTGGCGCGGTACAGCACGCAAAAATCTTTCCAGTCCCTGTGCTGCGCGCCTGCTGCTTGCAGCGACCCTTCGGCGCGCAGGCTTTGTATGCGCGCCACCACGCGGTCGGCCTCGTGCTCTTCGCTGTCGCAGTCAATCACACGTACCGGCTCGCCCTCGCCAAGTTCGCTGAACAGCGTCTTCGGGAACAGTTTGGGATTGGGGCCAATCACATTGTTGGCGGCGCGCAATATGGCGCTGGTCGAGCGGTAGTTCTGCTCCAGCTTGACGACCTTGAGGTTGGGGTAGTCCTGCGGCAGGCGCTTCAAGTTGTCGAGCGTCGCGCCGCGCCAGCCATAGATGGACTGGTCATCATCCCCCACTGCCGTAAAGCGGCCCTTTCCTTCCGATGCCGAACCGACCAAAAGTTTGAGTACTTCATACTGCGTTGCGTTGGTGTCCTGGTATTCATCCACCAGAACATGGCCGAGCGAGTCCTGCCATTTGCTACGCACGGCTTCATGCTGCTGTAGCAGCTTGAGCGGCAGGCCAATGAGGTCGTCAAAATCTACACTTTGGTAGGCGCTCAAGCGCTCTTCATAGCGCCCCATGATGCGGGCAATCAGCTGCTCTTCATCTCCACTGGCCTGACTTGCTGCCGCTTCGGAATTCAACCCCATGTTTTTCCATTTGCTGATAGTCCACTGCCACTGGCGCGCAGTCGCTGCGTCGGTGCTGCCGCCAGCGTCTTTCAGGATACTGGTTACATCGTCACTGTCAAGAATTGAAAACTGTTGTTTCAGGCCCAGCGCTGCGCCGTCTTGCCGAAGCATCCGTACACCAAGCGCGTGAAAAGTGCAGATCATCACGCCTTTGGCCTGTCGGCCAATCAGCGTTTTGGCCCGTTCGCGCATCTCGGCAGCGGCCTTGTTGGTAAAGGTAATGGCGGCAATCTGCTCAGGCTTCAAACCAGACTGAATCAGGCGGCCAATCTTGTGCGTGATGACCCGGGTTTTACCCGATCCCGCGCCAGCCAATACCAGGCAGGGGCCGTGGAGAAAGTTGACGGCTTCTTGTTGGGCCAGGTTCAGGCCGGTGTTGATCGGGGAAGAAGCGGGCAGGGGAGGCGACATGCAGGCAGGCGAGGTAGAAACGCGTGGGAGAAGTTAAGAAAGAATAAGGGAAAGACCGAAAAAGACTGAAGCAGCGGGCATCATAGCTAGTCGGGCATACGCCAACATTGCGGGCGACAATGTGCGCTGTGTTAAGCATCCTCCTCGTCACCTTCCCGTTTTTTGCACTCGTACTCTGCGGCTACATGGCTGCGCGCCGAGCATTTTTGCCGCAGGCTGCTATTCCGGGGCTCAATACCTTTGTGCTGTACTTTGCGCTGCCGTGCATGCTCTACCGCTTTGGTGCCAGCACGCCGATAGCGCAATTGCTAGATGGCAGTCTGATGGCCGTTTACGCCTTGTCTGCGCTCATCATGGTGGGCTTCACAATTGTTGTCACGCGTAACAGACGCATAGGCTGGAACGACGCGTCTTTCGGTGCGCTGGTGGCGGCGTTTCCCAACACCGGTTTTATGGGCGTGCCGCTGCTGGTCGCGTTGCTGGGCGCGCAGGCGGCGGGGCCAGCGATTGTGTCGATTGCGGTGGACATGCTGCTCACATCGTCGCTGTGCATCGCCTTGTCGCGGCTGGACAGTGCCGACGAACACGGCGCGGCGCGCGCAGCGCGCATGGCGCTGCGCGGTGTACTGGCCAACCCGCTACCGTGGGCGATTGTGCTGGGCGGGTTGTCGTCAGCGTTTGCTGTTTCTCTACCCATGCCCATCATGGCAACGGTGGGTTTGCTGGCTGATGCGGCTTCGCCCGTGGCGCTGTTCACGATTGGTGCCATCTTGGCGCGCTCGCAAATGTACGCTACCCACAAAACGCCGCTGGGCGACTATTTGCCTGTGACATTCATCAAGTTGGTGATTCACCCCTTGCTGGTGGGCTCGCTGGGCCTTGCGGCGATTGCCGCGGGCTTGCCGCTGGACCGCTTTGCATTGACGGTTGTCGTGCTGGTGGCCGCGCTGCCGAGCGCCAGCAATGTGGCGATTCTGGCAGAGCGGTTTGGCGCAGACAACGGCCGCATTGCGCGGATTATTTTGTTGTCTACAGTGCTGGCATTTTTCAGTTTTTCGGCTGCTGTGGCACTCTTGAAGCCTTGACCGTACTGCCGAAAATAAAAATTATTTAAAGCCATCCCGGAGCCGGGCAAAAATCGTCCCGAACGCGTAAAGTCAAAAACATGAACTGGCAAGAAATTACCGCTCTATTGGTGTTGGCAGCAGCCATGAGCTTCACGCCTGGCCCCAACACAACGCTGTCGACGGCGTTGGCCGCCAATCACGGCCTGCGGCGCACGCTGCCGTTCATAGCTTCGGTCGCTGTGGGCTGGGGTTTTCTTTTGACCTTTTGTGCGCTGGGTCTGGGCGCGCTGGTGCTGGCTGTACCGCTGCTGGGCTGGGCCGTCAAGGTGATGGGTGTAGCCTACTTGCTGTCCCTGGCCTTCAAATTAATGGGCATCCGCAAGTTGGGTGAAACTGATGCCTCTCGCCCAGGTATCAGCTTTTTTCAGGGGGCAGCACTGCAATTCGTCAACATCAAGGCATGGATGCTGGCGCTCGCCATTGTCAGCGGCTGGGTCGCTGGCCGGACCGACGCAAATCAGCGTCTTGCCGTGGTGGTGCCATTGATGATGGCCTTTGCACTGGCCAGCAACCTGACTTATGCACTGGTTGGCTCGCTGCTGCGTGAATGGCTGACTGGCCCCTTTGGCTCAGGCCGCCGACTGGTGGTGTTTAACCGGGTGATGGCGCTGGTACTCGTGCTTACCGCGGCGTGGCTGTTTTTGCTGTGAAGGCTGGTAAATTATTTCATCTGCCGCATCAGATCAACAAAGGCCTGTGGATGGCGTTACCCTTGGGTTTGGTGCGCTGGTGATCGCCCATGATGGTGGACAGCGAGAAAAAAGTTAATTGAAGGAGGTGCATCGACATGAAATGGACACAGGCGCAGCGCGCCGAGAAAATGAACCCTTCGTTTATCCGCGAGATATTGAAGGTCACGGAAAAGCCCGGTATCATCAGTTTTGCAGGCGGTTTGCCATCGCCCAAGACTTTTCCAGTCGCTGAGTTTGCGGCGGCCTGCGCCAAGGTACTCAAGACTGATGGTGAAGGCGCGCTGCAATACGCCGCCAGTGAGGGCTACGCGCCACTCCGTCAATGGGTCGCTGCCTCCCTGCCCTGGAAGGTAGACCCTGACCAGGTGCTGATTACCACGGGCAGTCAGCAGGCGCTCGATTTGATCGCCAAAATCCTCATCGACAAAGGCTCGCGCGTGCTGGTAGAGACACCAACCTACCTGGGTGCATTGCAGGCCTTCGCGCCGATGGAGCCGGATTTTGTCAGCGTTGCCAACAGTACCAACAGTACCAACAGTACCAACGGCACCAACTTTGAAGCGGGCATTGATGTGCAGGACCTTCTGGCCAAGGCGCCAGGTGCGCGCTTCATGTATGTTTTGCCAAACTTTCAAAACCCGACGGGCAACTCAATTAACGAAGCCGGGCGCGTGGCTCTCAGCGCTGCGGCTGCGCAAGCAGGTCTGCCGATGGTTGAAGACAACCCCTATGGTGATTTGTGGTTTGACGCTCCGCCGCCACTGCCCCTCACGGCGCGCAACCCAGACGGCTGCATCTACATGGGCAGCTTCAGCAAAACACTGGCCCCGGGCTTGCGCTTGGGGTTTTTGGTTGCTCCCAAAGTGCTGTATCCAAAACTACTCCAAGCCAAGCAGGCCGCTGACCTGCACACGCCAAGCTTTAACCAGCGCATGGTGATGGAAGTTATCAAAGACGGCTTTTTAGATGGCCATGTACCCACCATTCGCGCCCTCTACAAATCGCAACGCGACGCCATGCTGGCTGCGCTGGAAGCCACCTTAAGCGGCACCGGCGTGCAGTGGAACAAGCCCCAGGGCGGCATGTTTTTGTGGCTAACGCTACCGAAAGGCATGAACGCGGTTGACCTGTTGCCGCAAGCCGTGGCTAGAGGCGTGGCCTACGTACCCGGTGCGCCGTTTTACAGCGGTACGCCTGAGCACAACACACTACGTTTGTCTTTTGTGACTGCATCCGTGGATCAAATCAACACCGGTATCGCCGCACTATCTTACGTTTTTAAAAGTAACTTGCCATGAACACCAACACCTTGCGCATCTGGGGCCGCATGAGCTCCATCAACGTCAAAAAAGTCGTCTGGACGGCGCAGGAGCTGGGGCTTGAATTTCAGCGTACTGAGGCAGGCGGTGCTTTTGGCGTTGTCAAAACACCTGAGTACATGCGCCTTAATCCCAACTCGACGGTACCGGTGATTGAAGACAAAGAAGACGGCAGCTTTGTGCTCTGGGAGTCAAACGTCATCGTGCGTTACCTGTGTCATAAGCACTCCTTCGGTGACCTCTGCCCGACCGACCTGCGCGAACGTTTTGATGCCGAGCGCTGGATGGAGTGGCAGCAAACCACGGTCAACCCGGCCAGTCGCCCCGGCTTCTGGAACCTGATCCGCACACCCGAGCCAGAGCGAAACGCGTTGGCGATTGCCGATTCAAACGCAGCGGTCGAGCAACTCATGGCCATACTGGATGCGCACCTGGCGCAGCGCAGATTCATGCTTGGCGAGCGCTTTTCGATGGCCGATATTCCGCTGGGCTGCGAAGCACATCGCTGGTTTGGCTTGCCGCAAGCGCGCCAGAGCCGTCCCCACATCGAGCGCTGGTACGCCAGCCTGTGCGCCCGGCAAACCAGCAAGGGCGTGCTGGACCTGGCACTCACATGAAACAACGCGCCTTCAAACAAATTGATGTCTTTACCGGCACGCCCTATTTCGGCAACCCGCTTGCTGTGGTGCTGGATGGCAGCGGGCTTGACGATGCCGTCATGCAGCGTTTTGCGCACTGGACCAATCTATCAGAAACTACTTTCTTGCTGCCGCCCGACGATGACTCTGCCGACTACCGCGTGCGTATCTTCACGCCCGACAGCGAGCTGCCTTTTGCCGGCCACCCCACGCTGGGCAGTTGCCATGCGTGGCTGCAGGCCGGTGGCAAGCCGCGCAACCATGACTTCATCGTGCAGGAATGCAAACACGGGCTGGTCAAAATTCGCCGTGAATCTGGCAGTGCAGGCGCTGCCGATCGCCTGGCGCTCGCCGCACCGCTGCTCAAACGCAGTGCGCCCGGCCCGGTATTATTGGCGCAGGTCGCCGCAGCACTAGGCCTGAAGGCTACGCAAATCAGCGCTTCACAAATGCTCGACAACGGCCCGGTCTGGCTGGGCTTGCTGCTTGATAGCCCCGACACGGTGATGCGCGTGACGCCCAACAACCTCGAACTTGAAAAACTCAACGTAAAGGTGGGCGTGGCGGCGCTTTATGCCGAAGAAGATATTCCAACACTGATAGGCCGCGTTAACCGTGAAGCTACAGCCTTTGGCAACCGTGCTGCGACTGCTGCAGACAAAGGTCCGGACATCGAGGTGCGCGCCTTTGCACCCTGCATAGGCATCAATGAAGATCCGGTCACGGGCAGCTTAAATGCCAGCCTGGCGCAATGGCTGATGGCCGAAGGCCTTGCGCCCGAGCGCTACCTGGCCTCTCAGGGCATTTGTCTGGGCCGTGCCGGGCAGGTCTACCTGGAGCGCGACAGCTCGGGGCAAGTCTGGGTTGGCGGGGAGTCGGTGACCTGCATTGACGGAAGCGTGACGCTGTGATTTGAGAAGTATCCGGGTTGCACACCAGTCACAAAAGAGACGGCTGATCGGCGTGTCTGACCGCACAATTTGCTTATGGGAACCCTCTACCTTGTACGCCACGGTCAGGCTTCGTTTGGCGCGGATGACTATGACGTGCTTAGTGACCTGGGCTATCGCCAGGCGCTGCGGCTGGGTGAGTATTTCAAATACAAGGGCATCAGCTTTGAAGCGGCATTTTCTGGCACGCTACGCAGGCAAGTCAAAACCCTCGAGGGGATTTGCGCCGGTGCTGGCCTGCCGCTGCAGGCCACGCAATTGGCGGGTCTTAACGAATACGACAGCGATGCCGTCATAGCGACCATTCACCCGCACAAGCTGGAAAAAGCCACTACGCCGGAGATGTACCGCAGCCACTTTCGCTTGCTGAAAGACGGGCTCAAGCAGTGGATGGATGGTGTGGTCAGCCCTCTGGGTATGCCGTCGTACACAGATTTTGTCAGCGGCGTCACCGATGTACTGGACCACATCCGTCAAACGCATGAAGGCAACGTGTTGCTGGTCTCCAGCGGTGGGCCGATAGCCACCGCCGTGGGCCACGTGCTGGGCACCAGCCCTGAAACCACGATTGAGCTGAACCTGCGAATACGCAACTGTTCGGTCACCGAGTTTGCCTTCACGCCCAAGCGCCACATGCTGCAAGCCTACAACACGCTGCCGCATCTTGATGCGCCCGAACATGCGGCGTGGATAACCTATTCATAAAAGTAAGGCGCTATTAAATCAGTAGCTGTTCACGCCCGTATTTGTTGGATTGTGGCCACTTTTAGGCTTTAAAAACGGCCGTTTAACTCGCTTTTTAGGGCTGCACAAGTAAATCAGCCTTAACTGGGCATGTTCTTGTGCACCGACGCTACCGGCCACGCACCGCTAAACTGCCAGGCACGGTCTATGTGGTTTGGTTTTAAAAAACACTTGGGTTGGCACGACCGATCTGACCAAACCTGTGTGGATCCGGGAGGCACTGGTGAAAGCTTGGCGATAGCGGGCGGCGGGGGTTGTCAAAGAATCTAAATGGTGAATATCCAATGAACTTATGGGATTTGTTGCAATGGCCAGCAATGTTAGTGACCGTCGCAGCAGCATGGCTTGTGACTTCCAGGCATGCCAGACGCAGAAATAGCGGCTTCTGGGTTTTCCTGGCGAGCAATGTGCTGTGGATTGCCTGGGCTGTTCCGTCAAAAGCATGGGCATTGATCGTTTTGCAAATCGCGCTTTTGGTGATGAATATTCGCGGGGCGGCCAAGACTGATGATGGAAAAAAGCACGCTGAGAATGAAAATGGTGACGGGCAAGTTCATTAAAGATGAATGCATAGCTAAAAGAATTTGGCTCCCGGTTTCCTCAACTGACTTTGCTACAAGGCACCAAGATCCGTGGCGCACGGTCAGGGCAAGTGTGGCGTCACTGTTCAGTGGGTTGCGCGATGTGCCGTTGAGATCCCATGCGCTGCGCGTACACCCATGTGAACTCGGCGCCGACAAGGAACACCTGCGCCGAGTAGTACACCCAGACGAAGATGACCGCCACTGAACCTGCAGCACCGAAGCCGCTGGCAACACCGGTCTTGCCGATGTAGAGACTTATCAGTAAACGTCCGACGGTGAACAGCAGCGCGGTCACTGCAGCCCCCACCCACACGTCGCCCCAGCCCACCTTCACGCGGGGCATCAGCTTGTAGATCAGTGCGAACACCGCGGTCGTCATGATGAAGCCGACGCCGGCATTGATGATCTGCGCCATCACCTCCCAACCTGCGAACCAGCCACCCCACCATTTGCCGAGCGCCGCGATCGCAGCACCAGTTACCAGAGAAACCATCAGCAAGAATGCAATGCCCAGGATCATGCCGAAAGATAGAATGCGGGTGCGCACCAGCGTGATCAACCCGCCCGACTTGGCACGGGCTGGCGCACGCCAGATGCGGTCGAGCGCGTCCTGCAGTTCGCCGAAAACGGTGGTGGCGCCGATCAACAGGACCACAACACCCAAAATACTTCCGATGATGCCCGTGCTCGGCTTGCTGACACTGCTGAGCAGATCCTGGATTCCCTTTGCAGCGTCCGCGCCCATGAGGCCGTTAATCTGGCTGAAGACGGCACCCCGGACGGCGTCTGCCCCAAATATCAGCCCTGCCACGGATATCACAATCACCAGCAAAGGGGCCAGCGAGAAGACGGTGTAATACGACAACGCCGCGCCCATGCTGGGTGCATAGTCATCCACCCATGCAGCGAACGACGCCTTGATCATGTCCCACCACTGCGCCGCCGACCACCGCGACGCCTGCTGCAAGCTGGTCTTCGCACCGGCGGCGGCGTCGTGCGTCGTGTTGTCGCTTGATGAAATACCGGTCATCTGGAGCGCATTGAGATCAGGTTACCCTGCCCCTTCGGAGCAAATTGACGATCGCCAGAAGGATCACTGCGCCGAGCAGCGAAACCAATAGTGCGCCAATGCTGAACGCGTCCTGATTGATCGTGGGCACGCCGACCAGCGGAGAGATCAGCCAGCCTCCGATGAATGCGCCGACGATGCCGACGACGACGTTGAGGATGACGCCCTGCTGCGCGTCCGTTTTCATGATCATGCTGGCTACCCAACCGATCAGCCCACCAACCACTAACCAAATGATGAGGTTCATCGAATTACTCCTGCCAAGTTTCGTTTGATAAGGCGATCCCCTTTTGCACTGAGGATTTTTTCGCGGCACCGATTGACGGTCTTAAGGTGAGAGCCGAGAGAACTTGTAGGACAGCGGCTTCAGGTATTTCGACGCTTCCTGGTAAGCGCCAATGTGAAGTTTCCCCATCCTGGCTGCTCGCCTTGCATCAACCCGTCGGCATTGTTTGTCCAGATCAGATCACTCACGGCTGCAGCCGCCGCGCGCAAGCGTTCGTCGCTTTCGCGCAGCGCTTGCTCGGCCTCCTTTCGGCCGGTGATGTCACGGGACACGGCGAGGAGCCTTACGACCTGCCCGCCGGCTGCGTCGCGGACAGGGCTGACCGTGACCTCCCACCATTTCGACTTGCCGTCGGCGGTCGGGCAATGGGCCTGGAACGAGTACACCTCGCCGCGCACCGCGCTGGCTACGGATCGCTCGATGTCTGCCCTTGCTTCCGCAGGCCAGATCGCACTCCACTGTTGCCCGAACACAGATCCAAAGTCGTCAATCTCCATCGCACACAGACCGGGCGTGTTCATATGCAAAAGCCGCCCGTCCAAGTCCAGAACCTTGACACAATCCGGGGTCGAGTCCATCAAGCTCCGGTTGAACTCTTCGCTCTCCCGCAATTGCGCTTCGGCTTCCTGCCGCCCCCTGATTTTCCGGACAGTTACGGACGTCATGACATTCCGGCCTTCCCCTTCCG
Organism: Burkholderiales bacterium; assembly: GCA_038226155.1. Classification (GTDB taxonomy): domain Bacteria; phylum Pseudomonadota; class Gammaproteobacteria; order Burkholderiales; family Burkholderiaceae_C; genus Polaromonas. Next base: position 18,090 of record JBBRQQ010000044.1, read on the forward strand.
TATCCTCTTGAATTGGCATGTTGATTCCTGTGGTGGCCTCAGGGATGCGAAGGGCCTCAGCGTCCCGACTGGTTATCACGGTTTGGCTGACACTTTAGCGCCAGCCGCAGCCGCTACGGCGGATTGTTGTGGGCCGCTGACGCGCCACACCGCATTGCCCACATCGTCCGCCACCAACAGCGCGCCGCGCTTGTCCATGGCGACGCCCACTGGCCGTCCATAGGCGTGGCCTTCGGGGCTTAAAAAGCCTGTAAGCACGTCGATGGGCAAACCCGACGGTTTGGCCCCGGTAAACGGCACGAAAACGACCTTGTAGCCACTGAGGGGCTTGCGGTTCCACGAACCATGCTCGCCGACGAACACGCCGCTGGCAAGCGCTGCCGGCATGGTTTTGCCGCTTGAAAACGTCATGCCCAGCGGCGCGACGTGTGAGCCCAGCGCAAAGTCAGGCGCCACCGCTTTGGCCACTAGGTCGGGGCGCGGGGGCTTGACGCGCGCATCCACGTTCTGGCCGTAGTAGCTGTAGGGCCAGCCGTAAAAGGCACCGTCTTTGACGCTGGTCAGGTAGTCGGGTACCAGGTCACTGCCGATTTCATCACGTTCATTGACCACCGTCCACAGGGCGCCGTCAGGGGCCCAACCCATGCCGTTCGGGTTGCGAATGCCGCTGGCGAACACACGGTGCGTGCCGGTTTTGGTATCCACTTCCCAGATCGCGGCGCGGCCTTCTTCAACGGCCATGCCGCGCTCACCGACGTTGCTGTTGGAGCCCACCGTCACATACAGCCTGCTGCCGTCGGCGCTGGGGATCAGGTTTTTTGTCCAGTGGTGGTTGATGGGCCCTCCCGGCAGATCTACCACCTTGACAGGGGCAGCGCTGATGCTGGTTTGCCCCTGCTGGTAAGGGAACTTGACCACCGCATCGGCGTTGGCCACATAAAAGTCATTGCCCACAAGTGCCATGCCAAACGGCGAGACCAGGTTTTGCAAAAACACGGTTTTGACTTCGGCCTGTCCGTCGCCGTCCACGTCTCGCAGCAGCGTGATGCGGTTGGCTGATGGCACACCCGCCCCGGCGCGGCCCATCACCTGCTTCATTACCCAGCCCTTGATGCCCTTGCCGTCTTCAGGTTTGGGCGGCGCGTTGCTTTCGGCCACCAGCACATCTCCGTTGGGCAAGGTATAGACCCAGCGGGGGTGGTCCAGCCCGGTGGCAAAGGCAGTCACGGCCAGGCCCGGCATGGCCGTCGGCATCATGCCGGCCGGCCAGCCCTTGGCGGGGGCGATGTTGACGGTGGGGATCAGGGTACTGAGTGGCGCAGGCAGGGTCGGGTTGGGCCCCATGCCGGCGGTATCAGGCAGCTTGGCAGTGTCGCCGCAGGCCGCCAGGGCACTGACGACGCCCAGCGCCAGGGCCGTGCGCACTGGACGATTCCAGCGGGGGTGGATCAAAGCACGTGATTGCATAAAACTCCTATGCCCGCCCCAGCGCGGATACCGGGCAGGCCATGACGGTGGGTTGAAGGTGGCTGGCAATAATCCCAAGCATTTATGCCAGTTTGCAATGTGACATGCCCTCCGCACGTCGGTCAGGTGCCCCGTCCGTTGTCAGCCAGTAGCCCCACGGTACTGGAATGAATTGGTGTAAGACTACCAAATAGCTGCACTAGCTACAAATAACATAGCTGCTCCCGCCCGTATTTATTGGGCTGCAGCCACTTTCTGGCCTCAAAAACCGCCTTTTGACCCGTCTTTAAGGGCTGCACAGGCAAATCAGCTTTTTTAAGCCTAAACGGCAAAAAGCGTGATTTGCTGTGGCGTATACGGTTGATTTTGTATAAGCGCACCCGCAGCCTATTACGCGCCCGCGCCAAGCAACTGACAGCCGGGCCCCTCGGCCCTGCTTACAGCTTGCGTTTGACCTTATTTTTGCGCCGCTTGTCTAAAAACCACGCTAAAAACGGTAGCAACAGCATGGATCCCGGAATCGCCCAGATAAACAAATATGGGCTGACGTTCGATGCAGACCGCACCATCAGTTTGAGTTTGCTTTTTTCTTCTGGCGTCCACTTGCCGCCGTTTCGCTGCTTCATCAACAGGGGCCAGGCCCCGCGTATGTGTACCAGCTCGCTTGAAAAGCGTCTTTTCTCCCGGGTGTTACTGGCCACCATTGAACAAAACCATTCTGGTGCCTTGCTCATTTTGGCTTGAAAATGCAGGGTTGAATCAGCATCAAACGCGGGTGCCAAAGGAGAAGTGCCGGACGCGGATAATCCAGCCTCGCTGACACGATCGGGTTCCTCAGGCAGCACAATGTCCACGTGCGAAAGTAAGGCGTCTTTGGTAGGCATATGCCAATTGTGCACTTTTCGTGCCAAAAGGCAGCTCTGTTGAAGTAGCCCTATTTTCGATTTTGACGAGGCGTTCAGCCCTCTCCGATTAAACTCATTCTTTGTCACACCACGCGACGATTTTGACGGAAAAAGGACATTGGACCAGACTCCAACCAAGCGTAGATGCTACAAATAGCATAGCTGCTAGTGCCCGTATTTGTTGGGTTCAAGCCACTTCAAGGGCTCAAAATCGGCCTTTCAACTCGCCTTTCCGGGCTACAAAGGCAAATTAGACCCTGCGGGCTATCTTTGCACCACCAACGCGAATCGATACGCGCTACTAAACTGCCCGGCATGGTTTACGTGGTTTGGTTTAAAAAAGACTTGCGCTGGCATGACCATGCGCCGCTGGCGAACGCTGCGGTGTGGGCAGCGCCCGGGGCTGGCGTGGTGTTGCCGCTGTGGGTGTACGAGCCTGCCATGTGGCAGCAGCCCGATATGGCGGTGCAACACTTGGGCTTTGCGAACGAATGTTTGGGCGAGTTGGACCGTTGGGTAAAGCACGATGCCCACACAACAAGCAGCGATAGCCACCCGGGCCTGTGCCGCATGCGCGGCGACATGCTGGCGGTTTTGGCGGCGCTGTTTCAGCGCATTGGCCCGTTTACCTTGGTCAGCCATGAAGAAACCGGCAATCGCTGGAGCTACCAGCGCGACCTGTACGTGTCTGCCTGGTGCAAGGCCAACGGCGTGGAGTGGCGCGAATTTGCCAGCAACGGCGTGGTGCGCCGACTGCAAGCACTGGGCGGGCGCAACCGCTGGAGCGCCCATCACCTGCAGCGCATGCAATCACCCTTGCTGGAAGCGCCACGGGGCGTGCGCTGGGTGAGTAGTGCAGCACTGCAAGGCTTGCCGCTGTTCGGTGAAATTGGCGCGGCTGAGCTGGGTATGCAAGGCGTTGACAAGCCGCCAAGAAAACGCGGCGGGCGCGCGCAGGCGCTGCTGGAGCTGCTGTCTTTTTTAGAGCGGCGCGGCCAGTACTACCGGTTCGAAATGTCCAGCCCCATCACCGCGCCCGAGAGTTGTTCGCGCATCTCGGCGCATTTGGCGTGGGGCACCTTAAGCGTGCGCGAATGCATTAAAGCCGTGGCCACGCAACGCAGCCGCTTGTTGCAGATGCCCGCCAGCGACCGGCCTGCCGGTTTTTTGCAGTCGCTAAAAAGTTTTGAAGGGCGCTTGCATTGGCATTGCCACTTTATTCAAAAGCTTGAATCTGAACCAGCTATTGAGCGCCGCAATGTGAACCGGGGCTTTGATAATTTGCGTAATGAAGGTGTGCTGACAGCGGCTGAACAAGTGCGCTTGGCCGCGTGGTGTGAAGGCCGCACCGGCTACCCATTTGTTGATGCGTGTATGCGCAGTTTGCTGGCCACGGGCTGGATCAATTTCAGAATGCGGGCAATGCTGATGAGCTTTGCCTCCTACCAGCTCTGGCTGCACTGGCGGCACACCGGCTTGCACCTGGCGCAGCAATTTACAGATTTTGAGCCCGGCATTCACTGGAGCCAATGCCAGATGCAGTCGGGCGTGACGGGCATCAACACCATTCGCATGTACAGCCCGGTCAAACAAAGTCATGACCAGGACCCGACGGGGGCGTTTATTCGGCAGTGGGTTCCAGAACTGACGAGCGTGGCCGCTGAGTTTATTCATGAACCGTGGCTTGCGCCCTTGCCGCCGCACAACTACCCAGTGCCTGTAGTCGAATTAAAAGCCGCCACACAAGCAGCCAAAGACAAAATTTACGGCAAAAAGTCAGAAGCTTCGGTGCAAAGCGAGGCGAAAAAAGTGTTCGACAAACACGGCTCGCGCAGCCCTAACCGTGAGCGGATGGAGGCGGGCCGCTCGCGCGGCAGCGCCAAGCGAGCGCCCAAAAAACCACTGACAGGCCCGGCCGATGTTTATCAGGGCGGGCAGCAGCTTAGTTTTGATTTGTAGGGTCTGAGTCAGCGCTTGGCGCTAGCCCTAATATGCAGTGGAATTGCGAAGCGTATCAAGCGGCAACTGGTCTATCTCTCCCAGCAATTGCGCCAGCCCAAGCCCTGCGGCGTTGAGCAATGCACGGCCTTTCCCGGCCGTTGCCGCAGCGGCATTGCCCGCCGCGCCGTGCGGGTTGTAATCCTGCATTTGCCAGCCCAGCTTGGCACTGCGGCCGTTACCCAGAATGTTGAATTTTTGTGCCCGGTCCTGCGAGTTGGAGTGAAAGTTCTGCGCCTTCGCCATATCGACCTGATCAGGCTTGAGCGCCAGCATCATTGAGGTTTCAATCTCGCCCGCATGGATGCCAAAGCGGTGCTCTTCGGCACTGAACAGATCGCCTGCCGAGCCACCCTTGCCGTCAGCCAGCGGCAGGTTGAACCAGTTCACGCTGTAGACCAACATGCCCAGCCGAGCCCGCAAGTCACGCGCCACGACATCGAGCAAGCCGACCTGGCCGCCGTGTGAATTAAGCAGCACCAGTTTTTTGATACCCGTAGCCGCGACTGATTCGGCAATCTCGGTCCAGAGGCGTATGACGGTGTCGGCCTTGAGCGTCAGCGTGCCCGCAAAGCGGGCGTGCTCGGGGCTCAGGCCGATGGACTGGATTGGCAAAAACAGCACCGGTAAATCTGCCGGAAGATGCGGCAGGCATGCAGCGACTACGCCATCGACCAGCGTGGCATCGACATTGAGCGGCAGGTGCGGGCCGTGCTGCTCAATTGCGGCGACTGGCAGCACGGCGATGCTGCGACTCAGGTCGAGTTTTGCAAAGTCAGGACTTTTGAGGTTGGCCCAAAAACGATTTTCGTAGGGTGTGATTGCAGAGCTTGTCATGGTATTTTGCCTGTTTATGCGGCGGCTGCGGCTTGCTGAATGGCATCGCGGTGTGCATTCTGATGTGCGTGCTGATTGGCATGTCTGGCCTGGCGTTCAGACCTGGGCTTGTTGGCTAAAACGGTTAACAGGGCCTTGTCGGCACTCCCTGTTTTCGCAAGGCATTGGGGCCGACCCCGCGCCCCGCTGGCACGGTAGTCAGCCAGCAATGCAGCAGTCACCACATCGGCGTTGACAGCGCGCGTAGCCACCAAATGTTCACACAATAAATCGAGCAACTTCTCATACGCAAATTCATGTGTCTTGCCTGTCGTTTGCCAGAGCCAGTCGCTGAAATTCAGGAAGTGATTGAAAGCAGACCCTGGCTCAAGAAGCAGCTTCAAGGCAGCAGAAAAACGACCTGAATTAGCCACCATTTCCCAGTAACGTGCAAAGCGCTTGATGCGCTGCATGGTGGCGAAATCAATGGTCGAGTTTTGCAAAATCGTGTACGGCGTTTGCGGGTCATAGGCCATTGCAAAGTCCGTGGTGTGGCGCGTAATCGGCGTGCCGCGCAGGCGCTTCAAAATGCCGAATTGAATCTCCTGTGGGGCCAGCTCGTAAAGCTTGTCGAAGCCTTCGGCAAAGCTGGCCAGCGATTCACCGGGCAGACCGAAAATTAAATCAGCATGTACATGGGCCTTGCTGTGGTTGACCAGCCAGCGCAGGTTGTCGGCCGTTTTAATGTTGTCTTGCTTTCGCGAAATCCGTTGCTGCACTTCGGGGTTAAAGCTTTGTATACCGACTTCAAATTGCAGCGAACCAGCCGGGAACTGTGCGATGAGTTCTTTGAGCCGATCATGCAGGCTGTCGGGTACGACCTCGAAATGCACAAACAGATCGGTCAGCTCGCCCGGCGTGATTCTGTCGAGAAAAAACTGCAAGATTCGAACTGAAAAATCAACCTTCAAATTAAACGTGCGATCTACAAACTTGAAGTTGCGTGCGCCGCGGTGGTATAGCGCATCCATCTCGGCCATAAAGGCATCCAGCTCAAAGGCCCACGCAGTTTTGTCGAGCGAGCTTAAACAAAACTCACACTTGAAAGGGCAGCCGCGTGAAGCCTCGACATACAGCAGGCGTTTGGCCAAGTCTTCGCTGGTGTATTCGGCATAGGGCAGCGCCAGCTCTGCCAGTGTGGGCTGCTCGCCAGCAATCACTTTCATCAGAGGCTGTGGGCCATCGAGCAATGCTCGGCAGAGCTTGGGAAAGCTCACATCACCCCAGCCGGTAATCACATGGTCGGCCAGGCGGCAAATTTCTTGTTCGCCAGTTTCATAACTGACCTCGGGGCCACCGAGCACAATCTTGATATCTGGCCGCAAGGTTTTTATCAGCCGTATCACTTGGGTGGTTTCAAGCACATTCCAGATGTAAATGCCAAAGCCGATCACCGTGGGACTTAGGGTCAGCAGGTCTTCAACGATTTGCGACGGGCGCTGCTGTATGACAAATTCACGCAGCTGCGTTTGCGCCCGCAGGCCCGCGCCACCGTGCCTGTCCATATTGGCCAGCAGGTAGCGCAGGCCGAGTGAGGCGTGGATGTATTTCGCGTTCAGCGTGGCCACAATGATGGCGGGGGCAATGACGGAAGCGGTGTGCGGCATAACCCTATTATCGGAGGTGACTGTAATAAAGTGCACAGTGGCCAGACTAAGCTTGAAGGCCGCCCACAAAGCGCGGAACTAATCCCATCGCCGCCTGCTCAGACTACCGAATCATGACTCTCAAGCGCCTTTTATCTATCCCAATTTTTGCTACATTTTTAATAGCTGCCTGCGCCCTGTTTAATCAGGCTACAGCCCAAACTGCCACCTCTGAC
>JBBRQQ010000045.1:0-24208 GCA_038226155.1 Burkholderiales bacterium
AAATATCCATGACCCAACACGCCCCCCTCATCATCGACATCGCAGGCACCACCCTCACCAAGGTTGACAAGCAACGCCTTAAAAATCCACTGGTCGGCGGCATGATTTTGTTTGCCCGCAACTGGCAAGGCTCGGGTGGTCGCGCCCAGCTTACAGCCCTGTGCGCTGCCATCAAAAGCGTCCGCAAAGATTTGCTGATTTGTGTTGACCATGAAGGCGGGCGCGTACAGCGCTTTAAAAACGATGGTTTCACCCACCTGCCGCCCATGCGCGCACTTGGCGAGCTGTGGGTCAAAGATCAGATGGCCGCTACCAATGCAGCCACGGCCTGCGGCTATGTTATGGCGGCAGAGCTGCGCTCCTGCGGCGTGGATTTCAGCTTCACCCCGGTTCTGGATCTGGATTTTGGCGAGAGCAGCATCATCGGTGACCGCGCCTTTGGCCGCGACCCGCGCGTCGTCACACTGCTTGCCAAAAGCCTGATGCACGGCTTGCTGCAAGCCGGCATGGCCAACTGTGGCAAGCACTTCCCCGGCCACGGCTTTGTCAAAGCCGATTCACACCTTGAGATTCCCGTTGACAAGCGTAGCCTCAAGGTGATTTTGAGTGACGACGCAGCGCCCTACGACTGGCTCAACACCACGCTCACCAGCGTCATGCCAGCCCACGTCATCTACCCCAAGGTTGATGCGCGTCCGGCAGGTTTTTCAGAGCAATGGCTGACGTTTATTCTGCGCGGCCAGCTTGGTTTTGGCGGCGCGATTTTCAGCGACGACCTTAGCATGGCCGGTGCCCGCATCATCGACGGCCAGCAGGTCAGCTACACCCAGGCCGCGGTCACTGCGCTCAACGCCGGTTGCGACATGGTGCTACTGTGCAACCAGTCTGATGATGGCGGCCAGGCGGTTGACGAGTTGCTGGCAGGCATGGCCGAAGCACTACTCAAAGGCCAGTGGGAAGCGCTGGAGTCCAGCGAGTTCCGCAGGCTTGACTTGTTGCCAACCACCCCGGCCCACGACTGGGACGACCTTATGCTGCACCCAGCTTATATGCACGCAATGGGTTTGATTCCCTGAAGTTATGGTGCTCTAGCGATGCAATCAATTAAGCGCCGGGCTGTACTGCTGACCATGGCTTGCACATTTGCCAGCAGCGTGGTGCTGGCGCAGCAAGCGGCGCCTGTGCGCGTCGGCTCCAAAATCGACACCGAAGGCAAGCTGCTGGGCAACATGATGGTGCTGTTGCTGGAGGCCAATGGCATCAAGACCATTAACAAGGCTTCGCTGGGCAACACCAAGGTGCTGCGCGGCGCGATCATTGCGGGTGAAATTGATCTATATCCTGAATACACCGGCAATGGCGCTTTCATTTTTGCGGACGAGTCAAACCCGGTCTGGAAAAACGCCAGGGCAGGCTACGAGCGTGTCAAGGCGCTGGACCATGACAAAAACAAAATCGTCTGGCTGGATGCCGCCCCTGCCAACAATACCTGGGCCATTGCTGTGCGCAAGGATCTGGCGCGTAATGCCAAACTAAAAACGTTGCAGGACCTGGCCGCATGGCTGGGCACAAATGCGGGCGATCAGTTCAAGCTCGCGGCCTCCAGCGAGTTTGTCGAACGCCCTGATGCCTTGCCGGCTTTTCAGGCGGCTTACGGCTTCAAACTCAAACCTGCGCAACTGCTCACGCTGGCTGGTGGCGACACGTCCGTCACCGAACGTGCAGCAGCTGAAAAAACTTCTGGCGTGAACGCTGCCATGGCCTACGGTACCGACGGGGCGGTACCTGCGCTGGGCCTGGTGATTCTGGAAGACCCCAAGGGCGTGCAACCGGTGTACGCACCAGCGCCCATCATTCGGGAAGACGCGCTCAAGAAAAACCCAAGGATCGCCAGCGTGCTGGCTCCGGTTTTCAAGCTGCTCGATGGCCCTACCTTGCAGGGCCTGAATGCGAAGATTCAGCTCGAGGGCCAGGACGCAAAGAAGGTGGCCGGGGACTTTTTGAAGTCCAGGGGTTTGATCAGGTAGCCAGATGTGATGGTCAGCTCCACTTTTAACACCAGAAATACCAGCCGTGCGAGCCATGAAGAAGTGACCTCGCGCTGGAGTCAGCTCAACATGGTGCAGCTTGTTTTGACTGCGCTTGCAGTGGGTGCGCTTTGCGGTTTGCCGTTTTTAACGACTGCGGCTAACCGCCTGGTGTCGGGTGTACCGGTTTATTTCTTTTCGCTGCTTTCGTCGCAAGCTGTCAGCTTGCCTGCGCTGGTGATTTTGCTTTTTATCGCGCTGCTCGCGATGGTATTTTGTAAACGCGGTCGAGTGCCGTTGTCGGCTTCCGTAGTTGCTTCGGTGGTATTGATTCCATGCCTTCTTTGGCTCGCAGCTTCGCAGGCGACTGTGGCTGGCGTATCGACTTCACCCATTTCACGCACATCGCCCGGCAGCGGTTTTTGGCTGGCCCTGCTGGCTTCTGGGCTGATGCTGGTTGACGCCTTGCAGCGCCTGAGAGTGGGGTACACAGTGCGCGCAATGGTTTTCGCAGCAGTCGCGCTACCTATTCTTTTTATGCTGCTGTCAGGCGCTTGCAATGACTTGTCGATCATGAAGGAATACGCCAATCGTGCTGACGAGTTCTGGCCAGCAGTGCTGCGGCACATTGAGATTGTGGCTGCGGCGCTGCTCATTACTTTGTGCCTCGGCCTGCCACTGGGCTGGGCGGCGTATCGTTTCCAACGTTTGAGCACCGGGCTGTTTCCGGTGCTCAATATTGTTCAGACCATACCGTCGATTGCGTTGTTTGGTTTGTTGATGGCACCACTCGCTTGGCTAGCCGCCAGCTGGCCTTCTCTGGGTGCGGCGGGCATCAGTGGTGTGGGCATGGCACCGGGCGTGATGGCGCTGGTGCTGTACAGCCTGTTGCCTGTGACCCGCGGCATGTTGACGGGCCTGGCGCAGGTGCCCATAAGCGCCCGGCAGGCCGCTAATGGGCTTGGCATGTCTGGCGCGCAAATATTCTGGCAAGTTCAAGCGCCGCTGGCTTTGCCTGTGGTGCTGGGCGGTGTGCGCACTGCCACCGTGCAGGCGGTGGGGCTTGCGGCCGTCACCGCATTGATAGGCGCTGGCGGGCTGGGTGCCATCATGTTTGAAGGGCTGTATGCCAATGCGCAAGATCTGGTGCTGCTAGGTGTGCTGCCTATCGTCTGCCTCGGGGTACTGGCTGACATGGCCTTCAAGGGCCTGCAGACCTGGGCACTTCGGTCAGCAGGGTCCGCGCGATGATTGAATTTAAAAACGTCTCCAGGTCATACGACACAAAAAATAAAGCCATAGACAACGTAGATTTGAAAATCGACCGCGGAGAGTTCGTGGTGTTGATAGGTGCATCGGGTTCGGGTAAATCCACGTTGCTCAAAATGATCAACCGAATGGAAAGCCATGACAGTGGCGAAGTGCTGTTTGATGGCCGCGACGTGCAAAGCTTCAAGTTGCGCGACCTGCGCCTGCGCATGGGTTACGCCATCCAGTCGGTTGGGCTTTTTCCGCACTGGACGGTAGCGCGCAACATTGCCTGTGTGCCGCAGATGCTGGGCTGGCCCACCGCCAAAATTAACCTGCGCGTGACCACGCTGCTCAAGCTGTTTGACCTTGACCCACTCACCTACAGCCCGCGCTTTCCGCACCAGCTATCTGGTGGCCAGCAGCAGCGTGTGGGTGTCGCGCGTGCCCTGGCGGCTGACCCTGATGTGTTGCTGATGGACGAGCCCTTTGGCGCGCTAGACCCGGTCATTCGCGCATCACTGCAGCTTGAGATGAAGCGCGTGCATCAGACATCAGGCAAAACCATCATCATGGTGACGCACGATATTGACGAGGCGCTGTTGCTGGCTACCAAAATCGTGTTGCTCGACAAAGGCCGTGTGGTACAGGTCGGTACACCACTGGACTTGCTCGCCAGGCCCGCGAGTGAGCAGGTTATTGATTTTGTAGGGCGCAGCGACATCGGCATCAAACTGCTGGCGCTGCAAACCGTGCAAAGCCTGGTCAGGGCACAAGCAGCGCAGGGCAGCGTGTCTTTGCTGGCGAGCACCACGCTACGCGAGGCGGTGTCGTTTTTGGCTGTGCTGCACCTGGCGATGGTGAATGTGGTGGATGCGGCTGGGGTGCATGTGGGGGTGCTTCATGCAAGTGATATTTTCAGCAATGCTGACGAGCGCCATGCGTGACCTTTTCAAAGAAAAATTGCTTTGGGCGGTGCTGGCACTCGCCGCACTGGTTATTGCACTGCCGTATTCACAGCCGCTTTTTTCATGGCTGTTTCCGCAGCTGGAGCGCCCCGTTTACAGGCTGGAGCCGTTTGCCTATTTGCTCTGGCAACACATTCAACTGGTCGGCATCTCCAGCATGGTTTCGATTGCAATCGGCACAAGCGTTGGGCTGTGGATTACACGGCCAGAATTTTCTACGGGCCAGCAGTTTCGGCCCATGGTCGAGACGGTTACCTCCATGGGCCAGACCTTTCCACCGGTAGCCGTGCTGGCCCTGGCTGTACCCGTGGTGGGCTTTGGCGAGTTGCCCGCGCTGATGGCACTGGCGCTCTACGGCTTGTTGCCAGTGGTGCAGGGCACGATCTCGGGCTTGCAGTCGGTGCCCGAAGCCGTCAGCCAATCAGCACGCGGCATGGGCATGTCGTCATGGGAGCGTCTGCGCAAAGTCGAAGTGCCGCTGGCGTTACCGGTGTGGCTGGCCGGCGTGCGCACCTCAGTCATCATCAACATAGGCACAGCAGCCATCGCCTCAACCGTAGGCGCCAAAACGCTGGGCTCGCCCATCATCGTTGGCCTGGGCGGCTTTAATACGGCTTACGTGCTGCAAGGCGCGCTGCTGGTGGGCGCGCTGGCGGTTGTGGTGGATATGGGGTTTGAAAGGCTGGCTAGAGTGGTTGATTGGCGGCGGTTAATTTAGCTGCAGTCCGCCCACACCAAGCAGCCATTCAGCGAGTTTGCCTTGTGTTCGCAACTGCTGCACTTGCGCTTGCAGGTCGGATGGGTAGGTGCTTCGGTATTTCGTTGGTACTTCACAAAGCATTTGGAATGCTATTTATTTAGTAGCTGCTCACGCCCGTATTTATTGGCTTACGGCTATTTTTAGTGGTCAAAAACGGCTCAAAAACCATTTTTTGGACCTCAAAATGCCGAAACACGTCAAAACACACCAAAGCTTCAAGCCTTCTGGCGTGGCGCCGGGAACAAAATCACGTTGTGAATGCTGGGGCTCGCGGTCAGTAGCACCATCAGGCGGTCTATGCCTGTGACGCGGCTTGGTCCTATGCGAGGGCGCAAAGCAATTAGGGTCAGAATCAATCCAAATAGTGCTTGATCCCAACAAATACCAATGCGAACAGATACTGTATTGATAGCGGCCAGGCGATAGGGTCGCTAAAACTAAATAGCCTTGCGTTTGGCATCTATAGTCATCCCATGCGCCAAATAGTTTTAGATACCGAAACCACCGGCCTCTCCGCTGAAAGCGGCGACCGGATTATTGAAATCGGCTGTGTGGAGCTGGTGGCTCGCAAGCTTACCGGCAACAACAAGCACTTTTATCTGAACCCGGAGCGGGACAGCCATGAGGATGCGCTGAAGGTTCACGGTATCAGCAATGAGTTTTTAAAAGACAAGCCGCGCTTTGGCGTCATTGCGCAGGAGCTTCTTGACTACCTGCAAGGCGCTGAGGTCATCATTCACAACGCGCCGTTTGACGTGAGCTTTTTGAATAAAGAGCTTGAGCTGATCGGGCTGCAGCCCATCAAGCATTGCGTGGCCAGGGTGACTGATAGCCTGATGATGGCCAAAGAGATATTTCCTGGCAAGCGCAACTCGCTTGATGCGCTGTGCGACAGGCTGGAGGTTGACAACTCGAACCGCACGCTGCACGGCGCCTTGCTTGACGCCGAGTTGCTGGCCGATGTGTACATCAACCTCACGCGTGGGCAGAACAGCCTGATGATGGATGTAGGCGGCAGCGCCCAGAACGGTGATAGCGCGCCGTTGATAGACCTTGGCCAATTTGATTTGCCCCTGATTGCTGCCAACGACCAGGAGCTTGCGGACCATGAGAAGGTGCTGGTTGACATCGACAAGTCGAGCAAGGGCAAAACGGTTTGGCGAGCTGCTGCTGCGGTCGCCTGATTCCCGCGCCAGATGGCGAACAGAAAAACCATATAATCTGAGGCTGTCTTACAAGGCCACATGGCCCGTCAGTTCAGGGAGATTAGCTCAGGGGTAGAGCACTGCATTCACACTGCAGGGGTCACAAGTTCGAAACTTGTATCTCCCACCAAAATCAACAGCAAAAAGCCAGATCACATGATCTGGCTTTTTGCTTTGAGGGTTCGAAAACCAGCCTTATAAGACCTCGCTAGCGAAATCTGCCAGTCGTGAACGCTCTCCGCGCGCCAGGGTGATGTGCCCTCCGTGCGGCCAGCCCTTGAAGCGGTCTACCGCGTAAGTCATGCCGGAAGAGCCCTCTGTGAGGTAGGGCGTGTCGATCTGCGCCAGGTTGCCCATGCAGATGATTTTGGTGCCGGGGCCTGCGCGGGTAATCAGCGTCTTCATCTGCTTGGGGGTCAGATTTTGAGCTTCATCAATGATGACGTACTTGTTTAAAAAAGTACGGCCCCGCATGAAGTTCATGCTTTTCACCTTGATGCGCGAGCGAATCAGCTCATTGGTGGCTGCGCGCCCCCATTCGCCTGACCCGCTATCGTTTTTACCAAGCACTTCAAGGTTGTCGTCGAGGGCGCCCATCCACGGGCCCATTTTTTCTTCTTCGGTGCCGGGCAAAAAGCCGATGTCTTCGCCTACCGACACCGTCGCGCGCGTCATGATGATTTCGGTGTAACGGCGATCGTCCAGCACCTGCGTGAGGCCACTGGCCAGGGCCATCAGCGTTTTGCCTGTACCTGCTGTGCCTGCAAGTGTGACAAAGTCAACTTCGGGGTCCATCAGCAGGTTCATGGCGAAGTTCTGTTCGCGGTTGCGCGTTGTCACGCCCCAGATGGCATTTTTAAGGTGGTTGTAGTCCTTAAGGGTTTTGAGTACCGCTGTTTTGTCGCGAATCTCGGTCACGCGGGCGTACAGCGGTGGTTCACCCGGCGCCTCAAAAAACACGAACTGGTTTATGAGCATGCTGGCCACAATCGGCCCGGTGATGCGGTAGAAGGTGTAGCTGCCTTGCTGCCAGCTTTCAATGGTTTTGCTCTGGCGTGTCCAGAAGTCGGTGGGCAGCGCCAGCACGCCTGAATACAGCAGGTCGCCGTCTTCAAGGGTTTTGTCGTTCTGGTAATCGTCAGTTGCCAGGCCCAGCGCGCGCGCCTTGACGCGCATGTTGATGTCTTTGGACACCAGTACGACCTCACGTGGAGCATATTCTTTGCGCAGGGCCTCGACCACGCCCAAAATCTGGTTATCGGCCTTGCCCTGCGGCAAGCTCATGGGCAGGGTGTAGTCGAGCGGTTTGGTCTGGAAGAACAGGCAACCGCCGGCTTCGCGGTGTCCGGTGGTGTTCAGCTTCAAACCCTTGCCGATATCGGCATCCTTGGCACCAGCCAGCGCGTCCAGCGTGCGGCTGGTCTGGCGGGCATTGCGGGCGACTTCGGTCATGCCCTTTTTGTGGCCGTCCAGCTCTTCCAGCACGATCATCGGCAAAAAGATGTCATGCTCTTCAAACCGGAAGAGGCACATCGGGTCGTGCATCAGTACATTGGTATCCAGCACAAACAGCTTGGCGGGACCCGTGTGGCTGGTCTTTCTCGGCCTGATGGCGGCTTTCGGCGCAATCGGTTCCGGGGCAAAGTTGCTCTCTTTTTTGTAGCTGGCCACACCCGTTTTAATTGGGCTATGGGCCTTTTTATCCACGAAAGCGGCGGGGTGATCGCCCCCGGTTGCAGTGCCGCCATCAAACAACTCCGTTACCGGCTGCCTGTGGTCTGATTCAGCGTTCTCCGTCTTTCGTGCAGCTTTGGAAGGTGAGCGGGCCGGTGCGTCAAGCGCATCGGTAGAGAGCAGGGCGGCACGTTTGGTCGGGGCGGGAGGCAGGGGCATAGTGCGTAAAACTCTCGTTAAGAGGATTGCAAAAGTGAAAAAGCCGCCCTGAGGCCAGGGCGGCTTTTTCGGTGAAAGTAGTCGTGAGACTCAACAACATAGCTTCATTATGCAGCTTTTTTCAGCGCCTTAACAGCCTTGAGCACATCGTCAACATGGCCCGGTACTTTCAGGCCACGCCACTCTTCTTTCAGGGTGCCGTCAGCGCCGATCAGAAATGTGCTGCGCTCGATGCCCTTGACCTTTTGGCCATACATGATCTTGTTTTTGACCACGCCAAACATGTGACACATTTTTTCCTCGGTATCTGCAATCAGCTCAAAAGGAAGCTCAAGCTTGGCCTTGAATTCGTCATGCGACTTCATGTTGTCGCGTGACACGCCAAATACGGTGGCACCAGCCTTGACGAAGTCCTTGTAGCGGTCACGGAACTGCATTGCTTCAGTGGTGCAACCGGGGGTGTTGTCCTTGGGGTAAAAGTACAGTACCACGACTTTGCCCATATGGCTGACGTTGGAAACCTTGATACCGCCTGTGGCGTTCGCTTCAAATTCGGGGAGAAGTTTATTGACGACGACTGCCATACTTGATGTGCCCTGACGAAAGTGGTTGTAATTAGCCGCGGCTTCTGGAACGACCTTGGTACCTGGCTTGTCCGGGAGGTGTTTCCAAATGCAACCCTAGATTTTACTCTGAAAGACAGCCGGCCTCAGACGGATGACTCAATCAGCAGCGCCGCCATCACCTGACGGCCTTCACCAGCCAGAATGTTGTAGGTGCGGCAGGCTGCCAATGTGTCCATGGTTTCAACGCCGATGCGTTTGTGCATCAGCGCGCGCATGAAGGCTGGCGGCGCAAAGCGCAGGCGCGAGCCACTGCCAAAAATCACCAGTTCCGGCTGTGTGGCGGCCAGCAGTTCAAAGTGCGCCTCGGTGAGCTGATCAAAACTGGCGCAGTGCCAATCGAACTTTTCGCCGCGCGAACCGATGACGATGCTGCGTTCGATTTTCTCCGCCACGCCATTGCTGCCTATGCCTATCCACCCCGGGCCGTAGCCGAGTATGGATTGAACATCGAGGCGGTCAGGTTGCAGTTTCATGGTTAAGTCAGAGGTGTCGCAAGGCAGGCGCTGCCAGCGGAAAACGATGTTTTATGTGGTCAAATTATAGATTCCGTCCGAATTTACGTGGGCCGCATGCGCGGTTGCCCCTCGCGTTGACAATTTGCCTGCAAAATCTGCCCGAAAAATCCTCATGAAACCGATCACCAAATCTGCCAAGCTCGCCAACGTGCTGTACGACATTCGTGGCCCGATCATGGACGCGGCCAAGAAGATGGAAGACGAAGGCCAGAAAATCATCAAGCTGAACATCGGCAATCTGGCGGTGTTCGGTTTTGATTCACCTGAAGAAATCCAGCAGGACATGATCCGCAACCTGCCAAGCTCTGCCGGTTACTCTGACAGCAAGGGTATTTTCGGGGCCCGCAAGGCCGTGATGCATGAGACCCAGAAGCAGGGTATCAAGGGCGTGACGCTGGACGATATTTACCTGGGCAATGGTGCCAGCGAGTTGATCGTCATGGCCACCAATGCGTTGCTGAACGACGGTGATGAGCTGCTGCTGCCCGCACCTGACTACCCGCTCTGGACGGCTGCGACCACCCTTTCGGGCGGCACGCCAGTACATTACGTTTGCGACGAGGCCAATGGCTGGATGCCCGACCCGGACGATATCCGAGCCCGTATCACGCCAAAAACCAAGGCCATCGTCGTCATCAACCCGAACAACCCAACAGGCGCGCTGTATGCCGATGAACTGCTAAAAGGCATTATTGACATTGCACGCGAATATGACCTCGTCATCCTCGCAGACGAGGTGTATGACAAGGTGCTGTACGACGGTGTCAAGCACACGGCGATTGCCAGTTTGTCAACCGACGTTCTCACGCTGACATTTAATTCGCTTTCAAAAAGTTATCGCTCATGCGGCTACCGCGCTGGCTGGATGGTGGTGTCCGGCCCGAAGAAAAGCGCGCAGGACTACATCGAAGGTCTGAACATGCTCGCTAATATGAAGCTGTGCTCCAACGTGCCGGGGCAATGGGCCATCCAGACGGCGTTGGGCGGCTACCAGAGCATTAACGACTTGACCTGCGAAGGCGGGCGCCTGCGCCGTCAGCGTGACCTGGCCTATGACCTGATTACCGCGATCCCCGGTGTCAGCTGCGTCAAGCCCCAGGCTGCGCTGTATATGTTTCCAAGGCTTGACCCCAAGGTCTACCCCATCACCGATGACCGCCAGTTTTTTCTGGAGCTGCTAAAAGAAACCCGCGTCATGCTGGTGCAGGGCACCGGTTTTAACTGGGCCGCACCAGACCATTTCCGCATCGTGTTTTTGCCGCATGAGGAAGACCTGCGCGAGGCCATTGAGCGCATTGCAAAGTTTCTTGAAAAATACCGCAACAAGCGGGCTTGAAAACGTGTTTCCTGATACGAAGATGAAATGACGATGAAAGCAGTGATGAAAGCAAAGAGTTTGAAACCCATACAGGTCGGCCTGCTGGGCATTGGTACTGTGGGCAGCGGCGTGTTCAATGTATTGCAGCGCAACCAGGGCGAGATACTTCGGCGCGCTGGGCGTGGCATTGAAATATCAATGGTCGCTGACCTCGACACTGCCAGGGCCGAGGCCGCAGTGGGCAAGGGCGTACAGGTGGTCAGTGATGCCAGAGACATCATTGCCAACCCCGACATCGATATCGTGGTCGAGCTGATTGGCGGCTACGGCATTGCCAAGCAGTTGGTGCTGGAGGCGATTGAAGCCGGCAAGCATGTGGTCACGGCCAACAAGGCCTTACTGGCGGTGCATGGTACCGAGATCTTTGCGGCGGCAAATCGCAAGGGCGTGATGGTTGCGTTTGAGGCTGCTGTGGCGGGCGGCATACCCATCATCAAGTCGCTGCGTGAGGGCCTCACGGCCAACCGCATTGAATGGATAGCCGGCATCATCAATGGCACCACCAATTTTATCCTGAGCGAGATGCGCGACAAGGGTCTGGACTTTGACGTCGCGCTAAAAGAAGCGCAGCGCCTGGGCTACGCCGAGGCTGACCCGACCTTTGACATTGAAGGTGTTGATGCCGCGCACAAGGCCGCGCTGATGTCGGCCATCGCCTTTGGCGTGCCGGTGCAGTTTGACAAGGCCTACATCGAAGGCATCACCAAGCTCGGTGCGCAAGACATCAAATACGCCGATCAGCTCGGCTACCGCATCAAGCTGCTGGGCATTACCAAAAAAACTGCCAAAGGCATAGAGCTGCGTGTACACCCCAGCCTGGTGCCCGCCAAGCGTTTGATTGCCAACGTTGAAGGCGCGATGAACGCCGTCATGGTGCATGGCGATGCCGTCGGTACCACGCTGTATTACGGCAAAGGCGCAGGCAGCGAGCCCACCGCAAGCGCCGTGATTGCCGACCTGGTAGACATCGCGCGTCTGCACACTGCTGATGCAGCGCAGCGCGTGCCGCACCTTGCTTTTCAACCCGACTCGATGAGCGACACGCCGGTACTCACAATGAGTGATGTAGTGACCAGCTATTACCTGCGCCTGAATGTGGCCGACGAAGCTGGCGTGCTGGCCAAAGTCACGGGTATCCTGGCGCAAGCGGGCATCAGCATTGATGCCGTGCTGCAACGCGAAGCCGATGAAGTTGGCGGCGAGGGCTCAACGCAAACAGACCTCATCCTCCTCACGCACGATTGCGTCGAGGCCAAAATGAACGAGGCGCTGGCGCAGATGCAGGCATTGGCGACCGTGTTGAGTCCAATTGTGCGGATTCGCAAGGAAGAGCTGGCCTGAGATTCCTGACATGAACTACCTCTCTACCCGTGGCGACAGCGCGCCGCGAAAGTTTTGCGACATCCTCCTCGAAGGCCTGGCAACTGATGGTGGCCTGTATTTGCCCGCGTACTATCCGCAGGTTGACGCGGCAACTCTTGAAAAGTGGCGCAGCTTGCCCTATGCCGATCTGGCGTTTGAAGTGCTGTCGCTGTATGTCGACGACATTCCTATGGCAGACCTGAAGGCGATTTGCCGCAAGACCTACACGGCCGAAGTGTTTGGCTCGGAGGCCATCGTTCCATTGCGCCCGCTTGAGCCAGGCCTGTACCTTGAGGCCTTGTCGAACGGCCCCACGCTGGCGTTTAAAGACATGGCCATGCAATTGCTCGGCAATCTGTTTGAATACGAACTGGCGCGGCGCGGCGAACAGCTCAACATCCTTGGCGCCACCAGCGGCGACACCGGCAGCGCGGCTGAATACGCCATGCGCGGCAAAAAGGGCGTGCGTGTTTTCATGACCTCGCCAAATGGCCGCATGAGCGCGTTCCAGCAGGCGCAGATGTTCAGTTTGATGGACAAGAACATCTACAACATTGCGATTGATGGCGTTTTCGACGATTGCCAGGACATCGTCAAGGCCGTGTCCAACGACCTTGCCTTTAAACGCCAATACAAGATCGGTACCGTCAATTCCATCAACTGGGCGCGGCTTATGGCGCAGGTGGTTTACTACTTTGCAGGTTACTTTGCTGCAACTAAATCAAGTACTGAAAAGATCAGTTTCACTGTTCCATCGGGCAATTTTGGCAATGTCTGCGCCGGTCATGTAGCCCGCTTGATGGGCCTGCCCATCAAGCACCTCGTCGTTGCCACCAACGAAAACGATGTGCTCGACGAGTTCTTCCGCACCGGGGTGTACCGTGTGCGCAGCAGCTCAGATACACACGAAACATCCAGCCCGTCGATGGATATTTCCAAAGCCTCAAACTTCGAGCGTTTTGTGTTTGACTTACTTGGCCGCGACGCTGGCAAAACCAAAGCCTTGTTCCACGACCAGCTGAATGCGCAAGGATACTTTGATTTAAGCGGTGATGCGGCCTTTAAATTCGCCGCTAGCCGTTACGGTTTTGTCAGCGGTAAAAGCACACACGCCAATCGGCTGGACACGATTCGTGATTGCCACAGCCGCTTTAACGACATCATCGACCCGCACACTGCCGACGGCGTAAAGGTGGCGCGCCAGTTTTTAGAGCCGGGCGTACCGATGGTGGTGCTGGAGACCGCCTTGCCGATCAAATTTGCAGAGACGATTGAAGAAGCCCTTGGCCAACTGCCTCCACGCCCGGCCAGGTTTGAAGGCATTGAGGCCTTGCCCAAGCGCGTGGTGCTGATTTCGCCTGATGTCGCTGAAATCAAGCGTTTTATTGCCAAAAATGTGTACTAAATAAGGCTCTAGCCCAATAAATGCGGGCGTGATCAGCTACGAAATTAATAGTGTTTATTTTTTGAAAAGAGTGTCGGCATGAATGTGGTGGGTTTTGCAGGTTACTCCGGATCGGGAAAAACGACGCTGGTTGAGCAACTGATTCCGGCGCTTAAAAAACGCGGCTACCGCGTATCTGTCGTCAAACATGCACACCACAGTTTTGACATTGACCGTCCCGGCAAAGACACCTTCCGGCACCGTGAGGCCGGTGCGTTTGAGGTGGTGGTCGCGTCCCAAAACCGGCTGGCACTGATGCGCGAGTTTGAAAAGCCTGCGGTAATGACCGTACACCAATTGATTGCCGAGCTGTACGCTGGTGTGGACTGGGTTCTGGTTGAAGGCTTCAAAGACAGCGACCTGCCCAAGATAGAGGTTTGGCGAGCGCCATCTGCTGAATATGCGGGTAACCCGGTACGCTACACGGATGATGATTTCATCGTTGCCATCGCCACGGATGCGCCAACGCAATTACCGACAGCGACCCTGCGCCCGGTGCTAGACCTCGATAACGCTGAAGCCGTAGCGGACTATCTGATTGAAAATCAGGAACGCTTTCTTTATTCGTTTGAAAACCGCATCGCTTAATTCTTCATGCCGCCTGACGCCAAACTACCTGCCGCACGCGCACCTTTAAAGCCGCTGGATGCAGCGCTGGCCGAATTACTGGCTCATGCGACTCCACTACCGGGCGTGGAGTCGGTATCAACTTTTGATGCAGATGGTCGCGTACTGGCGCAGGACTTGACGGCAAGCCTCGACGTGCCCGCGCACGACAACAGCTCCATGGACGGCTACGCGTTGCGTTGCGCCGATTGGTTTGATGCCAGTACGCAACTGCTGGTCAGCCAGCGCATACCGGCGGGTAGCAGCGGGGTAGCGCTGGCTGCCAATTCAGCTGCGCGCATCTTCACCGGTGCACCCATTCCGCAGGGCGCTGACGCAGTGGTAATGCAGGAAGAATGCATAGCGATTGATGCAGCCTGCGACGTTAGGCCCATGGTGCCGACGGTGCGTATTCAGGTACAGCCCAGGCCCGGCCAATGGATTCGCCGCCGAGGTGAAGACGTTGCCTCTGGCGATGTAGTACTTGCCCATGGTGCGCGCCTCACACCCGCCTCGTTGGGGCTGGCTGCCAGCATTGGCTTTGCAAGTGTGAGCGTCGCGCCCAAGGTGCGCGTGGCGCTGTTCTCGACCGGGGATGAGTTGGTCATGCCGGGCGATGTGGCACCTGGTGATATGAAGCCGGGCGCGATTTACAACTCCAACCGTTTCTTTTTACGCACACTGCTGCTGCGCCTCGGCTGCACCGTAAGTGACATGGGCATAGTGCCAGACCGGCTTGATGCGACCGTTGCCGCTTTGCAAATTGCAAGCCAGGCGCATGATTTGATTTTGACCAGCGGCGGTGTTTCAGTCGGCGAAGAAGACCACATCAAGCCTGCGGTGCAAGCGCTGGGGGAACTTAATTTGTGGCAAATCGCCATCAAACCCGGCAAGCCATTTGCGTACGGAAAAATCAGTGCCGCTCATTTCATAGGTCTGCCCGGCAATCCGGTCTCAAGTTTCGTAACCTTCCTGTTGCTGGTGCGGCCCTTCATCCTCAAGCTGCAAGGCGCAAACAGCGTTGCGCCTGAATCAACGGCGCATCACGCGCATTTTGATTGGCTCAAAGCCGACAAGCGCCGCGAGTTTTTGCGCGTTAAACAAAATGCCGCTGGCGGGCTGGATCTGTTCAACAACCAAAGCTCTGGTGTGCTGACGTCAGCCGTATGGGGTGACGGCCTGGTAGACAACCCCGCAGGGCAAACCATTGCGTACGGTGATGTGGTGCGCTACATACCGTTTGCTAGCCTTATGTCGTGAAGGCCGCGTCGTGAAAGGGTCATCATGAAAATCACTATCAAATATTTTGCATCTATTCGCGAGGCTATCGGTCACAGCAGTGTGGCGCATGAAACGTCAGCCAGCACACTTGCCAGCCTGCGCGACGAACTAATCGCCACCAGCCCGGCACACGCTACCGCACTGGCACGCGGCAAGTCGGTGCGCATGGCGCTTAACCAAGTGATGAGCGATGAATCAGCCTCGCTCATGGATGCTTGTGAGGTAGCGTTTTTTCCGCCGGTTACGGGCGGCTAGGTGTCCGGCGCGGCGCAGTGGCGCAAATGCACATTGCAAGTTTTTTAACATTTGCACCGGTTTGACAACGCGTACGTATTTACGTACAATATTCATTTTTCTTACTGTCGCAAAAATGCACACCCTTACCGCCAGCGAAGCCCGCGCCAACCTCTATCGGCTCATTGATGATGCAGAAGCGTCTCATCAGCCCATCACTATTTCTGGCAAACGCAGCAGTGCTGTGTTGCTTTCGGCAGGCGATTGGAGCGCCATTCAAGAAACGTTGTATCTGCTTGCCGTGCCTGGTATGCGTGAATCCATAAAGGCCGGCATGGCTGAACCTCTCGCAAAAAGTGCAAAGGCGCTTAAGTGGTGATGTGGGAGATTGTGTTTGCCAAGCACGCGATGAAAGATGCAAAAAAGCTAGCTGCAAGTGGTCTCAAATCAAAGGCGCAAGAGTTGCTCGATGTTCTTGCCAGCGACCCCTTTCAAAACCCGCCGCCCTTTGAGAAGTTGGTGGGCGACCTTGCAGGTGCGTACTCGCGCCGCGTTAATATTCAGCACCGTATCGTGTACGAAGTTTTTGCCAAGCAGAAAATTGTTCGTGTCCTGCGAATGTGGACGCACTACGAATAGTCGGGCTAACGGGCCACGCGGCACGATGGCAGTGGCAAAATAGGTATATGGCTTACCCTCGCGTTAATATCCGTAACGGTGACTTCAATCTATCTGAAGAAATCAAAACCCTGCGCGCAAACGACAAACGCATCGGCGCAGTGTGCAGCTTTATCGGCACCGTAAGAGACCGCAATGACGGCCTAAACGTCAGCAGCATGGAGCTTGAGCATTACCCCGAAATGACTGAAAAAGCCATTGAAGCCATGATTGATGAAGCTTGTCT
Organism: Burkholderiales bacterium; assembly: GCA_038226155.1. Taxonomy (GTDB): domain Bacteria; phylum Pseudomonadota; class Gammaproteobacteria; order Burkholderiales; family Burkholderiaceae_C; genus Polaromonas. Next base: position 16,452 of record JBBRQQ010000045.1, read on the forward strand.
GCGCTTTAATATTTATGGTGCGCGTGTGGTGCATCGCATCGGGCTGTTGCAGCCGCTCGACCAGGTGGTGATGGTTGCCGTAACGTCTGCGCACCGGGGCGAGAGCTTCAAGGCCTGCGAGTTTTTGATGGACTACCTTAAAACGCAGGCGCCGTTCTGGAAAAAAGAGCAAACGCCCGAGGGTGCGCGCTGGGTGGATGCGCGGGTCACAGACGATGTCGCACTGGCCAAATGGGGCATTGCGGCTACCAACGTTTAAAGGGCCGCTCCAGGGTTACTTGCTCGCCTGGCCGGGCGGCACAAAAGCCGCACGCGCATGGTCTTCCAGCCCATCAGTCAGTTGCTGCAATAGCGCCAGCAGGTGTATTTGCTGCTCGGCGCTTAGGGGTGACATGAGGCGTTTGTATGCGTGCTCAGCGGGCTTTTGTGATTGTTTAAGCAAAGCCTCACCGTCTGCTGATAAGGCCACAGCCAAATTGCGTCGGCTGTTGGGCGCTGCCGTACGTGCCACCAAGCTGCGCGCCTCTAGACCCCGCAGTACGCGTAGCACCGTGACTTTGTCAAACCCCAGGGCACGCGCAAGGCTTGACTGATCGAGCCCCGGTGACGAGTGCAGCACCGTCAGCACGCCAAACTGCGCGGGCGTTAACCTCACGGCTTTGCACTCGCTCTCAAAAACTGCGCTGGAGATTTGATGCGCGCGCCGCAGCAAAAAGCCGGGTCGGGCGTACAAGCGAGATAGGGGCGTTGGGGTTGGCGCGGTCATGGCTGGCAGACGAATCTACAAATTGGCGAGTGGACGAGTTAGGGAATGCGTGGATTGTGCCTGTTGGCAGTTTCGTCATAATAGTTAGCATGCAAACTAGATCGAGATTAATAGGTTTCGTAGTCCTCTGGACAGGACCGGTATTTGCTATGGAATCAGTAGCTTCTCACGCCGGTATTAATTGGTCTACAGCCATTTAATTCCTATAAAGCGGCCTTTTTTCGGGAAAATTTATGACTATTGCGATTGTTGGCGGTGGAATAGGTGGCCTTAGCTTGGCGCTGGCGCTGCACCAGCGCGGCTTGCCTTGCCGCGTGTTCGAAACCGTGCCCGAAGTGAAAGAGCTGGGCGTGGGTATCACCTTGCTGCCGCACGCCATGCGCGAGCTGGCCGCGCTGGGCTTGCAGCCGCAGATTGAGGCGCTGGGCATTGAAAACCTGGAAAGCGTTTACTACAACCGCTTTGGCCAATTTATTTACAGCGAAGCGCGCGGCCGCCACGCCGGGCACCCTACGCCAGAAATTGGTATTTCGCGCGGAAAGCTGCATCGCCTGTTGTATGAGACTGTTATTGACCGCTTGGGCTCTCACGCCGTTTCCACGGGGCACCGTTGCGTGCGGGTAGAGCAGGGCGCTGACGGCGCCGTAGTTCACTTTACCGACACTACCAGCGGCCAGACGTTGCCGCCAGTGCAAGCCGATGTGGTGATTGCCTGCGATGGCATCAACTCAACGCTGCGCAAGCAGTTTTACCCCGACGACAAAGCCGCGTTTGCGGGCATCAATACCTGGCGTGGCGTAACAAAGCACAAGCCGATATTGACGGGCAAAAGCTATGTGCGTATTGGCTCCATCGACACCGGCAAGATGGTGATTTACCCGATTGTTGACACCACGGATGGCGACGGCACGCAACTGATTAACTGGGTCGCAGAAATCCAGCGCGACAACGCCAGCATGAACGACTGGAACCGTAGTGGCGATGCGCAAGACTTTTTAGACATCTTCAAAGACTGGCGTTTTCCGTGGCTCGACGTAGCTGCGTTGATTACCAACGCCGGGCAAATTCTCGAATACCCGATGGTTGACAAAGACCCGTTGCCGCAGTGGACGTTTGGCCGCGTCACATTGTTGGGCGATGCGGCGCACCCCATGTACCCGCGCGGCTCCAATGGTTCAGCTCAAGCCATCATTGATGGCCGTACGCTGGCCGAGCAACTGGCCGGTAACCCAGACCCCTTGGCGGCGCTTAAAAGCTACGAAGCACTGCGTTTGGCCCCCACTTCCCAAATTGTGCTGACCAATCGATCTACCCCGCCCGACTTCATCATCATGAAGGCGGACGAGCTGAGTGGCGGCAAACCCTTTGGGCATATTGATGACTTGATCAGCCAGGCCGAGCTGCGCGCTATTTCAGAAAACTACGCCAGGATTGCGGGTTTTTCGCGAGAAGCTGTCAAACTGTGAAACTATTAAAAATGACAGGAGACAACATGAGAGCCATGACTATTCGACACACCCTTGGCGGTTTTTTGATGGCGCTTGCACTTGCCCTTACAGCAGCCGCGCAAGCCCAGACCTGGCCCGGCCAAACCATCAAAATCATCGTGCCGTTCACTCCTGGCACTGGCATGGACACCATTGCCCGCGCCGTGTCGCCCAAGCTGAGTGAGCGCCTCGGTCAGCCGGTGATTGTGCAAAACACCCCCGGCGCCAGTGGCAATATCGGTGCTGATGCCGTCGCCAAGGCAACGCCAGACGGCTACACCGTGCTGATGGGCGCCAACACGATGCTGATCGCGTCGCAGCTTTACCAGAATGTGCCCTTCAACCCGGTGAAAGATTTTTCGCCGGTGTCGATGGCTGCTTACGGCACGCTGATGCTGGTTTCCAACCCCAAGACCAACATCAAGTCCCTGAAGGATCTGCTGGCGCTCGCAAAATCCAAACCCGGTTCCATCAGCTACGGCTCACCTGGCGTCGGCACGCCGCACCACATGGCGATGGAGCTGCTTAAGTCTGAAGCCCAGGTTTCCATGCTGCACATTCCCTACAGGGGTACTGCCGGTTACGTGCAGGATTTACTGGGCGGTGAACTGGCGGTCGGCTTTCTGCCGGTGCATGTTGCTCAGGGTTTTGTGACAGCGGGCAAGCTCAATGCGCTGGCCGTCGGCAGTTCCAAACGCAACCCTGCGGCGCCCAATGTGGAAACCATGCAGGAGCTTGGCATGAAGGGTCTCAACGTTGATATGTGGTACGGGTTTTTTGTGCCCAATCGCACGCCCGCCAATGTGGTCAACCGCCTCAACACCGAGATTGCAGCCATCATGAAGCTGCCTGACGTGCAGTCCGTGCTGACCAAGGGTGGCCTGGATGCAGCGTCTTCTACCCCGGCTGAACTTACGACGATTGTCGGCCAGGACTACCAGCGCTGGGGAAGCGTGATCAAGCGCAACGGAATCGCGGCTGAATAGGTGTCTAGCATGACCAAAAGCGAGAGTCCGCGCGACGCCGATGTGATCATCGTCGGCGGTGGCCCTGTTGGCATGGGGTTGGCAATTGAGTTGGGGCAGCGTGGCGTTCATTGCATTGTTGTGGAGCGGTACGAACAGCCGCAGCCCATCCCCAAAGGCCAAAATCTGACTACGCGCACCATGGAGCATTTTCATGCCTGGGGTGCAGAGAAGCAGTTGCGCGCTGCCCGCACCATTCCGCCTGAATATGGCATCGGCGGCTTGACCACGTACGGCACTTTGCTAGGCACCTATTTTTATAATTGGTTCCAACGCGACTTGGTCAAACCTTACTATTTCCAGGCCAACGAGCGCTTGCCCCAGTACGCCACAGAGGCGGTTTTGCGCCAGCGCGTGTCAGAACTTCCACAGGTTCAGACCATGTACGGTTATAAGGCGGACAAATTAGTCCAGGATGAGTCAAGCGTTTCTGTGTCGATTACGGATCGAGACGGTAACCATGCGCGTGTTTTACGCGCAGACTATGTGGTGGGATCTGACGGCGCGCGGTCCCTGATCAGGGAGGAGGCTGGTATTTCCCAGACCCGGACTGATAACGACCGGCTGATGGTGCTGCTGGTGTTTCGATCGGTTGAACTTCACAAGTTGCTCGAACGGTATCCCGACAAGGCTTTCTACAACGTCCTGGACCCCGACTTGAAGGGTTACTGGAAGTTCTTTGGACGTGTCGATCTCGGCAGTACGTGGTTCTTTCATGCGCCCGTTCCAGCTGGAACAACCGCTGACAACTTCGACTTCAAGGCTTATCTTCAGGAATCTGTTGGCGCGTCGATTGACATTGAGTTCCAACACATCGGTTTCTGGGATCTGCGGTTCATGCTTGCCGACTCATATCGCAAGGGCCGTGTGTTCATCGCGGGCGATGCCGCTCACAGCCATCCACCCTATGGCGGCTATGGCGTCAACTCCGGTCTGGAGGACGCAAGAAATATTGGCTGGAAGCTCGCGGCCACTTTACAAGGATGGGGTAGCGAAGGCCTGCTGGATTCCTACGATGCTGAACGCCGCCCGGTGTTCAGGTCGACCATCGACGACTTCATCGCCAAGTCCATCGAGAACGACCGCGCATTTCTGGATTCTCACGATCCTGAACGTGATCGTGGCGCGTTCGAGAAAGCCTGGCAAGAACGGGCAGCAGGTGCCGTTGGCGAGATCTATTCGTTTGAGCCGAACTACGAAGGCTCTCCCGTGGTGTGGCCTGACCCCGCTGCCGATGGTGTATGTAGCGCCAAGGGATCGCACCGTTTCGAGGCACGTCCAGGTCACCATCTCGCGCCAGCAATACTGTCGTCAGGAAAGAACGTTTTTGAGATACTCGGGGCCGGTTTCACTTTGCTGGCAATTGGTGTGCCGCAAACCACAGTTGACCGCTTCAGTAGTGCAGCGGCTGAGCAGAATCTGCCATTGGCGATTTGCGTGACGCCGCCTGAGGGCGAAGTCTTGCGATATGGTGCCACTCTAGTGTTGGTGCGCCCGGATGAATTCGTTGCATGGGTAGCAAACACCACCGAGGTCGGTAACGCCGAAATCCGGGAAGTGCTTCAAGTTGTTCAGGCACTGGTGACCTTGCCGGATTCTGCCGAGTGTCTGTAGGCTAAGCGCTCGAAGCTACCTGACTTTTAAACGGCACAGTTTGACGTGGCGCAAGGTTAGGTAACGCTTGCGCCTTGAAAATCCGTGAATCTCCCCGAATTAACTTTCTAATTCAAGATTTACACGTGAGGACATTTCAATGCGCCAAGACAAACTCACCACCAAGTTTCAAGAGGCCCTGAGCGATGCCCAGTCGCTCGCGCTGGCTAACGACAACGGCTACATAGAGCCAGCGCACTTGCTGCTTGCCATGCTCAAGCAGGACGACGGCCCGCGCGCCATGCTCGAGAAAGCAGGCGTTAACGTGGGCGGCCTCACTCAAGCAACCGAGCTGGCTATTAAAAAGCTGGCGCAGGTACAAGGCCAAGACCAAATTGCCGTCAGCTCTGACCTGGCCAAGCTGCTGCAGGCGACTGAAAAAGAAGCCATCAAACGCAATGACCAGTTCATTGCTGGCGAGCTGTATTTGCTGGCTGTGGCTGACAGCAAAAGCGATGTCGGCAAGCTCGCCAAAGAAAACGGCCTCACGCGCAAGTCGCTTGAGGCAGCGATTAACGCTGTGCGCGGCGGGCAGGGCGTTGACAGTGCCGACGCAGAAGGCCAGCGCGAAGCGCTTAAAAAATACTGCCTTGACCTGACCGAGCGTGCGCGCATGGGCAAGCTGGACCCGGTGATCGGCCGCGACGACGAAATCCGCCGCGCCATCCAGGTATTGCAGCGCCGCACCAAAAACAACCCCGTGCTGATTGGAGAGCCCGGTGTCGGCAAGACCGCCATCGTTGAAGGCCTGGCCCAGCGCATCGTGGCGGGAGAGGTACCTGATTCGCTCAAGGGCAAACGCGTGCTGTCGCTCGACATGGCCGCGTTGCTGGCAGGCGCAAAATTTCGTGGTGAGTTTGAAGAGCGCCTGAAAACCGTGCTCAAAGAACTCGCACAGGACGAAGGCCAGACCATCGTTTTTATTGACGAGCTGCACACCATGGTCGGTGCGGGCAAGGCCGAAGGCGCAATGGATGCGGGCAATATGCTCAAGCCTGCATTGGCCCGTGGCGAGTTGCATTGCGTCGGTGCAACTACGCTCGACGAATACCGTAAGTACATCGAAAAAGACGCTGCGCTGGAGCGCCGCTTCCAGAAAATCCTGGTCGGCGAGCCGAGTGTTGAAGCGACGATTGCCATCCTGCGCGGCCTGAAAGAAAAGTACGAACTGCACCACGGCGTGCAGATCACCGACCCGGCCATCGTGGCTGCGGCAGAACTCTCGCACCGCTACATCACCGACCGCTTTCTGCCCGACAAGGCAATTGACCTGATCGACGAAGCGGCCAGCAAGATCAGCATAGAGCGCGACTCCAAGCCCGAGGTGATGGACAAGCTGGACCGCCGCCTGATTCAATTGCAGATCGAACGGGAAGCCGTGCGTCGTGAAAAAGACGAAGCCTCGCAAAAGCGCTTCGGCCTGATCGAGGACGAAATCACCAAGCTGCAAAAAGAAATTTCCGACCTGGACGAAATTTGGCAGGCTGAAAAAGCCCAGGCGCTTGGCTCCAAAGACGTGATGGAAGAGATTGACCGCATCAAGTTCCAGATCGAAGAGCAGACCCGCAAGGGCGACTTCAACAAGGTGGCCGAGCTTCAATACGGCAAGCTGCCTGATCTTGAAAAACGCCTGAAGGCCGCGCAAGACAGCGAAGCAAAACCCGGTACCAGCAGCGCGCCCAAGTTGCTGCGCACACAGGTGGGGGCTGAAGAAATCGCCGAGGTCGTCGCGCGCTCAACCGGCATTCCGGTCAGCAAACTCATGCAGGGCGAACGCGACAAATTGCTGCTGATGGAAGTCAAGCTGCACGACCGCGTGGTGGGCCAAGAAGAAGCGATTGGCGCTGTGGCCAATGCCATCCGCCGTTCGCGTTCAGGTTTGAGTGATCCGAATCGCCCGACGGGCAGTTTCCTGTTCCTCGGCCCTACCGGTGTCGGCAAGACCGAGCTGTGCAAGGCGCTTGCAGGCTTTTTGTTCGATAGCGAAGACCATTTAATTCGCGTCGACATGAGCGAGTTTATGGAAAAGCATTCGGTCGCCCGCCTCATCGGTGCGCCGCCGGGTTATGTGGGCTACGAAGAGGGCGGCTATCTGACCGAAGCCGTACGCCGCAAGCCCTACAGCGTGCTGCTGCTCGACGAGGTCGAGAAGGCCCACCCCGACGTATTCAACGTGCTGCTGCAGGTACTGGACGATGGCCGCCTGACCGACGGCCAGGGCCGCACCGTGGACTTCAAGAACACCGTCATCGTCATGACCAGCAACATCGGCTCGCCCATCATCCAGTCCATGGTGGGCAAGCCGTATGACGAGATCAAAGACGCTGTAACGGACGAACTCAAAAACTACTTCCGCCCCGAGTTTTTGAACCGCATTGACGAGACAGTTGTCTTCCACGCACTGGATGCGAAAAACATCGAGTCGATTGCCCGTATCCAGCTCAAGGTGCTTGAGGCCAGGTTGCAGAAGATGGACCTCACGCTCCAGGTATCAGAGCCTGCAATTGCAGAGCTGGCTAAGGTCGGGTTCGACCCAGTGTTCGGCGCCAGGCCCCTGAAGCGTGCGATCCAGCAACGCATCGAGAACCCGTTGTCCAAGCTGCTGCTTGAAGGTCGCTTTCCTCCGAAGAGCGTGATCCCGGTCAGCGTGGATCCTGTGCGCGATCCGGGGGTGTTTCATTTCGACGTTGCTGCCAGGCACTACTGCAGCGAGACCACCGTATTGGGCGTGGCTTGCATTTGAGGCGCTATTGATTAAATAGCGGATTACGCCCGTATTTATTGGGCTGCAGCCGTTTTTAGGGGTTAAAAATGGCCAAAATCGGC